>JAXDOX010000001.1:0-57633 GCA_034668625.1 Sphingomonadales bacterium
GACGCGATCGTCGCCACCGGGGCGACGATCGTCGACATGGATTTCTTCGAGGCGCTCGGCCACAAGCACTATCAAGCCCTTGAAGTCCCGGACGACGACACGCTCCGCTCGCTCTATATCGACCGGATCTACGACACCTATATCGACGAGGAGCAGCTCCAGGAGACCGACCACACGATCGGCGACATCGCCAATTCGCTGGAGCCGAAGCCCTATTCCTCGCGCGCGTTCATCCGCGAGATGGGCAAGTGGCTGATGACCAAAGGCAAGAAGGAGAACAGCCTCGTCAAGCTCGCCTACGAGCATGACGTGCCGATCTTCTGCCCCGCCTTCGTCGACAGCTCGGCGGGCTTCGGCCTCGTCAAGCACCAGGTCGACGCGATGAAGGCCGGCAAGCCGTACATCGTGCTGGATGCGATCGCGGACTTCCGCGAGCTCACCAACCTCAAGATCGAGGCCGGGACCACCGGGCTCCTCATGATCGGCGGCGGGGTGCCCAAGAACTTCACCCAGGACACGGTGATCTGCGCCGAGATCCTCGGCCACGAGGATGTCGAAGTGCACAAATATGCGGTGCAGATCACCGTCGCGGACGTGCGCGACGGCGCCTGCTCCTCCTCAACCCTCCGGGAGGCGGCGAGCTGGGGCAAGGTCTCGAGCGCCCTCGAGCAGATGGTCTTCGCCGAGGCGACGAGCGTCCTGCCGCTGCTCGCCAGCGACGCCTACCATCGCGGCTATTGGAAGGACCGTGAGAAAAGGCGCTTCGCCAGGATGTTCGATTAGGTCCCTCCCCTCCCTGTATTCGCGGAGGGAGATGGCTCGCGGATCAGCAGCGTCCCGCACAGGCCGAGGAGGATCGCTCCCATCATGTACCAGCCGGGGGCGAGCGGGCTTCCGGTCCACTGGATGAGCTTGGTCTCGATGAGCTGGGCGCTGCCGCCGAAGATCGCGATGGCCGAGGCATAAACGAGGCCCATGGCCCCGGCGCGGATGCGGGCGGGCAGCGCCTCGAGGAAGAGCAGCATCGCCGGCGTCGAGCCGAGGATGTGGAGGGCGGACAGCAAGGCCGTGATCGCGAAGAGAGCGGCTGGTGTGCGGAGCGCGCTGACGAAGAGGAAGGCCGGGACCGCCAGGAGGATCAGCAGCAGCCAGGGCAATAGCAAGGTGCGTTTCCGCCCGAAGCGGTCGGCGAGCCAACCGGCGGCGAGGTCGCAGGCGACGCTGACCAGGCCGAGCACCACAGTCGCGCCGAACGCCACGTTCACTGCCATGTGCAGCGTCGTTTGGGCGTAGGTCGTGATATACTGGAGCGTGTAATTGGCGATGGTGGCGGCGCCGAGGATGACCATGCCGGCTCCGGCGGTGACGAGGAAGGGGCGGACGTTCGGCGCGTTGACCGCGGCCTCCGGCGGCAGCGTCTCGTCGAGGGTGCGGCGGAGCGCGAGGCCGAACGGGACGATGATGGCGCCGAGCAGGAACGCGATCCGCCAGCCCCAGGCGTCGAGCTGCGCCGGCGCGAGCAGCGAGGAGAGCAAGAGCCCGACGCAGCCGGCGGCGAGCACTGCGAGATCGGCCGTCGCCATGTGGAGCGAGACGAACAGGCCGCGGCGATTGGGGGGCGCGGCTTCGAGCAAATAGGCGGTATTCGGCCCCACCTCGCCGCCGAGCGCGAAGCCCTGGACGAGGCGGAAGGCAATTGCGAGGACCGGCGCGGCCATCCCCACCGCCGAGTAGGAAGGAGTGAGCGCAAGGCCGATAAGGCCGATCCCCATGAGGGTGAAGGAGAGGATCATTGCCGGCTTGCGGCCGCGACGGTCGGCATAACGGCCGATGACGAGGCCGCCGAGCGGCCGGGTGAGGAAACCGACCCCGAAGGTCGCGAGCGAATAGATCAGCGAGCTCGCCGCGTCTCCCGGGAATAGGGCGCGACCGATCTGGGCGGCGAAGAAGCTGTAGGTGACGAAATCGTAGAATTCGAGCGCATTGCCGGCGACGACGGCGGCTAGCTGCCTGGCTGTCGGCGCCGCCGTCACGGTCGCCTCAGCGGCCCGGCGGCTGGGGCGGACGCGCCGGCTTGGGCGGCGGCGCGCAAGGGTAGGCGGCGACGAGCGCGACGATGACGATGGTCGCGGCATTGTTGTCGAGAAGGTCGGGGCGCGAGCGGATCGCCGCGAGCGCCGCCTCAGCGAGCTGCTGGTTGGTGACTCCGGCTGGTAGGCAAAAGGTCACCGGGCCGCGATGCATGATCTGGGTGGCGACGAAGGCGTCGACCGAGCCGACGACATACCCGATGCAGGCGTTCCTGTCGGTGTTGCAGAGGGCGGCCAATGCCCTGCCCGTGACCCGCGTCGGCAAGGGCGCAGCGTCGAGCGGCGCCGTCATTGTTGCCGCGGCGAGTGCGAGCCAGGCCATTTTCATCCGCGATTCCTCCCGCCGGCGCTGGATCAGACTCCATTTGGCGCACGATTTCAACGGCTGCGCGCGCTTTTGACAGCCGCGGCCCCAGCGGCCAGTCTCGCGGTGCAAATGGGGGAGATTATCCGATGCACAGCCCGATCCTCGCGCCAATCGTGACGCTCGTTGCCTGGTCGCTCATCATGATGACATGGATGTATGCGGTGCGCTTCCCGGCGATGCGCCGGAAGGGAATCGGCCTAAGCGGGCGGGTCGGCAGCAAGGGCGGCGACCTTGACGGCGTGGTCGAGCCGCAGGTCCAGTGGAAGGCGCACAATTTCAACCATCTGATGGAGCAGCCGACGCTGTTCTACGCGGTCGCGCTGAGCCTTGCCCTGATGGACTTCGGCGGCGGGCTAAACCTTTGGTTTGCCTGGGCTTATGTGGCTTTCCGAGTCGCTCATAGCCTGGTGCAGGCGACGATCAACGTCGTCAAATGGCGATTCCTGCTGTTCATCGGCGGCTCGATTTGTCTCGCTGCGCTCACGATTCACGCGCTTTTGGCGCTGTTTTTCCACCACCATCACGGGTGAAGAGCGCGGCGAGCTCGACATGGGTCGACCAGCGGAACTGGCCGACCGGCTTCACCCATATGAGCGCGTAGCCGCCGTCGGCGAGGGTCTTGGCGTCGCGGGCGAAGGTCGCCGGGTTGCACGAGACGCAGGCGATTCGCGGCACGTCCGAGCGAGCGAGGAGCGCGACCTGCTCCTTCGCTCCGGCGCGGGGCGGATCGAGCACGACCGCCTCGAAGCGGTTCAGCTCCGCGAGATCGAGCGGCCGGCGGAACAGGTCGCGATGGTCGACGAAGAGGCTGCGCCCAGCCCGTGAAGCGGCGGCCTTGAGCGCAAGGGCCGCGTCGCGCGCGCCTTCGACGGCGAGGATTCGCCCGTGGAGCGACAAGGCGAGGGTGCCGAGGCCGGCGAACAGGTCGGCGACGATCCGCGCCTCGCCGACCGCCTCGCGCACCGCGGCGACCAAAGCCGCCTCGCCTTCCGCGGTCGCCTGCAGGAAGCCGCGGTGGGGGAGCGGCACCGGCAGCCCGCCGAGCGTCACCGTCGCCGGCTCCGGCTCCCACCGCGTCTGCGGGCCGAGGCCGTCGTCGAGGGCGAGCCGGGCGAGGCGATGCTCGCGGGCGAAGGCGGTGAGCGCCTCCGTCGCCGCGAGCCCCTCCGCCTCGACCCCTTCGAGGAGCAGGTCGACCCCTTGGTCGGCCAGCGTCATGCGCACGCCGCCGCCGCTCCGCGGGCCGAGCAGGGTGCCGAGCAGGCCGCGCAGCGGCGCGACGAGCGCGAACAGCTCCGGCCGCAGGATGTGGCATTCGCGCATGTCGACGATGCGGTGACTCGCCTCGGCGTGAAAGCCGATCCGCACCGCCTTCCCACGCCGCTCCACCTTCAGCGAAGCGCGGCGCCGGCTGTTCGGCGGCGAGAGGTGAGCCGGGCGGATGTCCGGCTCCGGCAGGCCATGGGCGGCCAAAGCGGAGGCGATGCGGTCGCGCAAATAAGCCGCATAGGCTTCGTCATCGACGTGCTGAAGCTGGCAGCCGCCGCATTCGGGAAAATGGCGGCAAGGGGGCATTTGGCGGTGCGGGCCCGGCTCGATCTCGCCCGACTCCCCGATCCGGTCGCCGGGCGCCGTCATCGGAACGTAACGGCCGCTCTCGGTCACGCCGTCGCCGCGGGCGGCGAGGCGAATCACCGCCTCGCTGTCTACAGACATGAAGCAGCGGCGGCCGGCAGGTGGCGGAGGAGGTCGTCTGCGATCAGGACCGGGCCGGCGAGCTCGCCCGCGCGGGCATGGAGCCAGATTGCGGCGCAGGCGGCCTCGAACGGCTCCAGCCCCGCCGCCCGCATCGCCGCGATCACACCGGTGAGGACGTCCCCCGTTCCGGCCGTGGCGAGGGTGGAGGGAACGGCGGCGACAGCGGCTCGGCCGTCGGGGGCAGCGACTACCGTGTCAGGTCCCTTGAAGACGATCACAGCCCCCCAGGCCGCGGCGGCGGCGCGCGCCTCGGCGATCTTGCCCCCCTCGCCGCCCGACCAGAGCCGGGCGAACTCGCCGGCATGGGGAGTCAGGATCGCGACGTGGGGCAGCGCGAGCGGACGGCCGCGTCCCGCGATCAGCACGAGCGCGTCGGCGTCGAGGACCAAAGGCCGGCCGCAGTGCAGAGCAATGTCGAGCCGGGTCCTGGCGCGGCGGTCGCGGCCGAGGCCGGGGCCGACAGCCACCGCGCCGATCCTATCATCCTCGAGCAAGGTCGCCGGCTCGCCCCGCGACTGGACGACCGCGGCCGGCACCGCCGGCAGCGTCTCGCCGGAGATAAGCCGGACATAGCCGGCGCCGGACCGGGCCGCGCCGCCGGCGGTGAGCGCGCTCGCGCCGGGCATCTCCCCGGCTAGCACCGCGACATAGCCGCGGCTGTATTTGTAATCGTCTGGTCCCGGCCGCCGGAGCCTCGGCCTGGAGACCTCGCTGACCCGGCTCTCCACCGCCAGGCCGATGTCGGCGAGGACGAGCCGGCCCATGTGCCGCGCCGTGGGCTGGAGCAGGTGCGAGGGCTTCAGCGCCGCGAAGGTGATGGTGAGGTCGAAGTCGGGCACCGGCGACAGGATGTGCCCGTCGTCCGTGGCGACCCCGCTCGGCAGGTCCACCGCCGCTCGCACCCGCGCCTGCCCCGCGAGCCGGCCGAGCGTCTCCGCGACCGCCGGGTCGAGCGGCCGGGAGAGTCCGGTGCCGAACAAGGCGTCGACCAGGAGCGGCGCCGGTTTCGCCTGGTCCAGCGCGACCACCGGCCCCGACCAGCCGGCCCGCGCGGCCTTCGCCGCTGGCGATGCGGGCTCGGCGAGGGCGGCCACCGTCACAGCCATGCCCCGCTCGGCGAGGCGGCGGGCGATCACGTAGCCGTCGCCGCCATTATTGCCGGGGCCGCAGAGGACCAGGGTCGGGAGCGGTCCGGCGTAGCGCCAGATCGCTTCCGCCGCGGCCGTGCCGGCCCGGTCCATGAGAGTCTCGACGGGGGTCCCGCCATCGATCGCGGCCTGCTCGGCGGCGCGCATTTCGGCCGCCGTGACGATCGGCCGGCCGCTCACCGGCGGAGATGGGCGGGGAGGCGGTAGCGATCGCCGCCGAGCGCGACCTCGATCCGGTCGGCACCCAGGACGGTGACCGTCGCGCGTTCAGCCCCGTCCGCCGCGACGACGCCGCGGCCGTCGGTGGTGACCCTGAGGCGCCGGAAGCCGCCGCTCGGGCTGCGAAGGGTCAGGATCGTACCGGCGGGGCCCGCTTCGCGCTCGACGGTGCAGACGGCCTCGAATTCGGTGGCCCCTTCCGTGGCACAGGCGATGCGATCGTCGGGGGCGCCCGAAGGCGAGGTGCCGCGGCCGCCGGCATCGCCGCCGTCTTGCCCGCAACCGGCGATGAGAAGCAGCGGGAGGAGGATCGGTCGCATGGGGCGAGTCTGCGGGATCAGCGCGCGCCGCGCAAGGCGGCGAAGCGGCGCGCGAAATCCTCCGCGCCGAACAATGCGTCGAAGCTCGCATCCTGAGCGGCATCGCTGTCGATCCCGCGGACGGCCAAGGCGATGGCGCGCTTGAGGACGAGGTGGCTGGCCGCGCTCGCCGCGATAAAGGCGGCGACGATCTCGTCCAGCGCGGCGTGGAGATCCGCATCATGGATTTCGACGAGCCCGATGCGGGCCGCTTCCGCCGCGTCGATGGGCAGCGCGGTCAGGAGCATCCGCGACGCCTGGCCCGGGCCGACCAGGGCGACGAGCCGCGCGACATCCTCCTGCGGGTAGGAGATTCCGAACTTCGCCGGGGTGATGGCGAAGCGCGCCGCCGGCCCGGCGAGGCGCAGGTCGCAGGCCAGAGCGAGCGCAACTCCGGCGCCGTAGCAGGGACCCTCGATCGCGGCGATTGTGGGCATGGCCGCGGCGGCGAGGCGGTCCAGTCCCTCGCGCATCGCGGCGCGGAAGGCGGCGCGGGCCGCCGGATCGCGCTGGAGGACGGGAAAATCCTGGAGGTCGGCCCCGGCGCAGAAGGCGGCCGGGCAGCCGGCGAGGACCAGGACTTGCGCCCCGGCCGCCTCTGCCTCCCGCACTCGGGCGGCGAGCTCCCGCCAGCCGGCGAGCGGGATGGCGTTGCGCGCCTCCGGACGATCGAGCGTCAGCCGCGCGACGGGGCCGGCGAGGTCGAGAGCGAACATGGCGCGATGCTTGCCCGGAGTGGCGGTTTTTGTCTCGCGCAAAAAATTGGGATTGTATCTATTGCAGGCACGCCCCTAGGGCGCGGGCGGAGCATCGAACAGGAAGCGCGCCAGCAAGGCCGCCAGCGCCGCGCCGACTAGCTGGGCGATGACGAAGGCCGGGACGTTTGCCGGGGCGATGCCCGCGAAGCTGTCCGACAGGCTGCGCGCCACAGTGATCGCCGGGTTGGCGAAGCTGGTCGAGGAGGTGAAGGGCCCCCTTTGACAAAACGATTGCGTGTCTTGGTAGTGGGTCAGTTGAAATATGTCGGCTCAGTTGACGGCGCGAAGGACGGGGCCCATTCCCAAGCATGTACATTTTCCTCGCGATGCTCCTCGATCCAATCCTTATGGTTCCGATGCTGATAGTCGGATGGGCCGTGCGGAGGTCATGGTGGCTTCTTGCTACGCCGGTATTGGCATGGCTGTGGGCCGCTGTAGCGACTGCCATGGTCCACGTCGGCTACCTGCCGGACAATGTGTTTCTAGCGCGCTGGATTGCCGCCGGCACGGCGGTTCTGATTGGTTATGGCATTAGATTGGCGACCCGGCGCCGCGTCGCTCCAGCTGGTTAGGCGACGCGCTTCTTGTAAGGTTCGCGTCCCTTGGGGTTTTTGGCCATGCTCGATAGATGGCACGGCTCGCCTCGGATTGCAGGGGCAATTTCAAACTGACCCACTACCCGTGTCTTGGCTGCGGTAGCCGCATCCTCGCAACCGTGATAGCTTGCGGCTCCGTTCAGGAGTCGCGCTATGAGAAAGCTGATCGTCGCCGCCGTGTTGCTCGCGTTTGGATCGACCGCCGCCGTGGCCGCCGAGAAGTGCTGCTGCGACAAGATGAAGCACCATCACGCGATGGCGCACCACAAATAGGCTTCGGGCGTCGGGGCTGGCCTTGTCCGGCCTGGGCGTCGGCTTCGCTACCGTTCGCAATCGCTCCGCCTACGGCGGCTCGTCGTCGTCGCAGCCGAGCTCATTGGCAGCTTCCTTGAACTTCAGAACAAAAAAAGAGCCGGCCGCCAGCAACGCGGCGACCGGCCCATCTTGATCCATGGCGCCTTGCCCCGCTCTCGCGTTCGACAGAGACCATGGCCGGATGTCCGCCCCGCCCCACAAGGCGCGGCCTCGACCCGTCCCCGCTCCTGCAGCAAGGACCGTGCCATGACGGCGTTCCGCGGCCTCCGGTGGTTAACGGGCCGGCCGGAGCGTGCCGCGCCGGGACAGGCGGGTCAGACGAGGCAGCTGGCGAGCTGCCACCAGGCCGGTCGCTCGGCCCGGATGGCGGCGGCGGCGGAATCCCGCTCGGCCCCCGACCCGAACAAACCGAAGCAGGTTGCGCCCGAGCCCGACATGCGCGCCAGGGTGACGCCGGGAGCGGCGCGGAGCCGGTCCAGCGCCTCGCCGACGATCGGCGCGAGGGCGATGGCGGCGGGCTCCAGATCGTTGCGACCGGCGAGCGGGTCGTCCGGCAACGGGCCCGACCCCGGGCCGGACCAACGGCGAAAGACGTCGGCCGTCGCCAGCGCAGCGCCGGGGTTGACGAGGAGGATCGGGGTTCCGGTGACCGAGCGGGCGGCGGGGGTCAGCCGGTCGCCCCTCCCCTGCCCCCGCACGGTCCGTGAAAGGAAGCAGGCGGGCACGTCGGCGCCGAGCCTGGCCGCGAGGTCGAGCAGGTCGGCGTCGGGCGCGTCGATGCCCCAAAGCCGGACCAGCAGCCTCAGCCCCGCGGCGGCGTCGGCCGAGCCTCCGCCGAGGCCTGCGGCGACCGGCAGCCTCTTGTCGAGGCGCAGGGCAGCGGCGTTGTCGACGGCGTAACGTTCCTTCAGCGCGCGGGCCGCGCGGAGGACAAGGTTGTCGCGGTCGGGCGCCAGCCCCTTCGCGAAGGGGCCGGTCACCTCAAAGCTCAGCACCTCCGCTGCCTCCGCCTCCAGCAGGTCACCCGATTCCGCGAAGGCGAAGAGGGTATCGAGCTCGTGATAGCCGTCGGCGCGGCGGCCGAGGACGTGGAGCGCGAGGTTGACCTTGGCGCGCGCGGTGTCGCGCATCAGGGCGCGGCGAGCTCGGGGGTCAGGCCGCCGTCGATCTTGGCGCGGAGGCGCTCGGCCGCCTTGGCGTCGGCATAGACCAGGGCCGCGCGCCAGGCGTAGCGCGCCTCGAAGCGGCGGCCGGCGGTGAAATAAGCGTCGCCGAGATGCTCGTTGATCGCCGGGTCGGCCGGCTGACCCTTGGCGGCGCGTTCGAGAAGGCCGATCGCCTTGGGCACGTCGCCGCCGACATAATAGGCCCAGCCGAGCGAGTCGGTGATCGCCGCGTCGTCGGGCTGGCGGCGGCTCGCTTCCTCGATCAGCCGAGTCGCCTCGGTCATGTTCTCGCGGCGCTCAAGCTGCGAGTAGCCGAGGAAATTGAGCACCATCGGCTGCTGCGGCGCGAGCGTGTAGGCCTGCTGCAGCGCCGCCTTCGCCTCGGGCCATTTGCCGCCTTGGGTCAGCGCGCTGCCGCGCAGCAGCCAGAGCACCCATTTCGGATTGGCGGGATCCTCGCCACTGGAAATTGCGAGCGCGCGGGCGAAGGTATCGGCGGCGTCATCGAAGCGCTTCGCCTGGATGAGGAGGTCGCCAAGCCGGGTCCAGCTCTCCACCGACGGCGCCTTCTGCGCGGCGGCGCGAGCCTCGGCGAGAGCGACCTCCTCGCGGCCGGAGGCGGCGAGGAAGGCGAAGCGGCGGTCGGTCGCGCGCCTCGCATAGGGATCGTCGGGCGCGACTCGCGCAAGGGCGGCGAGCGCCGTCTCGTGCTGGCTCTTGGCGGCGAGCAGGTCGGCGGCGGCGAGCCAGCCTTCGCTGCCGGACGGGACGAGGAAGGTGGCGATGCGGGCGAAGCTCAGCGCCAGGTCCGGCACGTCCTGCGCGGCGAGATCGGCGGAGAGGCGCAGCAGGAAGTCGGAAACTCCCCGGCTAGCGGCCGGCGCGTCGGGAGCCAGCTTCCGCCCGCCGGCGAGCCGCGCCCGCGCGGCGATGACGGCCTCGCTGTCGCCCTGGAGCAGCTCGAGCGCGTCGCTGCGCCAGCCGCGGGCGTCGAGCAGGCCGGCGAGGAGGATTCGAAGGCGATCGGTGCGGCCGTCCTGGTGCGCGAAGAGCGGCTGGATCGCGGCGAGCGCGCCGGCCTTGTCGCCGCGAGCGATGAGCAGGAGCGCGCGCTGCTCGGGCGCGTAGGCGGCGAGGGGGGAGCTTCTGTCGGGGCTGTCGGCGAGCAAGGCGAGCGGATCGCCCTTGCCGGAGCCCTGCGCCACCCAGGCGCGCAGCACCGGCGCCATGAAGCCGAATATGTCGTCGGCGGCAATGCGATCGATTTGCGCCGTCGCCGTGGGCCAGCGCCGCGCCTTCACCGCCTCGGCGACGAGCAGCAGCCGGCCTTCGGCGTTGAGCTTGCCGGCCTTGTCGACGAGCACGGCCGCACGCGCCGCCAGCGCTTCGTCGCCGGCCCAGAGGCCGGTGCGCAGCGCCCGGGCGGCGAGAACGTCGTTGGCCGGCGCCAGCGTCAACGCCGCCCCGTAGGCGCGCGCGGCGTCGGGCAAAGGCGCAGACGTCTCCGCGGCCCGCGCCCGGACATAGGCGTCGAGCGCATTCGTCTCGTTGACCACCGCGCCGGCGGGGGCGGCGGATGCGAGCATAGCGATCGCGGCGGCAAGGTTACATATTGGGGTAATTGGGGCCTCCGCCGCCTTCTGGGACGACCCAGTTGATGTTCTGGGTCGGATCCTTGATGTCGCAGGTCTTGCAGTGGACGCAATTCTGGGCGTTGATCTGAAGCCGCTCCCGGCCATTCTCCTCGACGAACTCGTAAACGCCGGCAGGGCAGTAACGCTGCTCCGGACCGGCATAAAGGGGGAGGTTGACCTCGGTCGGGATCGAAGCATCCTTCAGGGTCAGATGGACTGGCTGATCCTCCTCATGATTGGTATTCGAGATGAACACCGAGGAGAGGCGGTCGAAGCTGATCACGCCGTCCGGCTTGGGATAGGCGATCGCCGGCACGAGGTCCTTGCGCCACAAAGTCTCGTTGTCGGGGTGGTGGCGCATCGTGAACGGCAGTCCGATCTTCAGATAGCGCATCCACATGTCGATCCCGGCCAGCAAGGTGCCGCCAACCCCTCCGAACTTCGCCACCATCGGCTCGACGTTGCGGACCATCTTCAATTCGTCGGCGACCCAGCTCGAGCGGAGATTGTCCTCATAGGGTGAGAGGGTGTCCCCCGAGCGGTCGGCGGAGATCGCCTCGAAGGCGGCCTCGGCGGCGAGCATTCCGGATTTCATCGCCGTATGGCTGCCCTTGATCCGAGGCACGTTGACGAACCCGGCCGAGCAGCCGATCAGCGCGCCGCCGGGGAAAGCGAGCCTCGGCACTGCCTGCCAGCCGCCCTCGTTGATCGCCCTTGCGCCGTAGGAGACCCGGCGGCCGCCCTCCAGCACCTCGCGGATCGCCGGATGCTGCTTCCAGCGCTGGAACTCCTCGAACGGGGAGAGCCAGGGATTGCGGTAGTTGAGCGCGACGACGAAGCCCAAGGCGACCTGGTGGTTGGCCTGGTGGTAGAGGAAGCCGCCGCCCCAGGCGTCGTCCAGCGGCCAGCCCTGGGTGTGGATGACCCGGCCGGGAACGTGCTTGTCGGGATCGACGTCCCACAGCTCCTTGAGGCCGATGCCGTAGACCTGCGGCTCGCTGCCCTCGTCGAGCGCGAAGATCCGCTTCAACTCCTTGGTGAGGTGCCCCCGCGCGCCTTCGGCGAAGAAGGTGTAGCGGCCGTGCAGCTCCATGCCCGGCTGGTAGTCGGGCTTGCGGGTGCCGTCGCGGGCGACACCCATGTCGCCGGTCGCCACGCCCTTCACCGAGCCGTCGTCGTTGAACAGGATTTCCGCCGCGGCGAAGCCGGGGAAGATCTCGACGCCCAGAGCCTCGGCCTGCCCGGCGAGCCAGCGGCAGAGATTGCCGAGGCTCAATGTGTAGGTGCCCTTGTTGTGCATGAACGGCGGCATCATCAGGTGCGGCAGCGCATATTTCTTCTTCGCGGTCAGCACCCAATGGTGGTTCTCGGTGACAGGGACGGTGAGCGGGCTGTCGAGCTCGCGCCAATTGGGGATCAGCTCGTCGAGCGCCCTGGGGTCGACGACGGCGCCGGAGAGGATGTGGGCGCCGACCTCGGAGCCCTTCTCGAGGATGCAGACGGAGAGTTCGCGGCCGGCCTCATCGGCCAGCTGCTTGAGGCGGATCGAGGCGGCGAGCCCCGCCGGGCCGGCGCCGACGATTACGACGTCGTACGGCATCGACTCGCGTTCGGACATTCCTGAAGCTCCTGTCGTCGCACCCAGCCAACGGCTGGCAGATAGAAGGCAATTTTGCCGTTGACCAGCCCGGCCGCCCGCGCGCCAATCGGCTCGGGAAGGGAGAGGGGATGGAGCGGGACGGCGACTTTTCCGGGGCGCAAGCGGCGGCGAGCGTGCTTAGATGGTGGAGCGACGCCGGCGTCGACGTGCTGCTCGACGAGGCGCCGCGCGACTGGCTGAATCCGCAGAAGGCGGTGCCGGTCGTTGCGCCGGCTCCGCTCGAGGTGAAAGGCAGCGCGCCGCCCGAGCAGCTCGGCCTGTTCCGCGCCTGGCTGGCCGAGAGCGTCGCTTTGCCCTACGCCGCGCCGTCGGCGCCGCGCGTCTGCCCGTCGGGCGACCCCGAATCCGACCTGATGATCCTCACCGACATGCCGTCGAGCGAGGATTGCGCCGCCGGCACCCTCATCTCGGGCGAGGCCGGGCGGCTGTTCGACCGCATGCTGGCGGCGATCGGCCGCAGCCGCGAGACGATCTATCTCGCCGCTTTGTCCTGCCTCCGCTCCCCCGACGGCAGGTTCAACACCGACGGCGCGAAGAGCTGCGCGGCGCTCGCCCGCCACCATGCCGGCCTCGTCCAGCCCAAGGCCCTGCTCATCTTCGGCGACGCCGCCTCCAAGGCCCTGCTCGGCCTGCCGCTCGCCCAGGCGCGCGGAAAATGGCACGATCTGGCGACGCATGCCGGGCCGATAAGGGCTTTGGTAACCCTTCCTCCCTCTTACCTGCTGAACCAGCCGGCGGCGAAGGCCCATGCGTGGGCCGATCTGCAAAGGCTGATCGAAGAGGTGAAACGATGATCAGGCTGCGCACCCTCCTGCTCGCCGCGGCGATCGCCCTCCCCGCCGCGTCCGCGCTGGCGGCCGAGCCGACCGTCCTCAGCGACAGCCAGCGCAGCGCCTACCGCGACATCCTCACCGCGATCCGCACCGGCGACTGGCCGGGCGCGTCGGCCAAGCTCGACGCGGCGCCGGAAGGGCCGCTGAACGATGCGCTCCGGGCCGAGCTCTATCTCGCCAGGGGCTCGCCCAAGGTCGAGGCCGAGCCGCTGCTCGCCCTGATCGCCCGCGCGCCGTATTTGCCGAAGGCCGACCAGCTCGAACGCCTCGCCGCCACCCGCGGCGCGACCCAGCTCCCGGCGCTGCCGCAGCCTCAGGCGCTGCTCTGGCAGGGCTCGCAGCCCCGCCGCGCGAAGACGCCGAGCGCGCCTCGCGACCCGGCGTCGACCGCCGTCGACGCGCAGATCCAGCCGCTGATCGTCGACAACCGGCCCGCCGAGGCCGAGGCCGCCTTCACCGCCCGCCAGTCCGAGCTCTCGCCCGAGGTGCAGACCGAGTTCGGCCAGCGCATCGCCTGGTCCTATTACATCGTCGGCGACGATGTTTCGGCGCTCCGCCTCGCCCGGCAGGCGCGGATGGGGACCGGCGAATGGGCAACGCAGGCCGCCTGGACCACTGGCCTCGCCGCCTGGCGCTCGAAGCAATGCGACGAGGCCTCGGACGCTTTCTCCGCCGTCGCCGCCCGCTCCACCGACGACGAATTGACCGCCGCCGGTCATTATTGGGCGGCGCGGGCCGACACGATGTGCGGCAAACCCGAAAGAGTGCAGGCGCGCCTCACCAACGCCGCTCGCTACCGCGAGACGTTCTACGGCCTGCTCGCGGCGAGCGCATTGGGGATCAAAGCGGCGAGCTTCGAGGGGCTGCACGATTATGGCGATTCCGAATGGCGCGGCATCGCGGACAAGCCCGACGTCCGCGCCGCGATCGGCTTCGCCGAGCTCGGCGAGGACGATCTCGCCGACCAGTTCATCCGCTACCAGGCGCGGATCGGAGGCGTGGCCGACCACAATTCCCTCCTTCACCTCGCCGCCGACCTCAACCTGCCGGCAACCCAATTCTGGCTCGCCCACAATGCGCCGCGCGGCGCCGTAGTCAACATCGCCGCCCGCTATCCGCGGCCGGACTGGCGACCGAGCCGGGGCTGGCGCGTCGACCAGTCGCTGGTCTTCGCCCACGCCCTCCAGGAATCGAACTTCCGCCGCGCCGTCGTCAGCCCCGCCGGGGCGACCGGCCTGCTGCAGGTGCGCCCAGGCACGGCGGGCGACATTGCGAGAAGCCGCGGCGAGGCGTTCAGCCCGAGCCTGCTCACTTTGCCCTCGGCCAACATGGAGTTCGGCCAGACCTATATCGAAGGCCTGCGCGATTCCCCGGCGACGGGCGGCCTGCTGCTCAAGGTGATCGCCGCCTACAATGCCGGGCCGGTGCCGGTGGCGGAATGGAACAGCCGCCGCTTCGATAAAGGCGACCCTTTGCTTTACATCGAGAGCATCCCTTATTGGGAGACTCGCAGCTACCTTCCGATCGTGCTGCGCAATTACTGGATCTACGAGGAGGAAGCCGGCCGCGACGCTGGCAGCCGGGAGGCGCTCGTCCAGGGCCTCTGGCCCCGCTTCCCCGGCCTGCCGGGGGCCAAGGCGGTGCGGATCGAGCCGGACAGCGGGCGCATGCTGGCGATGGGGACGGATTAGCTCCTCCCCGGAGCGGGGAGGGGGACCGCGACGCGAAGCGGCGTGGTGGAAGGGCCCGCGCATCCATGCTCGCTGCGCTCGCCCCCTCCGCCATGCTTCGCATGGCCCCCTCCCCGTCCCGGGGAGGAGTGATTGTTCTTGCTTCGTTCTCTCGTGTGCGCTAATCCCTCTTTATGCCTCGCCCCGACGCCCGTCATGGCCGCGGCGCGCCTGAGAATCGGACGCCGACGCGCTTCAACCTTCCGGTGAGGGAGGCGGACGGCGACTGGCTGGATGCGCGCGAGGAGGTGGACGGCGAGGCGCCGCCGCTGCGCACGACGGTGACGGTCGAGCATCCCAAGACGATCATCACCCGCAACGCCTCGCCCGACATCGGCTTCGACCGCTCGATCAACGCGTACCGGGGGTGCGAGCATGGCTGCATCTACTGCTTCGCGCGGCCGACGCACGCTTATCACGACCTTTCGCCGGGCCTCGACTTCGAGACGAAGCTGTTCGCCAAGCCCGACGCCGCGAAGCTGCTGCGCGAGGAGCTGGCGAAGCCCGGCTACAGCCCCCGGCCGATCGCGCTCGGCACCAACACCGATCCCTACCAGCCGATCGAGGCGGAATGGCGGATCACCCGGTCGATCCTGGAAGTGCTGAGGGAAACGAAGCACCCGGTCACCATCACCACCAAGTCGGACCGGGTGCTGCGCGACCTCGACATCATCGCGCCGATGGCGGCGGAAGGGCTGATCGGAGTCGCCCTCTCGGTCACCTCGCTCACCCCCGCAATCTCCCGCACGCTGGAGCCCCGCGCGCCCTCGGCGCGCAAGCGGCTGGCGGCGGTGAAGGCGCTGAGCGCGGCGGGCGTGCCGGCGAGCGTGGCGATCGCCCCGGTCATCCCCGGCATCACCGACCACGAGCTCGACGACATCGTCGCCGCGGCGGCCGAAGCCGGGGCGTGCGGCACCTTCTTCCTGCCGGTGCGCCTGCCGTTCGAGGTCGCGCCGTTGTTCCGCGCCTGGCTCGACGAGCATTTCCCCGACCGGGCCGACAAGGTCATGAACATCATCCGCTCGATGCGCGGCGGCAAGGATAACGACCCCAACTGGTTCACCCGCATGCAGGGCTTCGGGCCATGGGCGGAGCTGATGCGCGTGCGCTTCGAGGTAGCCGTCAAAAAGCACGGGCTGAACAAGGAGAAGGCGAAGCTTAGGACGGACTTGTTCACGCCCCCGCAGGGGCCGCAGCTGCGGTTGTTGTAGCTCCTCCCCGGAACGGGGAGGGGGACCAGCCGAAGGCTGGTGGAGGGGGCCCAACACCGAAGCGGCGGAGAGGTGGGCCCCCTCCACCGCACTACGTGCGGTCCCCCTCCCCGTTCCGGGGAGGAGCGTTACGCCGCGCTGCTCAGTTGGTAGTCGCGATATTGTTCGCGCAGCGCCGTCTTGAGGAGCTTGCCGGTCGCGGTGTGGGGGAGGCTTTGGACGAACAGGATCTCGTCCGGGAGCCACCATTTGGCGACATGGCCCGAGAGATGCTCGATGATCGCCTGCGCAGTCACCTCGGCGCCGTCCTTCCTCACCACCAGCAGGATCGGCCGTTCGTCCCATTTGGGGTGCTTGACTCCGACCGCCGCCGCTTCCGCCACGCCGGGGCAGCCGACGGCGGCATTCTCGAGGTCGATCGAGCTGATCCACTCGCCGCCGGACTTGATGACGTCCTTCGAGCGGTCGGTGATCTGGAGGACTCCGTTGGGGTGCAAGGCGGCGACGTCGCCGGTGTCGAACCAGCCCTCGGCGTCGATCGCCGGCCCGTTTTCGTCCTGGAAATATTGGCGGATGATCCACGGCCCGCGGGTTTGCAGGCGGCCGGACGACTTGCCGTCGCGCGGGAGGAGATTGCCTTCCTCGTCGACGGTGCGCAGCTCGACTCCGAACGGCACGCGGCCCTGCTTGCACATATAATCGAGCTGCTGTTCGAGATCGAGCGCGTCCCAGTCGCCGGTGGCGGCGCCGACGGTGCCCAAAGGCGACATCTCGGTCATGCCCCAGGCGTGGCCGACGCGGATGCCGCGCTCGGTGAAGTAGCGGATCATCGCGCGGGGCGCGGCCGAACCGCCGATATGGACGGTGGAGAGCCTGCCGAGGCCGGCGCCGGTCGCCTCGACATGCTGCATCAACGCCAGCCAGACGGTGGGGACCCCGGCGGTGTGTGTGACCCCCTCCTCGCGCATCAGATCGCACATCACGGCGGGCGTATAGTCGGTCGAATAGACCAGCTTGCCGCCGACCATCGCGGTGGAGAAAGGCAGGGCCCAGCCGGCGGCGTGGAACATCGGCACGACGGGAAGGACGACGGCGCGGGCGGAAAGGTCGAACACGTCGGGCGAGATCTGCATCATCGCGTGGATGAGGGTGGAGCGATGCTCGTAGAGCACGCCCTTGGGATTGCCGGTCGTCCCGCTCGTGTAGCAGAGCATCATCGGCTCGCGCTCGTCGCCTTCGACCCAGGAATAATCGTCGCCTTCGGCTGCGATCAGAGCGTCGAACTCGCCGTCGTCGAAGCAGAAATAATGCTCGATCGAGGTCCAGCGCGGCTTCAGCCGCTCGACGAGGGGCGCGAAGCACTTGTCGTAGAACAGGATCCGGTCCTCGGCATGGTTGCCGATATAGGCGAGCTGCTCGTCGAAGAGGCGGGTGTTGATCGTGTGAAGGACGCCGCCGGCGCCGATCACGCCGTACCAGGCGATGAGGTGGCGGGTGTGGTTCATGGCGAGCGTCCCGACGCGGTCGCCTTTTTGGAGGCCGAGGCGCTCCAGCGCCCGGGCCAGCTTGCGCGCGTCGCGGGCGATGCCGCGCCAGTCGGTTCGCGCTTTCTCGCCGCCGGGCTCGAGCGAGACGATCTCGCGGGTGCCGTGCTCGCGCTCCGCATGGTCGAGGATCCGCATGACCCTCAGCGGCCAATCCTGCATGCCTCCGAGCATGATGCCCTCCCCCCTGGGTAAGCGCTCAGTCTATGCGCTCAGGAGACGAGCGCAAGCCGCGGCTGGCCGGCGGCCTGGACGACCGAGAGGCGCACCGCCGTGACGCCCTCGACACGCTGGATGCGGGCGGCGAATTCGGCGTCGAGCGCGAAGTCGCGGCCGAGGACGACATCCGCCTCGCCGCCCTCGAAACGCGCCTTGAGACGCAGCTCGCCATTGCCGCCGCGATCGGAGGCGACCGCTTGGGCAAGGCGCGCGATCGCAGTCGGCTCCTCCACCTCGACCTCGAGCTGGAGGCGGGCGCGCTTCGAGATCTGCTCGAAGAGCTGCAGCGATCGGACCGTCACGCGCGGCGCCTCCTCGCCGGCCCGGCGGTCGAGCTCGACGTCGAGAAGGACGCAGGCGCCCGAGCGCGAAGCCTCCTCGACCCGCGCCGCCGCTTCGTCGTCGAACACCGTCGCAACATATTGGCCCGAGGCGTCGGAGAGGGTGGCCATCAAATAGCGACGGCCGCGGGCGGAGGTGCGCCAGCGCGCCTCCTCTACCAGGCCCGCCATCTTGGCCGGCGTGCGGGTGTCTTCGGCGATGGTCCATTCGCTGACCGCGGCGAAGCTCTTGGCGCCGTGCGCCTCCGCGAGGTGGCGGTAACGGTCGACCGGATGGGCGGAGAAATAGAAGCCGAACGCCTCCTTCTCCGCCGCCATGCGCTGGGCCAGCGTCCAGGTGGCGGCGACCGGCATTCGGATCGGAACGACGTTCGACTCGCCGCCGAACAGGCCGCCCTGTCCGCTCTCGCGCGCGTCGGCGGCACTGGCGGCGTGGGCGAGGATCGTCTCCGCCGCCGCGAAGACGGCCGCGCGATTGGAGTCCACCTCGTCGAACGCACCGGCGCCGGCGAGGCTCTCGAGCTGGCGGCGGTTGAGCAGCCTCGGATCGATCCGCTCGGCGAAATCCTCGAGCGCCCTGAAGCGGCCGTTCGTCCGCCTTTCCTCGACGAGCTGCTCCATCGCCTTCTCGCCGACCCCTTTGAGCGCGCCGAGGGCGTAGCGCACCGCCAGCCGCTCGCCGGCATCCTCGACCGCGAATTCCGCCTCGGAGGCGTTGATCGAGGGCGGCAGGCAGAGCACCTCCATCCGCCGCATATCGTCGGTGAAGATGGCGAGCTTGTCCGTCTGGTGCATGTCGAAGCACATCGACGCCGCGTAGAATTCCACCGGATGGTGCGCCTTCAGCCAGGCGGTCTGGTAGGCGACGAGGGCGTAGGCGGCGGCGTGGCTCTTGTTGAAGCCGTAGCCGGCGAACTTGTCGATCAAGTGGAACAATTCGTTCGCCTTGGCGGGAGGGATGGCGTTGACCCGCTGGCAGCCGGCGACGAAGCCGGCGCGCTGAGCGTCCATCTCCGCCTTGATCTTCTTGCCCATGGCGCGGCGGAGCAGGTCGGCCTGGCCGAGGCTGAAGCCGGCGAGGACCTTGGCCGCCTCCATTACCTGCTCCTGGTAGACGAAGATGCCGTAAGTCTCCTTCAGCACCTCCTCCAGCAGGGGATTGGGGTAAGAGATCGGCTCGCGGCCGTTCTTGCGAGCGCCGAAGGTCGGGATATTGTCCATCGGCCCCGGCCGGTAGAGCGAGACGAGGGCGATGATGTCTTCGAAGCAGGTCGGCTTCACCGCCGCCAGCGTGCGGCGCATGCCCTCGCTTTCGAGCTGGAACACGCCGACCGTGTCGCCGCGCTTCAGCAGTTCGTAGACCGAAGGATCGTCCCAGGCCAGGCGGTCGAGGTCGACGGCGGTGCCCCGCCTGGCCAGCATCTGCACCGCCTTCTGCAGCACCGACAGGGTCTTCAAACCGAGGAAGTCGAACTTCACCAGCCCCGCCGCCTCGACATATTTCATGTCGAACTGGGTGACCGGCATGTCCGAGCGGGGATCGCGGTAGAGCGGCACGAGCTGATCGAGCGGCCGGTCGCCGATGACGACTCCGGCGGCGTGGGTCGAGGCGTGGCGCGGCAGGCCCTCGAGCTTCATCGCAAGGTCGAACAGACGCCGGATGTCGGCATCGTTCCTATATTCCGCCGCAAGCTCGGAGACTCCGTTCAGCGCCCGCTCCAGCGTCCAGGGGTCGGTCGGGTGGTTGGGGATCAGCTTCGCCAGCCGGTCGACCTGGCCGTAGGGCATCTGGAGGACGCGGCCGGTATCCTTGAGCACCGCGCGCGCCTTCAGCTTTCCGAAGGTGATGATCTGGGCGACCTTGTCGGCACCGTAGCGGTTCTGGACGTAGCGTATCACCTCGCCGCGGCGGGTTTCGCAGAAATCGATGTCGAAATCCGGCATCGACACGCGCTCGGGGTTGAGGAAGCGCTCGAAGAGGAGCCCGAGGCGGATCGGGTCGAGATCGGTGATGGTCAGCGCCCAGGCGACCACCGAGCCGGCGCCGGAGCCGCGGCCGGGGCCGACCGGGATGCCGTTCTCCTTGGCCCATTTGATGAAGTCGGCGACGATCAGGAAGTAGGCGGAAAAGCCCATGCGAACGATGATGTCGGCTTCGTAGTCGAGCCGGTCGAAATAGGCTTTGCGCTCTTCGTCCGAGAGGTCGGAACGCCCGGCAAGCCGCGCTTCCAGCCCCTCCCGGGCGTCGCGGCGCAATTGCTCCGCCTCGGCCTCGGTGTCGCCGGCGATCGAGGGCAGGATCGGCTCGCGGTGGGGGGCGCCGAACGCGCAGCGCCGCGCGATCACCGCCGTATTCTCGATCGCTTCGGGGATGTCGGCGAACAGCCGCCGCATCTCGGCGGCCGGCTTCATCCAGGCTTCGGGCGAGGAGCGGGCGCGGTCGTCGCGGTCGAGCTGGCTCGATTGGGCGATGCACAGCATCGCGTCGTGCGCGGCATGGAAATGGGCGTCCGCATAACAAGCGGGATTGGTGGCTACGAGCGGCAGGTCGCGCGCGTAGGCGAGCTCGACCAGCCGCGCCTCCGCCTGCTCCTCAACCGGATCGCCGCGGCGGCAGAGCTCGATGTAGAGGCGTCCCGGGAACAAGGCCCGCAGCCGGTCGAGCAAGGCCAAAGCCGGCTCCTCCCGCTCTTCCGCCAACATCCGCGCAAGCCCGCCTTCGCCGCCGGCCGTGAGCGCGATGAGGCCATCGCTGCGCCCCTCCAGCGCCTCGAAGCGGACGTGCGGCGGGTCCTCCAGCGGGCGGCCGAGATGGGCGGCGGAGACCAAAGCGCAGAGATTGTCGTAACCGGCCAAATTCTGCGCGTAGAGTGCCAGCCAGTCGAGCTGCGGCGCCCTTCCCTCCGGCCAGCCCGGCCGCGCCACCGCCAGCATCGTGCCGATGATCGGCTGCACCCCCTCCTTCCGGGCCGCGTCGGTGAACGACATTGCGGCGTAGAGGCCGTTGCGGTCGGTCAGCGCCGCCGCCGGGAAATCGAGTCTTTTCGCCTGCTTGGCGATCGCCGCCGGCTCGATCGCCCCTTCGAGCATCGTGTAGGAGGAAAAGATGCGCAGGGGGACGTAAGGCGCGGCCATTGCTCGACTATGAGCGCGCCCGCCGGATTCGCAAACCGCCGCCTCGGTCTTTTCCACACCTTATTCGATATGCCCCTCGTGCAGCCGCAGCACGCGGTCCATCTTGGCGGCGATGCGTTCGTTGTGGGTGGCGACCAGAGCGGCCGAGCCTTCGCCGCGAACCAGGCGGAGGAATTCGGCGAAGACGATGTCCGCCGTCCCCTCGTCGAGATTGCCGGTGGGCTCGTCGGCGAGGACGAGGAGCGGGCAATTGGCGAGGGCGCGGGCGACGGCGACGCGCTGCTGCTCGCCGCCCGACAGCTGGCTAGGCCGGTGGGTGAGCCGGTGGCCGAGCCCGAGCGACTCTAGCAGCGAGCCCGTCCGCACCGTCGCGTCATGCCGCGTTGCCCCGTGGATCAGCTGCGGAATAATCACGTTCTCCGCGGCGGTGAAATCGGGCAGCAGGTGGTGGAATTGGTAGACGAAGCCGAGCGAATCGCGCCTGAGGCGGGTGCGGCCGTCATTGTCGAGCCGCGCGGCCTCCTCGCCTTCGATGCGGATCGAGCCCTCGAAGCCGCCCTCCAATAGCCCGACGGCCTGGAGCAAGGTCGACTTTCCCGATCCCGACGGGCCCAGCAGCGCGACGATCTCGCCGCGGCCGACATCGAGGTCGACGCCGCGCAACACGTCAATGGTGACATCGCCCTGGCGAAAGCTTCGCTTGAGTGAGCGGACGGTCAGCACCTCATTCATAACGCAACACCTGGACCGGGTCCGTCTTCGCGGCCCTCCACGCCGGGATGAGCGTTGCGAGGAAGCTGAACGTCACCGCCGTGACGACAATGACGGCGACTTCGACCGGATCGGTCTTCGCGGGAAGCTCGGTGAGGAATCGAATCGAGGGATCCCAGAGATTCTGCCCGGTCACCAGCTGCACGAAGTTCACCACGGCCTGGCGGAAAAACAGGAAGATGGCGCCCAGGATCAGGCCCGCGACGATGCCGAGCACGCCGATGGTCACGCCAATCGTCATGAAGATCCTGAGGATGCTGCGCGAAGAGGCGCCCATCGTGCGCAGGATGGCGATGTCCCTCGCCTTCATCCGGCCAAGCATGGTCAGCGACGAGACAATGTTGAATGCCGCCACAAGAATGATGATCGAGAGGATGACGAACATCGCCACCCGCTCGACCTGCAGCGCCTGGAACAGCGAAGAGTTGAGCTGGCGCCAGTCGGTCACCACCGCGCGCCCGGCCACCGCCTCGCCGAGCGGTGCGAGGATCTGGGCGACCCGGTCGGCGTCCACGGTCTGGATCTCGACCATGCCAACCTCGTCGGGCATCATCAGGAAGGTCTGGGCATCCTCGATCGGCATCAGCACGAAGGCCTTGTCGTAATCGTAGATACCGACCTCGAAGATCGCCGAGACCCGGTAGGAGACGATGCGCGGCACAGTCCCGAACGGAGTCGTGCGACCTTCCGCGCTCAACAGGCTGATCTGCCCGCCGACGGTGATCCCGAGCGCCTCGGCAAGGCGGGCGCCGACGGCGACGTTGCCCGAGCCCGGCCGGAGCGTGTCGAGCGAGCCCGCCAGCACCTTGCCGCGCAGCGTGCCGTTGCGAAGGATGTCGTCGCGCTCCATGCCGCGCAGCAACACGCCCTCCATTCGACCCTCATGGCTCGCCATCAGCGGCTGCTCGATCAGCGGAATGGCTGAGGTGACGCCGGACGTGCGCCGCGCCTGCTGCACGATCTCCCGCCAGTCGGGCAGGCGGCCGCCATAGCCCTGCACCACGGCGTGCCCGTTGAGGCCGATGATCTTGTCGAACAGTTCCGCGCGAAAGCCGTTCATCACGCTCATCACGACGATCAGGGCGGCGACTCCGAGCATCACCGCGACAAGGCTGATCGAAGCAACGAGGAAGATGAAGCCTTCGCCCTTGCCGGGCAGCAGGTAACGGCGGGCGATCATCCGCTCGTAACGCGAGAGGATCATGCGCGCCGCCACTCCAATCGGGCTTGCAGGTCAATGCTGTCGAAACGGCGGTTCACGGCGGCTCCTCGTCGCTGTCAGCCTGCGTCTAGGGCACGCGGTCGCGGTCAGGCAACCGCGCCGCCTGTTGCGACTCCGACACAGGCTCGAAGCAAATCGTCACAAGCCCTTGATTAGGCCGTGACAAGAAATCGGGAGCGCCATAGCACATCGCTCACGAACAAGTGGCGAAGGCCTCGGTTCGGGGAGGCTTCGGCTCCGCATGTCCAGGCGAGGTGGATATGCGCGCGGGCCGCGGCATCTCACAAGGGGGTTGACGAGCGATCGTCACACGGGTGCCCGGACAGCAATGTCCGGGCACTTGCCGTTTGGGGGGACAAGGGGCCGGACCCGCTCCTCTGCCGGCCTAGTGAAGGAGCGGTTAAAGGTAGCGGCCGGCCGGGCGGTCAGGCTCGGGAGCGAAGCACCGGCTGGGCCATGCCGGTGGCGGCGCGCTTGGCCTCCGCCTCATAATGGCGCGCCAGCATCAGCAGCCCGTCACGGTCGCGCGACGCGGCGAGGCCGCCGGCGAGCTCGCGGCACTCGCGCGCCTGGGCACGGAAATAGTCGCTCGTGTCCATCTCGTTTCGCTCTCCAGGTCGCTGCCGGAAGCCCCTGAAACCTAACGTGGATCAAATGGTTCCGGCGGCGACCCGCGCAGGCGGGACAAGCGCGGCGACTTCAGCCGCCGGGAACCGGCGCCGGAGCCTGGCCCTCGGTGGCGAAGTCCTCGGCCGCCTTCCAGCCGCCGTCCGCCTGCCTGGCGAAGACCGTGAGGTAGTTGCCGCTCATGCTCTGCGGCTTCTTCGTCTGCGGGTTGGTGAAGCTGACCTGGAAGGTCCCGCGGGTATAGGCAATGTCGCCGCCGCCGCCGACCTTGATGTCCTCGTTCGAGAAATCGAGGCTGAAGGCCGGGTCCTTGACGTCGCCCTCGACGCTCTTGACGATGGCGTCGTGGCCCTTGACCAAGGGGGTGCCCGGGGTCGCGACCACCGCGTCGTCCGTATAATAGGAAGCGAGCTTGGCCGCGTCCTTCGCCTTCCACGCGGCCAGCATGTCCCGCTCGACCTGCTTGACGTCGTCGGCGGCGGACGCGCTGCTCGCTGCCGCGTTGCCCGCCGTCGCGTTGCCGCCGGTACCGCTCTTGTCGCAAGCGGCGACGCCGACGCACAACGCCGCCGCCAGCGCGGCCTTCGCCAGAAGCTCTTTCGCCATCGTGGATCCCCCTTCGAGTCGAACAGGGCACAGGGAAAGCCCTGGCGCGGCAATTTGGCAAGCCCGTTCCGCCGCCGCAACGCCCTTGCGCAAGGGCCGCCCAATCCCTATGTGGCCGGTGCAGACGTCGCATGTGACGGAACCAAGGCGCGAGGCCTCAAGCCCGCGCTCCCCTTCCCTTCCACGCTTCTCAGCCCCCGCGGGTTTGCCCGCACCGGCGCTGCATTCCTCTTCAGCAAGACAAAGGAGGCGGCGGGACGCCCCTCCCAAGGACAATCGATGAACACGAACCACCAGAGGCCGAATCGCCGGCCCAAACTCTTCCTCCCTTTGTTTCTGGCTAACGCCAATACGGTTCGGGAGCCCAAGCCTTTCTCGCTCTCCCCCGATCAGCTCCGCGCGGCCGTGGCCGAGAGGATCGGCTGACGCGGGCCGCCTGACGCAACGAAGCCGCGAGGCCGGTCCGCCCTGACGAGCGGACCGGATCCCCGCGGCCCAGGGCTGCGTCAGCGCTGGTCGGAGCCGCTGCCGCCGCCGGTCGAGCCGGTGTCCGGCTTGAGGCCGCTCTGACCGCTGCCCGGCTGACCCGCCTGGCCACCCTGCTGCTGGTCGCTGCCCTGGTCGCTGCCCTGGCCGCCGGACTGACCGCCCTGCTGCCGGTCGCTGCCCTGACCGCCCTGGCCGGGCTGGTCGGGCTGCCCGCCCTGTTGCTGCTGGCTGCCCTGGCCGGATTGGCCGGATTGGCCGGACTGGCCGCCCTGCTGCTGCTGGCCGGAACCGCTCTGGCCGCCCTGGCCGGACTGTCCGCCCTGCTGCTGGTCCATCTGGTCCTGCTGCTGCTGGCGGCCGAAGCCTTCGCCCTGCTGGCCCTGCTGGCCGCCTTGTTGCTGCTGTTGCTGACGGCCCTCGCCGCCCTGGTTGTTCTGTTCGGCCATGCCGAAGTCCTTTCCGATAAGGTGCCGGAATTGACACGGATCAGAAACGCTTCGGCCGGCCCCGCCGTTCCGGCCCCAAAACCGCTCCCACGAGGTCCCGACTATTTTCCCGCCCAGAGGATCGCGGCTTGCGCCGAGCGGAGGCGCGGTCCGCGGCCGCTCGACAGGCGGGGGCCGGGGCCGTTAGGCTGCCGCCATGACCTATTGCCTCGGCATGCTGCTCGACGCCGGCCTGATCCTGATCGCCGACACCAGGACCAATGCCGGAGTCGACAATTTCTCCTCGTTCAAGAAGCTCCACATCCTGGCCGACGAGCCGGACCGGCAGATCTTCGCCTGCACGGCCGGCAGCCTGTCGATGAGCCAGTCGGTGATCGGCCTCATCCAGGAGGGGCTCCCGGCGGGCGCGGAGGGGCTGGCGGGGGGCGGCGAGGTGACCCGGTCGCTCCGCCACGCGACCACCATGTTCCGCGCCGCGCAGCTGATCGGCGAGGCCGTCCAGATGGCCAACGCGACCGTCGGCAAGGCGCTTGCGTCGATCAACATCGAGAGCTGGGTGTCGCTGCTGCTCGGCGGGCGGATCGGCGACGGGCCGCCGATGCTGTTCATGGTCTACAATGCCGGCAATTTCATCGAATGCACCCGCGAGGTGCCGTTCCTGCAGATCGGCGAAACCAAATACGGCAAGCCGATCCTCGACCGCGGCCTCGCCTACGAGACTCCGCTCCGGGAAGCGGTGAAGTTCGGCTTCCTCTCGTTCGACAGCGCGATGCGATCGAATTTGGGCGTGGCGCGCCCGCTCGACCTGATGGTGATGCCGCGCGACCGGGCGGCGCCCTTGCTCGAGCGCCGCATCGCCGAGGACGATCCCTATTTCGACGACCTCTCGGCGCGCTGGGCAAGCTACCTCCACGACGCCGCCGACAAGATCCCCGACCCGCCGTGGATGGGGTAGCTCGTCTCGAAGCGGTACTTCGAGCCGGGGGCGAAAGCGAAATAGCGCGGAACCGGATCGTCTCCCGCCGCGCCCGTCGCGGCCGGGTGTCCCTCCGGCACGGCCGGCGCGGACGAGACGGCGGCCGGCGGAACGGAAAGCTCAGGGGCGGAGACCAGCTCGGCGGCGCCACTGCCCCCAGCACTTCCGCAGGAAGGACAGAAGCGACTCCCTGCCTCGAGCGCCTGTCCGCATCGCGCTCAAACCGCTTCCGCCATCCTGCCCCCCTTCGTAGCCCCGAACCCAAGGCGCCATGCCATACCCAGCTCGTGCCGGCCGCCACCCGGTGTGCGGGCCGACGCCGGAGGCCTCTCCGCATTGCATCTTGCAACCCCAACCCCTATGTCTCTCCTGCTGACGTCGCCTGCGACGGAAACTGGGTTCGGGCGCCACGCCCTCCCCCTCCTTCCCTTTCACGCTTCCTGGCCCGCCGGCGCGCGCTGCGCCGCGCGGACACGCTTTGCAGCGAGAACAAGCTTGGCCAAGGAAGAATTGCTCACCATCGAGGGCCAGATCGACGAGATCCTGCCCGACGGCCGCTTCGGCGTGCGGCTCGACAACGACCATCGGGTCATCGTCTACACCGCCGGCAAGATGCGGCGCTTCCGCATCCGCTCGGTGGTCGGCGACCGGGTACATGTCGAGATGACGCCCTACGACCTTTCGAAGGGCCGGCTCGTCTTCCGCGAGAAGACCCCGGGCAGCCCGGGCGGCCAGCGGCGCGGCAGCTTCAGGCGGCGATAAGAGTTCAAGGAAACGCGGCCACCCCGATCGGGTCCGGCCGCAGCAGGAGACGATCGATGGGCGGAATTCCCGACCAGACCAGAACGCCGATGAAGCCCTTCCTCATCGCCAGGGACGCGGAAGGGCGGCTCCGGCTGACCGTCCGCGACACGCGCTATAACGGCCAGGGCTATCCGGTGGTGACCACCACCACGCTTGAGCAGGCGTTCGAGACTCCCGCCTCCGCCCGCGCCCACGCCAAGGCGCATTTCGGCGCCGAGCCGGGGCAGTTCGCGACCAAGTAAGCCCGGGAGGCGCGATCCGCCGCCGCCCCGCCCGACCGAAGATGGAGCCCGAATTGGCCGATTTCCTCTACGCGACCGACGGCAACCCGCAGGGCTTCAGGCTCGGCGCGCATATCTATGCGATGGACGGGAGGCCGGTCGGGCGGGTGTTCGCCGAGAAGGCCTACCGGCTCGACGGTTGCTACGTCGGCGCGGTGATCAACAACATGGTCGTCGACCGGCCGGGAGTGTCGCGGCAGAGCCGCCCTTCGGCCCCGCTCCCCGCCCCGGTGGCGCCGCCGCGCGGCGCCGAGCACCGCCGGCCGGTCGGGGAAACCTTCCCCGACTGCTTCGCCTTGCTGGCGGAGGCCGCGGACCAGGCGGCGTGACGCGGCCGCTGCTCAGCAATCCTACCAGGCGCGGCATTGCTCCAGTTCGGCTTTCGTTTCCCGGGGTTTAGGAGGAGACGCGGGCGCAAGTGGGCGCGGCGCCGCTCACCAGCCGCGGCGGTGGGGCTCGCAGGCGATGCCATCGTCGTCGCCGTCCATCTCCTCGCGATAGCCGGGCTGGCCGCGATAGAGCGGCGCCGCGCCGGCCGCGCGGACCTCGTCGCAGCCGGCGTAATAGATCGTCGCGGCGGCGGCCGGAGGTGCCGAAGCCCCCCCGACCGGGGTCAGGATCCACGCGGCGGCGAACGCGGCCGCCGCCGCGGCGGGGATGGAGTGACGAGACGAAATGCGCATCTCACCGGCATAGACCGCAGGGCTTACGCAAATCCTAAGCCGGCAGCGCCGGCGCGCCCGGCGCCGCGTCTAGAATTCGGGATAGAAAGCGCCGATGTCGAACCAGAGTTGCCATCCTGGCCCTGCGGCGGGCCGGGATGAAGCGCCTTCCCTCCTATCGCGCCTCGTCACGCCTCCATCACGGACGTGCTGGACGAGGGGCCCTCGCCATTGCCGCCGAGATAGTGCAGCTCGAACGGGGTTCCCGCCGCGGCATCGACCTTGTCGAAGCGGAACTTGCCTTTGGCGACGGCGGTCGCGAAGCCGCGGCGCGCCCGGCTGTTCGGGTTCACGATCAGCAGGATCTTGCCGCCGGCGACGGCGCCGGTCTGAGCGCCGACGCGCATCACCTGTCCCTCCACCCGGTGCGCTCGGGCCGACGCCGCGATGCGGCTGAGGCCGGTGGCGAAGCCGGCCTGCAGATCGAGGTCGACGCCGTTGAGCCAGCGCGGATGACGGTCGCGCGGCGCTTCCGCCCAGGCCCCGATCGTCAGGCGCGCGCGGATGCCGAGCTTGCGCTCCGGCGAGAGGCTCGGCTTGGCGAACTGGTCGCTGGCGCCCATCGCGCGGCTCGGGAGCGGCGCATATTCGGTCGCGACCGCTATCTTGCGCTCGGCCTTGGCGCCCAACCGCAACCAGCGCGCCGAGAGGTAGGAGATGAAGCCGCCATGCTGCTGCGACGGCAGGACATGGACGCGCGTCGGCGCGTCGAACGGATTGGAAACGTGAACGTGCGTAGCCGGGCGGGTCGGGGGAGACGCCATCACCGAGGTAAGGCCCGCATAGTTGGACTGGGCGATATTGTCGTAGACGTCGGACTCGAGGGTCGCGCTCCCCGGCGTGAGATAAGGGGCGATCCTGGCGACAATGCAATAATGGGCATCCTCCGCCGCGCCGGCCGGGGGTGTGAAGGCGGTGGTGAACTCCACCTCCGTGCCGGCCGGCACATCCTTGACGTCGCCGCCTATCGGGGTCTCAGCCCCGCCCGCCAGGGTAAAGTCCTTCACCGCGAAGCTCAGCTTGACCCCCGGCGCGTCGGCGCCGCCATTGTTGGTGACGCGCGCGACGATCGTGTTCGGATGGCCAAGCCAGAGCTTGTTGGCGTAATTCGTCGGATCTGCCTCGGTGCGGTCGTTGCGAACCTCGATGTCGGGGCTTTGCCACCAGCGGTCGGGTATCGTGTTCCACGGCGTCAGCGACGGGTTGGGATAGGCCTGGACCTCGAAGGTCGCCTTTAATTCGGCATGGCTCGGCTGCAGGTCGACGACCTCGACGCGCAGCGCCATCGGCACGTCGCCGCCGACGATGTCGGTCTGCTCGTAATCCTCGTTCTTGCCGAGCACCGAGCTGTCGCCGTCGGGGTCGGAGGAGAGCAGCAGGAGCTGCGGCCGCGCGGCGAGCAGGCCGCCCGGATCACGCATCGCGTCGATGCCCACGACAACGTCCTGTTCGAGGAGCAGGCGGTCGCCGACCAAAGCGGGATCGCGGCGGCGATATTCGAAATAATAATTGCGGTTGCTCGAGATGCGGATTTCGAGGCCGTGGTGGAAGCCGGCCGGAAGCGGCAGCTCCAGCGGGGCGATCTTCACCGTCTCCGATCCCTGGCCGACCTTGGAGAAATCGATGCTGCGAACGACCTTGTCGCGGTCCGCGGCGCTGGCGGCGGGATCGATGAGCCAGCCGAGCGCGAGCTTGTGGAACAAGGAGCAATGGGCGAGATTGCCCTCATAGTCCATCAAGTCCCAGCCGCCGACGTTGCGGAAGGAGCCCGAAGTGTCCCCCTGAACGGCGGGCGTATATTGGTCCGCGAGGCCGAAATTGTGGTGCAACTCGTGACAGATGGTCGTGAAGGTGGGTTTCACCATGTCGAACGAATCCGGCATGACGAACGCGCCGAAGGCGATGTCGACCGAAACCAGCGACCCGTCGGGCTGCTTCTCGGCGACCTTGAACGGATTGCCGCCGCCGGTGGCGGTCGGCCAGGAGAAACGCTCGAACGTCTCGCCGGCGGGCTGGTGGTTCGGCGACACGAAGAAGACCGAGTCGAAGCCGTTGAGATCCAGGATTCCGTCAATCGACGAGACCAGCGCCTGCCAATCCTTGGGCGAGGACGTCTGATATTGCTTGGTGCCGGCGGGCAGCGGATCGGGGTTGCCGCCGACGCCGGGCTTGGGAAAGACGTCGCCAGGGTCGAAAAAATCGGTGAAGGCGCCCTTGACCTTGGCGAAGCCCAAGACGGCGGCGTCGATATGGGTCTGGCCGAGGGAGCTTTCCTCGACATAGCCCTTGACGCCGGCGGTGACGCCGTCGAACGCGACGCCGTTGACCAGCATGTCCTCCCAGCGATCGCTCGCCTTCTGGCGCTCCGCGGCGTCGGCCGGGAAAGCGGCGTCGTCATATTCCATCAGCACGACTGCGATCTTCCAGGTGACGCCGCGCAGGTTCGCGATGGCGCCGGCATTCTGAACGCCTTCCGGCCCGCCGCCGATCTCGACGCCCGGCGGCCCGTCGGTCGGGCGCAGCCAGCAGGACGGTCCATGGCTCCCGAGCGGCAGCCTCGGATCGATCCGGAAGGATGCGCGGGCGAGAGTCGCGCCGCCGATTCGGTGCCGGGCGACAAGGGCGTAGACCCCGGGGCGAGGGCCGACGAGCAGGCGGAACGCGCCGCTCGACGCGGGGTCGCGCGCCACCGAGATCAGGCAGGTGTGATCCTTCGGATCGCCCGGGCATTCGACCGCGTAGACGATGTCGGTGGCCTTCAGCTTCGGGTCGTTGATGCTGACCCGGACGTCGTGCCAGCTGGCCGGGAAGAGCCGCCGGCTCGGCATCAGGAAGGTGACGGGCATGACGCTGACGCGGGGCTTCGGCTCTAGCACCGCGCGGAGATCCTGGCCGATCGTCCTGATACCCGTGATACCCGTGGGCATGGCCCGTCCCTCCTCGTGCCTCGAGAGGCCGGATCGATAACAGAGCCGCCGCCGGGCGGAAAGGCGAGAGCGCCCGCGCCATTCTCGCGAACAGGCGGTTAGACCAGCCGCGATTGCTTGACGGCCGCCTCGATGAACGACGCGAACAGCGGGTGTGGTTCAAAGGGCTTCGACTTGAGCTCCGGGTGGAACTGGACGCCGACGAACCAGGGATGGTCGGGCCGCTCGACGATCTCCGGAAGCGCCCCATCCGGGCTCATGCCGGTGAAGAGGAGGCCGCCCGCCTCCAGCGCCGGCTTGTAGTGGATGTTGACTTCATAGCGGTGGCGGTGGCGTTCGCTGATGCGGTCCCGGCCGTATATGCTGTGCACCACGCTGTTGCCCGCCAGCACCGCCTCGTAGGCGCCGAGCCGCATGGTGCCGCCCATGTCGCCGTTCGCCTCGCGACGCTGGCGGAGGCCTTCGGGGGTCATCCATTCGGTGATCAGGCCGACGACGGGCTCTTCGGCCTCGCCGAATTCGGTGCTCCTCGCCCCCGCCAGGCCGGCGGTGTTGCGGGCGCCCTCGATGCAGGCCATCTGCATGCCGAGGCAGATGCCGAAGAAAGGCACTCCGCGCTCCCTCGCGAATTGCACAGATGCGATCTTGCCCTCGCTGCCGCGCTCGCCGAAGCCGCCGGGGACGAGGATGGCGTGGAGCGGCTCGAGCTGGCTCGGGATGTCGGCCTCGGGATGCTCGAACAATTCCGCGTCGAGCCAGATTATGTTGACCTTGACCCGGTTGGCGAGGCCGCCGTGGACGAGCGCCTCGGTCAGGCTCTTATAGGCGTCGGGGAGGCCGACATATTTGCCGACCACGCCGATCGTCACCTCGCCTTCGGGGTTGAGCAGGCGGTCGAGGACGTCGTCCCAGCGGCGCATGTCCGGCTCGGGCGCACGCTCGAGCAGGCCGAAGGCGCGCAGCACCTCGGCGTCGAGCCCGGCCTCGTGATATTGGGCGGGGACGGAATAGATGCTCTTGGCGTCGAGGGCGGGGATGACTGCTTCCTGACGCACGTTGCAGAACAAGGCGATCTTGGCGCGGTCGCTGTCGGGGAGCGGGCGGTCGACGCGGCAGAGCAGTATCTCGGGCTGGATGCCGAGGCTGGTCAGCTCGCGCACCGAATGCTGGGTGGGCTTGGTCTTCAGCTCGCCGGCGGCGGCGATGTAGGGGACGAGTGTGGTGTGGATGGAGAGGGTGGCCTCGCGCCCCTCATCGTTGCGGAACTGGCGGATCGCCTCGATGAAGGGCAAAGATTCGATGTCGCCGACGGTGCCGCCGATCTCGATGATCAGGAAATCGAGCTCCGGCTCCAGCTCGGAGCGGATGAACTCCTTGATCGCGTTGGTGACGTGGGGAACGACCTGGACGGTGGCGCCGAGATATTCGCCCTTGCGCTCGCGGGTGATGATGCCCTGGTAGATGCGGCCCGAGGTGACGTTGTCGGCCTGGCGGGCCGGGACGCCGGTGAAGCGTTCGTAATGGCCGAGATCGAGGTCGGTCTCGGCGCCGTCGTCGGTGACGTAGACCTCGCCATGCTGGTAGGGCGACATCGTCCCCGGATCGACATTGAGATAGGGGTCGAGCTTGCGAATTCGGACCCTGAAGCCCCGCGCCTGGAGGAGGGCGGCGAGGGAGGCCGCCATCAAGCCCTTGCCAAGGCTGGAGACCACGCCGCCGGTGATGAAAATGAACCGCGCCATGGGAGGCCCGGATAGGCGGCCCGAGGGGGCTGGGGCAAGGGCGGGAATCATTTTTTCGTCATTCCCGCGAAAGCGGGACGCCTGCTTTGAGGGAGTGACGCACGCTTTCGCGGGAGTGGCGAAGCGGCTACGGGCCTTCCCCATGCGGGTCGCAATCGTCGGGGCGGGATATTCGGGGACGATGGCGGCCGTCGAGGCGAAGCGCGCCTGCCCCGCGGCCGAGGTGAGCCTGGTCGAGAAGAGTGGGCGGTTCGCGGCCGGTGCCGCTTATGGGACGGCGAGCCCGTCGCACCTCCTCAACGTTCGGGCGCGGAGCATGAGCGCCTTCGCCGACGCGCCCGACGATTTCGCCGCCTGGCTGGCGCGCGACGGGCTGGGCGGCTCCGAGACCTTCGCGCGGAGGCGGGATTATGCCCGCTATCTGGCGGAGATACTCGACCCGGCCGAAGTGCGGCGGATCGAGGGGGAGGCTGTCGCGATCGAGGAAGGCGCGCTGGTGTTGGCGTCGGGCGAGCGACTGGCCTTCGATGCGCTGGTGCTGGCGGGGGGGAATTATCCGGGGCGGACGCCGGCGCGGGTCGGCATCGAGACGCTGGACGATCCTTGGGGACCAGGCGGGGCGGAGGCGATCGCACGGCTGGCGGACCAGGCGGACGACCTGCTGCTGCTCGGCACCGGGCTCACCATGGTCGACGTCGCGCTGTCGCTGGCCGACGCGGGCTTTCGGGGACGGATCACCGCCGTGTCGCGGCGCGGGCTGGTGCCCCGCCCGCACGAGGAGCCGCCCTCGCCGCCGCTGGAGGCGCCGCCGCCGGCGAGGCTCGGGGCGCTGATCCGGCATTTGCGCAGGCTGCGGCCGTGGCGGGCGGGGGTCGATTCGCTGCGGCCTTACTCGATCGACCTGTGGCGCGGCTTCACGCCGGCCGAGCGGAGCCGCTTCCTGCGCCACGCCCGGCCGTGGTGGGACGTCCACCGCCACCGCATCGCCCCTCCGGTGGCGGCGCGGATCGCGGCGCTGAGGGAGGCCGGGCGGCTGGAGGTGCTGGCAGGCCGGGTGCGGCAGGAGGGCGGCGAGATCGCGATCGCGCTGAGGGGCGGCGGCGCGCTGCGGCGGCGCTTCGCGGCAGCGGTCAACTGCACCGGGCCGGAAGGGGCGATCGCGCGGGTCGAGGATCCGCTGGTCCGGCAGCTGCTGGCGAGCGGCCTCGCGCGGCCGGACCCGCTCGGTGCCGGGCTCGACGTCGACGAGGATTCGCTTTTGGTCGGGGCGGACGGCAACCCCTCCCCGCGCCTTTTCGCCGTCGGGCCGCTGACTCGCGGGGCCTTCTGGGAGATCGTCGCGGTGCCCGACATCCGCCGGCAGGTGCGCGACGTCGTCCGCGCAATCGCCTTACTGGGCGAGCGGGACTGAGCCGTTCGCGGCGGGCGGCGGCGCCTTCGTCGCCGGGGCCTGTTGCGCGGCGCCGGCGAGCGGATCGGCGACGGGCACGCCGGGCGCGGCCGGCGCGAGCGGCTGCCGGGCCGGCGCGGTGCGGGCGAGATTGGGATCGATCGCGGTCGGCGCCCGCTCGTAGGAGGCGAGGCCGGCAAGCACGATGCAGAGGATGACGAAAAAGGTGGCCAGCACACCCGTCGCCCGGGTCAGGAAATCGGCCGCGCCGCGCGCCGACATGAGGCCGGTGGGGCTGCCGCCGACGCCGAGCCCTCCGCCCTCCGAACGCTGCAAGAGGATCACCACCACCATCAGGGCGGCGATGATCGACTGAAGAATCAGCAGGAAGGTGAACATGGCGGTCTTTCGGGAAGGTGAAGCGGCGATCTAGGGGAAGCGAGGCGAAGGTTCAACTCCTCGCCGCGGCTTCGATGATCGGCACGAACTGTTCGGCGGTCAGGCTGGCGCCGCCGACGAGGGCGCCATCGACATCAGGCACAGCGAACAAGGCAGCGGCGTTGTTCGCATTGACCGAGCCGCCGTAGATGATGCGGCTGCGCGCGCCGGCATCGCCGAAGCGGGCCGCCAACGCCTTGCGGATCGCCGCGTGCATCTCGGCGGCGTCGGCGGGCATCGCGGTGCGGCCCGTGCCGATCGCCCAGACCGGCTCGTAGGCGATCGCCAGCTCGGCTTCGGCCGACAGCTCCGGTATCGAATGAGCGAGCTGGTAGAGCACCTTGTCGACATGCCCGCCGGCGATCCTTTCCGCCTCCATCTCGCCGACGCAGAGAATCACGGCGAGGCCCGATGCGAGCGCGGTCGCGGCCTTGGCGCGGACCGCCTCGTCGCTCTCGTGATGGCCGGCGCGGCGCTCGGAATGGCCCAGAATGACCAGCTTCGCACCCGCCTCGACCAGCATCGCGGCCGAGACGTCGCCGGTATGGGCGCCCTGCGCTGCCGCATGGCAATCCTGGCCCCCGACGACCAGGCCGCCGGCGCGCGGCACGGCCAGCGGGATGAGGGTGAAAGGCGGGCAGATCGCAACGTCCACCCCCGGCGCCTCGCGAGCCGCGGCGCCGATGGCCGAGAGCTCGGCGAGGGCGGCTCGGCTGCCGTTCATCTTCCAGTTGCCGGCGACGAGCTTGCGGCGGACGTGCATCCCTTATCCTTACCTGTGAAGCGCGCGGCGCCTAGACCAAGATCATTTCAGGCTGGCTCAGCCTGAAATGATCTTGGTCTCGCCCTGAATGGAGAGCCCGATTCACGCCATCGGCCGAAGCGCGAAGCGCTTCGACCCCAGACGACCAGGCCCTAGCAAGGCGGTCCCCGCCTGCCAAGCTTGCCGGGCCGGGTCGCGCCTTCTATGACCCGCCCGAAGCAGTCTTTCGACGGATTCTCCATGCTTACCTTCTTTCGCCGCGGCATCACCGCCAAGATCATGCTGGGCGTCCTCTTCCTCAGCCTCGTCGCCATCGTCATCACCGGCTTCGGTACCGGCGGGATGGGGGGCCTCGGCGAGCTTGGCACGCTCGGGCAGGATACGGTCGCCAAGATAGGCGGCACCAGCCTCACTACCGACCGGGTCCGCCAGGAGACCAGCCGGCAGCTGGACAAGATGCGCCAGCAGGACCCCAACCTAGACATGACCGCCTTCCTGCGCCGCGGGGCGCTGGAGCAGATCGTCGACCAGCTGATCGATGTCGTCGCCAGCACCGTGTTCGGCACCGACCATGGCCTTGCCGCCTCGCGCAAGATGGTCGACCGTGAGATCGCCAGCATCCCCGCCTTCCAGAATCTCGGCGGCCAGTTCGACAATGCCGCCATGCAGCGGGCGCTGGCAGCGCAGAAGATGACCGAGGGTCAGCTTCGCGACGAGCTCGAAACGCGGCTGATCCAGCGCCAGCTGGTGCTCCCGGTCGCGGGCTCGGCGCACGTACCCTCGAGCCTCGCCTTCCAATATGCCTCGCTGCTGCTCGAAACTCGCAGCGGCGTGGTCGGCGCCGTGCCGAGCGGGGCGATGGGCGCCGGCACGCCGCCGAGCGACGCCGAGATCGCCGCCTTCTTCCGCGCCAATGTCGGCCACTACACGATCCCGGAGCGGCGGGTGCTGCGCTACGCCGTGTTCGGCAAGGAGAACGTCGCCGCCGCCGCCAAGGCGACCGACGCCGAGATCGCGGCGGCCTACAGCCACAACGCCGTCCAATATGGCGCGAGGGAGACTCGGACGCTGTCGCAGGTCGTGCTGCCCAACGAGGCAGCCGCCCGCGCCTTCGCGCAGAAGCTCGGCCAGGGGACGAGCTTCGCCGCCGCCGCCGGCCAGGCCGGCTACGGCGCCTCCGACATCGCGCTCGGCGACAAGGCGAAGGAGGATTTCGCCAAGATCAGCGCCCAGAACGTCGCCGACGCGGTCTTTTCCGCCGCGAAGGGCGCGAACGTCGGGCCGATCCGCTCCGGCCTCGGCTGGCATGTCGTCCATGTCGACGACGTCAAGGCGGGCGCCGCCCGGCCGCTCGCCGCGGTGCGGGGCGAGCTCGCCGCGAAGATCGAGGCCGAGAAGGGCCAGAACGCCCTCTCCGATTTCGCCAGCAGGATCGAGAACGAGATCGCCGACGGCGCGAGCTTCGAGCAGGTGGCGAAGAAGGAGGGGCTCAATGTCCAGGAGACGGCCCCGGTCACCGCCGCCGGCCAGGCGCCGGACGTCCCCGGCTGGACCGCGCTGGCCGACGTGACGCCCCTGCTCGACGCCGCGTTCCAGATGGAGCCGAACGAGGATCCGGCGGTCGAGACGGTGGTGCCGAACCAGCGCTTCGCCTTGGTCTACGTGACTCGGGTGGTGGCCGCCGCGCCGCCGCCGCTGGCCCAGATCCGCGACAGGGTGACCGCCGACCTGATCGCTCAGCGCGCCTCCGAGCGCGCCCGCGCCGTCGCCCAGTCGATCGTCTCGAAGATCAATGCCGGAGTGCCGGCAGCCGAGGCCTTCGCCCAGGCCCAGGTCAAGCTGCCGCCGGTGCAGAATCTGAACGCCACGCGCCGCGACATCGCCCGCCAGGGTCAGCAGGTGCCGCCGCCGCTGGCCATGCTGTTCAGCCTGCCCAAGGGCAAGGCGCGGCTGCTCCCCGCCGCCGACGGCCGCGGCTGGTTCGTCGTCTACCTGCAGACGATCACGCCGGGCGACGCCTCGAAAGAACCGGGAATCACCCAGGCGGTGCGCGGCCAGTTCGCCCAGATCCTCGGCGACGAATATGCCGAGCAGTTCATGGCCGCGATCCGCTCGACGGTGAAGATCCGCCAGAACGGCGACGCCGTCGCCCGCCTGAAGCGCGAGCTGGCCGGCGGAGGGGCGGCGCCGCAATAAAGGCGCTCGTCCGGCACGGGAGGGAGCCGGTGATCCTCGTCCTCGACAATTACGACAGCTTCACCTTCAACCTCGTTCACTATCTGCGCGAGCTGGGCGAGACGGTGGAGGTGGCGCGCAACGATGCGCTGAGCGCCGCCGAAGCGCTGGCGAGCGGCGCGAAGGCCTTGCTGATCTCGCCGGGCCCGGGGCGGCCGGAGCAGGCCGGGGCGTCGCTCGCTCTCGTCGCCGCCTGCGCCGAGGCGCGGCGGCCGCTGCTCGGCATCTGCCTGGGCCTACAGGCGATCGCCATCCATTTCGGCGGCCGGATCGCCCGGGCGCCGCGGCCGATGCACGGCAAGATTTCGGCGATCGCCCATGACGGGAGCGGCCTGTTCGCCGGCCTTCCCTCCCCCTTCGCGGCAGCGCGCTACCATTCGCTCTCGGTGCCTGCGGAAAGCCTGCCGGCGGCGCTGGCGGTCAATGCGCGGGCGGAGGACGGCAGCGTCCAGGGGCTGCGGCACGACGCCCTGCCGATTCATGGCGTCCAATTCCATCCCGAAAGCGTCGCGAGCCAGCACGGCCACCGCCTGCTCGCCAATTTCATCAACATCGCCAAAGGCTTGCCCGGAAACGGGACGCCCTCCGCAGGCACCGGCTGAACCGGAACAAATCGGCACTTGACAAGCCCGGCCGACGTTTCCTACACGTTCCTCGTTCGTTCCGAAGGGGAACCCGCATGCTGACCCGCAAGCAATCCGAGCTTCTAATCTACATCCATGGGCGCCTCGCCGAGAGTGGTATTTCGCCCTCGTTCGAGGAGATGAAGGACGCTCTGGCGCTCAAATCCAAGTCCGGCGTCCACCGGCTGATCTCGGCGCTCGAGGAGCGCGGCTTCATCCGCCGCCTGGCGAACCGGGCGCGGGCGCTCGAGATCGTGAGGATGCCGGATTCGCGGACGGGGATCGGCTCGTTGCCGCGGTCGCCGGCGATGCCGCCCGAAGCCGCCAACGACGTCATCGAGCTGCCGCTGCACGGGCGTATCGCCGCCGGCATGCCGATCGAAGCGCTGGAGGGGCAGAGTACCCTCCCCGTCCCCGCCGCCTTGCTCGGCCCAGGCGAGCATTATGCGCTCGAAGTGGCGGGCGATTCGATGGTCGACGAAGGCATTCTCGACGGCGATTACGCGCTCATCCGCAAGACCGACACGGCGCGCGAGGGCGAGATCGTCGTCGCCCTCATCGACAACGTCGAAGCGACGCTGAAGACCTTCCGGCGCGAAGGCCAGATGATCCGCCTCGATCCCGCCAACCGCCGCTACGACCCGCAACGCTACCGCCCCGACCAGATCGCCATCCAGGGCCGCCTCGCGGGGCTCCTGCGGCGGTATTGAGAGGGCAGAACCTTCCGCCCGCGCCGGGCTGCGTCGACTACCGTCCAGCCTGAAGCCGGCAGCTGGCGGTAGCCCTCCCCCGACGGAGAAGGAGGGGGCATTTGGAGACCCGACCATGGCCCGTCTCAATTACGTGGAGTTGCCCGTCGCCGAGATCGGCCCCGCCAAGGCCTTCTACGAGGCCGCGTTCGGCTGGTCGCTGACCGGCTTCGGCCCCACTTACGCCGCGACGCTGACCGGCGATACCGACATCGGCCTGCAGGGCGACGCCGCGGAGGCGACCAAGGCGCCCCTGCCGGTGATCGACGTGCCGGACCTCGAGGCGGCGCTGGGGGCCGTGGAGGCGGCCGGCGGGCGGATCGTGAGGTCCATCTTCGCCTTCCCCGGCGGGAGGCGCTTCCACTTCCTCGACCCGTCCGGAAACGAGCTCGCCGCCGTCACCGGGGACCACTGACCGCGCCGTTCGGACAGCGCGCCTGCGGCGGTTGCATTCGCCGGCCGGCGCCACTAGATGGCCCGTCTGCCCGACAGGCATGGACGCATAGCTCAGTTGGTAGAGCAGCTGACTCTTAATCAGCGGGTCCCAGGTTCGAGCCCTGGTGCGTCCACCACCTTGATTTCCGACCACAAATCGGCGCGCTTGCGCCCCGCCGCGGGAGCCGACCCGCAGCTCACCCGGCAATGGCAATGGCTGGCGCCGCCGAAGGCGTTCGTCGGCGAGGACTGGGTGCGCCTGTCGGGCACCACCGTCCAACATTATGTCGGCTCCTGTCAGATGGGCGGCAGCGCCACGGATTCGGTCGTCGGACCGGACCTGCGCGTCCACGGCGTCGACGGCCTGAGGGTGATCGACGCGTCCGTCGCGCCGACCACCGTCACCGGGAATACGGCCGGTGTTGCAATGGTGATCGGCGCGAAGGGCGCGGAGCTTCTTCTGCGGGACGGCTAGGAGCGGGCGCGGCGGTTCGCCGTGTCCGCAGCCGTTCGGCGCGAGCCGCCTCAGCCCCGGTGCACGCCGCCGTAGCGCGAGGCCCATTGGACCGGCGCGTCGCCCGCGACGGCGCGGACGAAACAGGCGCCGCCCTTGACGCGGACCGAGCGGCAGACCCGGTTCGCCTCGTCGCGGCTGTCGAAGCCGGCGACCGAGAGGCGGTGGAAGGTGCCGCGGCCCGGCAAGGTGAAGGTGGTGCTGAGCGGAATGTGGTCGGAGAAGCCGTAGCGCTTATAGGCCTGCGCCCAGGCGCGCTCGACGTTGCCGGCGCTGGCGAACGCGCCGAGCTGCACCGCATATTTCCCGCGACCCGATGGCGCCGGCGCGACCGCGTGGACGAAACCCCGACGGGCCGGCGCATCGAAATGGCCGACCGGCGCGAGGGGCGCGGAGGCGCGGATCACGGCTGGGTTCGGCCGCACCAGGGCCTGGACAGCCTCGGCGTAGAGCGGCCTGGTGTCCTCGACGACCGGATTGGCGACGGGCTGCGGCGCCGGACCCTTCGCCGGCGCGGCATTCCAGGCGGGGACTTCGGCCTGCGCGATCTGGACCGCAGCCGGGACGGCCTGAACCGGCGCGGCCGGAGCCGGGACGGGCGCCGGAGCGGCAACGGCGACGACGACGGGCGCGGGCGCCGCGGCCGGAGCGGGAGCCGGAGCTGGATCGGCCTCGGCGAGCGCGGTTGCGGGCTGCACGGGCGCGGCGAGGGCGAGACGCGCCGGCTGGCCCGAATCGGCGCCGGGGCGCACGCCGAGCAGAGCGGCTACGCGGTCGCCGGGCGTGGCGGGTTCAGCAAGGGCTGCCCATTGCTGGAGCCGGGCGCCGAGCTCGGCCGGGGAGACGTCCTGGGCGGCGGTGAGCCGGGCCTTCTGCCAGTCCCCGTTCAGCGCATAGGCCAAAGCCAGGTTCTGGCGGGTGCGGCCGCTGGCGCCGGGGGCGCGGGCGGCGGACTCGAGCAATTCGATCGCACGCTTCGGCTGGCCGGCCAGCGCATAAGCGAGACCGAGGTCGGCCGGCTGCGCCGTCTCGGCGAGGCGATCGAGGCCGGCGACGGCATCCGCGGCGTGGCCGAGCGCGACGTCGGTCAGCGCCACCGCCAGCGAGGCGCGGGCGTTGCCCGGATCGAGCACGAGGACGTCCCCGAACGTGGTCCGCGCCGACTGGAAACGGCCGTTCTTCAGATACAGGTCCGCGAGCAGCATGCGGTAGGCGAGATCGCGCGGCGCCAGCTCGACGGCGCGCTCGGACGAAGCGAGGGCCTTGGCGGCGTCCCCCTTCTGCAGCGCCGCCTGCGCCTTGGCATAAAGGTCCGCCGCGTCGCGCGCCGCCTTGGGCGAGGCATCGGAGGCGAAGGCCGGGCCATAGGCCATGGCGGCCGGCTTGCAGGCAACCATCGTCACGGCGATGGTCATGGCCGAGACGGCGAACTTTACGGCTACGCTGGTTTTCATCGTCCCCTCCCTCTTATCGGCGGCTTTTGCCGGCGGCGGGGACGCGCTCGGCGAGCGCCTCCACTTCCGGCCGCGAGGCAAGATATTCGTCGAGCGCCTCGGTCACGAGCTGCTGGGCGGACCGTCCGTTCAGCGCGCAGGCGAGGCGCAATTTGAGATGCCGATCCGGATCGAGCCGCAAAGTGAACGCGGCCTTGGCCTTGCCGGGCAAAGCGCGCGGCCTGGGAAGCGCCACCACCTCGGCCCTGGGCGCGGGCTCGGGCGCCGGCGCGGGCTCGAAGCTCTTCTTGAGCGCGCGCTGCTGCTCGACCACCGGCGGCGGCTCGTAAGCTTCCGGCTCGGCCTCGGGCTCCGCCTCGACCGGCGCGGGCCGGCACGGCGTCAGAGCGTCGATCGGAGTCGGCACATGCTCGTAGGTCTCGTGGGTCCCCATGTCGTTCCAGCCCAGATCCTCGAGGCTGCCGCCGAAGCTGCCGAAGCCCTGCGGGCGCATGGCGGGCTTGGCGCCGCCCTTGCGGGCGAGGAGGCCGGAGGAGAGGGAGGCGAAAGGCTTGGTCTCGGCCATCTGTCCCTCCCCTTACTGGCCGACGACGCGGCGGCCGAAGCCGGCGGCGGGTCGTGGGGCGGAGGGGTGCTGGGCGAATCCGCCCGGCGCCGAGAAGACGGTGCGGCGGAAATTCTTCTCAAGCCGGTCCGAGATATAGTCCCAAAGCTCAGTCACTTCCTTTGCGGAGCGGCCGTTCGGGTCCACCTCCATCACCGTTCGCCCGTCGATCATCGAGGCTGCGTAATCGGTGCGGTGGTGGAGGGTAACGGGGGCGACGGTGCCGTGCTGCGACAAGGCGACGGCGGCCTCGTAGGTGATCTTGGCTTTGGGGGTCGCGGCGTTGACGACGAAGATCAGGGGCTTGCCGGCGCGCTCGCACAAATCGACGGTGGCGCCGACGGCGCGAAGGTCGTGCGGGCTCGGCCGGGTCGGGATGAGCACCAGCTCGGCGACCTGGATCACCGACTGGATCGCCATGGTGATGGCGGGCGGGGTGTCGATCACGGCGAGCTTGAAGCCCTGCTGGCGCAGGATTTCAAGGTCGGCGGCGAGGCGCGCGACCGTGGTCTGGGCGAAGGCCGGCATCTCCGCTTCGCGCTCGTTCCACCAGTCGGCGAGCGAGCCCTGGGGGTCGATGTCGATGAGGCAGACGGGACCGGCGCCGGCCAGCTCCGCCTGTACGGCAAGATGGCCGGAGAGGGTCGTCTTACCCGATCCGCCCTTCTGCGATGACAATGCCAGTACGCGCATGTGTTCCCCTGATGTCGCCCGGTTCGCCGCCGGTTTGCGCCGGAGGTGGCTAAATTTTGGTTAACGGTGGGGGTCGGCCGATCGCTTTTCGCGACGCCGCCCGGCGAGGGCGTGCCGCCTTATGCTAAGAGCGCGTTAACGATTTTCGGCTAGCCAATCCGCACTTGTTAACGCGTCGGGCGCGAAAGCCCTCGGGAGATTGGACATGGCCAAGATCAGTCGGCAGATGCTGGGGGGAGCCGCCGCGGCGGCGATGCTGCTGGTTGCGGGCGCCGCGTGGGCGGGCGTCAAGGAAGGCGTCGAGGCCTGGCAGGCAGGCAATTATTCCGCCGCGGTCAACGAATGGCGGCCGCTCGCCGACAAGGGCGACGCCGACGCGCAGTTCAACCTCGGCCAGGCCTACAAGCTTGGCCGAGGAGTCCCCGCGCCCGATCTCAAGATCGCGCAGAGCTGGTACGAGAAAGCGGCGCAGCAGGGCCACGGCCAGGCGCAGGCCAATCTAGGCCTCATCCTCTTCCAGAACGGCGAGCGCCAGCGGGCCATGCCGTGGATCAGGAAGGCCGCCGAGGCGGGCGATCCGCGCGCGCAATATGTGCTCGGCACCGCTTTGTTCAACGGCGACCTCATCGGCAAGGACTGGCCCCGCGCCTACGCGCTGATGAGCCTCGCGGCCGACGCCGGCCTGCCGCAGGCCGGGACCAATCTCCAGGCGATGGACGACTATGTGCCGCTCGACCAGCGCCGCCAGGGCCTGGCGCTGAAGGCACAGCTCGCCCGCGCCGCCGGCCCCGCCCCATCCCGGACCGCGGTCGGCCCGCGCAGCGCTCCGCAGCCCAATTCCGCGCTCGCCTCGACGCTGCCGGCCCAGGCTCCGTCGCGCCGGGTTCCGATCACCGTCATCCCGGTTTCGGCGCGGGTGCTCGCCGAGCCTGCCGCCCCCCGGCCGGCGCGGGTCGCGGTCGCTTCCGGCTCCGGCGGGTGGAAGGTGCAGCTGGGCGCGTTCAGCAACGGCGGCAACGCCCGCAATGCCTGGTCGGCGCTGCGGGCCAAGGCGCCGGGCCTCGGCGGGCTCAACCCGATCCTCGTGCCGGCGGGGGCGGTCACCCGCCTCCAGGCGGGGCCGCTCGCCAGCCGCGCCGCCGCCGACAAGGCCTGCGCCGCGGCGAAGTCCGCCGGCGCGGCCTGCTTCCCGGTCGCGCCTTAACCCTTTCTTGGCCGTAACGGCTGTAGCTTGTCCCGATCGAACAGGGGGAGGCTCATGGCGGTAGCGGGCAGGATCGGGCGCGACACGGCTATGGCGACGCGCTGGCGGAGACGCCGGATGTGCGTCCTCGTCGCCGGCAGCCCCGCCCCGGCCGCCTTGCGCGAGGTCTCGGCCCGCGGCGCCTTCGTCGAAACCAATGCGCGTCCTGAAATCGGCAGCCGGGTCGAGCTGCGTCACCCGGAAGCCGGCGCGATCGCGGGGATCGTACGCGCCCTCGCGGCGGACGGGGTCCAGCTCTCCTTCACCTGCTGCGAGGCTTCGGTGGGGTTTGCGCTTGCCGCCATCGCCGCCGACATGACGCGGACCTAATCCCCCTCCCACTCCCCGCCCGCATAACCCTGGGCGTAGAGCAAAGCCGTCAGGTCGGTGTGGACCAGGCTCACCGCCGCCGCGGCGACCGCCGCCGGCTTGGCGTGGTAGGCGACGCCGAGGCCGGCCGCCTGCAGCATCGGCACGTCGTTGGCGCCGTCGCCCACCGCCAGCGCGTCGCTGGCGTCGATGCCGCGCTCGGCCGCCGCGTCGAGCAGCGCCTGGCGCTTGCCTTCCGCGCCGACGATCGGGCGCGCGACCTCGCCGGTCAGCCGCCCGTCCTCCGTCAGCAGGCGGTTGGCGACGACTCGGTCGAACCCGATCTCCTCGCCCACCGGCCCGGCGAACAAGGTGAAGCCGCCGGAGACGAGGACGGTCAGCGCCCCTTGCCGCCGCATTGTCCGCACCAGCGAGCGGGCGCCGGGCGTCAGCCGCACCCGCTCCGCCCGGCACCGGTCGATGACGCTTACTTCCATCCCCTTTAGCAGCGCCACGCGCTCCTGCAGCGCGTCCTCGAAGATGAGCTCGCCCCGCATCGCCCGCTCGGTGATCGCCGCCACTTCCGCCTTGAGGCCGGCATAATCGGCCAGCTCGTCGATGCATTCGACGGCGATCATGGTCGAATCCATGTCGGCGACGAGCAATTTGCGCCGCCTCGAGGCTTCGCCCTGGACGATGACGTCGACGCCTTCGATCAGGCCCTCCAGCGCCGTGCGTGCCGCGGACGGGCCCATGGAGAGGAGCAGGTCGCAGGCCTTGTCCTCCTCGATCCAGCTGCGGCCGAAGGGATGAACGCCCGCCTGCCGCAACGCGTCCTCGGCGTGCGAAATATCGCCGCTCGACAGGCGCTCCTTTGCTATCAGCGTGGCGATGAACAAGCCTCGGGCCTCCGGATCGACGCTGGCGCTTATCGCGGGGCCGACGGCCAGCGGCAAGTCGGCGCTCGCTCTGGCGCTCGCCGAACGGGCCGGCGGAGTCATTGTCAACGCCGACAGCGCGCAGGTTTATGCGGATCTGTGCATAATCTCGGCACGCCCGACCGTGGCCGACGAGGCGCGCGCGCCGCACCGCCTGTACGGCTACCGCGACGCCGCTTTGCCCTGCTCGGCGGCCGACTGGGCGGCGGAGGCGAAACGCGCGATCGCCGAGGCCCGGGAGGAGAGCCGGCTGCCGGTTCTCGTCGGCGGGACCGGCCTTTACATTCGCACCCTGCTCGACGGCATCGCGCCTGTGCCGGAGATCGACCCCGCCATCCGGGAAGCAATACGGTCATTCAGCGTGGCGCATAATTATGCAGCGCTCGAACGCGAGGACCCGAGCGCCGCCGTCAGCCTGCGACCGTCGGACGCGACCCGAGTGGCGCGGGCGCTCGAGGTGGTCCGCTCGACCGGCCGACCCCTGGCCGAATGGCAGAAAGAGCGGGTCGGCGGCATCGGCGGCGAGGTCGATCTCCGCCCCCTCGTCTTGCTGCCCGCGCGCGACTGGCTCTACCGACGTTGCAACCAGCGCTTCGAGCAAATGATGTCCGATGAAGGAATCGAAGAGGCTCGTTCGCTGCTGCAGCGAAGGCTCAATCCGATGCTTCCGGCGATGCGGGCTATCGGGGTGCGGGAGATTGCCGGCTTCCTGGGCGGCTCGCTCAGCCGCGAGGAAGCGCTGGTGGCGGGGGCCACCGCGACCCGCCAATATGCCAAGCGCCAATATACCTGGTTCTCGCGCCAGACGCCGGCTGACTGGCCGCGATTCACGGAGCCGCTGGAAGGAGAGGCGGCCGAGAGGGCGCTGGCTCAACTCCCTCCCCCCTGATTGGGGAGGGGGTTTACCCTGAGTTAGCTTCTCGCGTAGCCCCACCCCATGCACGTCTATCGCGATGAGGATGCGGACCTGGCGTTGATCCGCCGGCGGAGCGTGGCGATCGTCGGCTATGGCAATCAGGGGCGGGCGCAGGCGCTGAACCTGCGCGACAGCGGCGTTTCAGTCACCATCGGCCTCCCCGAAGCCTCGGCCAGCCGGGCGCGCGCGTCGGCGGACGGGTTCGAGTCGGCGACCGCAGGCGAGGCCGCAGGCGGCGCGGAGGTCGTCGTCATGCTCGCCGCGGACGAGGATCATGGCCGCATCTATTTGGAGGAAATCGAGCCGAAGCTGCGCCAGGGCGCGGCTTTGGGCTTCGGCCACGGGCTCAGCATCCGCTTCGGCCTGATCGCTCCCCGCCCCGACCTCGACGTGTTCCTCGTCGCCCCCAAGGGGCCCGGCACGGCGCTGCGCAGCGAATATGAGCAGGGAAGCGGCCTCATCGCGCTGTTCGCGGTGGCGCAGGACGCCAGCGGCGGGGCGCAGGCGCTCGCTCTGTCCTACGCCGCGGCGATCGGCAGCGGCCGCGTCGGCATCCTCCCGACCAGCTTCGCCGAGGAGAGCGAGGCGGACCTCTTCAACGAGCAGGCGGTGCTGTGGGGCGCGATCCCCGAGCTGATCCACGCCGGCTTCGAGACCCTGGTCGACGCCGGCTTCGCGCCCGAGATCGCCTATTTCGAATGCCTGACCGAAGTGAAGCTGATCGCCGACCTGATCTACGCGCGCGGCATCGCCGGCATGCGCGAGGCGATCTCCAACACCGCCGAGTTCGGGGCGCTGAAGGGCGGCCCCCGCATCGTCACCGCCGACACCCGCACCGAGATGCGCCGCATCCTGCGCGAGGTGAAAAGCGGCGCCTTCGTCAGGGACCTGATCGACGAGGCGCGCGCCGATTATCCGAAGCTCAAGGCAAGCCGCGCCGCAGCCGCCGCCCATCCGATCGAAGCGGTTCGCGAGCGCCTTGAAAAGCTGGCGAAATAGAGTCGAAGCTTCTACCCTCGCCCGATGATCGCAGCCGCCCGTAAGCGTTATCTCGACCTCCTAGCGTCGGTCTACATCTACAACGAGCATCGCGGCTACAGCAGCCTCGACCGCGTGCTGGAGGCGCTCAAGGCCAAATATCCGGACGATCACGGCTTCATCGCCCAGGTCGAAAAACACCGCGCCGACGAGCGCAAGCATTACCTCATGTTCAAGCGGTGGTTCGAGCACCGGGGGGAGATGCCTTATGCCGTCGACCGCGCCTGCGGGCAGATCGACCGCATGATCCGCCTCACCTTCGGCTGCCATATCGACGATCTCGACACAGCGGAGGTGATCGCCAGCGACGATCACTTCGCCAAGCTGTGCCGGGTGATCATGCTGACCGAGATACGCGGCATGCGGCAGGTCGACATCCTCCTGAACCACGTCTTCGTCCAGTCGGATCCGGCGCTGATGAAGATCTTCCGCGTGGTCGAGCGGGACGAGCCGTCGCACTGGATGCCCTATGAAGACTGGATCCGGCGCAGCGGCAAGCCGATGCCCTATTTGTCCGAGAAGGTGGCGGACGTGCTGGTCCACCGCAGCCTCGTCGTCGCCAAGCTGCCCTCGCTCTACCTCAACCCGAAGCTGGCGCGGCGCACCGACTGGCCCGACGACCAGGATCCGACGCCGGCCGTCCATTGACCGGGCCGAGGCTGGGCTGGCTGCCGCCGCCCGACGGCTCCCGCGACCTTCGCACCGAGGACCCGACCAATCCCTGGGTGGTCCATCTCACCGGGCGCATTCTGCTGCCCATGGCGCTGAGGCTGCGAATCCCCGCAAATGCGGTGTCGCTGGCCGGCTTCGCCTTCGGAGCCGGCGCGGCCTGGGCCTATCTCGACTGGCCGCACCGCGCCACTCTGGGCTTCCTGCTCTCCCTGGCCTGGCTGGTCGCCGACGGGCTGGACGGGATGATCGCGCGGGCGACCGGCACCGCCAGCGCCCTCGGCCGCTTTCTCGACGGGGTGTGCGACCATGCCGTGTTCGTGCTGCTCTATCTGGCGCTGGCAAGCTCGTTGGGCACGGCGGGCGCCTGGGCGCTGGCGCTGAGCGCCGGGGCCGTCCACGCCGTCCAGTCGACGCTTTACGAGGGCGAGCGGGTCCGGTTCCACCGCCGCGTCAGGGGTGAGGCGGCGGAGGCCGCCGCGCCGTCCCGCAACCCCCTGCTCCGCCTCTACGACGCGGTGGCGGGCTGCCTCGACCGCGCCGCGGCGCCGTTCGACGCCGCCCTCGCCTCGGCGCCCGACCCCCTCCCCTTCGGCGCCCGCTATGGGACGATCGCGTGGCGGCCGCTGAGGCTCATGGCCCTGCTCAGCAACAACATGCGGGTGCTGCTGATCTGGCTCGCCTGCCTCTTGGGCGATCCGCGCTGGTTCTGGTGGGTGGAGCTCGGCCCGCTCACCCTGGTCGCGATCGCCGGCATCGCCTGGCACCGGCGGGTGGAGCGGGATTTGCTCTCCCCGTCACCCCGGACTTGATCGGGTTCCACCTTCCATTTGACGCGGTAGTGAAAGAAGGTGGATGCCCGGCATGACGACGCCCGCCTACTTCTCCTCAGCTCCCCGCCGGCTTCGCTGATTTGGGTTGGGACGGCGCGAAGAGGTCGCCGAAGAAATCGCCTTTGTACCAGAGCGGCCGGCGATCCGAATCGGCGAGCTCCCGGCTGATCAGGTAATTGAGGCGGGCGAATCGCGCTCCCGACGCCCAGTCGATCGGCTGCGACATGTCGTCATTGGGATGGTGATAGGCGCCGCGCAGGAAAGCATGCCATTTCTCCGCCCCGCCATTGGCGAAGCCGGTGGCGAGCATGATCGCCGGCACGCCCTCCTTGACGAACTCGTAATGGTCGGAGCGGACGAAGATATTCTCCTCCGGCATCGGATCGGGCGAGAGGGCGACGCCCATCTCGGCCGCCGCCCGGCGCACCGTCTCGGCGACCTGGCTGTGGCCGGCGCCGAAAGCGATGACGTCGGTGAAGCGGTAGAGGAGCAGGGGCATGTCGAGGTCGACCGCGGCGACGATTCCGCCCGCCGGCACCGTCGGGTTCGAAGCGAAGTAGCTGGCACCGAGCAGGCCCTTCTCCTCTCCGGTATTGGCGACGAACATCACCGAGCGGCGCGGCCGCCCGCCCGAATCGGCGAAGGCCCTGGCCGCCTCGATCATGGTCGCGACGCCGGCCGCATTGTCGAGCGCGCCGTTGTAGATCGCATCCTCGCCCGGTTTTGCATTCGAGCGCGTGCCGAGATGGTCCAGATGGCCCATCAGGATGACATATTCGTCCTTGAGCTTCGGGTCGGAGCCAGGCAGCACGCCGATCACCTCGGGGCTCCTGATCGTCGTCCAGGCGCTGGTGCGCTGGAGGCGGAGCTGCGATTTGAGGGCGAAGCCTTTCGGACGAACGCCCTTGTCGGCGTCGGCGCGGACCTCGTCGAAGCGCCGTTTCGCGCCGTCGAAGAGGGCGGCGGCGGTCGCGTCGCTCACCGTCATGGTGAAGCGCAGGCCCGGCGATTCCTCGTGCGCCCGGCCGTCCTTGCCGACCCAGGCCAGCGAGGCGCGGCCGGCGCGCCTCGCAATCGCCTCGAACGGCCGCACCCGCGCATAGGCGCCGGTGTAGAGGGTGATCATGCCGACGGCGCCGCGGCGGGCCGCCATCGCGCCTTTCTCGTCGCCCATATGGGCGGCGATCTCGCTCGGCAGGCCCTCGGGGATGCCGGCGAGGACGGCGACGATCCTGCCGCGCACGTCGAGCCCCTTGTAATCGTCCATGCCGAGCCTGGGCGCATCGAGGCCGTAGCCGGCGAAGACTATTGGGGCTGATACGTCCTGCTTCTCCTCGGAGAGGCTGCCGCCGACGATGGCGCCCTTGCCGTTCTCGACGGCCTGGGTGCCGGAGGGGCCGGCGACCGTGATCGTCGGCGTGCCGGAGAGGATGGCGGAGCGCAACGGCACCCACTGGAACCAGCCGCCGTCCTCGCCGCCGGGCCTCAGCCCGAGCGCGATGAACTGGCTGGCGACATAGGTGGCGGCGATCTCATGGCCCCGCGAGCCCGTGTCGCGGCCTTCCAGGCGGTCGTCGGCGAGGAAAGCGACATGGGCCTTGAAGCGGTCGGCGGAAAAGGTCGGGCCGGCGGCGGTCTCGGCCGGCGCTGCGGCGCTGAGCACGAGGGACAGCGCGGCGGCGAACGCAAAGGGCTTGAGGCGCATGGAAATCCTTGGGGCGATGGGGTGCGCGGCATGCCTAGGAGCGGCAGCGGCGGACGGCAAGCGGCGGGTGAATTGTTGCCGTTTTGTGACGACGGTGGTTGCAGTCGCAAAGGCGAAATGCTGTTCTGGCCCATGGCCTTGCGACTCCCTCTCCGGTTCGTCTTGCTCGCGGCTGCCGCCCTGCCCTCGACGGCCATGGCGAGGGACGATGCGCAGCTCTGGATCGGCGGCTCCGCCGTCGCCGACCTGGGCAGGCGCTTCCGCCTCTCCGAGGAGATCGTCACCCGCTTCAGCGACAACCGCGGCGGCCTGTACGAGATCGAGAGCAACACCTTGCTCGGCATCCGCCTCGCCCCGAGAGCGACCTTCTGGGCCGGTTACACCCACAATCCGACCTACTCGCACGGCCGCTTCGCGGCGATGGAGCATCGGGCGCGGGAGCAGCTGACCATCGACGGCCTGCCCACCGGCCCCGGCCTCCTGTCACTGCGGCTGCGCATGGAGGAGAGATGGCGCGACGGCTTCGCCGGCACCGGCTGGCGGCTCCGCCCGTTTGTCAAATACAGCATCCCGCTGCGGCACGGCGGACGCACCGCAATCGTCATCAGCCACGAGAGTTTCCTCAACCTCAACCGCACCGCCTTCCAGGCGCGCACGGGCGAGGACCGGATGCGCAACGCGATCGCGATAACCACGCCGCTGGCCAAAGGCGTCAACGCCGAGATCGGCTACCTCAACCAGCACGGCTTCGTGCGGCACGGGCCCGACACAAGCGACCATGTCGCGACGCTGACGCTGAGCCTGTCGCTCTAGCGCCCCCACGCCCCGTCATTGCGAGCGAAGCGAAGCAATCCAGCGCTACTTCCGGCTCCCGCTGGATTGCTTCGACCCCGGCGTTCGCCGGGGCTCTCGCAATGACTGCGGCGCGGGACGCTGGAGGCGTTCACCAAGCGGGAGCGTATATAATCGTCCGCCACCGGTGGAAAGCGGACGGCGAGGTCAGGCCCCTCCCCCACCGTTGTGACATTGCATCACCTCGGAAGCGCTTCCAGTCGCGCGGTCCCAACGGGCGCAATCGACACCTCGTGCCAGCATCCAGATCGCCACGATGAGCGTGTTGAGAAACATGGGCGCGAGCAGGACGTCCGACGAATAGGCGGGGGCGAGTACCTGAGTGACGGTCTTCGCGACAAACCCCAGCCCGGCCGCGGCCATAAGCAGGCCCAGGAGACGCGGCAGATAGCCCGACCTGAAGCTCAGATAGCCCCGAATGATCCATGCGGCCCCGTAGAACAACATCGTGAGGCCGCTCAGGCCCGCGTAGAGCGCCAGAAACAGGCTGGCGAACGCGTCGAGCTGGTGGGGCGAGAAAGCAGTCAAATACTTGCTGCCCCTCAGGAACATCGGGGCCGCGAAGTAGAACATCTTCGTCACCGCAAAGAGCGACATCGACACCAATCCGAAAAACGCCGACAGCAGCGCCAGCTCCCGATGGACCCGCTTCAAGAGAACGTAAAAGAGCCATGCCAGCAGGATGTCGCTGAAGGCTTCCACAAGATAGGCGGCGAATCCAAGCCGGAACAGGCCGTCATTCAGCCTCAACTGGGCGGCTGTCGTCGTCGGGTCCCCGGTCATCATCAAAGACGGGACGTACATCTCCCCGAACCAGCCTGCGAACATAGTCAGGATGAGTAAAATGCCCGCAGCACGCGAATAGGCCTTCACGGAGGTTTCGATCATGTTCGTCGGCGCCCCTCTCAGCGATGACGGATGGAGGATCTGCGAACCTCATCGCCTCCGACAGCGCTGTGTTACCGACATAACACACGGCAAGACGAACGCAACCCGCTTGAGCTGCGGGTCCCAGCCTCGTTCGTTTCCGCCATCGAAGCCGAGCAGGTTATTTCCGACCGAACAATTTCTCGATGTCGCCGTGGGCGAGCTTTACCCAGGTGGGGCGGCCGTGGTTGCACTGGCCGCTATGGGGGGTGAACTCCATCTCTCGCAGCAGGGCGTTCATCTCGGCGACGGAGAGGAGCCGGCCGGCGCGCACCGAGCCGTGACAGGCCATGGTCGCGGCGACATGGTCGATCCGCTCCTTGAGCGAGAGCGCCTCGTCGAAGGCGGCGAGCTCGTCGGCGAGGTCGGTGACGAGGCCCTTTATGTCGCCGTTGCCGAGCAAGGCGGGCGTCGCGCGGACTAGGATGGCGCGGGGGCCGAAGCGTTCGAGCTCGAGGCCCATCTCGATGAGCTCGGCGGCCCGCGATTCGAGCCGGTCGCAAGCGGGCTCGTCGAGCTCTACCACCTCGGGGAGGAGCAGGGCCTGGCGGGCGACTCCGCCGTTCGCCATCGCCCGGCGCATCCGCTCCAGCACCAGCCGCTCGTGCGCGGCATGCTGGTCGACGAGGACCAGCCCGTCCTCAGCCTCGGCGACGATGTAGGTGGCGGCGACCTGGCCGCGGGCGACGCCGAGCGGGAATCGGTTCTGGTCGGGCGGCGGCGCCGAGGTGGCCTCGGCGCGGGCGGCGGGAAGGAAATCGGCGCGGGGTTCGTTGAAGCGGCCGGAGAGCCCCTCCCCTTCAGGGGAGGGGTAGGGGGTGGGGCTTGTGGTGGTGAAGAGTCCCGGACGTTGCGACGTCGACATTCCCCACCCCAACCCCTCCCCTGAAGGGGAGGGGCTAGCGGTCTGCCACGGCAGGTCGCGGGCGGCCGGCTGGGCGCTGCGGAAGCCGGCGGAGTCGAGGGCGTGGCGGAGGCCGCCGACGATCAGGCCGCGAATCAGCGCCGGCTCGCGGAAGCGCACCTCGGTCTTCGCGGGATGGACGTTGACGTCGACTTCCTCCCCCGCGACGTCGATGAACAGGGCGACGACCGGGTGACGGTCGCGGGCGAGGAGGTCCTGGTAGGCGGCCCTCACCGCGCCGATCAGCAGGCGGTCCTTCACCGGCCGGCCGTTGACGAACAGATATTGGTGGTCGGCGACGCCGCGGTTGAAGGTCGGAAGGCCGGCGACGCCGCCGAGGCGGGCGGGGCCGCGGTCGTAATCGACGGCGACGCTGGAATCGTGCAGGGCCCGGTCGGTCAGCGCCGCGACCCGCGCCGGCCGGTCCTCGCCGGGCTGGACGGAGAGGGTGCGGCGGCCGTCATGGTCGAGGGTGAAGCCGATATCCGGCCGCGCCATGGCGAGCCGCTTCACCGCGTCTAGGCAGGCGGCATATTCGGACCGCGCCGAACGGAGGAACTTGCGCCGCGCGGGAACGCGGGCGAACAATTCCTCGATCTGGATGCGGGTGCCCGGCGGGAGCGCCGCCGGCCCCTCCCCCGCCAGAGCGCCATTGTCGACGATTCGCGACCAGCCGTCGGCGCCGCGTACCCGGCTCTCGAGCGTGAGGCGGGCGACGCTGGCGATCGACGGCAGCGCCTCCCCGCGAAAGCCCAGGGTGGTCACCGCCTCGATCTCGTCGCCGGGCAGCTTGGAGGTGGCGTGCCGCTCCAGCGCCAGCGCCATCTCGGCCGGCGCCATGCCGCAGCCGTCGTCGACCACCTCGATCCGCTCGATGCCGCCGCCGGCGAGAGCGATTGCGATGCGGGTGGCGCCGGCGTCGATCGCGTTCTCGACCAGCTCCTTCAACGCACTGGCCGGTCTTTCCACCACTTCACCGGCGGCGATGCGGTTGACCAGATGCTCGGGCAGGCGGCGTATTGACATCGTCGGCGAGCTTAGCCCAACCATCGCCATCCCGCGAGCTTCCGTTAACTCATTTGTGGAAGAAGCTTGGGGGCCATCCTATAGAGGCAGCAGAGGCGCCGCGGCCGGGAGCCGATGGCGCAACCTTTCGAGAAACGGACCTACCGATGTCATTCATGCGTTTCTTCAAGTTCCCGTCCCACGACATGGCGATCGACCTCGGCACGGCGAACACCGTCGTCTACGTGCGCGGCCGCGGCGTCGTGCTGAACGAGCCGTCGGTCGTCGCGATCGAGACGATCAACGGGGTGAAGCGCGTGAAGGCGGTCGGCGACGACGCCAAGATGATGATGGGCAAGACCCCCCACCAGATCGAGGCGATCCGCCCGCTGAGGGACGGGGTGATCGCGGACATCGACGTCGCCGAGCAGATGATCAAGCATTTCATCCAGAAGGTGCACGGCAAGCGCCGCTTCCCGCGCTGGCCGGAGATCGTGATCTGCGTGCCGTCGGGCTCCACCTCGGTCGAGCGGCGCGCGATCCGCGACGCCGCCACCAACGCCGGCGCCAGCCAGGTGTGGCTGATCGAGGAGCCGATGGCGGCGGCGATCGGCGCCGACATGCCGGTGACCGAGCCGATCGGCTCGATGGTCGTCGACATCGGCGGCGGCACGACCGAGGTCGCAGTGCTCAGCCTGCGCGGCCTCGCCTATACGACGTCGGTGAGGGTCGGCGGCGACAAGATGGACGAGGCCATCTCCTCCTACGTCCGCCGCAACCACAACCTCCTGATCGGTGAGGCGACCGCCGAGCGGATCAAGAAGCAGGTCGGAATCGCCAAGGCGCCAACCGACGCCGACGGCAATCCCTCCGACGGCCTTTCGGTGCACATCAAGGGCCGCGACCTCGTCAACGGCGTCCCCAAGGAAATCACCATCAACCAGCGGCAGATCGCCGAGGCGCTGTCGGAGCCGGTCGGCACCATCGTCGAGGGCGTCAGGATCGCGCTCGAGAATACCATGCCGGAGCTTGCCGCCGACATCGTCGACCAGGGCATCGTGCTGACCGGCGGCGGCGCGCTGCTGCAGGGGCTGGACGAGGTGCTGCGCGACGAGACGGGACTGCCGGTGACGGTGGCGGACGATCCCTTGACCTGCGTCGCGATCGGCACCGGTCGCGCGCTCGAGGAAGAGATCTTCCGCGGCGTCCTGCTGACCGCCTGAGGCAAGGCGCCAGGAGGTGCGCATGGCGCCGCCATCCACCCGGCGCCCCGGATTTTCCCGCAGGGCGCAATATGGACTGTTCCTCGGCTATGTGGTCGCGGTCGGCGGCATCCTGTTCGCTTTGCTCCTGCTCGTCGTCGCGACGGTCGATCCAACCGGCTTCAGGGCGCTGAAGGGCGCGGCCCTCGATGCGACCCGGCCGGTCAGCGCCGCCGGCCACGGCGTCAGCGCTTTCTTTACCGGCATCTTCGATTCTATCGGCGATTACCTTGGCGCGGGCGCGCAGAACGAGGCGCTGAAGCGGCGGCTGGCCGCCGAGCGGCGGGCGCTCGTCCAGGCGAAGGCGACGGAGCTCGACAACCGGCGGTTGAAGGCGATGCTGAAGCTGACCCAGGAAGTACCGGATCCGGTGGCGGTGACGACGATCGTCGGCTCCTCCTTCGATTCGGTGCGACGCCTCGCCACCCTCTCGTCCGGCGCCTCGTCGGGCATCGAGCCGGGCCAGCCGGTGCGCGCGCCCGAGGGGCTGATCGGCCGGGTGATCGAGCGGGGTCGCTGGGCGAGCCGGGTGCTGCTGGTAAGCGATGCGGCCAGCAACGTGCCCGTTCGTCTCGTCCGCGACGGCACGCCCGCCATCGCCACCGGCCACGGCGACGGCACGATCGATCTCAAGACCCTGGAAGTGGGCAGGAACCCGTTCCGGCGCGGCGACGTGCTCGTCACCTCCGGCATCGGCGGGGTCTATCCCCCGAACATTCCGGTGGCGGTGGTCGCGGCGATCGACGGCGACCGGACGGTGGCGAAGCCGCTCGCCGACCCTTCGCGGGTCGATTATGCGATGGTGCTGCGAGTCTACCAGCCGGTGGCGGGCGAACCCCTGTCGCCCCGGACGACGCAGGCGCTGCAGGGGGCGGACCAGTGAGCCGGATCGCCGGATCGACCCGCGACGTCGCCATCTGGGGCTTCCGCCGCCAGACCGTGCCGATCCTCACCACCCTCGCCGCCTGCCTGCTCGACCTCCTCCCGATCGTCGCGGCGGCGCCCCTAGTGCCGGACTTCGCCTACCTCGTGCTGCTCGCCTGGCGGCTGCTGAGGCCCGAACTGTGGCTCGCCTACATGGCCCTGCCGCTCGGCCTGTTCGACGACCTCGTCGCCGGCCACCCGCTCGGCCAGTCGATGGCGCTCTGGACCTTGACGTTTCTCATCTTCGACCTGGTCGACAGCCGCGTCGGCTGGCGCGATTACTGGATGGACTGGTTCTTCGCGTCGCTGGCGATACTCGGCTACACCGCCGCCACCTGGTATGTCGCGAGGGTGATGGGAAGCCGGGTCGATGCGATGGTGCTGGCGCCGCAATTCGCGCTCTCGGTCTTCGCCTATCCGCTGGTCGCGCGAGGCGTGATCGCGCTCGATCGCTGGCGGCTCTCGCGATGAAGCGCCGCCGCCCCCGGCCCCCCGTCACCGAGCATTCGCAGGCGTTCAGCTTCACCCGCCGCGCCATCGTGCTCGGCGCCGGACAGGGGGTGGTGGCCGCCGCGCTCGGCGCCCGCATGGCCTGGATCTCGATCGCCGAGAACGAGCGCTACAAATTGCTCTCGGAATCGAACCGCGTGCAGATGCGGCTGATCCCGCCGCGCCGGGGCTGGATCGTCGACCGCTACGGCCAGCCTATCGCGATCAACCGCAGCGACTTCCGGGTCGATCTCATCCCCGACCGGCTGAAGGAGCCGGAGCGGGTGCTGGCCGAGCTCATCCAGTTGCTCGAGCTGCCGCCCGACGAGGTGGACCGTATCCGCGAGGGGCTGGCGGGCGCCGCCGGCTACCAGCCGGTGCCGGTCGCGGAGAACCTGTCGTTCGAGAAATATGCCGCGGTCACCGTGCGGCTCGCCGAGCTGCCGGGCGTGTCGCCGCTGCGCGCCTTCTCGCGCTTCTATCCGGAAGGGCCGGCGGTCGCCCATCTCGTCGGCTATGTCGGCAGCCCGTCCAAGGAGGATTACCAGGCCGAGAACAAGAACCCCCTGCTCATCACGCCGGGCTTCAAGGTCGGCAAGGACGAGCTCGAGAAAACGATGGAGCAGCGCCTTCGCGGCCGTCCCGGCGCGCAGCGGATCGAGGTCACCGCGCACGGCAAGCTGGTACGCGAGCTCTCCACCCTTCCCGACCGCACCGGCGGCGTGTTGCCGCTGACCATCGACATCGGCCTCCATACCTATGCGGCGCGGCGGCTCGGCGACCAATCGGGCTCGATCGTCGTCCTCGACTGCCAGAATGGCGACGTCCTCGCCATGGCCTCGATGCCGGCCTACGACCCCAACAGCTTCTCCGACGGCATCTCCCACAAGGAATGGGACATGATGGCGGTGGACGAGCGGCATCCGATGATCAACAAGGTGCTGCAGGGCCTCTATCCCTCGGGCTCGACGATCAAGCCGCTGATGTCGCTGGCCTTTTTGGAGAAAGGCATCAGCCCGAAGGCG
>JAXDOX010000002.1:0-161267 GCA_034668625.1 Sphingomonadales bacterium
CACGTTGTCGCCAGCCTCGCCAGAGTCCAACAGCTTGCGGAACATCTCGACCCCCGTCACCACGCACTTCTGCGTGTCGCGGATGCCAACGATCTCAACCTCCTCGCCCACCTTCACCGTGCCGCGCTCGATGCGCCCCGTCACAACCGTGCCGCGGCCCGAGATCGAGAACACGTCCTCGATCGGCATCAGGAACGGCAGGTCCTTGGGACGCTCAGGCAGCGGGATGTAGCTGTCGATCGCCTCGAACAGCTTGATGATGGCTTCGTCCGCCAGTGGGCCCTTCTCCCCGTTCAGCGCCTTGATCGCGGCGCCGCGGATGATGGGCACGTCGTCGCCCGGGAACTGGTATTTGGAGAGCAACTCGCGCACCTCCATCTCAACCAGCTCCACCAGCTCGGGGTCGTCTACCGCGTCGCACTTGTTCAGGAACACCACGATGTAGGGAACGCCAACCTGCCGCGCCAGCAGGATGTGCTCGCGCGTCTGCGGCATCGGCCCATCCACCGCCGACACCACGAGTATGGCACCGTCCATCTGCGCCGCGCCGGTGATCATGTTCTTCCCATAATCGGCGTGGCCCGGGCAATCGACGTGGGCGTAGTGGCGCGCCGCGGTCTCATACTCGACGTGGGCGGTCGAGATGGTGATGCCGCGCTCGCGCTCTTCCGGCGCCTTGTCGATATTGTCGTAGCTGGTGAAGGTGGCGCCGCCGGTCTCGGCGAGGACCTTGGTGATCGCCGCGGTCAGCGACGTCTTGCCATGGTCGACGTGACCGATGGTGCCGATGTTGCAGTGCGGCTTGTTCCGCTCGAACTTAGCTTTCGCCATCTCAGTAACCCTCGTCTTTCGTGTTCAAATTCAATGCGTTGCGCTTAAGCCAGTTTGGCTTTCACCTCTTCAGCCACGTTCGCAGGCACCTCGTCGTAATGCGAGAAGTGCATCGTGTACTGCGCCCGGCCCTGGGAGAAGGACCGCAGCTCATTAACGTAGCCGAACATATTGGCAAGCGGCACCATCGCGCTGACCGCCTGGGCGTTGCCGCGCGTGTCGGTGCCCTGGATCTGGCCGCGGCGGCTGTTGATGTCGCCGATGACGTCGCCGAGGTAATCCTCGGGGGTCACGACTTCCACCTTCATGATCGGCTCGAGCAGCGTGATGCCGGCCTTCTGCGCGGCCTCGCGCATCGCGCCGCGGGCGCAGATCTCGAACGCCAGCGCCGACGAATCGACGTCGTGATACTTGCCGTCGATCAGCTGCACTTCGAAATCGATGATCGGGAAGCCGATCAGCGACCCGGTCTGGGCCGTTTCGCGCATGCCCTTTTCCACCGAAGGGATATATTCCTTCGGAACGTTGCCGCCCTTGACGTTGTCGGTGAATACGAAGCCCGAGCCGCGCTCGCCGGGCTGGAGCTTGACCTTAATCTCGGCGAACTGGCCGGAACCGCCCGTCTGCTTCTTGTGGGTGTAGGTCAGCTCGACCGGCTTCTTGAGATATTCGCGATACGCCACCTGCGGCGCGCCGACGTTCGCCTCGACCTTGAACTCGCGCTTCATTCGGTCGACCAGGATTTCGAGGTGGAGCTCGCCCATCCCCTTGATGATGGTCTGGCCGCTCTCAATGTCGGAGGACACGCGGAACGACGGGTCCTCGCGGGCGAGGCGATTGAGGGCGACGCCCATCTTCTCCTGGTCCGCCTTGGTCTTGGGCTCCACTGCGACCTCGATGACCGGGTCGGGGAACTCCATCCGCTCGAGGATGATCGGCGCGTTGGCTGCGCAGAGCGTGTCCCCGGTGGTGGTGTCCTTGAGGCCGGCCAGAGCGACGATGTCGCCGGCATAGGCCACCTGGATGTCCTCACGGTCGTTGGCGTGCATGAGCAGCATGCGCCCGACCTTTTCCTTCTTGTCCTTGACCGAGTTCACGACCTGGGACGCGGTCTCGAGCTTGCCCGAATAGATGCGGGCGAAGGTCAGGGTGCCGACGAACGGGTCGTTCATGATCTTGAAGGCGAGGGCCGCGAAAGGCGCGTCGTCGGCCGGCGGACGCGTCTCCGGAGTCACGCCGTCGAGCTTGAGGCCCTCGACGGGCGGGATGTCGAGCGGGCTCGGCAGGTAGTCGACCACGGCGTCGAGCAGGGGCTGGACGCCCTTGTTCTTGAACGCGGAGCCGCACAGCACCGGCACGAACGAGAAGTTCAAAGTGCCCTTGCGGATCAGGCGCTTCAGAGTCGCGGTATCCGGCTCCTGGCCGCCGAGATAGGCTTCCATGACGTCGTCGTCCTGCTCGACGGCCATCTCGATCAGCTCCATGCGAGCGGCCGCGGCGGCGTCGGCGAGGTCGGCGGGGATCTCGCTATATTCGAACTTGGCGCCGAGGCTCTCCTCGAGCCAGATGATCGCGCGGTTCTCGACCAGGTCGACGAGGCCCTTGAAGCCGCTCTCTATGCCGATCGGCAGATAGAGGACGGCCGGGCGGGCGCCGAGGCGGTCCTTGATCATCGCGACGCACATCTCGAAGTTAGCGCCGGTGCGGTCGAGCTTGTTGACGAAGCACATGCGCGGCACGTTGTACTTCTCGGCCTGGCGCCACACCGTCTCCGACTGCGGCTCCACCCCGGCGACGCCGTCGAAGCAGGCGACCGCGCCGTCGAGGACGCGCAGGCTCCGCTCCACCTCGATGGTGAAGTCGACATGGCCCGGCGTGTCGATGATGTTGATCCGATGATCCGGGCCCTGGCCGTCCTCGGCCTTCCAGAAGCAGGTGGTGGCGGCGCTGGTGATGGTGATCCCGCGCTCCTGCTCCTGCTCCATCCAGTCCATCGTCGCGGTGCCCTCATGGACCTCGCCGATCTTGTAGGACTTGCCGGTATAATAGAGGATGCGCTCGGTCGTCGTCGTCTTGCCGGCGTCGATATGTGCCATGATGCCGATGTTGCGATACCGCTCGAGCGGGTGGCTGCGGGCCATTTGTCTAAACTCCGATGCCGGGAGTCAGGCCGGGCCCGACTGACGACGATATAGGGATTAAAATTACCAGCGGTAGTGCGAGAAGGCGCGGTTGGCCTCGGCCATGCGGTGCGTGTCTTCGCGCTTCTTGACCGCGTTGCCGCGGTTGTTGGCGGCGTCCATCAGCTCGCCCGAGAGGCGCGCCGACATGGTGTTCTCCGAGCGCGAACGCGCGGCGCCGATCAGCCAGCGTATCGCCAGCGCCTGGGCGCGCTCCGGGCGCACCTCGACCGGCACCTGGTAGGTCGCGCCGCCGACGCGGCGGCTGCGGACCTCGATGCCCGGCTTCACGTTGTTCAGCGCATCGTGGAACACGCCGATCGGATCGCGCTTGGCGCGACCCTCGACCGTGTCGAGGGCGCCGTAAACGATGCCTTCGGCGACCGACTTCTTGCCGTCGAGCATGACGGAGTTCATGAACTTGGTGAGCACCACGTCCCCGAAACGGGGATCGGGCAGGACTTCGCGCTTCTCGGGGCGACGACGACGGGACATTGGCAGGTTTCCTCTTCTTCAGCTGGTCCGGAACACGTCCGGGGCTTACTGCGCGGCGGCTTATTTGGGCCGCTTGGCGCCGTATTTGGAACGGGATTGGCGGCGGTCCTTGACCCCCTGGGTGTCGAGCACGCCGCGCAGGACGTGGTAGCGGACGCCGGGAAGGTCGCGGACGCGGCCGCCGCGGATCAGGACCACCGAGTGCTCCTGCAGATTGTGCCCCTCGCCGGGGATGTAGCTGATCACCTCGCGCTGGTTGGTCAGGCGGACCTTGGCCACCTTGCGGAGCGCCGAGTTCGGCTTCTTCGGGGTGGTCGTGTAGACGCGGGTGCAGACGCCGCGCTTCTGCGGGTTCTGCTCCATCGCAGGGACCTTCGACTTGGCCTTCTGCGGCTCGCGACCCTTGCGGATCAGCTGGTTGATCGTCGGCATGAAGCCCTTCACTTCCTTAAGTTACTTTACCGGGGCGCGAAAAACGCGAAGTACCATGGGACCTTACCGGCCCCCTGGCCCTCGCGACGCAACGGCAATGTTCAAGCTCTTGCCCGCTCCAGGAACGCAGCGGCTCCGCGGGCGACGCGGCCTATAGCCGCGAGAGGGATATGGGTCAACCGCGCGGAATTTGAAGGGCTGCCGGATACTCTCCTCCCCTGCCTTTGCAGGGGAGGGGGACCGCCGAATGCGGTGGAGGGGCCCTTTCTATGTGGACGGCGGTGCCGCGTCCCGGCGGGCTCATTTGCCGCCGCAACCGGCGCGGTCTGCCCACCCTGCGCATAACTGGCCGCCACGAAGAAGCCCCTCCACCATGCTACGCATGGTCCCCCTCCCCTACAAAGGCAGGGGAGGAGATTCACTCGCGCCAGCGCTATGGACGGCCCCGCGGCCTCCCGGCTAGGGCGGGCCCCATGAGCGCCGCGACCGAGAGCAACCGGACCCTGATCATCGCGCTGGCGGCGAACCTCGGCATTGCCGTCTCGAAGTTCGTGGCGGCGGCGATCACCGGCTCGTCGGCGATGCTGACCGAAGGCGTGCACAGCCTCGTCGACAGCGCCAACCAGCTGCTGCTGATCTGGGGCCGCCGCCAGTCGAGGAAGCCGCCCGACCGGCGCCACCCGTTCGGCTACGGCCGCGAGCTCTATTTCTGGAGCTTCGTCGTCGCCTTGCTCGTCTTCGCGCTCGGCGCCGGGGTCTCGATCTACGAGGGCATCGTCCACATCCGGCATCCCGAGCCGGCGGTGTCGCCGCTGATCGCCTACGGGGTGCTGCTCGTCGCGTTCCTGCTCGAGGGCGGCTCGACCGTCTCGGCCTTCAAGGAGTTCCGCGCCGCCAAGGGCTCGCTCGGCTGGTTCGAGGCGGTGCGCGAATCCAAGGACCCGCCGACCTTCATCGTCCTCCTGGAGAACGGCGCGGCGATGGCGGGCATCCTCGCGGCGGCGGCGGGCCTCGCGCTGAGCCAGGCGACCGGCAACCCGCTGTTCGACGGCGCCGCCTCGATCGTCATCGGCCTCATCCTCGCCGTCACCGCCACTTTGCTTGCCAAGGAATCCAAGGCCCTGCTGATCGGCGAGGCCGCCGATTCCGAATTGGTCGAGGCGATCCGGGCGATGACCGCCGCCAAGACCGGAATCGTCGGCGTCGGCCTCGTCCTCACCGTCCATTCCGCCCCCGATCAGATCACCGTGATGCTGAGCGCCGATTTCGACGACGCGATCAGCGCCGGCGACGTCGAGCGGATCGTCGCCGAGGTCGAGGAGGAGGTGGCGGCGCGGTGGCCCGCGGTCCGGCGGCTCTACATCCGCCCCGAGCAGAATGCCGCGGCCCACCGCCGCGCCGTCTTGCTCCGGTGACCGCACGGCCGGGTCTCTCCCACGCCGCTGCCGCGGCTCTCCTGTTCGCTGCGACGCTCATCGTCTTCTGGCCCGGAATCGCGCTCTACGACAGCGTCGAGCAATATCGGCAGGCGATTTCCGGCGCCTATGACGACTGGCACCCGCCGGTCATGGCGCGCCTCTGGTCGCTGCTGCTCGGGGCGTGGCCGGGCACTGCGCCCATGTTCCTCCTCCAGACCGCGCTCTACTGGCTCGGCCTCGGCCTGTTCGCGGTGGCGCTGGCGCGGCGGGGGCGGAACCGGGCGGCATGGCTGGCCCTCGCCGCGGGCGCGGCGGCGGTCCTCCCCTGCTGGATGGCGGCTGTGCTCAAGGACGGGCAGATGGTCGGCGCTCTGACTGCGGCGGTCGGCCTCATCGCCTGGTTCGCTCTGGCGGAGCGACCGCGGCCGTTCTGGGCGCGCGTCGCTACCGTCCTGCTGCTCCTCTACGCGCTCCTGCTCAGAGCCAATGCCGCCTTCGCCGTCGTGCCCCTCGCCTTCGCCCTGTTCGGCTGGTGGGGCCTCAAGTCGCGCAGCCGGCGGACCGTGGCGGTCCTCGTCGCTACCGCGGCCGCGATCCTGCTGACGCCGGACGTCAACCGCAATCTGCTCGGCGCCGAGCGGAGCGGGGTGGAGAACAGCCTGCTCGCCTACGACATTGCCGGCGCCGCAGTCCGCGACCACGCCCGCGACGTCGCCGGTGTCCCCGCGCCCCGCTGGGCGGCACTGCGGGCGCGAGGCTGCTACAATGTTACCGCCTGGGACCGGCTCGGCCAGCCGGACTGCCTCGCCGCTCCCGGCCTCGCCGCCAATCCGGAGGTGCCGCCGCTCTATGGGCTGTGGCTGAAGACGGTCGCACACCACCCGCTCGCTTACCTGCGCCACCGCCTCGCCCATTTCGACTCCACCCTGCGGCTGTTCGTGCCGCGCGGGCTGCCGGAGGCGGTCTCGCCGGTCGACCCCGAGCCGAACCGCCTCGGCCTCGGCGCCGAGCCGGGCCCGGCCGCCCGGGCCGTCCTGGCCCTCGGGAACCTCTGGACCGCTTTGCCCCTTGCCTGGCCCGCTTTCTGGCTGGCGCTCGCGCCGGTTGGGCTGTGGGCCGCCGCCGAAGCCGAGCCGGGTCCGGAGCGCGACATCGCTTTCGCCCTGCTCCTCTCGGCCTGCTGCGGCGGCGCGAGCTTCCTCCTCGTCAGCGTTGCCTCGGACCTGCGCTATCACCTCTGGACGATGCTCGCCGCCATGCTCGGCCTGCTCCTCGCGCCGCTGAAGCCGCACCACCTCCGAGCGATGGCGGGAATCGGGGCGGCGGTGGTGCTGCTTGGCACTGCGGGCCGGTTGTTGCTGCCGCCGCTCTAAGCGCCGTTGCGAACCGCGCGGCTTGCGGGCATGCAGCGGCCAATTGCCGGGAGGATCTCGAATGAAGCCTGCTCTCGTCGTCGCGGCCGCCGCCGCCCTCGCCGCCGCGCCGGCCAGCGCCGAGACGGTGGCCGTCACCGCCGACCGGATGGTCGACGTGCTCAGCGGAGCCGAGGTGGCGAAGCCGGTAGTGGTGATCACCGACGGGCGCATTGTAGCGGTCGGCCGGCAAAGCGAGGTGCGAGTGCCCGCCGACGCCCGCCGGATCGACCTGCCGGGTCGCACCCTACTCCCCGGCCTCATCGACATGCACGTCCATTTGACCTCGCTGGCCGAGATCGGCGGCTATCGCGGCTTCGAATATACCGACAGCTTCTGGGGCGCGGTCGGAGTCGCCAATGCCGAGAAGACGCTGCGCGCCGGCTTCACCACCGTCCGCAACGTCGGCGCCGACGCCTTCCAGGACGTCGGCCTCAGGCAGGCGATAGACGGCGGGTGGCTGGAGGGGCCTCGCATCGTCACCGCCGGCTATGCGATCGGCGCCACCGGCGGACATTGCGACGAGAGCAAGCTGCCGCCCTCCTACGATCGCAAGGAGGTCAATATCGTCAACAGCCCCGAGGAGGGGCGGGCGAAGGTCCGGTGGCTGCACAAATATGGCGCGCAGCTGATCAAGATCTGCGCCACCGGCGGAGTCTTCTCGCACGGCGACGCCGTCGGCGCGCAGCAATTGAGCTTCGAGGAGATGAAGGCGATCGTCGACGAGGCGCACATGCTCGGCCTCCGCGTCGCCGCCCATGCCCATGGCGACGAGGGGATACGCGCCGCCATCCTCGCCGGCGTAGACACGATCGAGCATGCCAGCCTGGCGAGCGACGCCACCATCGCGCTTGCCGCTCAGCGTCACGCCTGGTTCGACATGGACATCTACAATGACGATTACATCCTCGCGACCGGGACCGCGAACGGCACCGAGCAGGCGAGCCTCGACAAGGAGAAGATGATCGGCCGCCTGCAGCGCGAGACCTTCCGCAGGGCGGTCCGCGCCGGCGTGCCGATGCTGTTCGGCACCGATGCCGGAGTCTATCCGCACGGCGACAATGGCCGGCAGTTCGCCAAGATGGTCGAATGGGGCATGACCCCGATTCAGGCGATCCAGGCGGCAACGAAGAACGCCGCCATCGCCCTCAACCGCGAGGCGGACGTCGGCGCCATCGCCGCCGGCCGCTACGGCGATCTCGTAGCGGTGGACGGCGACCCGCTCCAGGACATCCGGACCCTCGAGCACGTCCGCACCGTCATCAAAGGCGGCAAGGTCATAAGGAACGACTGAGACGGTGCGGTCGCGTCGGCTCCTTGCAGCGGCGCTGGCCGCGACCCTCGTCGCGGCGGAGACCGCCGGAGCGTCGCCGCCCTGTCCCGACCCCCTCGGCGCGCCGGGCGGCGCTGGGCCTCGGCTGCTGCTCGACCAGAATTTCCCGGACCCGTTCGTCGCCCGCTTCGGCGGCGCCTATCATGGCTACGCCACGGGCGCACAGGCCGGGGAGGCGCCGGTCAACGTCAAGCACATGAGCTCCACCGACCTCGCCCGCTGGAGCGAGCCGGCCGAGGCGCTGCCGACCGCCAACCTCCCGGCCTGGGTCGACAAGGCCGATCCCCAGGTCTGGGCGCCGGAGGTGATAGCGCTGGGCGGGCGCTACATCCTCTATTTCAACGCGCGGCATCGCACGCTGACCCGCACCGAGACTCCGCCGGACGGGCCGGTGGTGAGGAAAAGGCACTGCCTCGGCGCCGCAATCGCCGCCCGGCCGGAGGGACCGTTCGTCGGAATCGGCCCGCCGCTGGTCTGCTCGGCCTTCCGCGACGGGGCGATCGACGCCAGCCCCTTGCGCGATGGCAAGAGGCTCTACCTCTACTTCAAGGCGGACGGCAATTGCTGCGGCCGGCCCTCGGCGATCTACGGAATCCGCCTCCGCGCCGACGGCCTCGCCGCAGTCGGGCGGCCCAGGAAGCTCCTCGCCAATAACGACGGGCCCGAGGCCTATGACGATTGGGAATGGCGGGTGGTCGAGGCGCCGACCATGGTGCGGCGGTTCGCGCGATACTGGCTGTTCTATTCGGGCAATTTTTTCGGCAACCGGAATTACTCCGTCGGCTACCTCGCCTGCGCCGGACCGCTCGGTCCGTGCCGCGACGAGGGGCGCAACCCGATCCTCCGCTCCTTCCTCGCCTCGCCGATCCTCGGCCCGGGCCACCAGTCGGTGCTGCGCCAGGGCAAGCGCGACCTCATCTTCTTCCACGCCTGGAACCGCGACCCCGACGGGCGTGAGCGGGCGGGAGTCCACCAACGCTGCCTCTACGTCGCCGACATCGACTGGATCCGCCCGTTCGGCGAGCTCCACCCCCGCGTGCCGGGCGGCGAGCCGGCAATACGCGGCGGCAAGTGAACCGCTAGGGCCGCGCCCCCTCGGCGGCATAATCGCGCATCAGCGCCTCCCATTCCGCCATCTCCGGATCCCTGGCATAAGAGCGCGGCGCGTGGGTCTCGGCCCAGGGGAGCTTCTCGCTCGTCCACAATTCGACGAACGGGGCGAACCAGCCATGCTCGTCGAGCATCGTCGGCCTGAGGTTTACGAACCAGTCGAAGCCCTCGGCGCGGGTGAACAGCCAGCTCTTGCAGCGCGGGCAATGATAATGGTGCTGCTTCGGATGGTGAGTGCCGCCGATGACCGGCTCGCCCGCCGTCACCTCGAAGCCGTCGGCCGGGAGCGTCAGGGTGAGCGAGAAAGCGCTGGCGCTCATCTGCTGGCAGCCGGCGCAGTGGCAGGCGCCGGCGAGCAGCGGCGGCTTGGTCGCGCGCAGCCGCACCTCGCCGCAGCGGCACCCGCCTTCCCAGGGAAGCTGCCATGAGTCCATCCTCGCCTCCCGTGCCCAATCGCTGAGACCGCAGCTTTTCGTTACGCATCGGCCGGACGGCGCGCTAGGGGCGGAATGGGACGGAGGACGAAGGAGGTGCCGATGCACCCGCTGCCGATGCTGTTGCTGTTCCTCGCCGCTGCGCCGGCCGCCGAGCCTTCGGCCGACGACTACCGCGTCGACGCCCGCTCGGTCGCGCCGCTGATCCAGGACACCTATGCCTACCTCGACCGCTTCCCCGGGGGCGTCGCGCCGCGCTCGCCCAAGCTCGAGGCCGAGGCCGAGCAGGTCCACGACCGGCGCTCGCTGCTCCTCTACGCCGAACGCGCGCTGCTCGCGCTTGCCGACCACCACGCCATCACCGGCGCCTCGACCGCACACAGCTGGGCGATCGTGCCGAGCTACGCTGACCTCTGGATCGAGCGGCGCGGCGGCGATTATGTGATCGAGGCGGTGCGTGAGGGCTCGCCCGGCGCCGCGGCCGGCATCGCTCGCGGCGACCGGCTGACCGCCGTGGGCGGCGTGCCGACGGCCGTCGCCGTCAAGGCCTTCTGGGAGGATCTGGGCCTCCCGGTCACCGACGAGCGCGCCGGCTTCGCGGCCCGCATCCTCGCCGCCGGCCGCCGCGACGCGCCGCGCCGGCTGGAGGTGCAGCGAGGCGGGGCACCGCCGCGGACCATCCAGCTGCCCAACCTCTACCAGGTCCCCCACCCGCCGCGGCCCCCGGTCACAGCCAGCCACGAAGGAGCCGCGCTCGTCCTCCGCTTCAACGACTCCCTCGGTGACGACGCGACGATCGCGGCCTTCGACGCGGCCATGGCCGCCGCGCCGCCCCGCCGGCCGGTGGTCATCGACCTCACCGACACGCCGAGCGGCGGCAACACCGTGGTCGCCCGCGCCGTGCTCGGCTGGTTCGTCGCCCGGGCGACCGGCTACCAGGTCCACAACCTTCCGGCCGAGGAGCGCCGCACCGGCATCCCCCGCCAGTGGATCGAGCAAGTCCTGCCCCGCCCGGGCAAGCACCACGCCGCCCCGCTCCGCGTCCGCGTCGGCCGCTGGACCGGAAGCATGGGCGAGGGCGTCGCGATCGGCTTCTCCGCCCAAGGCGTGCCGATCGTCGGCGACCCGATGGCCGGGCTTCGCGGCGCGGTCTATGACGAGCGGCTGGAACATTCGGGGCTGGTCCTGAAGCTTCCCGCCGAGCGCCTCTACACGGTGACGGGCGTGCCCCGCGAGCGCTTCGTCCCGCGCCCCGGCCGGTCCCGCTGAGTCCTTATTCGGGGACCGTCTCGCCCGAGCCGCCGATCTCCGCCGGCAAATCCCTGAGCTTGGGCAGGCCGTCCTTCATCGGCAGCACCGTCTCGGCATAATTCAAATGGACGGCGGGGCGGAATGCGACCGACGGCACCGTCGCCGCGTGGACGTCGGTGATCGGCAAAGTGGGATGGTAGACCAGCACGTGCCCGCCGCAATCCGCGCACCAGCGCCGGTCGGAAAAGCCCCGCTTGTTGAATCCGGAGAGCTTGTCCTCGCCTTTCGTCACCCGCACCGCCTCCTTGGGGTAGAGGATGAAGGCCGCCACCGGCCCGCCCGACCAGGAGCGGCACGAGCGGCAATGGCAAAAGCCCATCTCCGCCGGCGCACCGCTCACCTCGATCTCGACCGCCCCGCAGAAGCAGGCCCCCCGCTGCGTGCCGCCTTGCGTGTCGCTCATTTCCCCCTTCTCCCATCCTCTCGCGCCGCGGCGCCCCGGACCGCCATAAACGATTCAGCGCGAAAGGTCCGCCCCGAACACGATCAGCCGCCCGTCGGGCATCCGCGCCTCTACCTCGCGGCCTTGATAGGCGCGGTCGACTGGTGGACCGGGGCATCTCTCAATAGTGTATCGCTCGCCCATAGGCATCGAGCACGCTCTCGTGCATCATCTCGCTGAGCGTCGGGTGCGGGAACACAGTCTCGATCAGCTCGGCCTCGGTGGTCTCGAGCTGCCTTGCCACCGCATAGCCCTGGATCAGCTCGGTGACCTCGGCGCCGACCATGTGGGCGCCCAATAATTCGCCCGTCTCGGCGTCGAACACCGTCTTCACGAAGCCCTCCGCCTCGCCCAAGGCGATCGCCTTGCCGTTGCCGATGAAGGGGAATTTGCCCACGCGGACCTTGCGCCCGCCTTCCTTCGCCTTGGCTTCGGTGAGGCCGACGCTCGCCACCTGCGGGCGCGAATAGGTGCAGCCGGGGATGTTCCAGGTCTCGAACTTGTGCGGCTTCTTCCCGGCGATCGCCTCGACGCAGACCACGCCTTCATGGCTCGCTTTGTGCGCCAGCCAGGGCGGGCCGGTGACGTCGCCGATCGCGTAGATACCCTCGACGTTCGTGCGGCAATAGCCGTCGGTGACGATATGGCCGCGGTCGGTCTTCACGCCCAGGGCCTCGAGCCCGATCCCTTCCGTGTTGGGCACGATGCCGACGGCGACGATGGCGTGGCTGAACTGCTGGACCTCGCCCCCCTTCAGCGTCGCCTTCACCCCGTCGGGTCCAGCTTCAAGCTGGTCCACCCCCGAGGCGACGTGGATCTTCATCCCCTGCCTGGCGAGCGCCTTGTGCATGAAGGCGCTGACCTCCTCGTCCTCGACCGGGAGGATGCGCTCCAGCATCTCGACGATGGTCACCTCCGCGCCCATGTCCGAATAGAAGCTCGCGAACTCGACCCCGATCGCCCCCGAGCCGATCACCAGCAGCCTGGTCGGCATGACCTTGGGCACCATGGCGTGCCGGTAGGTCCAGATCCGCTCCCCGTCCGCCTTGGCGAAAGGGAGGTCGCGGGCGCGGGCGCCGGTGGCGACGATGATGTGCTTCGAGGCGAGCTCGGTGGCCTTGCCGTCCTTGGTTACGGTGAGCTTGCCCTTGCCGTTCAACACCCCCTCGCCCTCGACCACCGTGACCTTGTTCTTCTTCATCAGCCCCTTGACGCCGGCGTTGAGCTGGCCCGCCACCTTGCGGCTGCGGTCGACGATCTTCGCCAGGTCGAAGCCCGGTTTCTCCGCGCTGAGCCCGTAGGCCGAGGCGTGGGTCATGTAGTGGTAGATCTCGCTCGTCCTGAGCAAAGCCTTGGTCGGAATGCACCCCCAGTTGAGGCAGATCCCGCCCAGTTTCTCCCGCTCGACGATCGCCACCTTCATGCCCAGCTGGGAGGCGCGGATGGCGGCGACATAGCCGCCGGGCCCCGAGCCGAGGACGATGAGGTCGTATTGATCGGCCAAGTCAGCCTCCTATTGTCCCTCTCCCCTTGTGGGAGAGGGGTTGGGGGAGAGGGGTGCGGCCGTCGCGGCTCGATGCCGCGGCGGACGCTTCCAGCGCCGACAGAATGGTCGTCAGAACCCCCTCCTCATTGTGGAAGATGTCGTTGTTCCAGAAACGTAGAACGCGGTAGCCCTGCGATCGGAACCAGGCATCGCGACGCGCGTCGCGCGGGCCGCCATGCTGCCCACCGTCGGCTTCGACGATCAAGCAGGCGGCGTGGCAGGCGAAGTCAGGGATGCAGGGACCCATTCGCGGCTGGCGTCGAAACTTCCAACCCGCGAACCGTTTTGCCCGGAGCAACTGCCAAAGCCGATGTTCGGCATCGGTGGGGTTGCTCCGCATCTGCTTCGCTTTGCGAAGCGCGCTCGCCTGCTGCGCAGCCGAGCGCCCCCTCTCCCCTACCCCTCTCCCACTGCGGGGAGAGGGGCTGAGGTCGCCGCTATCCATCTTACGCCAGCATCCCCAGCGGGTTTTCGACGAGGCGCTTGAACGCCTGCATCAGCCGCGCCCCGTCGGCGCCGTCGATGGCGCGGTGGTCGAAGCTGCCCGTGGCGGTCATGATCGTCGCGATCTGGACGCTGTCGCCCACCACCCACGGCTTCTTCTCGCCCGCGCCGATCGCCAGGATCATGCCCTGCGGCGGGTTGATCACCGCCGAGAAGACCGAAATTCCGTACATGCCCATGTTGGAGAGGCTGGCGGTGCCGCCCTGATATTCCTCGGGCTTCAACTTTCCGTCGCGGGCGCGGCCGGCGAGATCCTTCATCTCGGTCGAGATGGCCGACAGGCTCTTGGTGTCGGCGCCGACGATGATCGGGGTGATGAGGCCGGCCGGGATCGACACCGCGACCGATATGTCGGCGCGCTTGAAGGTGACCAGCTCGCTTCCGGTATATTGGACGTTGCATTCGGGCACCTCGATCAAGGCGGCGGCGAGCGCCTTGATCAAGAGGTCGTTGACGCTGAGCTTCACGCCCCGGCTCTCGAGCCCCTTGTTGAGCTCGCCCCTCAGCTTGAGCAAGGCGTCGAGCTGGATGTCGACGGTCAGATAGATGTGCGGGACCTGCTGCTTCGACTCGGTAAGGCGGCGCGCGATCGTCTTGCGCATGTTGGAAAGCTTGGCGATCTCGTGCGGTACGTCGGGGATCGCGAAGTCGCCGGCCTGGGCGACCGGGGCCGGCTGGGCGGCAGGCGCAGCGGCGGGGGCGGCCTTGTCCGTCCCGGCGCCGTCGACGTCGGCCTTGACGATGCGGCCGCCGGGGCCGGAGCCCTTGAGCCCTTCGAGGTCGACGCCGCGCTGCTCGGCGAGGCGGCGGGCGAGGGGGCTCGCCTTGAGCCGCTCGCCGGAATCGTGCTTCGGCTGGGGCGCCGTCGCCTGCGGGGAGGGCGGCGGAGGCGGCGCTGGGCGCGATGGCACGGCGGTCGCGGGCTGGCCGGCGCCGGTCTCGCCGCCGTCTTTGGCCACCGGCTCCTTCGCCGCCGTGGGGGCCTGGGCCGCCGCCCCATGCTCAGGCTGCTTGCTGCCCCCGGCAGCAAGGTCCTTCGCATCCTCGCCCTCGGCGGCCAGCAGCGCGATGACAGTGCCCACCTTCACTTCATCGGTGCCTTCGGGAACCAGGATCCTGGCGATCGTCCCTTCGTCGACCGCCTCGAACTCCATCGTCGCCTTGTCGGTCTCGATCTCCGCGAGCAGGTCGCCCGACGCGACCGTGTCGCCCTCCTTGACCAGCCATTTGGCGAGCGTCCCTTCCTCCATGGTGGGGGACAGAGCGGGCATCTTGAGTTCGATGGGCAAGGCGAGACTCCGAAAAAAACGCAGGCTGCGCACTCCCGCCCAAACAGCAATCACCGGGGCCGGGTCAAGGGCTGAGCCGGACCGTAAGGCGGCGCGCTTGCGTGCCGACCGCTTCTGGCGCAGCATCCAGGGCCAACGACGGGGGCCCAATGCGATCCTATCTTGTGGTGGTCGACGAGACGGGAGAGGCGCGGGTGGCCTTGCGCTACGCCGCCCGGCGCGCGGCCCGGACCGGCGGCCGGGTCGACATCCTCGCCGTCGTGCCGCCGCAGGAATTCGTCCAGTGGGGCGCAGTCCAGGCGGCGATGGAGGAAGAGGCGCGGCTGCGCGCCGAGGCGATGGGCCTCCAGGCCGCCAGCGCCCTCGACGAGGAGAGCGAGGTCGAGCGCGCCGTCATCGTCCGCCAAAGCGAGCCGGTGAAGGCGATCACCGAGCTTTTGAAGGAGCGGGACGACATCGCCGCCTTGGTCCTCGGCGCGGCGGCGGAAGGCGGGCCCGGCCCGCTCGTCGCCCATTTCGCCGGCGCGGTGGCGGGGAGCCTGCCCTGCCCGCTGATCATCGTCCCCGGCCGCCTCGACGACGAGGCCCTCGACCGGCTGAGTTAGAGCGTCACCCCGGACTTGATCCTGGGCCCATCTGCTTTTCGCACTCCGCCCGGGACATAATAGGTGGATGCCGGATCAAGTCCGGCATGACGGGTAAGCCGCCTTACCCCCGCTCGCCGGCGCGGGGCGGGGCGAGGCGGATCAGCTTTGTGCGGGGCCGGTAATGCTGCACGGTGCGGACGCGCTCGACGTAGGTCGTTACGTAGGTCCGGGTCTCGACCACCGGCGGCTCGGTGACGATCGTCTCGCTGACCAGCACCGGCGCCCCGTAGCCGCACCCGCATCCGCCGCCATAGCCGCCGCCATAACCGTAGCCCCGGTGCATGGCCCGCGGCGGGGGCGGCGGACCCTGGCGCTCGTCGCCCTCGGCCCATTCGTCGTCGTCGCGGTCGCGGCCGTAGCCCTCGTCGTCCCTGGCCATCGGCACGCCGTCGTCATTGTAGCCCCAGCGGTCCTGGTAGCGGTCCCAGTCCCAGCCGTAGCGGCCGTCCATCACCCGGCCGTCCGGGCCGACCATCAAGGCGTCGTCATAATAGCGAATCCAGCGGCCGCCGGAGACCGGCGCCGGGAAGCCGTACATGCCCCAATCGCCGATCTGGAATTGCGGCCCCCACCACATCGGCGGCAGCATCCCGCCCCTCCCGATACGCTGCCAGTGGGTGGCCCTGTGGCCCCCGCCCATCTGCATGCCCATGCCGGGGCCGGGCCCGTGCATCATCATCATGTGCCGCTGCATCGGCACACCCATTCCCCCACCCGGAGGCGGCGCCATGCCGCCGCCGCCATAGACTCGGGTCTGGACCTGGCCGCCGGCGGCCGGGGCCGGGCCCATGCGGCGCATATAGACGCGGGTCTGGACCGGCGTCCCCGCGCCCTGGACCATCGGCGCGGCGACCGGGCCCGCGCTCCAGGTCGTTCCGGCATGGACGGCGGGCGGCGGCGGCATCATCGCCTGGGCCGCGGCCGCGGTCGGGATCTTCAGGCTGATATTGGGGATTCCGTAGAAGGGATCCGGGTCCGGCACCGTCTGGGCCGAGAGGGTGAGCGGCGCCAAGGCGGCGGCTCCCACCAGCAGAGCGAGCGCAAGCTTCTTCATGGCGCGTCCCCTTTGTTCACGCATGCGCGTGGGCCCCGGCGGAGTCGGGGCGGCGTCAGGACTTTTTTAACGCTTTCGGAAGGGCTTTGGCTACTTAGCCCAGCCGCGGCGCGAGAATGCGTGCCAATTCGAGACAGCCGGCGACGTCCTCGGCATCGAAGCGGGCCCGGCGCGGGCTGTCGAGGTCGATCACGCCGAGCAGCCGCCCCTCGCGGACCAGCGGCACGACCAGCTCCGACACGGAGGCGCTGTCGCAGGCGATATGGCCGGCAAAGGCGTTGACGTCCTCGACGCATTGCGGCTCGAGCGTCGCAGCGGCCGCGCCGCAGACGCCCTTGCCGAACGGAATGCGGATGCAGGCCGGCCGCCCCTGGAACGGCCCCAGCACCAGCTCCCCCCCGACATTGCGGTAGAACCCCGCCCAGTTGAGCTCGGGCAGGCTCTCCCACAGCAGAGCCGCGACGTTGGCCATATTGGCGACGGCGTCGGGCTCGCCGGCGGTCAGCGCCTCGGCGGCGGCGGCGAGCTCGCGGTACAAAGCCCTCTTCTCGGCCGCCTCGATCTTGAAGTCGTACATCCCATCTCCTTATCCTCCCCTCGATTTCGAGGGGAGGGGAACCATGCACAGCTTGGTGCAGGGGCTTCTTACTCCATCAGCCTGGGCTGGTTCCCCTGCCCGCGGAAATCCGGGGAGGAGAAATCGATCCGCCCGCACCTCAAGGCGCGCGCCGCGCGCATATGGTCCCTGCCGACCGCCTCGGCCAGCCTCGCCCGCCCAGCTTTCTCACGCGGCTTCCGGAGGGCGAAAGGCGTGGCGCTGGAAAGTTACAATGACCGTCTCCTCCGGCCCCGGCCGAACTCAGCCCTGGCCGTTGTTCGGCTGGATTCCGAAATAGGCGTAGGCGGCGGCGATCGCTAGCCCGACCCAGGTCTTCGCGAAGTCGATCAGCGGCGGCACCTCTACCTTATAGTCCATGAGGCCGAGCAGCAGGGCGGCGACTCCGAGCGCGAGCCAGACGAAGACGTAGATGATCGCGAGGAGCTGCGAGCCTGCGGCGGCATTGCCGGCCGTCGCGACGGCCGGAGGGGCTGAGAACGTGAGGCCCGCCGGCGCGCGCCCGGTCGCTGTCATGGCGAGCTCGGCGACCACCACGGCCGAGACCAGCCCGCCGGCGATGTTCATGATGTAGAAGGCATTGTCGCTCGGCCCCTTGGGCGAGATGCCTTGCGCGTAAAGGATCGCCTGGATCAGCACGTAGCCAAACAGGCCGAGAAACAGCGCCGCGATAATCGCCCCCACGATCAGCCTGATGGTCGACTGTGACATCGCTTCCTCCGTCGTAAATGGCCGAAATCCGGCCGCTCCGCGAAAGCTAGGCGCGCACGGGGCGCGCGTCCGTGATCGCCGTCACGGAGGGCGGCGCCCGGCCAAGGCTTTTCTCCACCAACCCCGTCTTATTTGGGTTCATGGGCGCAACGATGTGCCCGCCACCGCGGAGAAATCCGGCATAACGATTAATCCACCCGCACCTTCCCCCGCCCCTGCTTCACTGCGCTCCGCCCCTTCTTCTCGTCGACCCGCCGCGCCTTAGCCGCCTTGCTCGGCCTGGTCTTCACCCGCTTGCGCGGGGCGAGGTGGGCTTTGGCGATGAGGGCCGCCAGCCGCTCGCGGGCCTCCACCCGGTTGGCTTCCTGGGTTCGGTGGGTGCGGGCGGTGATGATGATCTCGCCCTCGTTGGTCCAGCGGCTGCCTGCGAGGGCCTTGAGGCGGTAGTAGACGGGGGGCGCGAGGCCGAGGCTGAAGACGTCGCAACGCAGCTGGCAGGCGGTCGCGACCTTGTTGACGTTCTGGCCGCCCGGGCCGGTCGAGGCGAGAAACTTCTCTTCGAGCGTCTCCTCGGGCAGGGCGAAGGGGGGCTCAGGCGGGGACATGGTCGAAGCCGGCGGCGAGGAAGGTGGGCGGCAGCGGGGCGGTCGCCTCGACCGGCGGCTTGCCGTCGCGCTCGACCTTCAGCGACAAGGCATGGAGCAGCATCGGCCCGCTCGCCCGCCCGTAGACCGGGTCGCCGGCGATGGCGAGGCCGAGGCCGCTCGCCGCGTGGACCCTCAATTGATGGGTCCGCCCCGTCTCGGGAGTCAGCAGGATGAGGGCGCGGCCGCCTCTCTCCTCCAGCATCCGCCAGTTGGTGACGGCGGCCTTGCCGGCGGCGTCGGGGACGATCCGCCAGCCGGCTTCGCGGGTGGAGACCTTGCCGAGCGCCATGTCGATCCGCCCCTCCGCCGCTTGCGGAACGCCGTCGAGCACCGCCAGATAGGTCTTGGCGACCTTGCCCGCCTCGAACTCCTGCTGGAAGCGTTTGTGGGCCTTGGGGTGGCGGGCGAGGAGCAGGCAGCCCGACGTGTCGCGGTCGAGGCGGTGGACGGCCGTCGGCGCGCGCTGGAAGCCGAAGCGGAAGTGCTTCAGATAATCCTCCAGGCTCTCGGGCGTCTTCACGCCGGGATGGACCGCGAGGCCCGCCGGCTTGTCGATGACGATCGCCTCGCCGTCGATGAACAGGACGTATTTCTCCCACATGGCTTGGCCCTGCACCTTCTGTTGCGCCCGCGCAACGGCCCGCGGACTCCGTGCGATTCCAGCGGTTTAATTCCAAATTAACCTTTTGCCTTCACACCTCCCATGGTTAATGAACTCCACCAGGGGGAGCCGGGGCGCCAGCCGGGCACCGCTGAACGCAAGGGGCCAGTCACTATGCGCGTGCTGCTGATCGAAGACGAACCGACCACCGCCAAGAGCATCGAGCTGATGCTCGGCGGCGAAGGCTTCAACGTCTACACGACCGACCTCGGCGAGGAGGGCTTGGACCTCGGCAAGCTCTACGATTACGACATCATCCTCCTCGATTTGAACCTGCCGGACATGCACGGTTACGACGTCTTGAAGAAGCTTCGGTTGGCCAAGGTGGGAACTCCCGTCTTGATTCTGTCCGGCATCAGCGAAATGGATTCCAAGGTCCGCGCGCTCGGCTTCGGCGCCGACGACTATGTGACCAAGCCCTTCCACCGCGACGAACTCGTCGCCCGCATCCACGCCGTGGTGCGGCGCTCGAAGGGCCATTCGCAATCGGTGATCAAGACCGGCAAGCTGGCCGTGAACCTCGACGCCAAGACGGTCGAGGTCGATGGCTCCCGCGTCCATCTGACCGGCAAGGAATATGCGATGCTGGAGCTGCTGTCGCTCCGCAAAGGCACCACCCTCACCAAGGAAATGTTCCTCAACCACCTCTACGGCGGCATGGACGAGCCAGAGCTGAAGATCATCGACGTGTTCATCTGCAAGCTGAGGAAGAAGCTGTCCCTCGCCTGCGGCGGCGACAATTATATCGAGACGGTCTGGGGCCGCGGCTACGTGCTGCGCGATCCCGAGGAGCTGGAGACGGCGAAGGTCGCCTGAAGGCGGCCCTAGCGTGGGGCGAGCCGGCGTCCGCCGCAAGGCGGGCGCCGGTTTCCTTTTGGGGGGACACGTACCTTTTCGTAAAGGGACTTGTCCCTTTTTTTGTTAGCTTCAGGCGGCGGCGCGGCCGGAGAGGGGGCGGACTTGCGACGCACCGAGAGCGGCCGCCGCGGCGGCGTGGAGCGGCGGCGAGAGGATGAATCCCTGGCCGTCGCGGCAGCCGAGCTCGCGCAGGATCGCAAGCTGCTCCTCCGTCTCGATATGCTCGGCGACGCAGGGGAGGCCGATCGAGGTGCACAGGTCGAGCACGCCCTTCAGCAGGCGGCGGCCGCGCAGCGAATCCGCCACGGGCGACACCAGGGAGCCGTCGAGCTTGATGCCGTCGAACTGCATCTCGCGCAGGTAGGAAATGGAGGCGTGGCCGGCACCGAAATCGTCGAGGACGATACGCGCGCCGGCGGCGCGCAGGTCCTGAAGGTTGCGCCGCGCGACCTCGAAATCGACCAGGAGCGCCGTCTCCGTCACCTCGACCTGGAGCCTGGCCGGATCCATCTCGGCCTTGGCGAGGACCGCGAGAATCCGCTCGGACGAGCCGGCGGTACAGAGCTGGACGGCGCTGACGTTGAACGAGAGGCGGATCGACGAAGCCCAGCGGCACGCCTCGCCGGCAGCTTTGCGGAGCAACTTGTCGCTGAGCTCCTCGATCACGTTGATCTGCTCCGCCACGGGCACGAACTGGTCCGGCGGGATGCGGCCGAGCTCGGGATGGTCCCAGCGGGCGAGTGCCTCGAACGAGCGAAGCTCGCCGGTCGCGAGGTCGCGGATCGGCTGGTAGACGAGGCTGATCTGGTCCTGCATCGCCGGAATGCGCAGCGCGCTTTCGACCCGTTTGCGGCGCCGGTGCATCTCGTCCATGTCCGGAGAGAAGACTGCGACGCCGGCCCGGCCGTTCTGCTTGGCGCGGTAGAGGGCGGTGTCGGCCCGGATCAGGGCCTCCTCGACGTGGCAGTCGCTCCGGGTCAGCAAAGCGAGGCCGCAGCAGCCGGAGATGCGGAACTCGCGGCCGTCGACGACGAACTTCTCCTGCAGCGCCGAGCAGACGCCAGCGCCGACCGACTTGGCCGCGCCTTCGCTGCGCACCCCGGGGAGGAGGATGGCGAATTCATCGCCGCCCGTCCGGGCGATGAAGGCCGGCTCCCCCGCCGCGGCCTGGAGGCGGCGGCCGACCTCCTGGAGGACCATGTCGCCGGCAGCGTGGCCGAACGTGTCGTTGATCGGCTTGAAGCCGTCGAGATCGACCATGGCGAGGGCGAAGCCGCCGCCGCCCTTGGCGGTCGCGCCGCACCGGCGCCCGAGCGCGCGCAGGAAGGCGCGGCGGTTGGCAAGGCCGGTCAGCGGGTCGGTGTCGGCGATCAGCTTGGCCTTGGCTTTTTCCGCCTTGGCGAGCCGCTCGGCCCGCCGGGCGCGTTCGCGCTCCTCCTCGATCGCGGTATGCGACTGGACGAGACGGTCGAAGCCACGGTTGTGGATTCCGAGCAGGCGCAGGATGAGCAGGATGACCAATGCGATCGAGACGCCCATGCCGATATGGGCGGCATCGCCGTAGAGGACGAGCCGGGCGGCCAGCGGCATGCCGAGCAGGAGCAACGGCAGGCGCGCCGCACCCGCGTAGCTGCTGATGCCATAAGCGCAGCCCACCGCGGCGAGGCTGCCGAACAGGATCACGTAGGTGTGGTCGGCGCTCGGCACGGTGTCGAGCAGGTGGAGCGCCCAAATCGCGAAGCCGACGCTGATGACGAGGGCATAGAGCCAGGTCTTGGTCAGCTCGCGAAGGATCGTCTCGGGCGGGAGCCGGCGGTTGCGCACCTTGAGCCAGTAGATGAGCCGCAGGATGACCAGGGCGACGAGCAGGGTCGAAACGCTGTAGGGGTTGGTGATGCTGCCGCCGGTGGCGAGGTGGAGGCCAAGGACGTTGGTCAGCGCCACCGTGTAGAGCAAGGGAATCTGGCGCTGGAGGGCGCGGTAGCGCTGCTCGAGGAGGGCGCGACCGGCATGGCTGTCGGCTTCGCCGGCATCCACGACCCGCTGGAAGACGGTCTTTCCCCACCCCATGAGGGCGGCATACGCCGCGAAGATTAAGACAGTCTTTGCAAGGCGTCAGGCGCCAAGCGGCAGCTCGCGCTGGTCGGGCTCGAAACGGTACCAACCATTGGGGCCGAGCCGCTCCAGCGGACGGAAACGGGCCTTGTAGGCCATGCGCCTCGAATTCTCGACCCAGTAGCCGAGGTAGACGTAAGGCAGCCCCGCCTTCGCCGCGCGGACGATATGGTCGAGGATGATGTAGGTGCCGAGGCCGGACCGGTAGGAATCGTCGGGCTCGAAGAAGCTGTAGATCATCGACAGCCCGTCGCCCTGCTGGTCGGTGAGGCACGCGCCGACGAGGCGGCCCTGGCGGCCGTCCCGCGGCCGCTCGCGATATTCGATGACGTAGGTTCTGACCGGGCTTTGCTCGACCATGTCGGCGAAGTCGCTTTCGTCCATGCCGACCATGCCGCCATCGGGGTGGCGGTGCTTCAGGTAGCGGCGGAGCAGGGCATATTGCTCTTCGGTCGCCCAGGGTTTGCAGGCGGTGACCTCAAGGTCTGCGTGGCGCTTCAGCATGCGGCGTTGCGTGGCATTGGGCTGGAACTCGCCCGCCACCACCCGCACCGAGACGCAGGCAGCGCAATCCATGCAGCTCGGTCGGTAGGCGACCGCCTGGCTGCGGCGGAAGCCGATTCGGCCGAGCGCGTCGTTCAGCTCGCCCGAATGCTGGCCGCTCAGCTCCGTGAACACCTTCCGCTCCGTCTTGCCCGGGAGATAGGGGCATGGGGCGGGGCTGGTCACGAAGAAACGGGGAAAGCGAAACGGTGCGCTCAACGGGACTCCGAACGTTCAGTGGTTGCCGGAAGGTTTATGCGACTTGGACGCGCGGATGAAAAGGGCGGCCCGGCGCAAAAAGCCGCCCGGCCGGCGAGCGTTCCAGCCCGGGACGGGCGCGTCAGTGAATCTCTACGGGGTGAACGCTGAAGCCGGCCTCATGGAGCGCGTCCACCAAAGCCTGGATGTGTGCCGAGTCGCGCGCCTCGCATTCGATGTCGATGAAGGCGTCCTTGGCCGGCAGGGTGGTGAACACGCGCTGGTGATAGACTTCGATCACGTTCACGCCGTGCGCGTCGAACAATTTCACCACCGAATAGAGCGCGCCCGGCCGGTCCTGGAGCTGGATGCGCAGCCGGGCCATCCGGCCGGAGCGGACAAGGTCGCGCAGCAGCACGGTCGCGAGCAGCCTGGTGTCGATATTGCCGCCGGTGAGGACGAGGCCGACCTTGCGCCCCTCGAAGCGCTCAGGGTTGGTGAGCAGCGCGGCGAGTCCCGCGGCGCCGGCGCCTTCGGCCACCGTCTTCTCGATTTGGAGGTAGAGGCTGACCGCGGTCTCGATCGCCCGCTCCCCGACCAGCAGGATGTCGTCCACGATGCGGCGGATGATGGCCCGCGTCCCCTCCGCCGGCTGCTTGACCGCGATTCCTTCGGCGATCGTGTCCCCGGCGGAGGGCAGGGTCCGGCCGGTGATGGCGCAATACATGGACGGATAGAGCTCGGCCTGAACGCCGACGATCTCGATGTCAGGCCGCAGCGCCCTGGCCGCGGTGGCCATGCCGGAGATAAGGCCGCCCCCGCCGATCGGCACGACCAGCGTCTCGATCTCCGGCGCCTGGTCGAGGAACTCGAGCGCGACAGTGCCCTGGCCCGCCATCACCTCCGGGTCGTCGAACGGATGGATGAAGGTCAGGCCCTCCGCCGCCTCGATCCGCCGCGCTTCCGCATAAGCTTCGTCATAAAACTCGCCGTAGAGCACGACCGTGGCGCCATGGCCTTCGGTCTGCATCACCTTGATGGTGGGCGTCGACTTCGGCATCACGATCGTCACCGGCACGCCGAGGCGGGCGCCGTGATAGGCGACCGCCTGCGCGTGGTTGCCGGCCGATGCGGCGATCACCCCGCGCCGCCGCGTCGCCTCGTCCATCAGCAGCAATTTGTTGAGCGCGCCGCGTTCCTTGTAAGCGGCGGTGAACTGGAGGTTCTCAAACTTCACCCAAACTTCGGCGCCGGTCACGGCGGAGAGGGTGCGGCTGTAGAGGGCCGGCGTACGGACGACCTGCCCCTCGATCCGGCGGGCGGCGGCCTCGATGTCGGCGAGGGTGACGGGAAGGTGTTCGACGGAAGCGGGGCTGGCCATTCAGGGGCCATCTACTCCATCTAGCGCCCACGCGGAACAAGGCTTATCGCCGCGGCCATGTCCTTCAAAAAGCTGCTCGCCGCGCTCGCCGCCTTGCTCTTCGCTTTCCCCGCCGCCGCCGACGTGCTCATTGACAATGTCAACGGCTATACGATCGACCGGGAGGGACATGTGGTCCGCTTCGCCGCCTTGCTGGTCGGCGACGACGGCAAGGTCCAGCAGCTCTACCGGCAAAGCGAGCGCAGGCCCGACCGAACCCGCTTCCGCTTCGACGGCAAGGGACGGACCCTCCTGCCCGGCCTGATCGACGCCCACGGCCACGTCATGGAGCTCGGCCTCGGCGCGCTGCAGCTCGATCTCAGCGACACCCATTCGTTGCAGGAGGCGCAGGCCAAGATCCGCGCTTATGCCGCCGCCAACCCGCTGCCGCGGTGGATCGTCGGCCGCGGTTGGAACCAGGAGATCTGGGGCCTCGGCCGCTTCCCGACCGCCGCCGAGATAGACGCCGTGGTGGCGGACCGCCCGGTCTGGCTGAGCCGGGTCGACGGCCATGCCGGCTGGGCCAACAGCCTGGCGATGCGGGAAGCCAACGTCACCGCCCGCACCGCCTCCCCCGCCGGCGGTCGGGTCGAAACCGCCGCCGGCAGGCCGACCGGACTCTTCGTCGACGCCGCCCAGCAGCTGATCGAGAAAGCGGTGCCGCCGCCGCTGCCGCGGGTGCGCGATCTCGCCTTCCGGAAGGCGCAGGACATCCTGCTGGGCTTCGGAATCACCGCGACCGCGGACATGGGGACCTCGCCGGACGACTGGCTGGTGATGCGCCGCGCCGGCGACGCCGGGCAGCTGCGCGTGCGGATCATGTCCTACGGCCTCGGCGTCGATTCCGCCCTCGCGATCGCCGGCACCGGCCCCACGCCGTGGCTCTACGGCGACCGCCTCCGCATGGTTGGGGTCAAGCTCTACGCCGACGGCGCCCTCGGCTCGCGTGGCGCCTGGCTGAAAGCGCCGTACAAGGACGCGCCGACCCAGCGCGGCCTCCCCTTCCACTCCGACACCGAGATCAGGAATCTGATGAGCCGGGCGGCGATGGACAATTTCCAGGTCGCCGTCCACGCCATCGGCGACGCCGCCAACGCGCAGATCCTCGGTGCGATCGACGAGCTCTCCGACACCTACAAGGGCGACCGGCGCTGGCGGATCGAGCACGCCCAGATCGTCGACCCGGCCGACCTTCCCAAATTCGGCCGCCACGGCACCATCGCCTCGATGCAGCCCACCCACGAGACGTCCGACTGGCGGATGGCGGAGGCGCGGATGGGGATGGAGCGGCTCGGCGGTTCCTATGCCTGGAAGAGCATGATTGCGAATGGCGTGCCGCTCGCCTTCGGCTCCGACTATCCGGTGGAGAGCCCCAACCCCTTCCCCGGCCTCGCCGCCGCGATCAGCCGCGAAGATAAAAGCGGCGAGCCGGCGGGCGGCTGGATGCCCGAGCAGCGGCTCAGCCTCGAGCAGGCCCTCGCCGCCTTCACTCGCACCGCCGCTTATGCCGGCTTCGCGGAAGACCGGCTGGGAAGCCTCGAGCCGGGCCATTATGCCGATTTGGTCTTCATCGACCGCGACATCTTCGCCGGCGCGACGCCCGAGCAGATCCGTCAGACCAAGGTGCTGGAGACATGGATGGCGGGCCAGCGCGTCTGGCCGAATTAGAGCGGGGACGCGTACCGGTGCGCTTGGCTTACGACGTCAGGCCCGTCACCCGGCCCACCGTCAGGATCTGCGGCAGGACCTCGGCGGGCTTGCCGGGGGCGTACCAGAGATAGAGGGGGACTCCGGAACGCCCCTGCTTCTCGAGGAAGCGCCCGATCGCCGGATCGCCGCGGGTCCAGTCGCCGATCAGCACGACCACGTGCTTCACTCGGAAGGCGTCGGCGACTTCCTGCTGTTCCAGCACCGCTTCCTCGTTGACCTTGCAGGTGAGGCACCAGTCGGCGGTGAAATAGACGAAGACCGGCCGCCCCTCTGCCCGCAGCGAAGCCAGCCGCCGCTCGCTGAACGCGTAGGAGCCGGGGACGCCGCCGGTTACGGTGCCAGGCACCCGCTCGGCGCCCGGCAGGAAGACCACTCCGGCCGCTGCGGCGGCGAGCGCCGGCAGCAAGGCAAGCCAGCGCTGCCGCCGTCCCGCCCACCAGAGGGCCCCGCCGAGGACGAGGAGCAGGCCGAGCCCGACCAGGGCTGCCCCGCCCCCGGCTTGCCTCTCCAGCAGCCAGCCCAGCCACAAGGCGGTCAGCGCCATCGGCACCGCCAGGATGCGGCGCAGACGGCTCATCCAGGGGCCCGGCCTGGGCAAGCGGCGGCGGAGGGCGGGCAAGAAGCCGAGCGCCAGGAAAGGCAGAGCGAGCCCCAGGCCGAGGCCCGCGAACACGGCGAGTGCCGCTGCGGCCGGCAGGACCAGGGCCGCGCCGAGCGCTGCGCCCATGAAGGGGCCGGTGCAGGGCGTCGCGACGAAGGCGGCAAGCGCGCCGGTCCAGAATGCCCCAGCGGTACCGCCGCGGCCCGCCAGCGCCTCGCCGCCGCCGAAGCCGGGCAGTTCGAACAGCCCCGCGAGGTTGAGCGCGATCGCGCCGACCAGCAGCAGCAGCAGCAAAGTCACGCGCGGATCCTGGAGCTGGAAAGCCCAGCCGACCGCCGCGCCTCCCGCCCTGACGGCAAGGAGCGTCGCCCCGAGCGCGAGGCAGACCGAAACCACGCCTGCCGTGTAGGCGAGCGCCTCCCGCCGCGCCGCGCCCTCCTCCCCGCCGGCGCGGGCCAAGCTCAGCGCCTTCAGGCTCAGGATCGGGAAAACGCAGGGCATGACGTTGAGCAGGAGCCCGCCGGCGATGGCGCCCATTAGGGCGACGGCGGCGGCCATCAAGCCCCGCGCCGGCGCCTTCGAGCCCTGCAGCGGGCTGCCGACGGCCGGCACCTTTCCCGGCGCCGCTTTCACTTCGAGACCCTGCCCGCCGCCGATGGCGAGAATACCTTCGACCGCGGCGGGCCGCCCGCTCCCAGCCTGCGTCTCGACAATCAGCCAGTTGCCGTTGCGCGACACCGTCTGCGGCGCGCCATAGGCGATGGCGCCCTCGGCGCGCGGGAAGAAATAGGCCTCGTCGAGGCCGACCGCGGCGGGCAGCGGCACGCCGAGCCGAAATTGCCCGGCCGCCGTCTCGAACCGGCCGGGCGTACCGAGCGGACGGGGCAGAGCGGCGCGGTAACGATCGAAATCCGGATCGCGTCCACCCGCGGCCGGACCGACGGTGAGGGCGGTCGCGACGTCGGCGCTCTCGGGCACGCAGATCTTCTCGGTGCAGACCAGGTAATCGATCTTCGCGGCGACCGGCACGGCGGCGCCGGGCGCGAGGCCGGGCGGTAGCTTCAGGTCGACGAGCGCGGCATATTCGCCCTCGTACACATAGTTCATCAGCCCCGCGACCAGCAGCCGCTGCGGCACCGGGTAACGCGGCGCCCCGGCGGCGGCGCCAGCCGGAAGGCTCCAGGCGATCCGGTTCGGCATGCCCGCGTCGCCGGGATTCTCCCAATAGCCGTGCCAGCCGGGCTGCGGCCGCATGACGAGCGCGAGGGTCACCGTCGCGCCCGCCGGCACGGTCCGCGTCTCGGAGGTCAGCGACACCTCCATGTGGCGGGCCGGCGCCGCCAGTGCCGCCGCCGGAAGCGCCAGCCACAGCAGGAGAAGCAGGTGCGACAGCCAGCGGGTCACGCGGCGGCCCGCCAGGCTTCGAGCGCTTCATAGACGGGAGCGAGGTGCGCGGCGGCGGCCGCCTTTAGCGTGTCGCTCGCCGCCGCCCGTTTCTCCTCGCCATCATCCTGGAAGGTGCGGTGGGGGTCCTTGGCGTCGCGCTCCGCCGCGGCAGCGAGCGCGTCCGCGTCCGCCGGCTCCGGCCGCACACCGAAATGGGGCAGGATCCGCCCGGCCACCGCAGCGGGCAGCTCCGAATAATTGACTGCTAGCCCGCCCTCAATGCGCTCGAGCGCGGCCGCGGCGATCCGCCCCAGCACGCGCGCGCAATAATTCTCCGCCGGGGCCCCGGGTCCCGCTTCCAGCCCGTAGAAAGCCGGTGGCATGAGCTGCGGCACCGTCTGCGCGCCCCGCTGCCGCATCTGCGAAACGAGGATTTCGACCGGGTCCCGATAGAGGAAGACCCACGGCACCGCCGGCAAAGCCGCGCGGAACAGGGGGAGGGCGAGCGTGTGCCACGAATCGAGCTTGACGAAGAAGGGCCCGCCCCGCCGTTCCGCCCGCCGCCCGTAGGCGCCGACCACCGCCCTCAGCGCCGCCGCGCGCCGCTCCGCGCTCCAGCCGGCCGCGAGCCCGAGCTGGAGCACCGTGTCGAGCGGCGGCGGCTCGGATACGGACGTGCTTCGCGTCATGGCGCCGAGCATCCGCGCCACCAAAGTCGAACCGCAGCGCGACTGATGGAAGACGAGGCCGTCTGGCTCCCGCACCGGGCCAGGCTCGTCGAGAAGGGCGCTGAGCCGGGTCGCGTAAGGGAGGAGGCGGTTGAGAGGCCGGGCCGTCGCCCGCATCGCCGAGATCGCGAAGAAGGGGTCGGTGAGCTCGGCGCCGGCGAAGCAGGCCCAGTCGACCAGCGCATCGCCGTCACCGAGCGGCAGCAGGGCGACCGGCAGCCAGTCGCCGCCGGGAGGCCGCGCACGGATCCGCGGCGGCGGTGAAAGCCGTCCGACGCCCGGCAGGCCGGCGCCCATTCGCGCCTCTATCTCACCCGCCGACAGCGCCAGGCCCAGCTTGCCCGCGACGCGAGCGGCCTCAGCGGCGAAGTCATCGGCGCGCTCGTGCCCCGCCAGCGCCAGCTGGAGCGCCGGATCGCCGAGCAGCGCGGCCTCGAACCGCTCGAAGGCGTCGCCGCCGGTCTCCGCAATGTCGCGCATCGCTCCTCCCTACCCAAGGGCGGCGCGAGGCGGTAGCCTTGGCGACGAGAGGGAGGAAGCAGATGGCGACACTGGCGGGTCCGACACCCCAATGGCGATGGCCCGACCGACTTCGTCTCCCCTTCTCCTTCGATCCGGCGCGGCTCGCGGCCGACCTCGAACGGCTCGAGACGGGCGAATGGACGCGCCATTTCGTCCGCGACAATTACGAAGGCGATTGGAGCGTGCTGCCGCTCCGCGCGCCGGTCGGCGAGACCCACCCGATCCGCATGATCGGGGCCGGCCCTTCGGACAAAGGCTGGCTGGATACGCCGTTGCTGCAGCAATGCGCTTATCTGGCGGAGGTGCTCGCCGCCTTCCGCTGCCCGATCAACTCGGCGCGGTTGATGCGGCTCGGACCCGGCTCCGTCATCCGCGAGCATAAAGATCCCGACCTTGCGGCGGAGGACGGCTTCGCCCGCCTCCATGTCCCCGTGACGACCAGCGCGGAAGTCGAGTTCCTCGTCGCCGGCACGCCCGTCGCGATGGAAGCGGGGAGCTGCTGGTACCTCCGCCTCTCCGAGCTGCACAGCGCTCACAACCGCGGGACGGCCCCGCGCGTCCATCTGGTCTTCGACGCGGTGATGAACGACTGGCTGGCGGCGCTGCTGGACTCGGCCGTCTAACGCCGCTCGAAGCGGGCGATGCGGGCGCCGAGGCGGTTGGCGCCTATGCGCAGGGGATCGCCGGTGTAGTCGACGAGGAAGGTGGTGCCGTGCTCGACGCCCGGCGCCAGCGAGGCGTCGTTGGCTTCGATCCTCAGCCCCGCGGCGCTGTGCTTGATATCCTCGGCGCCGACCACGATCAGGCCGCTGTAATTCTCCTTGTCCCGTCCCTGGACGAAGATGTTGCGCGCGATGAGTCCCGTTGCCCCGGCGGGGAGGTCGATCATGTAGTTGGTGGTGTGGCCGGCGGTGTCGTCGAAGCTCGAATCGCTGACCTCGACCCGCGGCGTGCGGCTCTTGACGTAATGGCCGCCGCGGCCCCGCTCGAAGCGGGAGCGGCGGACGACCAGGGCGCCGTAATCGCCGATATAGATGCTGTGTGCGCAGGAGAGGCCGCGGTCGCAGCGGCCCAGCCCGGAGAAGGTCGATTGCTCGACGAGGATGGTCGAGCCGGGATCGGAGGCGGAGAGGATGCCGCTTTCCGAATTGCGGAACAGGCTCTCGCGGACGATGAGGTCGCCCGATTCCTGGCGGATGCCGGCGCCGTTGGCGTCGGGTACGCGGATATTCTGGAACGTCAGGCCCTCGACCCGCGCGCGGCGGCCGTCGAGGACCAGGGCGGCCTTGCCGTCGCAGGCGACTCCGTCGAGCACCGCAGTCCCCGGCTGGGCAGCGACGTAGGCGATATCGCCGTCATGCTGCACGGCGCACTGGCGGTAGCGGCCCGGCGCGATGACGATGGTGCCGCTGCCCCCGCCGATCGCGTTCACCGCGTCCTGCAGCGAGCCGAAGCTGCGGCCGGTTTCCTGGACGACGAACGAGGCGGAGCCCTGCGCCGCGAGCGGCGCCGCGGGCGCGAGGAGCAGGAGGGCGAGGAAGCGCTTCATGCTGCTCGGCCTGTCCCAACCCACCGACAGTGTCGATGGCCAAAGGGGGTTAACGGGCGGTCCATCCCGCAGCGGGACAGGCGGAGGTTCAGGCGTGAACGGCGGCGGCGCCGAGAAGCCGTTCGATCACCGCCTCGTCCGCCAGCTCCGCCGGCAGCTGGCGGTCGAGGAGCAGCATGGCGAGGCCGTGCGCCTGCGCCCAGGCGGAGAGCAAGGCGGAGCGCGCCTGCTCGCCGCTCTCCGCTCCCGGCGAGGCGGCGCGAAGGGTCTCCAGCAATGCCGCGCGAGCGGCCACCAGGGCCGGACGGGCGGTCTCGAGCCGCTCGTGCCGGAACATGAGCTGGAACAGCGCCGGACGAGCGAGGGCGAAGCGGAGGTAGCAGCGCCCGAGTGCGTGCAGCCGCGCCTCGGGCGACGTCTCGCCGGCCGCCTCCGCTTCCATCTCCCGCCGCAGCCGTTCGAATCCGGTTGCCGCCAGCTCGGCCATCAGGCCCGCAAGGTCCCCGACGGCGTGCCTCGGCGCGGCGTGCGACACGCCGGCCTCCCGCGCTGCAGCGCGAAGGGTGAGGCCGGCGAGCCCGTCGCGCTCCAGCACCGCCTCTGCCGCCGCAACCAGCGCCGCCTTGAGGTTGCCGTGATGGTAGGGCCGCTCTCCCTGATCGCGCTTGACGGTCATGGCCCCTTCCTCCACAGGGATGTTTACATTGTCAAGATGGGAGCAGATGTGGAAGAGCGGGTGAATGAGCCGGTCGCGAGCAAACGCCACGCCGCGGTGCTGACGGCGGTCCTGCTGCTGGTGGCGTTGGCCGGCTGGCTGACGCTCCGCCAGGCGCACGGCGGCGCCGCGCCGAATGGCGGCAGCGCCGGCCTCTATGTCGGGCTGCTCGCGGCGGAATGGGGCCTGTTCCTGTACGCGCGGGCGGGGTTGAAGCGGCACGGCACGTCCATCGCCCGGCTGGTCAGCGCGCGTCCGCTGACGGCGCGGACGCTGGCCATCGACGTCCTTCTCGGCCTCCTGCTCCTCGCGGCGCTCATCGCGGCCCAATATCTGGCCGAGCGGCTGCTTGGCCAGGGCGACACGACCCTGGTGCGCAGCGTCCTCGTGACCCGGATCGAGCTGGTGCCGCTTTGGCTTGCGCTCGCCGCCTCGGCCGGGTTCGTCGAGGAGCTGGTGTTCCGCGGCTATTTCCAGCGCCAGTTCGGCGCCTGGCTCGGCAGCCCGTGGGCCGGGGTTGCCGCCCAGGCTTTGCTCTTCGGAGTCACCCACGGCTACCAGGGCGGCGTGCTCGTGCTGCGCATCGCCCTGCTCGGCCTGATGTTCGGCGCCGTCGCCTTGCTCCGCCGCAGCCTCATCCCCGGCATGGTCGCCCACGCCGCGACCGACATGATCGGCGGGCTCGCTCTGCTCCGCTAGCGCGGCTCAGTCGAGGTTCGGCCTGAGCCAGCGCTCCGCTTCCTCGATGCTCGTTCCGCGGCGGGCGGCATAGTCTTCGAGCTGGTCGCGCCCGATTCGCGCGACGCCGAAATACTGGCTGTCGCGGTGGGCGAAGTAGAAGCCCGACACGGCCGAAGTCGGCAGCATCGCGAAATTGTCCGTGAGGGTGACCCCAGACGGCTCACCGCCGAGCATCTGGAACAGCATCGGCTTGAGGCTGTGGTCGGGGCAGGCCGGGTAGCCTGGCGCCGGGCGGATGCCGGTGTAGCGCTCGCGGATCAGCTGCTGGTTGGTCAAATGCTCCTCGGCATAGCCCCAGACGCTGTTCCTCACATGGGCGTGCAGGGTCTCGGCAAAACTTTCGGCGAGGCGATCGGCGAGCGCCTTGAGAAGTATGTCGGAATAATCGTCGTTCTCGGCCTTGAACCGCGCTAAATGGACGTCGAGTCCGTGTATGGCGACGGCGAAACCGCCTATCCAATCCTCGCCTTCGGGGTCGATGAAGTCGGCGAGGCACATATTCGCCCGCCCTTCCCTTTTCTTGACCTGCTGGCGAAGGAAGGCGAGGCGAGTCTCCTCGTTAGAGGCGAGCACGAAGACGTCGTCGCCCTCCCGCCGGCAGCGCCACAGGCCGACCGTGCCGCGCGGCGTCAGCCAATGCTCGGCGATCATCCGGTCTAGCATCGCGTTGGCGTCGTTGAACAGGCTCGTCGCGCTCTCGCCGACCACTTCGTCCTCGAGGATGGCGGGATAATTGCCGGCCAGCTCCCAAGCGCGGAAGAAAGGCGTCCAGTCGATCGAGGCGCGGAGGTCGCGGAGCGGCCATTCGCCGAAATGGGTGAGGCCCGGCCGCGCCGGCGGCGGCGCCTTCCCCTCCGGGTCGTAGGGAAAGGCGTTGGCGCGCGCCTCCTCCAGGCTCGACAGCTCGCTCTGACCGGACCGCGCGCGAGCCTGCCGGGTCGCTTCGTAATCCTCGGCGGTCTTCGCGATCAGCGGCTCTTTCTGCGTGTCCGAGACGAGCGAGGAGGCCACGCCGACGGCGCGGCTCGCATCGAGGACGTGGATGACCGGGCCATCATAAGCGGGGTCGATCCTCAGCGCCGTATGCACCTTGCTGGTCGTCGCTCCGCCGATCAGCAACGGCAGCCGCATCTCGGCGCGCTGCATCTCGCCGGCAACGGTCACCATCTCGTCCAGCGACGGGGTGATGAGGCCGGAGAGGCCGATCATGTCCGCCCGGTTCTCGTTCGCCGCCTTGAGGATGTCGGACCATGGCACCATCACGCCGAGATCGACCACCTCGAAGCCGTTGCACTGCAGGACGACGCCGACGATGTTCTTGCCGATGTCGTGGACGTCGCCCTTGACGGTGGCCATGACGATCCGGCCCTTGCCCTTGGTGGCGCCGGTCTTCTCCTTCTCCGCTTCGATGAAGGGGATGAGGTGGGCGACCGCCTTCTTCATCACGCGGGCCGACTTGACCACCTGCGGCAGGAACATCTTGCCCGAACCGAACAGGTCGCCGACGACGTTCATCCCGTCCATCAGCGGACCCTCGATGACATGGATCGGCCGATCGGCGGAGAGCCGCGCCTCCTCGGTATCCTCGACCACATAAGCGTCGATGCCTTTGACCAGGGCGTGCTCGAGCCTCTTGCCGACGGCCCAGCCGCGCCATTCCGCCTCGGCCTTCTCGCGCACCGGATCGGAGCCGCGATATTTTTCGGCAAGCTCGACCAGGCGCTCGGTGGCGTCGTCGCGGCGGTCGAGGACGACGTCCTCGCAGGCCTCGCGCAGCTCCGCATCGATCACATCGTAGACGTCGAGCTGGCCCGCGTTGACGATCGCCATGTCGAGCCCCGCCGGGATGGCGTGGAAGAGGAAGACGGAGTGCATCGCCCGGCGTACCGGTTCGTTGCCTCGGAACGAGAAGCTCAGATTGGAGAGTCCGCCGGAGATGTGGACGTGGGGGCAGCGGGCCTTGATCTCGCGGCAGGCCTCGATGAAATCGAGCGCGTAGCGGCGGTGCTCGTCGATGCCAGTCGCGATCGCGAAGATGTTCGGATCGAAGATGATGTCCTCGGGCGGAAAGCCCTCGCCGAGGAGCAGCTTGTACGCCCGGCTGCAGATCTCGACCTTGCGTTCCTTGGTGTCGGCCTGGCCGACCTCGTCGAAGGCCATGACGACGACCGCGGCGCCATAATCGCGCACCTTGCGGGCGTGGGCGAGGAACTCCTCCTCCCCTTCCTTCATGCTGATCGAGTTGACGATCGGCTTGCCCGACACACATTTGAGACCCGCCTCGATCACCGTCCATTTGGAGCTGTCGATCATGATCGGCACTCGGGCGATGTCGGGCTCGGCGGCGATCAGCTTGAGGAAGGTGGTCATCGCCGCTTCGGAGTCGAGCAGGCCTTCGTCCATGTTGACGTCGATCACCTGGGCGCCGTTCTCGACCTGCTGGCGCGCCACCTCGACGGCGGCGGCATAGTCGCCGGCCATGACCAGCTTCTTGAATCTGGCCGAGCCTGTGACGTTGGTCCGCTCTCCGATGTTGACGAAGGCGCTGCCCGAGGGACCGGATTCCGTTCGGGCTGAGCCTGTCGAAGCCCCTTCCTTGTCTTCGGATGCAGTCGAGGAAAGCCCTTCGACAGGCTCAGGGCGAACGGTATTGGTCATGACTAGGCAGCCAATATCATCGGCTCGATGCCGGCCAGCAAGGTCCGACGGATTGGTTGGGCGATTTTGCGAGGCGAATAGTCTTTCGCCACTTGCGCAATGCCCGCGATATGCGCCGGCGTCGTGCCGCAGCAGCCGCCGACGATGTTGACGATGCCCTGCTCGCACCATTGCCGCACCTGCGCGGCGGTCGTGTCGGGGCCTTCGTCATAGGCGCCGAGGTCGTTGGGCAGGCCCGCGTTCGGATAGGCCATGATCAGGGTGTCGGCGACCGCCGAGAGGGCGGCGACGTGGGCGCGCAGCTGCGCGGCGCCGAACGAGCAGTTGAGGCCGACCGACAGCGGCCGGGCGTGGCGCACCGACGCCCAGAAGGCCTCGATCGAGTGACCCGAAAGGTTGCGGCCCGACAAATCGGTGATGGTCATCGACAGCATGATCGGCAGGTCCCGGTCGACCCGGTGGGCGGCGTGAATGGCGGCCTTGGCATTCAAGGTGTCGAACACCGTCTCGATCAGCACGATCTCGGCTCCGCCTTCGACCAGCCCTTCGATCTGCTCGACATAGACGTCTGACAAAGTGTCGAAGTCGATCTCGCGATAGCCGGGATCGTTGACGTTGGGCGACAGCGACAGGGTCTTGTTGGTCGGCCCGAGCGCGCCCGCGACGAAGCGCTTGCGGCCGTCTTTCTGCGCCTCGCGCTCGGCGACCTCGCGGATGATCCGGGCCGCCGCCGCGTTGATCTCGCGCACCAGCCCTTCTGCGCCGTAATCGGCCTGGCTGATCCGGTTGGCGTTGAAGCTGTTGGTGGCCAGCACGTCCGCGCCCGCATCCGCGAAGGCCTGGGCGATCGAGCCGACGATGTCGGGGCGGGTGAGGTTCAGAAGGTCGTTATTGCCTTTCTGGTCGCGGGCGAGGTCGAGACCGCCGCGATAATCGGCTTCCCCGAGGCCGCGGGCCTGGATCTGCGTCCCGTAGGCGCCGTCCTTGACCAGGATCCGCTTCGAGGCGGCTTCTCTAAGCTGCTGTGCGATGCTCACTTGGTTCTTCCTTCGGCCGCAGCCCGAGCAGGTGGCAGATGGCATAGGCCAGCTCGGCGCGGTTCAACGTGTAGAAATGGAACTGGCGGACGCCGCCCGCATAGAGCTGTCCGCACAGCTCGGCGGCGACGGTGGCGGCGACGAGCTGGCGCGCGGCTGGGAGGTTGTCGAGCCCCTCGAACAATGCGTCCATCCAGGCGGGGATGGTGGCGCCGCACGAGGCGGCGAACTTGCGGGTCTGCGCCACGTTCGACACGGGGAGGATGCCCGGGACCAGCTCGGCCTCGATCCCCGCCGCCGCGGCTTCGTCGCGAAAGCGGAAGAAGCAGTCCGGCGAGAAGAAGAACTGGGTGATCGCCCGGTCGGCGCCGGCGTCGATCTTGCGCCTGAGGTTATCGAGGTCGGCCGCCCGGGTAGGGGAATCGGGATGCACCTCAGGATAAGCGGCGACCGAGATCTCGAACGGCGCCACGCGCTTCAGCCCGGCGACCAGCTCGGCCCCGTTGGCATAGCCTTGCCCATGGGGCTGGAAAGGCTTGCCTGGCACCGGCGGGTCCCCGCGCAGGGCGACGATGTGGCGGATGCCGGCCTCCCAATAGGCGCGGGCGATGCGGTCCACCTCGTCCCGGCTCGCCTCGACGCAGGTGAGGTGGGCGGCAGCGGTGAGATTCGTCTCCCGGGCGATCCGGACGACGGTGTTGTGGGTCCGCTCGCGGGTTGAGCCGCCGGCGCCGTAGGTGACCGAGACGAAGCGGGGTGCAAGCGGCTTCAGCGTCTTCACGCTGTCCCAGAGCGTCTGCTCCATCTTCTCCGTCTTGGGCGGGAAGAATTCGAACGAGACGTCGACGTCGCCCTGGACGTCGGCGAACAGAGGCTCGCGGCGGTGGCCGATCAGCGCACTCATGCCACCACCTTCAGCTTCTGGGCGGGGCGCTCCCCGGCCCACAAGGTTACGGTGAGCTCGCCGCCCTCGAGATGCTCGACGACTCGGCCGTCGAGGCCCGCCGTCTCCAGATATTTCAGCATGACCTCGTCGGGGAAGCCGAGGCGGAGGTGGGCGTCGCTCTCGCGCAGCTCCTCGCGCTCGTGCGGCGCGAAGTCGACGATGAGGAGGCGGCCGCCGGGGACCAGCAGCCGCGCCGCTTCCGCGACCGCGCCCGCCGGCTGCTGGGCGTAATGCAGCACCTGATGGATGATCACCGTGTCGGTCGAGCCCGACGCGAGCGGCAAAGCGTACATGTCCCCCTGCCGCAGCTCGGCCGCCGGGAGACCGGCCTGGCCGAGCTTGGCCCGGGCGAGGCGGAGCATTTCCGGCGAACGGTCTACCCCGAGCGCGTGGTCGGCGGCCGGCCCGAACAATTCCAGCATCCGTCCGGTCCCGGTGCCGATATCGACCAGCCTCCCGACCGGCCGGTCGCCGAGCGCGCGGCCGATCGCCGCCTCGACGTCGCTCTCGGCGATGTGCAGCGAGCGTATCTGGTCCCAGTCCCGCGCCCGCGCCTCGAAATAACGGGCGGCCGCGGCGGCGCGGTCGGCGCGGACAGCGGCGAGGCGCGCCGCGTCGGCGATGGCCCAGGGATCCTCGCCTTCCACTCCGCTCCAACGGTCGAGCATGGCGAAGAGCGGCTCGATCCGCTCGCGGGGGCCGAGGTTCAGGAACACCCAGCTTCCCTCCTTGCGCCGCTCGGCGAGCCCGGCGTCGATGAGGATTCGGACATGGCGCGAGACTCGCGGCTGGCTCTGCCCCAGCACCTGCGCGAGCTCGCCCACCGACAGCTCCATGGCGCGCAGCAGGTTGACGATCCGAAGGCGGGTCGGATCGGCCAGGGCGCGGAAGATTTCTGAAGCGGCGGGCATGTTTAAGGATATAAAGATATCTTTATATGCGGGTCAAGCATTCGGTTCGGCGCATTCCTTACTAATGCAGTAGACATAGCTCAGTCCCTCGATTACACCCGCTTTCGCTGGACGCCGCGGGAGCGACCCTCCCCAGGCACCTCGCTCAGCAACCGAACGAAGCTCCAAAGCAGGAGGGAAATGCCCATGAAGAAGATCGCCCTGACGCTCGCCGCCGTCGCCGCCCTCGGCGTCGCCGGCTGCAAGAAGACCGACACCGCCGACGCCAATAACAGCGTCGACGTCAACGCCACCGCCACCGAGGCCGGCACCGACGTCAACGGCGCCGTCACCGACGCCAACGCCAGCACGTCGAACGCCACCAGCGCCACCAACAACGCGCTCGACGCGGCCGGCAGCACCGTCTCCAACGCCGCTTCGGACGTCGGCAACACCGCCGCCGCCGGCGCGGACGCGGCCGGCAACGCCGTCCGCAACGCGACCCGCTAAGCCTCCCCCCAGGCTTCGGGCCGACGGAGGGCCGCGCGTCACCGGACGCGCGGCCCTTTTTCTTTGCGCCGCGATCGGGCAGTCTGCCGCCGGGAGTTCCAGCGGGAGACCTGAAAGATGAGGAAGATCGTGGCCGCGGCGGCGCTGGCGATGGGCATCGCGTCGCTCGGCGCCTGCAACAAAGGCGGCAATTCGAACGAGCTGACGGCCGAGGACAACGCCCAGCTCAATGACGCGAACAACATGCTGGACGCTTCGCCCGACAGCCTTGCCGTCGGCAACGTCACCCTCGGCAACGGCGAGAACGCCGCGTCCGACGGCGTCGGGGCGGGAGATGAGGCGATCGAGAACGGCGCCGGCGCCGACACCGGCAACGACGAGTAGGTCCGACAAAAAAAGGGGCCGGAGGTTTCCCTCCGGCCCTTCCTTCGTTCAGCCTGAGCGTTTGGCTTAAAAGTCCATGCCGCCCATTCCGCCCATGCCGCCGCCGGGCATTCCGCCGCCGGCCGAGGACTTGTCCTCGGGCGCCTCGCTCACCGCCGCTTCGGTGGTGATGAGGAGGCCGGCGACCGAGGCCGCGTCCTGGAGGGCGGTGCGCACGACCTTGGTCGGGTCGATGACGCCGGCCTGGACCAGGTTCTCGTAGACCTCGGTCTGGGCATTGAAGCCCATCGTCTCGTCGTCGCCGTCGATCAGCTTGCCGGCGACGACGGCGCCGTCATGGCCGGCATTCTCGGCGATCTGGCGGATCGGCGACTGCAGCGCGCGGCGAACGATGTCGATGCCGCGGGTCTGGTCGTCGTTGACGCCCTTCATGCCGGCGAGGGCCTTGGTGGCGTAGAGCAGGGCGACTCCGCCGCCGGGGACGATGCCTTCCTCGACCGCCGCGCGGGTGGCGTGGAGGGCGTCGTCGACGCGGTCCTTGCGCTCCTTGACCTCGATCTCGCTACTGCCGCCCACTTTGATCACCGCGACTCCGCCGGCGAGCTTTGCGAGGCGCTCCTGGAGCTTCTCCTTGTCATAATCGCTGGTGGTGGTCTCGATCTGGGCGCGGATCGCCTCGACCCGGGCCTTGATCCGGTCGCCGTCGCCGGCACCGTCGACGATGGTCGTGTTGTCCTTGTCGATGGTGACCCGCTTGGCCTGGCCGAGCATGCCGACGGTGACGTTCTCGAGCTTGATGCCGAGATCCTCGCTGATCATCTCGCCGTTGGTGAGGATCGCGATGTCCTCGAGCATCGCCTTGCGGCGATCGCCGAAGCCCGGCGCCTTCACCGCCGCGACCTTGAGGCCGCCGCGCAGCTTGTTGACGACGAGAGTGGCGAGAGCCTCGCCCTCAATATCCTCGGCGATGATGAGGAGCGGACGGCCCGACTGCACCACCGCCTCGAGGATCGGAAGCATCGCCTGGAGGTTGGAGAGCTTCTTCTCGTGGATCAGGATGTAGGGGTCGGAAAGCTCGACCTGCATCTTCTCGGGGTTGGTGATGAAGTAGGGCGAGAGGTAGCCGCGGTCGAACTGCATGCCCTCGACGACGTCCAGTTCGAACTCGAGGCCCTTGGCCTCCTCGACCGTGATCACGCCTTCCTTGCCGACCTTCTCCATCGCCTCGGCGATCTTCTCGCCGACGACGGTGTCGCCGTTCGACGAGATGATTCCGACCTGGGCGATCTCGTTCGAGCCGGAGACGGGCTTGGAGCGGGCGGCGAGGTCCTCGACGACCTTGCGGACGGCGATCTCTATGCCGCGCTTGAGGTCCATCGGGTTCATGCCGGCCGCGACCGACTTCATGCCCTCGCGAACGATCGACTGGGCAAGCACCGTCGCGGTCGTGGTGCCGTCGCCGGCGAGGTCGTTGGTCTTCGACGCCACCTCGCGAAGCATCTGCGCGCCCATATTCTCGAACTTGTCCTTGAGCTCGATCTCCTTGGCGACGGTGACGCCGTCCTTGGTGATGCGAGGGCTGCCGAAGCTCTTGTCGAGGACGACGTTGCGGCCCTTGGGGCCCAAGGTGACCTTCACCGCGTCGGCGAGGATGTCGACGCCGCGGAGGATCCGCTCACGCGCGTCGCGCGAAAAGCGAACGTCTTTCGCTGCCATGATGCTTACCTTTCAAACGAATAGGTTGAGGAAGATGAGGATATCCGAGAGGCGGCTCAGCTGCCGCCGTCATGGGTGATGATGCCGAGGATGTCGCTCTCCTTCATGATGAGCAGATCCTCGCCGTCCACCCGAACCTCAGTGCCGGACCATTTGCCGAACAGGATCTTGTCCCCGGCCTTGACGTCGAGCGGCGTGATCGTGCCGTCCTCGCCGCGGGTGCCGGTTCCGGCGGCGACGACTTCGCCCTCCTGCGGCTTTTCCTTGGCGGTGTCGGGAATGATGATGCCGCCGGCCGTCTTCTCCTCGGCCTCGACGCGACGGACGAGCACCCGGTCATGGAGCGGACGAAAATTCATGCGCGTTCACCTCTTCTGCTGGTTGCGGCGCGCGTGCCCCCGAAGGTGCGCGGCGGCCGCGGATTGAATTCGTTGGCACTCACGGCTCGTGAGTGCCAGACACCGCCGATCTAGGGTTTGTTCATCCGCCGTCAAGGGCGACGACGGAGAAAAATCCGTTGGCGACCCTCCCGGGCGCCTGCTCGCATTTACAGGATGCGGAGGGTGGTCTAGCCCAATAGCCAAGAGGGGCCGAGACGGGGAATCGCCATGAAGTTCGCGGGCAAGGTGTGGAAGCTGCTGGTCGGCATCAAGGACGGGCTGGTCCTGATCGCGATGCTGATCTTCTTTATCGTTCTCTACGGGATCATGACGGGACGCCCCACCGTCGGCCGCGGCGACCGCGGCGCCCTCGTTCTCGATCTCTCCGGACCGATCGTCGAGCAGCCGTCCCAGTCGAGCGCCGGCGAGGTGCTGAGCGGCCGCTCCGGCCCCCGCCAGTATCGCCTGCGCGACGTCGTCAACGCGCTCCGTACCGCCGCGACCGACGATCGGGTGAAGGCGGTGGTGCTCGACCTCGACATCTTCTCGGGGGGAGGGCAGACGGCTTTGGGAGCGGTCGGCGAGGCGCTGGACAATGCGCGCAAGGCGGGCAAGCCCGTCCTCGCCTACGCCACAGCCTATGACGACGACAGCTACCAGCTCGCCGCGCATGCCAGCGAGATCTGGGTCAGCCCGATGGGCGGGGTCCTCGTCACCGGCCCCGGAGGCAGCCACCTCTATTACAAGGGTCTGCTCGACAAATTGGGGGTTACCGCCAACGTCTACCGCGTCGGCACCTACAAGGCGGCGGTCGAACCGCTGATCCGCAACGACATGTCGCCCGCGGCGCGCGAGGCCGCCCAGGCGCTCGCCGGCTCGCTGTGGGAGGATTGGCAGCAGCAGGTCGAGCGGGCGCGGCCGAAGGCGAAGCTCGCCGACTATGTCGCCAATTCCGCGGCCCGGGTCGGCGCGGCGGGCGGCGATATGGCGAAGGCGGCGCTCGATGCGGGCCTCGTCGACCATGTCGCCGACCGCGAGGCGTTCGAGCGGCGGGTGGCCGCGATTGCCGGGACTCGCTGGTCGGCGGTGCCCTCGAGCTTCCGCCGCATCAAGCTGGACGCCTGGGTCGATGCGAATCCGGCGAGCGACGACGACGGCCAGATCGGCATCCTCACCGTCGCCGGCGACATCGTCGACGGCAACGCCGGCCCGGGCAGCGCCGGCGCGGAGACGATCGTCCGGGCGCTCGACCGCGGACTGCGCGAGAAGAATCTCAAAGCCCTGGTCCTCCGCGTCGACTCGCCGGGCGGCTCCGCTTTGGCCTCCGAGCGCATCCGGCAGGCGGTGCTCGCCGCCAAGGCCAAGGGGCTGCCGGTGGTGGTCTCTATGGGCAGCGTCGCCGCGTCCGGGGGTTATTGGGTGTCGACCGCCGGCGACCGCATCTTCGCGGAGCCATCGACCATCACCGGCTCGATCGGCGTGTTCGGCATCCTGCCCAGCTTCCAGGGGACGCTCGGCAAGCTCGGCATCGGCGCGGACGGCGTCAAGACGACGCCGCTCTCCGGCGAGCCCGATCTGCTGAAGGGGCCTTCGCCCGAGGCGGGACAGCTGCTGCAGATGGGGGTGGAGGGCACCTACCGGCGCTTCCTCGCCCTCGTCGCGGCAGCCCGCCACATGCCCGCGACCCGGGTCGACCAGATCGCCCAGGGCCGCGTCTGGGACGGCGGCACGGCGCGTCAGCTCGGCCTGGTCGACGCCTTCGGGGGCCTCGACGACGCGGTGGCAGAGGCGGCGCGGCGGGCGAAGCTCGATCCCGGCAAGGCCAAGGCGGTGTGGCTGGAGAAGGAGCCGGGCTTCGCCGACACCCTGCTCGCCGCCTTCGCCAACAAGGACGAGGACGACAGCCTCGCCGCGGCCGACAGCTTCAGCCGCATTGCGAGCCGGCCTCGGCTGCTCATGTTCCAAGCGTTTTCGGACGTGGAGCGGATGCTGAAAGGCTCGGCCATCCAGGCGCGCTGCCTCGAATGCCCGATCGTGCCGGGCGCCGCCCCGCCCCCCCGGAACGGCTTCGCCGCATGGCTGAGGACGCTGCTCGGCTGATGCGGGTCCGCGCCGCGAGCGGAGAGGATTCCGCGGCGATCGCCGAAATCTATCGGCCCTATGTCGCGGAGAGCTACATCTCGTTCGAGACGGATCCGCCGGACGCGGCGGAAATCGCGCGTCGCATGGCGGGCGGGGGCGACCTCTATCCGTGGCTCGCGGCGCAGGACGAAAAGGGGCGCCTCCTCGGCTATGCCTATGCGAGCCCGTTCCGCCCGCGCGCCGCCTACCGCTTCACGGTCGAGACGACGGTCTACGTTCGGGAAAGCGGGCACGGCCGCGGAATAGGCGCGGCGCTCTACGCGCCGCTCATCGAGACGCTGGAGCGGCAGGGCTTCACCCAGGCCATCGGGGCGATCTCGCTGCCCAACGAAGCCAGCATTCGCCTCCATGAGCGCTTCGGCTTCCGCCATGCCGGCACCTACCGCCAAGTCGGCTACAAGCTCGGCCGCTGGCACGACGTCGGGCTGTGGCAGCGCCCGCTCGCCTCGCCGGGCGAGCCGCCCGAAGAGCCGCGACCTTACAAGCCGCGACTGTAGGCGGGGAGGGACCAGCCGCGGACGATCGCCGCGGCCCGAAGCGAGAATCCGGCCGCCGCGGCGATCAAGCCGGCCAGTAGCGGCGGCAGGCCGAAGAGCAGCATCGCCACCATCAGCGCGGACGAAAAGGCGGCGGCCGTCACGTAGAGCTCGGGCCGCATCAGGATCGACGGGTCGCCGGCCAGCACGTCGCGGACGATACCGCCGAGGCAGGCGGTGAGCACCCCCATGCCCACCGCCGGCAGCGGGGCGACGTCGTAGGCAAGACCCTTGGCCGCGCCGTAGGTGGCGTAGGCGGCAAGGCCCGCAGCGTCGAGCCAGAGCAGCATCTGCCCCCGCCAGGAGCGGGCCGGCAGCAGCCAGACGGTGACCGCCGCCGCAGCGCAGATCAGCAGCGTCGCATTGTGGCGGATCCAGAAGACCGGCGCGCCGATCAGCAGGTCGCGCGCCGTGCCGCCGCCGACGCCGGTGATGACGGCGAAGAAGACGAAAGTGACCAAGGTCTGCCGCTTCGCCGCCGCCACAAGGGCCCCGGAGAGCGCGAATACGGCGACGCCGGCCCAGTCCAGATAGACGAGCGCCGAGCCGAGCATCGCGGCGGGTTCGCTCACCGGCGCCTCAGCCGAAGCGATCGGCGCACAGCCGCATCACCGCAACCGGGGAGCCGAGCGAGGCCGCGCGCGCCAGCGCCTTGCGCCCCGCTTCCTGCTGCGCGGCCAGGCCGCTTCCCACCCGCGCCTTGAGCGCCGAGGCGAGCCGGTCGTTGAGCCGGCCGCGCAGACGGCGATAGTCGGCGACTTCCCCGCCGTAGCGGCCTTGGGCGTCGAGCGCATTGGCGAGGAATTCGGCCAAATGCTCGCAGGCGAGCTCCGCGTCGAGGGCGTTCTTCGGCAGCTCCGGCGCGTCGTTCGCCGCTGCCGGGAAAGCGGCGCGGCAGGGCTGAATGAGCGTCTGCCAAGCGCCGCTCGTCACCTGGTCCTTGATCTCGCCCATCCGCTTGTTGACTGCGTTCGCGGTCTGCGCGTCGAACCCGCCGCCGGCCGAGGCGGCGAGAAGGGCGTGGTGGACGATCCGCCCCTGCGCCTCGACCGGCAGCGGATCGTTGATGTCCTTGACCGCCACCCGCGCCTCCGCCGCCGTGACGATCGCGCAGGTCGCCGCCCGCTCGACCGGATCGCCGGGCAGAGCCAAAGCCTTGGGTCCGCCGCAACCGGCGAGCGCGAGCAGCCCGGTGCAGAGCACCAGGCCCACTCTCATCGTTTCGGCGATGCCGCGCATCAGCCGATGGACCAGATGAAGGAGGCGATGATCTTGGCGGCGGTCGGCGCTCCGTCGGCGCCGATCGCAGGCTTGAAGCGCCCTTTGCGCAGCCAGACCTCGCAGGCTTTCGCGTCGAGGTCGGCTCGCCCGCTGCTGCTCACCACGGCGCAGTCAGAGACGCGGCCTTCGGCGGTGATCGTCAGCCGGGCGAGCAGCCCGGCCGAGACGCCGGCACGCCACGCCTCCGGGGGATAATCGGCGGTGCCGACCCCATCGAGACGCTCTCCCAGCGGCTCGGGCGCCTTCCAAAGGGCGTCCTGCGCGGCCGGATCGATCCCCCAGTCGCGCAGGATCGTGTCGCGGCATTCGCGCAGTCCGGCGATGGCCTTGGCTGAACCCGGCAAGTCCATGCTGGCCAAAAGCTTGCGATCCTGGAGGAAGATCACTCTCTTCGCCTGCGCCAGCCGGTCCAGGATGTCGGGCCCGACGACGGTGGCGAGTTCGTCATACCCTGACGCGCGGTGGACGAGGAACCCACGGTGCAGCCGATTATCCGAGGGGACGAAGACAATGTCGATCTCGGCGAGGATGCCGCCCGTGTATACGTGCGTGCGAACATCGCCGCCGGCGTTGGCGAGGGTGAGGTCCAGATTGGGCAGGCCCGGCGTGAACGTAAGCCCAAGGGTCAGCGGCTTGGCGCCGTCGCCGCGGCGGTAAAGCCCGCAGATCGCCTCGTCCCACCTCACCTCCCAATGGGCGGCCGCCGTGGGGGCAGATTTTGCGCCCGTGGCGGAGGCGGCAATGCACAGGGCGGCGAAGACGTGGCCGGGCCGGGCGTAGCGGGGGGTCAACCGATGCTCCAGGTGACGAAGAAGATGGTGAGCGCGGCGACCGGCGAGCCGTCAGGGCCCAAAGCGGGCGTATAGCGGCGGCGGTAGGAGGCGCGGCAGGAGGCGGAGTCGAGATCCTTGGAGCCGCTGCTGATCACGATGTTGCAGGCGCCGACCCGACCTTCCGCCGTCACATTGACCCGCACGATCGTCGTTCCGCCCTTGCCCTGCTGCAGCGCGCTCGACGGATAATCTGCCTCGCTGATCCAATTGACCTGGTCGGTCGGCTTGGGGATGCGGCGCAGGTTGCGGAACACGACCGGGTCGACCCCCCAGCGGCGGAGCAGGTCGTCCTCGCATTCGTGGGTTGCGGCGACGGCCTTGTCGGCCGCAGGGGTCTCGATGCGGAGCAGCGGCTTGCCGCCTCGTTCGATCGCCACCGCCTTCGCCTTCGCGAAGGCGTCGAGGAACTCGCTCGGCGCCTCCAGCGTCGCGAGGGCGTAGCGGCCCGATTTGCCGACCGGGATGAACCGGAAGCCTTTGAGCGGTTCGCCCGCCGCCGGCTGCAGCACGAGGCGCACCGCCCCCGGCTCGGGCACCGCATGCGCGTCCCATCGCGGATCGACGATCCAGACCTCGGCCCGGCGGTCCGCCGGCACGTAGCGGACGGCGATCGAGGGCGCCGCATCGCCCCCTTCGCGGATCACCATGCAGCGCGATTCGCTCCAGTCGACGCGCCAATGCGGCGCCTCGGGTGCGGCGGCGGCGAACAGCGCAAGCAGTGGGGCGAGCAAAGGGGCGAGCATCGCGTCAGATATGGATCGGCAGGCCCGTCACCGCCATCGCCGCTTCCTTGATTGCTTCGGAATGGGTGGGATGGGCGTGGCAGGTGTAGGCGACGTCCTCGGATGTGGCGCCGAACTCCATCGCCTGGGCGGCCTGGGCGATCATCGTCCCCGCCACCGAGGCGATGATGTGGACTCCGAGCACCCGATCCGATCGCGCGTCGGCGACGATCTTCACGAAGCCGTCCGTCTCCCGGTTGGTCTTGGCGCGGCTGTTCGCCAGCATCGGAAACTTGCCCACCTTCACTTCGCCCCTTTCCTTCGCCTCCTCCTCGGTGAGGCCGACGGCGGCGATCTCGGGAAAGGTGTAGACGACGCTCGGGATGACGTCGTGATTGACGATGCCCACCTGGCCGGCGAGGATTTCGGCGCAGGCGATGCCTTCGTCCTCCGCCTTGTGGGCGAGCATCGGCCCCGGCGTCACGTCGCCGATCGCATGGATGCCGGGAACTCGGGTGCGGAAATCGTGGTCGACCTCGATCTGGCCGCTTTTGTTGAGCGCCACCCCCGCCGCGTCGAGGCCCAGGCCTTCGGTGTTGGGCCGGCGGCCGATCGAGACGAGGACGACGTCGCAGTCGATCGTCACCGCCGCGCCGCCTTTCGCCGGCTCGACGGTGAGCTGCACGCCGTCGGCGGTCTTCTTGGCGCCGGTCACCTTGGTCGAAAGGCGGAACTCGAAGCCTTGTTTCTTGAAGATCTTGTTCGCTTCCTTGCGGACGTCGCCGTCCATGCCGGGAAGAATCTGGTCGAGGAACTCCACGACCGTGACCTTGGCCCCGAGCCGCCGCCAGACCGACCCCAGTTCGAGGCCGATGACTCCGCCACCGATTACGACCAAGTGGCCAGGCACCTTGGGCAGCTCGAGCGCGCCGGTCGAATCGACGATCCGTTCCTGGTCGATCTCGACGCCGGGGAGCGGGGTCACCGAGGAGCCGGTGGCGATGATGTAGTTTTTCGCCCGATATTCGGTGCCGCCGACCTCGATCGCCTCTGGAGAGGTGAAGCTCGCCCGGCCCTTCAGCCAGGTCACCTTGTTCTTCTTGAACAGGAATTCGATGCCCTTGGTGAGGCCGGTCACCGCCTCCTTGCGCCCCGCGTGCATGACGCCGAGGTCGAGCTCGACCTCCTTGGCCTTGACGCCCCACTTGGCCATCGTGCCGTGCGCCGCCTCCTCGAACAGCTCCGAGGCGTGCAGCAGCGCCTTCGAAGGGATGCACCCGACGTTGAGGCAGGTCCCGCCGAGCGTCTCCCGGCTCTCGGCGCAGGCCGTCTTCAGCCCAAGCTGCGCCGCCCGGATCGCCGCCACATAGCCGCCCGGCCCGGCCCCGATCACGATCACGTCGAATTCTGTGTCAGCCATTCCTGCCTCTTCTTTGTGGACGGTGGGCCTTTCTCAGCATCGCATGCTACCGAAGCAGCCATCCACCGGATGTGAGCCACCGCCCGCGAGCAGATAAAGGACAAACAAAAGGACCAGCAGGATCGCTACTCCAATTTTCGCCACCATGCCGTCTGCACGTCGGCCTCCGATCGCCCCGACGCCCCGCGTCTTCTGAACCCACTGATCGAACTGGCCGACCAGCCACAGGAAGGTCATGGCAGCTGCAATAATCGCAGCAAATGTCAAAACAGCTTCCATTTAGATCCTAACTTAAAGGTCGATGAGCAATCGCGTGGGATCCTCGATCGCTTCTTTCATCCGGACGAGGAAGGTGACCGCCTCGCGGCCGTCGACCAGGCGGTGGTCGTAGGACAAAGCGAGGTACATCATCGGGCGGGCGACGATCTGGCCGCCCCGCACCACCGGCCGCTCCTCGATGCGGTGCATGCCGAGCACGGCCGACTGGGGCGGGTTGATGATCGGCGTGGAGATGAGCGAGCCGAACACTCCGCCGTTGGAGATGGTGAAGGTGCCGCCCTGCATGTCCGCCAGGGTCAAAGTGCCCGCCTTGGCGCGGGCGCCGAAGTCGGCGATGGTCTTCTCGATCTCGGCAAAGCTCAGTTTATCGGCGTCACGGATGACCGGGACGACGAGGCCGGTGGGCGCCGAGACGGCGACCGAGACGTCGACATAATCGTGATACACGATCTCATCGCCTTCGAGGTAGGCGTTGACGGCCGGCACGTCGTGGGCAGCGAGGACGGCGGCTTTCACGAAGAAGCTCATGAAGCCGAGGCGGATGCCGTGCTTCTTCTCGAACAATTCCTTGTAGCGCGAGCGCGCCGCCATCACCTCGGTCATGTCGACGTCGTTGAACGTCGTCAGCATGGCGGCGGTGTTCTGCGCCTCCTTGAGCCGGCGCGCGACGGTCTGGCGGAGCCGCGTCATCCGCACCCGCTCCTCCCGACGCTCGCCCGAAACCGCTGCGGCACGCGGTGGCGAAGGCGGCGGAGGCGAAGGAGCGGCCGCATCGGCCTCACGGCTCTTGGCGGCGGCGAGGACGTCGTCCTTGGTCAGCCGGCCGTCCTTGCCGGTGCCCTTGATCTTCGACGGGTCGAGCCCTTGCTCGAGCACCAGGCGCCGCACCGAAGGCGACAGGGTGAGGTGGGGGCCTTCCTCCTCCGCGGGGGCCTCCTCCGCGCGCATCGCGACATTCTCGCCGGGGCCCTTGGGATTGACCGGAGTTGAGGCGGCGGCGGGGTCCTGGGACTCGGGTGCCGCAGTCATGCCGGAACCGCTCTCGATCCGCGCGATGACGGCGCCGACCTCGACCGTCGCGCCCTCGGCGACGACCTGCTCGCCCATTACGCCCGCTACCGGCGAAGGCACCTCGACCGCCACCTTGTCGGTTTCGAGGCTGGCGATCGGCTCGTCCTCCTTGACCGGGTCGCCAGGCTTCTTCAGCCATTGGCCGAGCGTCGCCTCGGTGATCGATTCCCCGAGCGTCGGGACTTTGACTTCGGTCGCCATCTGTCTTCCTATCCCGCCTTGCGCTGCGGCGCGGCATCGCTGCTATGGCCGAGCGCATCGGCGATCAAGGCCGCCTGCTCGGCCGCGTGCCGCTTGGCGAGCCCGGTCGCGGGCGAAGCCGAATTGGCCCGGCCCGCATAGGTCGCGCGCTTCGGCCGCGTCTCCGCCTCGCCGAGGCAGGCCTCGAGCAAATCCTCGATGAAGCGCCAATAGCCTTGGTTCTTCGGCTCCTCCTGCGCCCAGACCATTTCTTCCAGGCCGGTCATCCGCTTCAGCCGCTCAATGAGCGGCTCCGCGGGGAATGGGTAAAGCTGCTCGATGCGCACCACCGAAGTGCCGCGGTCCTCCGCTTTGTCCCGCGCCTCGAGAAGCTCGTAGGCGATCTTGCCGGTGCACAGGACGAGGCGCTTCACCTCCCCGTCGGCGGGGCCGGCGGGATCGGAGAGGATGCGCTTGAAATGACTGTCGCCGAGGAAGTCGGCCGCGCCCGACACGGCGAGCTTGTGCCGGAGCAGGGACTTGGGAGTCATGATGATCAGCGGCTTGCGGAAATCGCGGTGCATCTGCCGCCGCAGGATGTGGAAATAATTGGCGGGCGTGGTGCAGTTGGCGACCTGCATATTGTCTTCGGCGCAGAGCTGGAGATAGCGCTCCGGCCTGGCGGAAGAATGTTCCGGCCCCTGGCCCTCGTAACCGTGGGGGAGCAGCATGACGAGGCCGTTGGCCCTCAGCCATTTGGACTCGCCCGACGCGATGAACTGGTCGACGATCACCTGGGCGCCGTTGGCGAAGTCGCCGAACTGCGCCTCCCAGAGCACGAGCGTGCGGGGATCGGACAGGGCATAGCCATATTCGAAGCCGAGCACGCCGAATTCGGAGAGCGGGCTGTCGCGAACCTCGAAGCGGCCGTTCGGCACCTCGGTCAGCGGGATATATTTGTGCCCGTCTTTCTGGTCGACCCAGACCGAGTGGCGCTGGCTGAACGTGCCGCGGCCGCTGTCCTGGCCGGAGAGGCGGACCTGGTAGCCCTCGTCGACCAGGCTGCCGAAGGCGAGCGCCTCGGCCGTCGCCCAGTCGAAACCCTCGCCGCTCTCGAACATCGCCCGCCGCGCGTCGATGATCCGCTGCAGCGTCTTGTGGACAGTGAGCCCTTCCGGAACCGTCGTGAGGATCCGCCCCACCTCGCGATAGCGTTCCTCGGGGATGGCGGTCTCGACGTTGCGCCGGCCGGTCTCCGGAGTGTCGGGCCGGCCGAGCCCCGCCCAGCGGCCTTCGAACCAGTCCGCCTTGTTGGGAAGGTAGGATTTGGCCGCCTCGAACTCGTTTTCGAGCGTCGCGGTGAACTGGGCGACCTGGCCGTCGATCCAGGGGCGATCGACCTCGCCCTCCTCGATGAGGCGGGCGCCGTAAATCTCGCTGATCGGCGGATGGTCCCTGATCGCGGCGTACATGAGCGGCTGGGTGAAGCTCGGCTCGTCCCCCTCATTGTGGCCGAAGCGGCGGTAGCACCACATGTCGATGACGATGTCCCGCTTGAAGGTCTGGCGGAACTCGACCGCGAGTTTGCAGGCGAAGGTCACGGCTTCGGGATCGTCGCCGTTGACGTGGAGGATCGGCGCCTGGACCGACTTGGCGATGTCGCTCGGATAAGGCGAGGAGCGGGCGAATTGCGGCGAGGTGGTGAAGCCCACCTGGTTGTTGATGACGAAATGGATGGTCCCGCCGGTGCCGTAGCCCGGCAGCCCCGAGAAGCTGAAACATTCGGCGACGATGCCCTGCCCCGCGAAGGCGGCGTCGCCGTGGAGGAGAACGGGGAGCACCCGGGCGCCTTCGCGGTCGCCGCGCGCGGTCTGCTCGGCGCGCGCCTTGCCGAGCACGACCGGGTTCACCGCCTCGAGGTGGCTCGGATTGGGGAGCAGTGACAAATGGACCCTGATCCCCTCGAATTCGCGGTCCGACGACGTGCCTAGATGATATTTGACGTCGCCCGAGCCGCCGACGTCGGCCGGGTTTGTGGCGCCCCCGGCGAACTCGCTGAAGATCGCGCGGTAGGGCTTGCCCATCACGTTGGCGAGGACGTTGAGGCGGCCGCGATGGGCCATGCCGAAGACGATGTCCTCGACCCCGTATTGGCCGCCATATTTGATCACCGCTTCCAGCGCCGGGATCATCGATTCGCCGCCGTCCAGCCCGAACCGCTTGGTGCCGACATATTTGCGGGCGAGGAACTTCTCCCACTGCTCGCCCTCGATCACCTTGGCGAGGATCGCCTGCTTGCCCTCCGGCGTGAAGCGTATCTCGGCGTCGCGCCCTTCCAGCCGCTCCTGGAGGAATCGTCGCTCCTCCAGGTCGTTGATGTGCATATATTCGAGGCCGACCTTGCCGCAATAATTGGCGCGCAGGACGCGGACGATCTCCGGCACCGTCGCCCATTCGAAGCCGAGCACTCCGCACAGGAAGATCGGCCGGTCCATGTCGGCGGCGGCGAAGCCGTGGAATTCGGGGCTGAGATCGGCCGGCAGCTCGCGGTGGGTGAGGTGGAGCGGGTCGAGGTCGGCGGCGAGGTGGCCCCGCACCCGGTAGGTCCGGATCAGCATCATCGCCCGGATCGAATCCCTGGCCGCCTGCTCGACCTCTGCCTCGGACTTGCCGGAGGCCGCGGCGGCCTTCTTCGCCTCCTTCACCACCGGGGCGAGCGCCTGCAGCGTCGGATCGAGCCCGGCATTCAGCTCGTCCAGCTCGACGACCGGCCAATTGGCGCGGGCCCAGCTCGGCCCCTGCTCCGTCTCGGCGCTGTAGATGTCCACTCCTGCCGCCTTCTCGAGATCGCCTGCGCGAAGGAACGCGCCGGCCTCCTAGCCTATCCCTCAGCCCTTCAAAAGCGCGCTGAGGGTGCTGCCGAGCTCAGATGGGCTCGGGGAGACGCGGATTCCAGCCGCCTCCATTGCGGCGATCTTGTCTTCGGCCCCGCCCTTGCCCCCCGAGACGATCGCGCCGGCGTGGCCCATGCGCCGCCCGGGAGGCGCCGTTCGCCCGGCGATGAAGCCGACAACGGGCTTTGCCCGCCCGGCCCGAGCCTCGTCCTTGAGGAACTGGGCGGCGTCCTCCTCGGCCGCGCCGCCGATTTCGCCGATCATGACGATCGATTTGGTCTCGGGATCGGCAAGGAACAGCTCCAGGACGTCGATGAAGTCGGTGCCGTTGACCGGGTCGCCGCCTATTCCGACGGCGGTGGTCTGGCCGAGGCCTTCATTGGTCGTCTGGAACACCGCTTCATAAGTGAGCGTGCCCGAGCGGCTGACGACTCCGACCGAGCCCTTCTTGAAGATATTGCCCGGCATGATTCCGATCTTGCACTCGTCCGGCGTCAGCACACCAGGGCAGTTCGGGCCGATGAGGCGCGACCTGGAGCCCGTCAGCGCGCGCTTCACCCGCACCATGTCGAGCACTGGGATACCCTCGGTGATGCAGACGATCAGCGGCACCTCGGCATCGATCGCCTCGAGGATCGCGTCCGCGGCGCCCGGCGGCGGTACGTAGATCACCGACGCGTCCGCCCCGGTGGCCTCCCGCGCCTCCTGCACCGTTTCGAACACCGGCAGGCCGAGGTGCGTCGAACCGCCCTTCCCCGGCGAGGTGCCGCCGACCAGCTTGGTGCCGTAGGCGATCGCCTGCTCGCTGTGGAACGTGCCCTGCTTGCCGGTGAAGCCCTGGGTGATGACCTTGGTCTCGGAATTGACGAGGATGCTCATAATTGCCTTGCTTGTGAACGGGGGGTGCCTGGGACGGACGTCCTCGGCCGAGCGGTCAGAAGGCGATGTAGAGGTGCATGCTGTTCTTCTGGCCCGACGCCTGGCTTCGGGAAAATATCTCGGCGCGCGCGGGACGCTTCTCGGGCCCGATTTTGCCGGAATATTCGTAATAATGCGGCAGGTCCGTGCTCTTGCCCTTGAGCCCGAGCGGCTTCACACCGGCCTCGAAGGCGTCGTCGTAGGGCCAGGCCGCCTTCACGTTAGGGAAGGTGACGGCGCAGAGCGTCGGATAGCGCCGCCCGGCCGGAAAGGTCGCCAGTACCGCTTGGACCGGCGAGCCGTCCACCAGCTTCATCCATTGGCGCACGGTCACCGGCTTGGAATAATCGAAGTTTCGCTCGATCGCCTTCGAGAGGCCGAACTTCGCTACATCGATGGTCGGCGCGGCGACGGCCGTCCAGCCCTGCGCCTGCATCGCAGCCTCGCGCGCCGCCGCCGACAGCTCGCCAGTCACGCAGGCGTCGAGGAACGTCGGCACGGCAGAGGGATATTCGGGCGGAGCCTCGGCGGCGGCCACCGGGGCCGTGGCCAGCAGGAGTGTCAGCGCTGAGAGCATCCTCATGCCAGCGACCCATCGATGGCCTTGCACGCCACGAGCAGCTCCTTGACCGCCTCGACCGACACCTCGAAATTGGCCTTCGCAGTCTCGTCCAGCTCGATTTCGACGATCCGCTCGACGCCGCCGGCGCCGATCACCACCGGAACGCCGACATAGAGGTCGTTCACGCCATATTGTCCGGTCAGATAGGCGGCCGCCGGCAGCAGGCGCTTCTTGTCCTTGAGGTAGCTCGCGGCCATTTCGAGGGCGGCGGTGGCGGGGGCGTAATAGGCCGAGCCGCTCTTCAGCAGGGCGACGATCTCGCCGCCGCCGGAGCGGGTGCGCTGGACGATGGCGTCGATCTTCTCCTGGGTCGACCAGCCCATCCGGACAAGGTCGGGCACCGGAATGCCGGCGACCGCGGAATAAGCCGGGACCGGAACCATGGTGTCGCCGTGGCCGCCGAGCACGAAGGCGGTGACGTCCTCGACCGACACGCCGAACTCCTCGGCGAGGAAGTGGCGGAAGCGGGCCGAATCCAGCACGCCGGCCATGCCGACGACTTGGCTGTGCGGCAGGCCGGAGAATTCGCGCAGCGCCCAGACCATCGCGTCGAGCGGATTGGTGACGCAGATCACGAAGCTGTCCGGCGCGTGCGCCCTGATGCCCTCGCCGACCGCCTTCATCACCTTCAAATTGATGCCGAGCAGATCGTCGCGGCTCATCCCCGGCTTGCGGGCGATCCCGGCGGTGACGATGCAGACGTCCGCGCCCGCTATGTCGGCATAATCCTGGGTGCCGGTGAGCCTGGCGTCATAGCCTTCGATCGGCCCGGCCTGGGCGAGGTCAAGCGCCTTGCCCTGAGGGATTCCCTCGGCGACGTCGACCAGGACGATATCGCCCATTTCCCGGATCGCGGCGAGATGGGCGAGGGTGCCGCCGATCATGCCGGCCCCGATCAGCGCGATTTTCTTGCGGGCCATGGGCTCCAATTCCTGTCCGTGGAGTCGGCGGCCCAGGAGGCGGCCGCGAGACGTGGCGCCCCCTTAGGCCCGCGAGGCGGGACGGGCAACAGGTTCGGGTGGGGGTTTGGGGTTGGGGGATTGGGATTGGGGAATGGCCATCTCCCCTCTCCCCGGGGGAGAGGGGCCGGGGGTGAGGGGTTCCGGCATCTCCCAGAACGCACGGTTCGCGACGCCGCGCATACCCACCAACTCCGCAACCCCTCACCCCAAACCACTCTCCCCTGGGAGAGGGGAATAGGTTACTTCCCCGCCAGCATCGTCAGCATGTCGACCCAATGGTCGACGTCGTCGTAGAAGGCCTTGACCGGCAGGCGCTCGTCGCGGCCGTGGGCGCGCAGGTCGTCCGGAATCACGCCCCAGCTGCCGTCGACGCCGTAGACCGGGATTCCGGCGACCCGGAACGGCCGGGCGTCGCTGGCGCCGGTGCTCATCTCGGGCATGATCGGCGAATCCGCGTGCCGTCTGTGCACCGCCGCCGTGTAGGCGGCGACCACGTCGGGCCGGAGCGGCGAGGCGAGCGACATCGCCTGGTTGTCGGTCCGCTCGACCTTGACGTTCGTATCGGCGACCACCCGCTCCAGCTCGTCGCGGATCGCCGCCGGCTCGGTCCCCGGCATGATCCGGCAGTTGATCGTGGCGCGGGCGAGCTGGGGCAAAGCGTTGTCGGCATGGCCGCCCTCGAGCCGGGTGGCGACGCAGCGGGTTCGGGTCAGCCCGACCTCGCCGGGATCGGCCTCGATGAAGTCGGCCGCGGCCCCGTCGTCCGGGTTCGCCAGCCAGCGCCGCATCGCGTCGCCGAGCGGCCCACTTTCGCTCTTCTCGCGGACCCCGAAATAGGCGCGGGTGGTCTCGTTGAGCATCGGCGTGAAGCGGTACGTCTCCAGCCGCTCCAGCGCATGGGCGAGCTGGTAGATGGCGTTGTCGGGCCGAGGCTTGGAGCTGTGCCCGCCGGGGTTGCGGACGGTGAAGCTGTACATCGAATAGGTCTTCTCGGCGGTCTGCAGGGTGAAGCCGAGCGGCCGGCCGTCGCGGCTGAAGCCGCCGCCGCCGCCGTCCGAGTTGAGCGCGAATTCGGCGTCGGTCCATTTGCGCCATTCGCTGGCCGCCAGGCGGGCGCCGCTGCCGCTCGTCTCCTCGTCGCCGGTGAACAGGACGACGATGTCCCGCGTCGGCTTGAATCCGCTCGCGCGCAGCTTCAGCAGCGCCGTCGTGACGGAGGTGACGCCTTCCTTGATATCGCTCGTCCCGCGCCCGTAGAAATAGCCGTCCTTCTCGACGAACTTGAACGGGTCGAGCCCCGGCGACCAGTCCTCCGGCTTGGCCTCGACCACGTCCATATGGGCCATGAGCAGGATCGGCTTCCTGCCCGAAGGCTTGGCCGCCGGCCAGCGCACGATCAAAGCCGCGGTGTGATTCCCTGGATTGCCGTCATAGGGGAGGACGTGGATGTCGCCCTCCGCCCAGCCGGCCCCCTTGTACTGGTCGGCGAGCCACTGCGCGAGCTCGGGCACCCTTCCGCGCCCCTCGACCGTCGGCACCTCGATCGCGTGGCGGTAGATTTCGAGCGCCTTGGCCTTCCACGGGTCGGCGGGCGACTGGGCGAAGGCGGCGGTGGAAAGGAGGCCGAGGCCGAACGCGATGGCAAGACGCATCTGTGAAACCTCCCGGATGAAGCGGGGCGGAAGCTGGACCGGGTTCGCTTAAGCGTCAACTGCTCCTGGGGGCATGACGCGGCAAGACAACGGCGCCCGGCCGAAGCCGGGCGCCGGATCGGTTAGAACCGGATCGACAGGTCGATATTCTCGAGCGGAACGCCGAGGCGTCCTGCCAGATCGGCCTTGGCCTTCGCGACGATGGCACCGACATCGGCGGCCTTGAGACCAGAATGGCCGGTCGCGTCCTCATTCGGCGAGGCCGCCGCAACGACCTCCCCCCACTCGTCTTTGACCCAAGTCACTTTTTCCGGGCCGAATAGAATTCTTCCGGCCGGAATCACGGCTCCGGCTACCCCGTCGAACGGTCCGTCGTCGGCGCGCTTCTCGTCGAGAGGCATGTAGTAATGACCGTATGGGTCCCAGCCTTCGGCCTTGGCGGCCTTACGCACCTTCCCGATCATGCCGAGAAGGGCGGAAGAGGAGATTTCGACCAGCTCGAACGCAACCGGCTTCTCATCGTCCTCGTCCCATTCGAAGGTGGCGATGATCACCCGATCGACTTTCTCGACGAGCGTGGTGGCCGTATTCAGCCATCGGTTGACGGCCGTCTTGAGGCCAATCCTGAGCGCTTCGCCATCGGGGGCGGTCACCTCATAGGCGTAGCCGCCGGGCACACGAATCTTGTCGCCGAAGGTGTAACCCTCATGCTCCAGGATCTGGCGAGTGATCCGCGGCAGCACGACCTTGCGGCGGCTGGTGGGATTGACCGCCGAATCCTCGTGGATTTGCGGAAACAGGTTGCGGGGAAGCGAAATTTTCATAGCAGGTTCCTTTCTGTAGGCACGCCGGTCCTTTGATAGGTTGGCGCAAGATACTATGGGCCGTCTTCGCACGAGTTTCAAGCTAAAACTTTTAGGGGTAGTTTTATATTCCATGGCCTGCGGCCATGAAGTCGGCGCTTTGCATCTCGATGAGGCGGGAGACGGTGCGCTGGAACTCGAATGTGCCGTCGCCCGCGGGATAGAGGGCGGCGGGCTCGGCGGCGGCGGCGGCGAGGAGCTTGACCTTGTGCTCGTAAAGCTCGTCGACCAGCGTGACGAAGCGGGCCGCCTCGTTGCGCTTCTCCGGCCCCATCACCGGAACGCCGACCAGGATGACTGTGTGGTAGCGGCGGGCCACGGCGAGATAGTCGGCCGCGCCGCGCGCCTCGCCGCACAGGCGCTTAAACGAGAAGACGGCAACGCCCTTGAGGCTCTTGGGCACGTGCAGCGTCCGACCGCCGGGCACCGCAATGTCCGCGGAAGGCACCTTCTCGCGATCTTCCACGGGGTAGTCGGTGAGGCGGAAGAAGGCTTCGCTGAGGGCCTTGGTCGCTTCCGGTCCGTTCGGCACGTACCAGGTCGGCATGCCGCCCAACCGCTCGAGCCGGTAGTCGACCGGGCCGTTCAGCGGAACCACGTCGAGCTCGCGCTCGAGGAGGTCTATGAAGGGGAGGAAGAGCTCACGGTTGAGCCCGCCGGGATAGAGGTCACGCGGCGGCCGGTTCGACGTCGTCAGCACCATCACCCCCTCCGCCAGCAGGCGCGAAAAGAGGCGCGAGAGGATCATCGCGTCGGCGGGGTTGTTGATCACCATTTCGTCGAAGGCGAGGAGGCGAGCCTCCTCGGCAACGGCGCTGGCGACGGCGGGGATCGGGTCCCCCTCTTCCTTGGTCCGTTCGAGCCGCAGCCGCTCGTGCACCTCGAGCATGAATTCGTGGAAGTGGACCCGCCGCCTGGGCTCGACCGGCATGGCGGCGCAGGCCAGATCCATCAGCATCGACTTGCCGCGCCCGACACCGCCCCACATGTAGACGCCGCGCGAGCCCGCCGCCGGCGCCCTGTCGAGGAGGCGCGCGAGCAGGCCGGGCCGGCGCTCCAGCCGCGCCGCAAGGGCGTCGAGCCGCTCGACGGCGCGCTGCTGGTCCGCATCGGGCTTAAGTTCCCCGGCGGCGAGCAGCGCCCGGTAGCGCGCCGCGACCTCGCTCACTTCTTGGCCAGCTTGCGCAGCGTCCCCGACCAGGCGGCGACTACAATTTCCTCCTGCTCAACGAGGCCGCGCATCACCGCCATCCTTTTGCTTTCGCGGAGCAATTCGACACTGGCGTCGAGCGGCACGCCGAGACGGGCCGGCGACAGGAACTGCGCGGAAAGATCGAGCGTCACCGACGGGCCGAGATCGGCGCCCGCGACATAGCCGCCGGCGAACATGGCCATGTCGATGAAGGTCAGGATCGCCCCGCCATGGACGACATTGCCGAGATTCGACTGCGCCACGTCCGGGAACATCCGGCAGCGCGCGCGGCCCTCCCCTTCGCCGCGCACGAGCAATTTGCCGATACACGCATTGAAGCGGGTGTCGTCGCTCGGCAGGTCCCAGGTCCACCAGCCGGGATGGTCCGGATCGGGCTGGTGGCGGATCATGGGGTGCAGGGCCATCGTCCGCCAGTGCCGACAAAGCCGGTGGCTGGCAAGGGAGGCCCACAAGGAGCGCCACGAGACCTGAAACATGGTACAGGTGGACTTGCGTTCATTCGTTGCGAAAGCTTCGTGGGATGGGCCCGCTAATATCTGGGGAGGATGATATGGGAGTTGTGGGGAGAATGGCGACCGTTGCCGCCGAATGTGCGCGGACTCCCGGCCGCGCGTCGATGTGGTCGGACCGTCTTGGGCGATATGTCTGCAGCCGGGATCCCGAGTTTGGGCGGGCGATCGCTGAACAGGGCAATACAGTTTTGCCCGACCATGTTCCGATCAACTCGGCCTTCAAGCTCGTCTTCTTGGCATCCGCCGTGGGGACCGTTTTGTTTACGGCGATCTGCGTCGCTACGACCCTGCTCGCCGGCAGGGACCCCCCGCCCCTGACCGTGGAGGTGGTCAGGTGGCTCGCCGACGTTGCCAAGATCGGATTCGGTGCGATCACCGGGATGCTTGGCGGACAGGCGCTCAAGCGATAGCAGGCGGGGCGGGTCCCAGGCGCTTGCGGTTGCTTGACCCGCTGTGGGATTTCAAACGGCCCGTTCGACCAGCAGCTTCTTGGTCTCGGCGATCGCCTTGGCGGGGTTGAGGCCCTTGGGGCAGACGTTCGCGCAGTTCATGATCGTGTGGCAGCGGTAGAGGCGGAACGGGTCTTCGAGCTCGTCGAGGCGCTCGCCGGTCAGCTCGTCGCGGCTGTCGGCGAGCCAGCGGAAGGCCTGGAGGAGGATTGCCGGGCCGAGGAACTTGTCGGAGTTCCACCAATAGCTCGGGCAGGAGGAGGAGCAGCAGGCGCAGAGGATGCATTCGTAGAGGCCGTCGAGCTTGGCCCGGTCCTCCGGCGACTGCAGCCTTTCCTTGCCCGAAGGCGCCGGCGTCCTGGTCTTCAGCCACGGCTCGATCGAGGCATATTGGGCGAAGAAATGGGTGAAGTCCGGCACGAGGTCCTTGATGACGTCCATGTGCGGCAGCGGCGTCAGGCGGATCTCGCCTTTGTAATCCTCGATCGCGGTCGTGCAGGCGAGACCGTTGCGCCCGTTGATGTTCATCGAGCAGGAGCCGCAAATTCCCTCCCGGCAGGAGCGGCGGAAGGTCAAGGACGGGTCGATCTCGTTCTTGATCTTGAGGAGCGCGTCGAGGACCATCGGCCCGGTCTCGTCGAGGTCGAGCTCGAAGCGGTCGTAGCGCGGATTCTCGCCCGTGTCGGGATCGTAGCGGTAGATTTTGAAGCTGCGCATCCGGCCGCGCTTGCCCTCGGCGCGATAGGTCTTGCCGCGCCCGCTGATCCGGCTGTTCGGTGGAAGGGTGAACTCGGCCATCCGCTGATCCTTTGCTGGCCAGCGCGATAGCGGCTCGAAGCCGTCGGCTCAATGGTTTCGCGCGCCCCGCCGCACCGGCGGGACGCGCGAGTCAGCCTACCAGACGCGGCAGGTATGGATGCGGCGATGGTGACGCCAGACGGTCCGGCAGATGCGCTGATGGTTGCGCCAGCCGTAATGATGGCCGCGGTTCCAGCCGGCGTGCCGGCGGACGACGGTGGTGCGCATGACGGTGCGCTCGCGCATCGGCCGTGGCTCGACAGTCGTGCGCACGACCGTGCGCTCGCGCACCGGCGGCTGGGCGTCGGCCGCGGCGGCGAGGCCGAGCGAGGAGACGAAGATCGCGGCCGCGGCGGCCAGTCCGGGTAACTTCATGACGCATTACTCCATTGATGTGGTTCGCCCCTGCGCCGCCGTAACGAACGGACGAAGCGTTTCGGTTCCCTGCGCTGCGGCGAAGGGATTCGGGCGGGCGGCGAGCCTCGAGCGACCGGCTCAGGCAAGGGCGAGCAGCCGGTCCCTCTTGTCCGCCAGCGCCTCGTAAGATGGGCCGTCGGCGGGGCGCGCCGCGGCCATCGCCCGCGCCAGCCGCGCTTCGCCCGCCTCGCCCAGCGGCCCGGCCGCCGAGGCGACGGCCTCCATCTCGGCCATGTCGCCCGAGCAATGGAGGACGGCGTCGTTGCCCGCCTCGATCACGCGCCGAGCCCGCTCGGCGAAGCCTCCGGACAAGGCGTTCATGCCGATATCGTCGGACATCAGGAAGCCGTCGAAGCCGAGGCGGCCGCGGACGATCTCGGCGATCACGACCGGCGACTGGCTCGCCGCCCGCTCCGGGTCCCAGACGGTGTAGACGAGGTGGGCCGTCATGCCCATCGGCGCATCGGCGAGGGCGCGGAACGGCGTCAGGTCGACCGCCAGCTCTTCCTCGTCCGCCTCGACGAAGGGCAGCGCTTTGTGGCTGTCGACCAAGGCGCGGCCATGGCCCGGCATGTGCTTGACGACTCCGACGACTCCGCCCGAGGCGAGGCCGTCGAGCACTGCCCGCCCGAGCGCGGCCACCTGCATCGGCTCGCCGCCCAGCGCCCGGTCGCCGACGATGTCGGTCGCGCCCGGCTGCCGCACGTCGAGCACTGGCAGGCAATCGACGTTGACGCCCACTTCGACGAGCAGCCGGGCGATGGCTCCCGCGTTGGCGCGTGCCGCCTCGATCGCGCTCATCGGCGCCTTGTCGTAGAGGCGTGCGAACGCCTCGCCCGCCGGGAAAAGCGGCCAGGCCGGCGGCTTCAACCGCGCCACCCGTCCCCCTTCCTGATCGATCAGGATCGGCACGTCCTCCCGCCCCGACAGATCGCGCAGGGCGTTGGTCAGCGCCCGGAGCTGCGCCCGATCGGCGCAGTTGCGCTGGAACAGGACGAAGCCGACCGGGTCCGATTCCCGGAAGAAGGAACGCTCGCCGTCGCTGAGGGCGGGGCCGGCGAGGCCGTAAAAGGCGGCTTGCACGGCTCCGGTCAGTCGATCCTGAGGCAATTCTCTCCGGCGACGCGGAGGCGGCCGCAGACGTCGGCAGCGCCGGCGCCACTGGCGCGCAGGCGATACCAGGTCTTGCCGTTCACCTGGGCCTGAACGACGCTGTGCGAAAGCGGGGCGAGATAGGTGAAGCGGCCGGAGAGGCCCTTCCACACCCGTTCCGCCGTCGCTCCGTCGGCGAAGGCGCCGAGCTGGATGGTGCCGCCCGGCCCGGCGGCCGCGACCTGAGCCGGAGCCTTCGCGGGCGGTGCCGGGGCCGGAGCGGCCTTGGACTGCGGCTGAGGCTGGGGCGGCGTCGCGGTCTCCGGGCCCTTCTGGGTGACCGGGGTCTCGGGGACGGCGTTGGGATTGATCTGGCCCTTGGGCTCCGCGCCGGTGCTGGCGGCGAAGGCGGTGCCGCCCTCGCCCTCGACGGCCATCCCGCCGGGCTTGTCGGGCTTCACCTTATAATCGCCGGGCGGGGCCTTGATGACCTCCGCCTCGCCGGTGCCGCCCTCATCGTGGGCGCGGTTGGCGATCCAGAAGGCGCCCCCGACCAGCGCGCCGATCGCGGCGAGGCCGATCAGCACCGCGACGATCAATTTCAGCGCGGAAGGGCCGTCGCCCGCCTCGTCCTCGTCGACCGCTTCGAGCCACGGGAGACGGTCGTCGCGGTCGAGCGGGGTCGCATCGTCGGCGCGAATGTCGGTCATCACTGCATCTCCTCCGCCGCGGCCACCCCCATGATGCCGAGGCCGTTCCGGATAATCTGCCCTATCGCTCCGGCCAATTCTAGCCGCGCACGGGTTAATTCCGGCTTATCCTCAACGAGGAAGCGGCGGGAGGGGTCGTCATTGCCGCGGTTCCACAGCGCGTGGAGCGCCGCGGCGAGGTCGCCGAGGTAGAAGGCAATGCGGTGCGGCTCGTGCGCCAGCGCCGCGGCTTCGACGATGCGGGGGAATTGCGCCGCCAGCCGGACCAGCGCCAGCTCCTCATCGTCGATCAGCGAGAGATCGGGCGCCGCGGTGAGATCCACTCCGGCCGCCGCGGCGCGCCGGTAGAGCGAGCGGATGCGCGCATGGGCGTATTGGACGTAGAAGACCGGATTGTCCTTCGACGCCTCGACTACCTTGGCGAAATCGAAATCGAGCGGGGCATCGTTGCGGCGAGTGAGCATCATGAAGCGCACCACGTCCTTCCCCACCTCCCGCACCACGTCGGCGAGGGTGACGAAATTCCCCGCCCGCTTCGACATCTTGATCGGCTCGCCGGCCCGGAACAGTCGCACCATCTGGACGAGCTTGACGTCGAGGGCGACGCGACCGTCGGTCAGCGCCGTCACCGCCGCCTGGATGCGCTTCACCGTCCCGGCATGGTCGGCGCCCCAGATGTTGATCAGCTGGTCGGCGCTTCCCGCTTTCTGGAGGTGATAGGCGGCGTCGGCGCCGAAATAGGTCCAGCTGCCGTCCGATTTCTTCATCGGCCGGTCCTGATCGTCGCCGAACGCGGTCGAACGGAACAAGGTTAGCTCGACCGGCTCCCAATCGTCCGGCGTCTCGCCTTTCGGGGCCGCGAGCGTGCCCTCGTAAATGAGGCCCTTCGCCCGCAGAGTTTCCAGCACCCGGTCCGCCGCGCCCGACGCCTGCACCTCAGCCTCGGAGGCGAAGAGATCGTGGTGGATGCCCAGCGGGCCGAGATCGTGGCGGATGAGCTCGAGCATCGCCGCCACGCTGCGCTCGCGGAACAGCGCCAGCCACTCGCACTCCGCCGCCTTGGCGTAGCGGGCGCCGAACTCGGCGGCCAGCGCCTCGCCGACCGGCTTCAGATAATCGCCCGGATAGAGGCCCTCGGGGATGTCGCCGATCTTCTCGCCGAGCGCCTCGCGGTAGCGCAGCCAGGCGGAGCGGGCGAGGAGGTCGACCTGCCCGCCGGCATCGTTGACGTAATATTCGCGGGTGACGGCAAAGCCCGCATATTCGAGCAGGCTGGCGAGCGCATCGCCGACCACGGCGCCCCGGCAATGGCCCATGTGCATCGGCCCGGTCGGGTTGGCCGAGACATATTCGACATTGACCCGGCTTCCCTGCCCCAGCGTCGACCGGCCGTAGTCGCCGCCCTCGGCCAGGATCGCCCGCAGTTCCTCCCGCCAGACCGACGGATCGAGCCGGATGTTGAGGAAGCCGGGCCCCGCGATCTCGACGCTCGCGACCTCCGGCTGCGCCGACAGCTTCGGAGCGATAAGACCCGCCAGCGCGCGCGGGTTCGTACCCGCTTTCTTGGCCAGCACCATCGCCGCATTGGAGGCGAGGTCGCCATGGCTCGCATCGCGCGGCGGCTCGACCGCCACCGCCTTGCGGTCGAGGCCGGACGCGAGCGCGCCCTCGCGCTCGAGCGCGTCGAGGGCATCGTCGAGGTGGGCGGCGAATCGGGCGTAGAGCGTCGTCAGGTAAGGGATTCCGGCTGTGAAGGTCCGCCGGCCTCTATCTCATCGATGCCGCCCCGTCATGCCCCCCTGTGCCGGCGCGCTCAGCGGCGGCCGCGGCCGGGCCCGGCGACGGCGGCGGGACCGGCCCGCTCGGGATGCGGCGCGCTGAGCTCGGGGCCGAGCAACGTCTTCCAGTCCGTCGGCGGGGGCGCCTCGGCCGGCGGCTCGGGTTCGAGCGGCTTGTCCTTGCGGCTCACGGCGCTGCGACCGCGCGACGGCGGACGAGTGGCGTCACCGTTGCGCCTTCCTTCAGCGCTTCGATATCCTCTTCCTCCAGCTCCTCGATCCCGGCGATCTCGTCCCGCGCTTCGCGGGTGGCGAGGATCAGCTCGTCGAGCTTGGCGTGGAGGGCCACGTCGCGGCGGCGCGCCTCCGTCTCGCGCTGGCCCTGGCTGTTCAGGACCATCTGGGTCAGCGTGATAGCTAGGATCGAAAGCGCGGCGGTGAGCGCATTGGTCGTCCACCCTGCCTTGAACCAGGCGAGGCAGAGGAGAATCAGGCCGAGCTGCGCATAGGGATGGGCGGAAAGGCTGGCGACGCGTTCCGAGAGACGGCAGCCCCAAGCGGCGAGGCGGCTCTGGTCCTGGCTCATGGGCAGGCACTCCGTACAGGGCGGCGCGCGGTACGAGGCACCGCGCGCACCAGAGACTTAACCCAGATTAGAGCATCCCGTTCCCTCGGCTGCGGCGAGCGGAAGCCAAGGCGCGGCGGCGCGTCAGGCGCGGACGAGGCCGGGGAGCGGCTTCGGCGCCGCGCTCTCGGGGAAAAGCGCAGCCCCGGTGCGGGCGAGGTCGAGGCCGTAATGCTGGGCCAGCGTGTTGGCGATCAGGACGTCGAGATCGAGGGTGGGCTTGAGATCGCGCTGCTCGTAGAGCGCCGAAGGGCCTAGACCCGGCCAGTCGGCGAGCACCCGTCCGCCCTTGACGGCGCCGCCGACCATCATGGTGGCCGAGGCGGTGCCGTGGTCGGTACCGCCGGTTCCGTTGACCGCGGCGGTGCGCCCGAATTCGGTGGCGACGAGCACGAGGGTGTTCGACCAGTCGGCGCCGAGGCCGGTCTTGAGGGCGGCGAGCAAGGCGTCGAGCCCGCCGAGCTGCGCGGTGAGGCGGGCACGCTGGGCGCTGTGCGTGTCCCATCCGCCGGTCTCGATGAAGGCGACCCGTTCGCCGGTCTCGCCGGCAAGGAGCCGGGCGGCGAGCGCGCCCGTCGCCGCGCCGTTGCGGCCGCCGCCGCCGGAGAGGTCGCCGGTCAGCTTGCGGGTCGCCATCGCCTCGTTCCAGAGCGGCGCGAGCTGCGCGTCGCGGGCGTAGAGGTCGCCGACACGGGCAAGGAGGTCGTCCGAGGCGGAGGGCAAAGCGGAGGGTGCGTAGGAGGCGACGTCGCGGGCCCCGCGCAGCGCCACCGGCACGGTCGCTGAGACGGCGATCGCCTTCGCCTCCGCCTCCGGCAGCAGGCCGAGCAGGCGGTTCATCCAGCCGTCCTTGAGGCGGTAGGCGCCGGTGCCGCCGGTCTCGAGCACGTTCTGGCCGTCGAAATGGGAGCGGTCGCGATAGGGCGAGGCCACCGCGTGCAGGAACAGGGCCTCGCCGCCGGCGTACATCTTCGCCGTCTCGGCGAGCGACGGGTGGAGGCGGAAGAAGGGGTTGAGCGCGGCGCCCGCCGCCGCATCCTCGGCGAGGGCTCCGCGCAGGCCCGCAAAGGCCGGGTCCCCGACGGGGGCGACGGTGGAGAGGCCATCGGCAGCGCCGCGCTGGATGATGAAGACGAAGCGCCGGTCGGTGGCGGCCTTGGCAAGCGCGATCCGCGGCAGCGCGGCGAGGGCGGCGCCGGCCGCGGCGGTGCCGAGGAAGCGGCGGCGGTCGAGCATGTTCATCTCCGCAGGAATTCCGGGGCGGCGAGCAGGAGCGCGAGCCCCTGGCCCGGACTCTCGGCCCGGGCGAGCGCCTGCGCCGTCGCCGGGCTGAGCGCGTCGCCGAGCAATTTCGGCGCGAGGCTGCGGGCGTCCGGGGCGTTGGGGACACGGCCGGCGATCCGCTCGGCCGCCTCGACCCGCCGCACCAGCGCGTCCGGCCCGGCCCAGCTCGCCGCGACGTCGTCATAGCCGGCGGGCGAGCCCGGCCGCCAGATCGGCTGGCCGAGCTGGGTCATCAGCCCGACCACCGCCTGCCCCTGGATCTGCCTGGTGCCGACGCCGCGCAGGGCCGCGACCGACCAGTCCCAGGGCGTGCGGAACTTGGGCGTCGCCGCGTTCCACACCTCCGGCGCCTCGATCAGCACCCGGTAGACGGCGGGCAGGTCGCCGCGGCTCGAAAGGCAGGCGGCGGCGAGGCGATCCACCAGCGCCGGCGGGGGATCGTCGGCGGCGAAATGGCGGGCGAGCTTGGTGGCAATGTGGCGGGCCGTCGCCGGACTGGCGGCGAGGTCGGCGAGGACGGCGCGGGCCTGCGCCTCGCCCGCCTGGCCGTAGCTTTTGCCGAGGATATTGCGCGCGCCGGGCTGGTGTACCGCCTCGGCGAACAGGAACTCGCCCGGCGCCCCATTTCCCCCGAGGGCCCGGGCGACGGGCCCTCGCGTGAGGCCCGCGACCGTCCAGCCGGTCAGCGCCCGCGCAAATTCCGTCACGTCCGCCTGGCTGTAGCCGGTGCGGACCCCGAGCGTGTGCAGCTCCAGTATCTCGCGCGCCAGATTTTCGTTGAGGCCCACTTTGCGCCCGCGGGCCGCCGCAAGGGTGCCGAGGCGGCTGTCGGGGCCGATCGACTGCGCCTGGTCGAGATAGAGCAGCATCGCGGGGTGCTGCTCCACCGCCACCAGCATGTCCTCGAACCGGCCGAGGACGTGCGGCCTTATCGCCTCCATCTCGAGCAGCCCGGCGAGACCGATGACGGTCAGCTTGTCGGCCGAGACGGCGAAATGATTGGCCCAGAAATGGACCAGCCGCTCGACGAATGGTGCCTCGGTGACGAGCGCCGCATTGGCGCGGGCGGCGACGGCGCCGGCATAATAATCCCGGCCGGCCTTGCGGATGAACTGCTGGGCGGATTGCGGCAGGCCGGCGAGCCTGTCGTTCATCGCCGGCTCGCCGGTCGTCATGGCGGCGGGCTGCATCGGCTGCGCCTGCTGCATCGGCCGCGCCTGCTGCGGCCGGCGCGGCGCGCTCCGCTGCTCCTCGAGATAATCGGCGAGCTGGCCCGCCACCTCCGCGCGCGAGGGCGCGGCGGCGAGCGCGGCCGGCTTCGGATCGTAGCGGGTGAGCTGGCCGAGCAGCCAGGCCTTCGGGTCGCGCGGCGCCGCCTCGTCGGGGCGCGCGCCGAGGCCGAAGCGGCTCGCGGCGATCCATTGCGAATTCATTGCAGCCGCTAGGGCTGCGCCCGCATCGCTGAACGGCTGCTTAAGGGATCAGAACGCCTCCGGCAGCGCCAGCGGCCCGACGATCGCCTGATATTGGCGGACCGCATAGCGGTCGGTCATGCCTGCCACATAATCGCCGATCGACCGCAATTCGGCGACCCGCCCGCATTCCGGCGCACGGCGGTCGGGCGGTATGAGCGACGGATCGGCGGCATAGGCTTCCCAGAGGCCGGCCAGCACTCGCTGCGCCTCCGCCCGGACGGCCGCAACGGGCGCGGCATTGTACATCCGCTCATGGAGGAACGCTTTCAGCCGCCCCTCGTCCGCCGCCAGTTCGGCGGAGAAGCCGGCCAGCGCGCGACCCGCGGCCCGGACCTCTTCCGCGGACGTCGCTCGCGCCTCGGCGGCGCGCCGCAGCGTCTCCGCGATCACATCGTTGACCATCAGGCCGATCTGGTCGCGCACCAGCTCGGCGGCGAGCCGCTCCTCGGCAAGGTCCGGATAGCGCGCCTTCACACCGCGCCACAGGGCGGCGACGAGCGGCACCTCGCAAAGCTCGTCCAAGGTGAACAGCCCGGCGCGCAGGCCGTCGTCTATGTCGTGATTGTCGTAGGCGATGTCGTCCGCGATGGCCGCCACCTGCGCCTCGAGGCTCGGCCAGGAGCCGAGCTCCAGGTCCCATTCCGCATCCGCCTCGGCGAGCGCCCAAGGCAGCGGCTCGGCGACCGGGCCGTTATGCTTGGCGAGGCCTTCCAGCGTCTCCCAGCTGAGGTTGAGGCCGGGGTGGAGCGGATAGGGGCTCTCCAGCCTGGTCAGCAGTCGGACGGTCTGGGCGTTGTGGTCGAAGCCGCCGGCCTCCGCCATCGCAGCCTCCAGCGCCTCCTCGCCGGAATGGCCGAAGGGCGGATGGCCAATATCGTGGGCGAGGCAGAGCGCCTCGGTCAAATCCTCGTTGAGGCCGAGCGCGCGGGCGATCGTCCGGCCGATCTGGGCGACTTCGAGGCTGTGAGTGAGGCGGACCCGGAAATGGTCGCCGTCCGGCGCGACGAAGACCTGCGTCTTGTGGCGGAGGCGGCGAAAGGGGATTGAATGGATGATCCGGTCGCGGTCGCGCTGGAAGGCGTCGCGGGGTCCGCGCTGCCCGCCCGGCGCCTCGGCATGGAGCCGCCCGCGGGAGCGAGCGGGATCGCTGGCGAGCGCGGCGAGCGGCCTCACTTGCCGGCGAGCTTCTGGACTTTCTCGCCCTCGTCGCTGGTCCAGGCGAAGGCGCCGAGGTCCGCCTTGGCGAGGTCCCTGACGAAGACCTGCGCCTCCTTCGGCGTGTCAAACGGCCCGACCAGCAGACGGTTGGTGTTGCCCATCGGGGCGGTCCAGGCGGCACGTGCGGCGAAAAGCCTGGGCGCCTTCGCCTTCAGGCGGGCGAATTCATGGGGAAGCGAGGAGCGCTCGGGGGCAACGGCGATCTGCACCCAGGAGCGGCTCGGCTGCGGCTCGACCTTCGGCCTGGCCTCCGCCCTCTTCTCGGGCTTCTTCGCCGCGGCGGCGCGGGATGAGGCGGCGCGGACCGGATCGGGGAGCGCGTCGATCGTCGCGGCGAGGTCGGCGAGGCGGCTCGAGGCACGGGTCTCGGCGCGGCGGGGCGGGGCGGCGGCGGGCGGCGGCTTCGAGACGGCGGGCGCAAGGCTCCACGTCTGGACCTGGACCGGGGGCGCCACTTCCGGCTCGGGCTGCGGCCGCCTTTCCTCGGCCGTCGCGCTGGACGGCGGCGGATCGGCGCGGGCGATCTCGACCGGCGCCGACTCGACCGGTCGCTCCGCGGGCGGCTGAACCGCTTTCGGCGGCGTCGCGGCGGGCTTCGGCGTCACCGTCTGGCGGCGAGGCGGGTCGTAGCTGCCCCGGCTCCACGACCATTCGGTGATGGAGGGGCCGGCACTGCGGCGGCTCGGCGCCGGTGCCGGGCGCGCAATCGGCATTGCGGGCGCGGCCCCCGCCAACTGAGTCTCGCCGGGGCGGCGTCGCGGCGCGTCGTCCTGCGCCGGCGCGGCGGCGACCATACGGGCGAGCGAGGGGATGCCCTCGTCGGGCCGGCCCGCCTCGGTCGGCGCCGGGCGCGAAGCGGGAGGCGTGTAGCGACTGGCGGCATAGACCGGCTGCGAGAGCACCCGTCCGTCGCCGGGAAAGTGGCCGAGATAGACGGCCAGCGCGCGCTCGGCATAGCTCAGCTGCGGGAGGCGCGCGAGGAACGGCATCATCGCCTCGCCCGCCGGCCCCGGCATCGACGCCTGCACCGCCCGCCCGGCGCCTGCGGTGTCGCCGACGAGCGCCAGCACGAGGGCGCGTGTGCGCTCGGTGGCGCGGTCGCCCGAGAGCGACGGATCGTCGAGCAGCCGCAGCGCGGCCTCGCGTTCGCCCGAAATGGCGAGCGACAGCGCCAGCCGCCGCGAGACTTCCGCGTCGCGGCCCCGACCGAGGGCGAGGCGATAGTCACGCTGCGCCCGCCGCGGCTCGCCGACCAGGTCCCAGGCCAGGCCGCGCTCGCGGGCGACGTCCGCCTCGGCAAGCCCAAGGTCGACGGCATCCTTGAAGAACTTCATCGCCGCCCGCGGCTGCTCGAGCTGCAAGAGGGTGGCGCCGATCCACTTCTTCACCCGCCCGTCGCGCGGCGCGACGTCCTCGGCGCGGGCGAAGAAGGTGAGCGCCGCCTGGGCATCGCCGGCGTCGAGCGCGGCCTTGCCGGCACCGGTCAGGGCCGACAGGCTGCGCGGGTTGTCGGCCAGCTCGTGGAGGTTGCGCGACAAGGAGTCGGTCGCCGGCGCATCCTGCGCGCCCGCGCCGCCGGGCTGCGCCGCCCAGGCCGGCGCGGCATGCAACAACATCCCTGCCCCCAGCACGGCGAAACCGCGCCGGACGCCCCTCGTCCCCAATCCGCTCATGCCCCGATAGAAAGCGGCCGAGTCCGCCCACGGCAACGGCGCTGCGTCAGGCCGGTTGCCGCGGGCGACGAAAGGCGGGGGAACGGCGTCCTCTCAACGGCTTGAAACGCGAACGCCGCCCCGGCCGGAGCCGGGGCGGCGCCTTACGCGCGGCGACGATGACTGGCCGCTTACTGGTTGTTCTGGCGCCCGAGGAAGCGCGGGATGTCGAGCGGGTCGCGGCGCAGGCGCGACGGCGCCTCCGGCTCTTCCTCGACCTGCGCCTTGGCGGCGCCGCGGGCGATGTTCGACATGCGCTCGAACAGGGTGCCGCCCTCGCGGCCCGCCTTGGGCGCGGCGGCCGCTGCGGCGCCCTCGTCACCCGTGATCCAGCTCCGCGTACCGGGGGCGCTCGCCTCCGGGCCGCCGGCCAGATCTTCCTCGATGAAGCCCTCGCCGTCATCCTCGTCCATCATGCCGGTGTCGAGCAGCAGCTCGTCGCCGGCCTCTTCGGCAACCGGTGCGTCCAGCGTCAGCTCGTCCTCTTCGGCGGCGGCATCGAGACCGAGCTCGGGCGCCGGCATCGGCTCCTCGACGGCTTCGGCCAGCGGCTCAGGCGGGGTGAGGACGATCTTCGGCTCCGCGGCGGGCGCGGGCGTGCGCGCCGCCCCGGGGAAGGCGAAGACCTTGGCCGGCTGCGGCGGCGCCTGCACGACCGCGTCGGCGTCGATTCCGGTGGCGACGACCGAGACGCGGATCTTGCCTTCCAGCTCGTTGTTGAACGCCGAGCCCCAGATGATGTTGGCGTCCGGATCGACCAGCTCCTTGATGTGGCTGGCGGCCTCGTCGACCTCCATCAGCCGCATGTCCTCGCCGCCGGTGATCGAGATGATGACGCCGCGGGCGCCGCGCATCGAGACTCCGTCGAGCAGCGGGTTGGCGATCGCCTTTTCGGCCGCCTCGATCGCGCGGTTGTCGCCGGCGGATTCGCCGGTGCCCATCATCGCCTTGCCCATCTCGCCCATCACCGAGCGGACGTCGGCGAAATCGAGGTTGATGAGGCCGGGCATGACCATCAGGTCGGTGATGCCGCGCACGCCCTGCTGCAGCACCTCGTCGGCCATCTGGAAGGCTTCCTTGAAGGTGGTGTTCGGGTTGGCGATACGGAACAAATTCTGGTTGGGGATGACGATCAGGGTATCGACATGCTGCTGCAGCTCCTCGATCCCGGCGTCGGCCGAACGGCCGCGGCGATTGCCTTCGAAGCTGAACGGCTTGGTGACGACGCCGACGGTCAGCACGCCCTTCTCGCGCGCGATCTTGGCGATGACCGGCGCGGCTCCGGTGCCGGTGCCGCCGCCCATGCCTGCGGCGATGAAGCACATATGGGCGCCGTCCAATGCAGCCTCGATCTCCTGGATCGCTTCCTCGGCGGCGGCCTTGCCGATCTCCGGCCGGGAGCCGGCTCCGAGGCCCTGGGTGATCCTGAGGCCGAGCTGGATGCGGTGGTTGGCGGGCGACGCGTTCAGGGCCTGGGCGTCCGTATTGGCGACGATGAAGTCGACCCCCTGGACGTCGTTGGCGATCATGTTGGCGACTGCGTTGCCGCCCGCGCCGCCGACTCCGATGACGCTGATCCTGGGCCGGAGCTCGTCCACTTCGGGACGGATGAAATCGATGCTCATCGGCTGCTTTCCCCCTATGCTCTCGACCTTCGGGACACGGTTAAACCCTTTTGCACGAGGCGATTCTCGCGTGCGAGAGAAAAGTTAACGCCCCAGTAATTTTTCGGTGGAGAAACCCTTGTGTGAGTCCGAAATGTCACGGCCAGTGAGTCCCGGAAGCCACGGGTGAATCTCAAAAGCCACTGCGGAAGGCCGAAATCAGGCGCTGAACGACGTTGCCGCCGCCGCTTTCCCTTTGCAGGGCCTGCTGCGGCGACATCACGGCGCGCAGATCCAGCTCGCTCGACGCGGCGAACTGGGCGAGGCCGACGAGGGTGGCGAAGGCGGGGCCGGAATGGGCGTCGGGGAGGCCGGGAAGGCTCGGCCGGCCGATGCGCACGGCCCGACCGAGCACGCCTTGGGCATAATCGGCGATGCCCTTGAGCTCCGAGCCGCCGCCGGTCAGCACCACCTGCCGCCCGAACGGGCCGCCGAAGCCAAGGTCCTTCAACGCTCCGGCAATCTCGCCGGTCAGATGCTCCAGCCTCTGGCGGATGACGGCGATGAGCTGCGCGCGGGTGATGCGCGAGGCTTCTGTCCCCTCTTCCGAGCCGGCGATGGGGGACAATTCGATCATGTCGTGATTGTCGCGGGGCGAGGTCATGGCCGAGCCGTAGAAGCATTTCATCCGCTCGGCCTCGACCCGCCGCGTGCCGAAGGCGGATGCGATGTCGTCGGTGACGTCGATGCCGCCGATCGGCAGCGACTTCAGCCCCACCAGCATGCCGCCGGCGAACACCGAGACATTGGTGACGCCCGCGCCGAGCTCGACCAGGGCGACGCCCAGCTCGCGCTCCTCGTCGCTGAGGCACGCTTTGCCGGCCGCGACCGGCGAAGCGACGATCGCCTCCACCCCGAGATGCGCGGAGCGGACGCAAAGATCGAGGTTGCGGACGGGCGACGGTTCGGCGGCGATGACGTGGATGTCCACCGCAAGCCGGTCGGCGTGGAGGCCGAGCGGCTTCTTCACCCCCTGGAGCCCGTCGAGCGTGTAGAGGGCGGGGAGCGCGTGGAGGATCATCCGCCCCTCGGGGTCGATCGAATCCCGCCCGACCGTCAGCAGCTCGTCGACATCCTCCTTGACGATGCGTCGCCCGCCGATCTGGACCTCGACGCTGGCGAGCGAGCTGACCAGCCCGCCGGCGGAGAAGCCGACGAACACATCCTCGATGTTGCTCGCCGCGATCCTTTCCGCCTGTTCCACCGCCTCGCGGATGGCGCCTTCGGTTCGCTCCATGTCGGCGATGAAGCCGCGCTTGACGCCCTGGCTCTGGCGCTGGCCGGTGCCGAGGATCTTGAGCGAGCCGTCGTCGCCCGGCTCCGCGATCAGCGCCGAGACCTTCGACGAACCGACGTCGAGCGCGGTGACCAGCCGGCGGGTGGGGGCGGGCGTCGGCCGCTTCATCAGATCGTCTTCGTCACATCGACCGCGCCGGCGGTCGGCGGCGGCGGCGCGGCGGGGGCCGGGGCTTTGTCCGGCGCGATCGAAGGGATGGAGCTGCCCGGATCGCCGGAGACGCGGATCACGAACCGGCCGGGGATTCGCATGTCGAAGCGCATGAAGCCGCGGCCGAGCAATGGCGTGTTCTGGTCCATGCGGGCGAAACGGTCGAGCGCGCGGTGCGCCTCATCCTCGCCTTCGGGAAGCGCCAGCGTCTCGCCGGTCTGGAAGCGGATGTCCCAGCGGCGGCCGCCGATCCAGGTCGCGCCGGCCATGACCGGCTTGAGCTGCGGCGCGGCGGAGACCAATCGGGCGAGCTCGCCGGCGTGCCGGTTGGCGTCGGGCCCGATGACCAGCGGCAAAGCCGGCATCGCGTCCAGGCGCACCGGCTGGAGCACGACCCCGTCCATGTCGATCAACGCCAGCTGGCGGTTATTCTGCCAGATGGCGGCCGGCCGGCGCTCGACGATGTCGACGACCAGAGTGTCGGGAAGGCGCCGCGACACCCGCGCGTCGCGGACCCAGCCGAAGCGGAGCAGGCGCTGGCGCGTCGCCTCGAGGTCGACGAGCGCCATCGCCGACGACGGCTGGTCGAAAGCGATGTTGTAGACCTGGATCTGGGGGATGTGCCGCGTGCCCTTGATCTCGACGTGCTTCAGCGAAAAGCCCGCCTCGCCCGCCGCTTCGCCGGCAGTGAGGCCGAGCGCCTGGGGTACGCGCAGCATGACGAGGGAGGCTATGAAGATGGCGGCGAGGAGGCCGGCGAAGATCCAGCCGCTCACCCGCCGCACCGCCTCGCCGAGCGCGCTCGGCGGCGCGACGGCCTTGCCGCGGCCTTGCGGCTTTCGGCCCGGCTTGGCCTTCTGGCGCGGCCCGCCGCCGCGCGCGGTCTTGGCGCTCATAAGGCTTCCTCCACAATCCGCTGGACCAGCTCGGCATAGCTCATGCCGCGATGCCTCGCCTGCTCCGGCACCAGGCTCAACGGCGTCATGCCGGGTTGAGTGTTCACTTCGAGCAAATAGAGCCCCGCCTCGCCGCGTTCGTCGTCCCAGCGGAAGTCGGCGCGCGAGCAGCCGCGGCAGCCGAGCAGGATGTGCGCCTTCAGCGCCACCGCCATCGCCGCCTCGGCGATGTCTGCCGGAATCTCCGCCGGGCAGACGTGCTGCGTAAGCCCGTCGGTATATTTGGCGTCGTAATCGTAGAAGCCGGTCTTGGGCAGCAACTCGGTCACCGCCAGCGCTTCCTCGCCGAGCACCGCGACGGTGAGCTCCCGGCCGCGGATGAAGGGCTCGGCGAGCAGCCGGTCGAAATGCTTCCACGGCCCCTCGCTCTCGCGCCCGATCGGGTTGCCGTAATTGCCCTCGCGGGTGACGATCGCGACGCCGACCGACGAGCCTTCGTTGACCGGCTTGACCACGTAGGGCCGCTCCATCGGATCGCCTTCGTAAAGGCTCTCGCTGGCGACGATCTCCCCTTCCGGCATGCGGACGCCGTGGGGGACGAGCACCATCTTGGTCAGCTCCTTGTCGATGGCGATCACGGAGGTCTCGAGGCCCGAATGCGTGTAGCGCAGCCCCATCAGGTCCATCAGCCCCTGCACGCTGCCGTCCTCGCCAGGCGTGCCGTGCAGGGCGTTGAACACCAGTTCGGGCCTGACCTCCGCGAGCCGCCGCGCGACGTCGCGGCCCATATCGATCCGGGTGACGCGGTGCCCCAGCCCTTCGAGCGCGTCGGCCACCCCGGCCCCGCTCATCAGCGACACCTCGCGCTCAGCCGACCAGCCGCCCATCAGCACGGCGATGCGGAGGGGGCCGGAAGGATTAGCCACGAGACGACGTCACCCCAGCGCAGGCTGGGGTCCCTGCTGACTCCGTATGGATGCCAGCCTTCGCTGGCATGACGCGGAAAATCACGCTCACGCCAAACCCACCCTCTGTATCTCCCACTCCAGCATCACGCCCGAATTCGCGAACACCCGCCCCCGCACCTCTTCGCCCAGCGCCTCGATTTCGGCGGCGCTCGCTTTGCCCAGGTTGAGGAGGAAGTTGCAATGCTTTTCAGAGACTTGCGCGTCGCCGATGGTGAGGCCCCGGCAGCCCGCGGCATCGATCAGCTTCCAGGCCTTGGTGCCGGGCGGATTCTTGAACGTCGAGCCGCCTGTGCGGCTGCGCAAGGGCTGCGACGCCTCGCGCTCGGCGGCGATGCGATCCATCTCGGCGCCGATCTCGGCGCGATCACCGGGCACGCCCTCGAACAGGGCCTCCACCACCACGGCGCCTTCCGGCACCTCCGAATGGCGGTAGGTGTAGCCGAACCGCTCCCTGGGCCAGGTTTCGATCCGGCCGTCGCGAAGCACGAGAGTCGCCTCGACCAGCACGCCCGCCACCTCGCGGCCGTAGGCGCCGGCGTTCATCCGGACGGCGCCGCCCGCCGTCCCCGGAATGCCGCGGAGGAATTCGAGCCCCGCGATATGCCCGTCCCGCGCCTTCGAGGCGACACTGATCCCCATCGCTCCGCCGCCGGCGCGGACGCGGTTGCCGGGCTCGACATGGACATGGGCCATCGCCTTGGGCAACCGCACCACCACCCCGGGCACGCCGCCGTCGCGGACGATCAGGTTCGAGCCGACGCCGACCGGAAGGACGGGCACGCGCGGGTCCAGCGCCTCAAGGAAAGCGGCCAGATCCTCGGTGTCCTTAGGCTTTACCAGCCATTCAGCGGGGCCGCCGGTGCGGAACCAGATGAAGTCGGCGAGCGAGCCGTTGCGCTCTCGTTCGCCGCGGAGGGGCACAGCCCCCACCCCCAACTCCTCCCCTGGAGGGAAGGGGTTGGGGTGGGGCTTGTGCGAGACAGCGCTCATTTGTTGAGCCTCGCGCAGCGTATGCCGTCGGCGAGCCCCGCGGCCCATTTGGTGATGTCTCCGGCGCCGAGGCAGATGACCATGTCGCCGCGCGCGGCGATGTCGCGGAGGTTCCGGCAGAGATCATCGAGGTCGTCGACCGCCTTCACCGCGCGGTGGCCGCGCTGCTTCAGCCCTTCGACCAGCGCTTCGGCGTCGACCCCCTCGATCGGCTCCTCGCCAGCGGCGTAGACGGGGGCGACGTAGACGATGTCGGCGTCGTTGAAGGCGCCCTGGAATTCCGCCATGAGGTCGCGGAGGCGCGTGTAGCGGTGCGGCTGGACGACGGCGATGACGCGCCCCTCGGCCCCTTCCCGCGCGGCGGAAAGGACGGCGCGTATCTCGGTCGGGTGGTGCGCGTAATCGTCGATGATGGTCGCGCCCTGGATGTCGCCGACCTTGGTGAAGCGGCGCTTGACGCCACCGAACTTCTCGAAGCCCCGGGCGATGACCGGATCGGGGATGCCGAGCTCGACGGCGACGCCGATCGCAGCGAGCGCGTTCTGGACGTTGTGCCGGCCGGGCATCGGCAGCTCGATCCCGGCGATGACCCGCACCGCGCCCGAACGGTCGCGGATCGAGACGTCGAAGACGTTGCCGCCCGGCACCGGCCGGACATTCTCGCCGCGAACGTCGGCCAGCGCCGCGAAGCCGTAGGTGACCACCCGCCGGTCGCGCAGCCGCGGGATGATGGTCTGGACCTCCGGATGGTCGACGCAAAGCAAGGCGGCGCCGTAGAAGGGCACGTTCTCGACGAACTCGACGAAGGCGTCCTTGACGTTGTCGAAGCTGCCATAATGGTCGAGATGCTCGGGATCGATGTTGGTGACGACGGCGATGGTGCCGTCGAGGCGGAGGAAGGAGCCGTCGCTTTCGTCGGCCTCGACCACCATCCAGTCCGAAGAGCCCAGGCGGGCGTTGGAGCCGTAGGCGTTGATGATGCCGCCGTTGATCACCGTGGGGTCGATCCCGCCCGCGTCGAGCAGGGCCGCGATCATCGAGGTGGTGGTCGTCTTGCCGTGCGTCCCCGCCACAGCCACGGTCGACTTCAGACGCATCAGCTCGGCCAGCATCTCGGCCCGCCGCACCACCGGGATGCGCCGTTCATAGGCGCATAGGAGCTCCGGATTGTCTTTCCGGATCGCCGTCGAAACGACCACTACGGCCGCGTCGCCGAGATTATCGGAATGATGGCCGATCGCCACTCTCATGCCCGCCTTGCGGAGGCTCTCGACGACGGAGCCTTCGGCGACGTCCGAACCCTGCACTCTGTAGCCGAGGATGTGCATCACCTCGGCGATGCCCGACATGCCGATGCCGCCGATGCCGATGAAGTGGATGGTGCCGATATCGGTCCCCACTCCCCTCACGCAAAGGCCCCGTTCGGGATCGGGGTGAGCATCACCTCCTCGCTCGGCAGCGGGTCGGTGCCGAGATCGCGGCCGGTCCGCTCGACGAGGTCGGCGAGGTCGCTCGCCGCATTCGGCCGGCCGACTCCGCGCGCGCGCTCGGCTGCGTTGGCGAGGGCCTCGGGATCGAGGCCGAGTTTCTGCATCTGCTTGGCGAGCTCGACCGGCGTGAAGCGGCCTTGCGAAATCGTGCGGGCCCCGCCCGCCTTCACCATCTCGCGGGCGTTTGCGGTCTGGTGGTCGTCGGTCGCCGACGGCAAAGGGACGAGGATGGCGGGGCGTCCGGCGACGGTCAGCTCGGCGATGGTCGAGGCCCCGGCCCGGGCGATGATCAGGTGCGACCAGCCGAGCTTGGCCGGCATGTCCTCGATATAGGTGGCGAGGTCGGCAGGGATGCCGAGCGCGGCGTAGCGCTCCCGCACCTGCTCGATATCCTCGGCCCGGCATTGCTGCGTCACCTGCAGGCGGCGGCGGAAATGCTCGGGCAGCATGCCGAGCCCGTCGGGGACCACCCGGGAGAGGATCGCCGCCCCCTGGCTGCCGCCAGTGACGAGCAGGCGGAACACCCCGTCCTCGCCGAGCTCCGGGTAAGGCTGGTCGCGCAGCGCCAGCACCTCGTCCCGCACCGGATTGCCGACCAGGTGGGTCTTTCCGGCATAGGAGGCGGACAGGCGGTCGACCCGCTCATAGGCGACGGCGATCGCGTCGACCCGTCCCGCCATCAGCCGATTGACCCGGCCGAGCACCGCATTCTGCTCGTGGAGGAGGCAGGCGATGCGGTCCGCGCGGGCGGCCAGCAGGGCCGGCAAGGCCGGATAGCCGCCGAAGCCGATCACCGCGCTCGGCCGGAACGTCTCGTAGAGCCGCAGCGCCATCGCTCGCCCGGTGAAGATGTTGCGTACCGCCTTCAGCCAACCCGCCGGGCCGCCGCCGAGCCGCCCGGCCGGAAGGATGTGCACCTGCACGCCCTCGAACAGGCCGGGGATTCGGGCGCCGCGCTCGTCGGTGACCAGCGCCACCCTGTGGCCGCGCCGGGTCAGCTCCTCGGCGAGCGCATGGGCCGGGATCATGTGCCCGCCAGTCCCCCCGGCGGCGAGGGCATAGTGGCGCGAGAAGACCATCAGCGGCGCTCCCCTCTAATCCCCTCTCCCCGGGGGAGAGGGGTAGGGGTGAGGGGTTCGGCACTCAACGCGAAGGCGCCGGATCCCCTCACCCCGACCCTCACCCCATGGGAGAGGGGGGTTTGACCCGAGAAGAGCCTCATCTTCCGCTCCATTTCACGACATAGGGCGAGCGGTGGAGATAGGGGTTGCGGCGGGTGAAGGCGAGCAGCAGCCCCATGCCGATCGACAGCGCCACCATCGACGAGCCGCCGTAGGAGATGAACGGCAGCGTCATGCCCTTGGACGGCGCGATCTGCACGTTGACCGCCATGTTGATCAGCGCCTGCATGCCGAACTGGCAGACGAGGCCCGCGGCGGCGAGGACGACGAACTGGTCCTCCTCATGGAGCAGGCGGATCATCACCCGGGCGACGATCGCCATGTAGATGACGGCGATGGCGAGGCAGGCGATGATTCCGAATTCCTCGCCGATCACCGAGAAAATGTAGTCGGTATGGGGCTCGGGCAACAGGAACTTGTGTGTTCCCGCCCCCGGCCCGGCGCCGAACAGGCCGCCCGCGGTCAAGGTCCGGAGCGCCGATTCCGTCTGGTAATTGTCGCCATGGTCGAACAGGAAGCCGTCGATCCGCGTGTGGGCGACGGGGTAAAAGAAGTAAGCGAGGATCACCACCGCCACCGCTCCGACGCCGAGCACCGCCAGGAACCTCAGCGGCGCGCCCGACAGCGCCAGCAGCAGCACCCAGACCGAGGCGAAGATGATCGTCTCGCCGAAATTGGGCTGCTTCATGAGGAGGAGGGCGACGAGGCCGGTGACGATCCCGGACAGGGGGACGACGGGCAGATTCTCGTCCTCCCGCTTCAGCGACAGCATCCAGGCGATGGAGACGATGAACATCGGCTTGAGGAATTCGGACGGCTGGAACTGGGTGAATCCGACGCCGAGCCAGCGCACGGCGCCGTTCCTCTCGACGCCCATGATCGGCACGAGGAAAAGCAGGCCGATGAAAAAGACGGTGCCGACCAGGCACAGGCGCCTTGCCCGCGCGCGCGGCAGCATCGAGACGCCGATCATCACCGGCAAGGCGACCATGATCCAAAGGAGCTGCCGGTAGAAATAATAAAGCGGCGCGAACGTGACGCCGGTGCCGGAATAACGCTGCCCGGCGGCGGGGGACGCAGCCGCGACGGCGACGAGGCCGATGGCGACGAGGACCGCCACGAAAAGCAGCAGGACGCGGTCGATCTCCCAGAACCAGCGTCCGAGCGCGCTGCGGTCCGACCGTCCGAGCCGGTTGGCGCCCTTCGCCTTCAATTGCCCGACCACCCCCATCACAATCCCTCCACCGCCGCGCGAAACGCCTCGCCCCGCGCCTCATAATCCTTGAACTGGTCGAACGAGGCGCAGGCGGGCGAGAGCAATACCACCTCCCCCGCCTTCGCCTTGCCCGCCGCGGCGCCCACCGCGCGGTCGAGCAGCCCGCATTCCTCCACCCTTACCTTCGGCGAGAGCAGGCGCGCGAACATCGGCCCCGCCTCGCCGATCGTGTAGGCGGCGCGGACGTGGCCGAGATACGGCTCGCACGGTTCGAGATTGTCCCCCTTGGGGCGCCCCCCGAGGATCCAATGGATCGCCGGATAGGCCGCCAGTGCCGGCGCGGTCGAATTCGGGTTGGTCGCCTTGCTGTCGTTGACGAACAGCACGCCGTCGCGCTCGCGCACCCGCTCCATCCGGTGGGGAAGCCCGGGATAGGTGGCGAGCCCGCGTAGGATGGCACTCTCGTCAATTTTCAGGTGCCGCGCGACGGCGACCGCCGCGCTCGCGTTCTGCGAGTTATGCGGACCCTGCAGAGCGGGGGACAAGGACATCCGTGCCACGTCATCGCCCCGGGCGTGCCAAGTGAAACTGATGGCGATTCGATCGGAAATCGAGCCAAAGGGTGCGAGCCCGGCCAGAGCGGCCGCGACTGGGTCATCGACGACGAAAATTCCGTCATGCTCCCACGACTGCATCGTGAAGAGACGCTCTTTCGAGGCGACGTAGCTGTCGAAACCGTCGTACCGGTCGAGGTGATCCGGGGTGACGTTCAGCAAAACGGCCACGTCGCAGTCGAGAGTCTGGGTGAGATCAAGCTGATAGCTGGAAAGCTCCAGCACGTAGACGCCGCCCTCGGGCAATGGATCCTGGCCAAGGATAGGCAGGCCGATATTGCCCCCCATGGTCGTCGGCACGCCGGCCGTCGTGAGGATGTGATGGATAAGCGCGGTCGTCGTCGACTTGCCGTTGGTGCCGGTGATCCCGACGACCTTGTGCGGCGGCAGGCCGGCCCGCGCCTCGGCGAACAATTCAATGTCGCCGATCAGCGGCACCTTCGCCTCGCGGGCGCGTGCAGCGATCGGGTGGCGGTTGAGCGGCACGCCGGGCGAGACGACGATCCCGGCGAAGCCGTAGAGCGAGGTCGAGAGCGGGTCGGCGATTCTTAGCTTGTCCTCCCCCGGATTTCCGGAGGAGGGGGACCGTCCGTAGGACGGTGGAGGGGCTTCTTGGGCTCCAAGGGCCCCTCCCCCAGGCTTCGCCTGGTCCCCCTCCCCTGCAAATGCAGGGGAGGATTCTAACGCCGCTCGCGCTTCCTCCTTCTCGTCCCACGCCATCACGTTCGCGCCGCTCGCCAGCAGCGCCTCGACCGTCGCCAGGCCGGACCGCGCCAGACCGTAAACGGCGTAGCTCTTGCCGGAGAAGGCGGCGCTCGCGATCATCTGAGCTTCAGCGTCGAGAGGCCGGCCAGCGCCAGCACGAAGGCGATGATCCAGAAGCGGATGACGACGGTGGGCTCGGACCAGCCCATCTGTTCGAAATGATGGTGGATCGGCGCCATCTTGAACACGCGCTTGCCGGTGCGTTTGTAGAAGAAGACCTGGATGATCACGCTCATCGCCTCGACGACGAACAGGCCGCCGATGATGCCAAGCACGATCTCATGCTGGGTGGCGACCGCGATCGCGCCGAGCGCCCCGCCGAGCGCGAGACTGCCGGTGTCGCCCATGAAGACGGCGGCGGGCGGCGCGTTGAACCAGAGGAAGGCGAGGCCGGCCCCGACGATTGCCGAGCAGAGCACGGTCAACTCCCCCACCCCGGGCACGTGGGGGATGCCGAGATAGGTGGCGAACTTGGCATTGCCGACAAGGTAGGAGATGAGCAGGAAGGCGAGCGCGGCGATGATTACCGGCATCGAGGCGAGGCCGTCCAGCCCGTCGGTGAGATTGACCGCATTGCCGAACGCCACCACCACGAAGGCGGCGAAGAAGGGGTAGAAGATCCAGAGGTCCACGACCGGGCCCTTGTAGAAGGGGATGTAGAGCTGGGTCCCCGCCCCCCAGGTGATGATCGTGCAGCCGATCCCCGCCACCAGGAATTCCGCGAGCAGCCGCATCCGCGCGGACACGCCCTTGTGGCTGCGCTTGGTCACCTTGTCGTAATCGTCGAGGAAGCCGATCAGGCCGAAACCGACGGTGATGAACAGGCAGGCCCAGAGGTAGCGGTTGGTGAAGTTCATCCAGAGCAGCATCGCGACGGTGAGCGAGGTCAGGATCATCAGCCCGCCCATGGTCGGCGTGCCGCCCTTGGCGAGATGGGTCTGCGGACCGTCGAGGCGGATCGGCTGGCCCTTGCCCTGCCGCACCCGCAGCCAGCCGATGAACCTGGGGCCGATCAGCAGGCCGAGGAACAGGGCCGTCGCCGTCGCCGCGCCGGCGCGGAAGGTGATGTAGCGGAAGAGGTTAAACACCCCCGGAAAACCCAGCTGTTCGGCAATCCACAGGAACATCAGCTTTTCCCTGTCCCGAGCTGAGCCAAGGGGCCGCCCGTCAGCGCCTCGACGAGGGCGGCCAGGCCGATCGAGTTCGAACCCTTGACGAGTATCGCGTCGCCGTCCCGGAGCTCGGATTCGAGCGCCTCGGTCGCCGCCGACGCGCTTTCGACATGCGTCATTTTGACCTTCTGTCCAAGCGCTTTCGCAAGCGCGCCCATCTCTTCGCCGACAAGGACGGCATAATCGACACAGGCCGTCTCGACCGGGCCCGCGAGGCCGGCGTGGAAGTCCTCCGAAGCCGTCCCCAGCTCCCGCATCGCGCCGAGCACGGCGATGCGCCGACCGGCAGGCTTCAGCGCGCCGAACGTCGCCAGCGTCGCCGCCATCGAGGCGGGGTTGGCGTTGTAGCTCTCGTCGATCAGCAAGGCCTCGCCGCCGCCCTCGAGCCGAATGCGGTGCCGCTCGCCGCGGCCCTTGAGGCCGGGCAGATCGGCGAGCGCGAGTCCCGCCTGCGCCAGGTCGCCGCCCATCGCCTCGACCGCGGCGAGCACCGCAAGCGCGTTCGACACCCAATGTTCGCCCGGCTGGGAGATTGTGAAGGTGATCTCCGCCTCGGGCAGGATGGCGGTGACCAGCGATCCGCCGTTCGGCGCCGCCACTGCGTCCCGCGCGCGGACGTCGGCGCCGGCGCCTAGCCCGAAGGTGACGATCCGCGTCGCATGATCGCGCGCTCCGGCGAGGAGCCGGTCGCGGTGCGGGCTGTCGTACGGCACGATCGCAGTGCCGCCGGGCTCCAGCCCCTGGAAAATCTCCGCCTTGGCGTCGGCGATCGCTTCCTCGCTCGCGAAGAATTCGCGGTGGGCGGGGGCGATTGCGGTGACGATGGCGACGTGCGGCCGGACGAGCCGTGTCAGCCGCGCCAGCTCGCCTTCATGGTTCATCCCCATCTCGAACACGCCGAATCGAGTCTCGCGCGGCATCCGCGCCAGCGAGAGGGGCACGCCCGTATGGTTGTTGTAGCTCTTGACCGACCGGTGCGCCCGCCCCGGCGACGCCCGCTCCAGCGCCGCGAAGAGCGCCTCCTTGGTCCCCGTCTTGCCGACCGAGCCGGTGACTCCGCAGATGCGGGCGTCGGTGCGGGCGCGGGACGCGGCGCCGAGCGCGTTCAGCGCTTCGGCGGTATCGGCGACGAGCACGTGCGGGCGGTCCACGGCCTCGCTCACCACCGCCCCCGCCGCCCCACGATCGAAGGCCTGGGAGGCGAAGCGGTGGCCGTCCGTCGCCTCCCCCTTCATCGCCACGAACAAATGACCCGGCTCGACCTCCCGGGAGTCGAAGGCGACCCCGGACGCCTCGAATGGCGCCGATGCGGTCCCGTCGGTCGCGCTGGCGATTTCCTCAGAGGTCCAGAGCGGGCTCACGCCGCGCACTCCCGCGCCACGGCCACGTCGTCGAAGGGCAGCACCTGGTCGCCGACGATCTGGCCCTGCTCGTGTCCCTTGCCGGCGAGGAGAACGATGTCGTCCGCGCCGGCCTCGGCGATGGCGGCGGCGATCGCCTCTCGCCGGCCTGCGACCTCGCGAGCGCCGGGAGCGCCCTCGAGGATCGCCGCTCGGATCGCGGCCGGATCCTCGCTCCTCGGATTGTCGTCGGTGACGATGACGAGGTCGCAAAGGCGCGCGGCTACCGCGCCCATCTCGGCGCGCTTGCCGACGTCGCGGTCGCCGCCGGCGCCAAGGACGATGATCAGCCGATCTTTCGCATGCGGCCGCAGCGCCTCGACCGCGGCCTCTATCGCGTCCGGGGTATGGGCGTAGTCGACATAGACGGGCGCGCCGGCGCGGGTGATCACCGCCCTCTCCAGGCGCCCGCGCACCGGCTGCACCCTCGCAAGATGGCCGAGCGTCGGCTCAAGGCCGCCCCCGGTGGCAATGACAAGGCCGGCGGCGGTGAGGGCATTGGCCGCCTGGTAAGCGCCGATCAGCGGCAGATTGATCTGGTGTCTCTTTCCTTCGGCCTCGACCGTCAGCCGCTGGCCGAGCTGGCTCGGCTCGCGATCGAGGAGCTTCAGCGTCTCGCCCCTCCTGCCGACGGTGATTCGTTTCAGCCCCTGCGCCTCGACGCGGCGCAGGACCTCGTCGGATTTCGGATCGTCCATCCACACGACCGCAATGCCGTCGCCGGCGACCACCTCGGAGAACAGCCGCATCTTCGTCTCGAAATAGGCGTCCATCGTGCCGTGATAGTCGAGATGGTCGCGGCTGAAGTTGGTGAAGGCCGCCGCCCGCACGGGCAGCCCTTCGGTGCGGTACTGCGCGAGGCCGTGGCTCGACGCCTCGAAGGCTGCGTGGGTCACGCCTTCGCGCTCCAAGCCGGCCATGTTGGAGAGGAAGGTGACGATGTCGGGCGTTGTCAGCCCCGTCGTCACCCGCTCGTCGGCGGTGGTGACGCCCAGGGTTCCGATCGAGGCCGAGACGTGCCCCGCCATCCGCCAGAGCTGGCGGGTAAGCTCGACGTTCGAAGTCTTGCCGTTGGTGCCGGTGACGGCAACGACCGTGCCGGGGAAGGGCGCGAAGAATTTCGCGGCGAGGCTGGCGAAGACGCGGCGCGGCTCGTCGGCGGCGATCCGCGCGGCGCCCTCGACCGGCACGTCCGGCCGCGTCACCACCGCCACCGCCCCGGCGCCGACCGCGTCCGGGATGAAATCCTCGCCGTTGAACAGGGTGCCGCGGAAAGCGCCGAACACCGTGCCCGGGGCGACCTTGCGGTGGTCGATCGCGAAGCCGGTCACCCGGGAATCGGATTCCACACCTGCGAGGTCCCGCAGGCGCATGGGTTCAATGCTCTTCTTCGCGGTGGATGTACGGCAGCACCTCGGCCATGTTGGCGTCGCGGCCGGTATCGGGGGCGATGCCGAGCATTGAGCCGACCCGGCCGACGACCCGCGACACGACGGGCGCGACGTTCCACGCCGCCGTATGGAATCCGAAGGTCTCGGGCAGGCCCTTGGGTTCGTCGAGCATGGCAATCACTACGTAACGCGGCTCGTCCATCGGGAACACGCCGGCGAAGGTCGTAACGACGGCGGCGCCCGAATAGTGCCGGCCCGCCAGCTTTTCGGCCGTACCCGTCTTGCCGCCGATCCGGTAGCCCGGGGCGTCGGCCTTGCGGCCGGTGCCATCGGTGACGACGAGGCGCAGCAGCGCGCGCATCCGGTAGGACGTCTCCTCGCTGAAGACGCGATGACCGGCCGGGACGGGATGGCCGGGACCGGTCTTGAGCAGGGTCGCCGGCCGCCAGATGCCGCCATTGAACAGGGCCGCATAGCCGAGCGCGAGGTGGAGCGGAGTGACTGCGATGCCGTGGCCGAAGCCTACCGTCATGGTGGCGATGTCGCCCCAGTTGGCGCCCGGGGTGAGGGTGCGGCCGCGCTCGTTGAGCTCGACCGAGACCGGCTCCATGAAGCCCATCTTGCGCAGGAATTCCTGCTGGCGGGCGGAGCCGACCTGGGCGGCGATCTGGGCGGCGCCAATGTTGGAGCTTTGCTGCATGATCTCGGCGACGCTGCACTGACGGCCGAACGGATGGTCGTCGTGGATGGTGAAGCGCCCGACGTGCAGTTCCTTGGGACAGGGATAAGTCTCGCCGAAGCTCTTGATGATGCCCGAATCCATCGCCATCGCGACGGTGAACGGCTTGAACGTCGAGCCGAGCTCGTAGACGCCGAGGGTGGCGCGGTTGAAGCCGGCGTCCGCCGACGCATGGCCCGGCGCGTTGGGGTTGAGCGATGGGAGCGATGTCAAGGCGAGCAACTCGCCGGTTTTGATGTCGAGCACCAGGCCGGCCGCGCCGATCGCGCTGAACTTGGTCATGGCGGCGGCCAGCTCGCTCTCCATCGCCGCCTGGACGCGGGTGTCGATCGATAAAGCGACGGAGTCGCTGCGGGTGGCCGGGTTGCTGAGCCGATCGTCGAGCACCTTCTCCATGCCCGCGACACCGTGACCGTCCATATCGGTCCAGCCGAGGACGTGGCCGGCCAGGCCCGTCTGGGGATAGAGCCGCTCGGGCTCCCGGCTGAATTCGATCGCCGGCTCGCCGAGCGCGTTCACCGCCGCCACAAGCTCCGGCACCGCGCGGCGGGAGAGGAAGGCGAAGCTCTTCCCGGATTTGAGGATCGCGCGATATTGGTCTGCCGTTCTTTCCGGCATCAGCTGGGCGAGCTTCGCCGCCAGCTCATCCGCGTTGCCGAGCAGGCGGTTGGGGTGGATGGCGATCATCCAGGCGTCGATCGTCCGGGCGAGCGGCAAGCCGTTGCGGTCGGTGATATCGGCCCGCGCCGGAACGAGGCCGTCCGCCAGCGCCGCGCCGTTCGAGCGGTCGGTGAAGACCTGGAGGTAGAGCAATCGAGTCGCGATCAGCAGGGTGATTCCGGCGAACACCAGCATCACCAGCATCAGCCGGTAATAAGTGAGCGAAAGCCCGTCCTGGCGGTTGCCGGCGTCGCCGAGACGCGGCGGATTGACGGCGATGGCGACCATTATCTGCCGCTGCTCCCGCCGCCCTTGCCGCCGCGCGGCGCGGCCGAGGCGGTGCGCGGCGCAGGCTTGTCGTGGGAGGGCGCCGCGGCGGCGGCCCTGACCGGCTTCTGCCGAACGGTGGCCGCAATGGCCTTCGCCTTCGCCGGAGCGGCGGTTGCGGCAATCGGCGCCGGCTTGGGCTTGGCGGGCTTGGTCGCGGCGGCGATCTCTAACGGCTTCGGCCTGGCGCTCGTCGGAGTGGCACGCGCCGTGACGGCGGGCTTCGCGGCACCCGCAGGATCTGCCAATTTGTTCTTCGCGGACGCGGGCGCCGGAGTCGCCGTCGGCGCGGGCTTCGCCTTGAGCGGTGCCTCGGGCGTATAGCTCGCCTGGCGGATCAGGGCCGGAGCCGGTGGCGGCACGGCAGCGACGGCGCTCACGACCCGCTGGGCCGGCTTCGGCGGGGCCGTCGGAGCGGCCACGTCGGGGTCGGCCGGTGTCCCGGCGGCGGCGGTGTCGGCCGAAGCCATGCGGATCTCGGCGCTCTGCTGCGCGACCGTCGGCTCGTGCCGCTCGAGCCGGGCGAGCGTCACCTGGTCGCGGACGAACTGCGCCGAGCTTGGCGCCGACAGCGCCAGCACGTTCGAGTTCCAGTCTTCGAGCTGTGTCATGCGGCCGCGGGTGCCGAGCTCGGTCTGCAGCGAGCGTATGTCGCGTTTCGCCGCCAGGATCTGGCCCTCGACGCGGGCAAGGTCGGCCCGCTCGGTGGCGACTCGCAGCGACACCATGTAGCAGCCCAGGGCGGCGGCGCCGACGGCGGCAACCCAGATGACGGACTTGAATCCCCTCGCGATCATGCCGGGGCTCCTTCTTTCCAGGCGGGGGCAGGGGTGCGGCGGGCGACTCGCAAAGTGGCCGAGCGCGCGCGCGGGTTGGCGCGGACTTCGGCCTCGCTCGCCCGCACCGGCTTGGCGACGCCTTCGAAGCTTGGCGGCCGCGCGGCACGGATCGGTTCGGGCAGGTGGCGCGAGCCGGCCGGAAGGTCGCCGCTCCTTTCCTTCAGGAAGTGCTTCACCACCCGGTCCTCGAGGCTGTGAAAGGTCACCACGGCCAATCGCCCGCCGGGCTTCAGCACCTGCTCCGCGGCGGCCAGCCCGCCCTCGAGCTCCTGCAATTCCTCGTTCAAATGGATGCGGATGGCCTGGAAGGTCCGCGTCGCCGGATCTTTTTTCATCCCGGCATGGTGGCCCGCCGCCTTGCGGACGACATCGGCCAGCCGGCCGGTCCGCTCGATCGGCCGGGCCGCGACGATCGCGCGGGCGATACGCCGCGACTTCGGCTCCTCCCCATACCGCCACAGCACGTCCGCGATCGTCTCTTCCGCTTCATTGTTGACGAAATCGGCGGCGCTCTCGCCGGCCTTCGCCATGCGCATGTCGAGCGGTCCGTCGGCCTGGAAGGAGAAGCCGCGCTGGGGCCGGTCGAGCTGCATCGAGGAGACTCCGATGTCGAGCGCCACCCCGTCCACCGCTTCGACGCCGCGGGCGGCAAGCGCCTGACGCATCCGGGAAAAACGCTCCGGAACAAGCGTCAGGCGCCCCCCGCTCGAAGCGGCCAGCGCCTCGCCTTCTTGTACCGCATCGGGATCGCGGTCGAAGGCGTAGACGCGGGCCGCCCCTTTATCGAGCATGGCGCGCGTATAGCCGCCGGCGCCGAAGGTGCCGTCGACATGGGTCTCGCCCTCGGCGACCGCGAGGGCTGCAATGACATCTGCAAGCAGCACCGGCGCGTGCGGCGCGGGCACGGCCGGGCTCATGGCGCGAGGCCTTTCTCTTCGAGGCGGTAGGCGGCGATTTCCTTGAGGTCGCGGTCGCCTTCCCTGAGCGCGGTGCGCGGGTTCCAGATCTCGACCGTGCCGCCGACTCCGACGAACAGGGCCAGATCCTCGATGCCCCCCTTCCGGCGCATCATCGGCGGCAGGACGATGCGACCGCTGGTGTCATAGGGCACGTCTTCGGTCATGCCGAACGCCCTGCGGGCGCGGGCATAATGCTCCTCGAGCGTGCCGCCGCGGCCTTCCTCGGCGAGGCGGCGGCGCTCCATTTCCTCATAGAGGTTGCGGGCATAGCCGCGGCCGTAGGCGGTGAGGCAAAGCGAAACCTCGTGGGCGCCGACGACGATGGCGCGCGCGTCGGAGCGGCGTTCGATCACCGAGCGGACGAAGGCGGGAACGGAGAGACGCCCCTTGGCATCCACCGCGTTGAGCGCGCTTCCCTGGAAGAAGTCGTCGATCTCCACGCCCGCGTCCGCTCCAACAACACGGACCTTCCCCCTTCGCGAAGACGCGTCCGCCGCGCTCCGCGTGACTCACCGGTCAGCCAGAGAAGTGCCCCAAAACTTTAGAGGAGCGTGGATAACACCCCTCACACGGGGATGGAAGGGGATTTCATGCCTTTTCTGGGGATTTCATGCTTGTAGAGGCGAAAAGGGCGACAGTTCGTGCGTCGTTCCCCATGAAGTTCTTGTTTCGTACAGGGCGATCAACCCTGTGGATAAACTTGTGATTAGGCGCGTGGCGGCCTCCCTCGGCAAGAATCGTCCCGCGGAGTCGCTGTGTGGCGTCGGCGGACTCAATGCGCCGGTGCCGTCCCCTCGGCGGGCTTGCTGCCATTCTCGTCGGCGCCGCCGGGAGCGACTCCGAGCTCGGCGAGCGGCTCCTTTGGCAGCGCTTCGTTCACCGTCGATGGGGGCGCGGCCTGGTTGCGCGAGGCGAGGCGGTCTACGACGTTCGCGGCCGGTTCCTCGTCGCTGGGCCGGGCGAAGATCGCGCCCAGCAGGACGAGTATGAACACGAACGCGAGGCCCGTGAGGCCGATGCGGACACGTTGCACGCTGGTCGCTTCTCCACCCCCTTGGCGCGAGGAATCTAGGAGAACGCGATGGAAGCGCAAGCGCTTTGTCACGGCAGGCGCGCCTTGGCCGCCGCCGCTGTGCCGGCGCTTTGCCGAAAACGTCTTGACGGCGCCTGCCCGGGCCACGAAGTGAGTCACATGCACAAGACCCCCGCCCTCCCCGTCGCGGCGTCGCTCGCGGCCCTCCTCGCCCTCGGCGCCTGCAACAACAAGCCGACGACCGTCATCGCCAAAGAAGACGATCCCCAGGCCGAGCAACTCAAGAACGCCAAGCCGGTCGCGCCGCCGCCGATGATCCAGGCGAGCCGCACCTACCGGTGCAAGGACAACAGCCTGCTCTACGCCGACTTCTACACCAACAACACGGTGTCGGTGCGGACCAGGAAGGAAGGCGGCACGCCCACCGTCCTGACCGCCGCAGACGGCAAGCCGCCTTACACCGCACCAGGCTACTCGGTCAGCGCCAACTCCGAGTCGATCAGCTTCACCGCCCCCGGCAAGGGCGCCCAGCCCTGCGACACCAAATAAGCGGCCGCTGAGCCACCGCCACGAACGGGCCGGCCGGACCTTTTCCGCGCCGGCCCTTTTTCGTTTCAGGCGGCCCGCGGTGGGCCTGACAAAGCGGGACCGATCTCCTAGAGCGCCGCCATGCCCAGCCCGATCACGCCGGAAATCGTCGCCGAGCACGGCCTGTCTCCGGAAGAATATGACCGCGTGCTCCACGCCCTGGGCCGGGAGCCGAACCTCACCGAGCTGGGCATTTTCTCGGTCATGTGGTCGGAGCATTGCTCCTACAAATCGTCGCGGATCCACCTGAAGAAGCTGCCCACAACCGCCCCCTGGGTTATCTGCGGGCCGGGCGAAAATGCCGGGGTGATAGACATCGGGGACAATCAGGCCGTCATCTTCAAGATGGAGAGCCACAACCACCCCTCCTACATCGAGCCCTATCAGGGCGCGGCGACCGGGGTCGGCGGCATCTTGCGGGACGTCTTCACCATGGGCGCGCGCCCGGTCGCGAACCTCAACGCTCTCCGCTTCGGCCGGCCCGATCATCCCAAGACCCGCCATCTCCTCGCCGGCGTCGTCGCCGGGATCGGGGGCTACGGCAATTGCGTCGGCGTGCCGACGGTCGGCGGCGAGGTCAATTTCCACCCGGCCTATGACGGCAATATCCTGGTCAACGCGATGACGGTCGGAGTCGCCGATCAGGACAAGATCTTCTATTCGGCCGCCGCGGGGGCCGGAAATCCGGTCGTCTATGTCGGCTCCAAGACCGGCCGCGACGGAATCCACGGCGCGACCATGGCCTCGGCCGATTTTTCCGAGGACAGCGAGGAGAAGCGCCCGACCGTCCAGGTCGGCGACCCGTTCACCGAGAAGCTGCTGATCGAGGCCTGCCTCGAGCTGATGGCCTCCGACGCGATCGTCGCCATCCAGGACATGGGCGCCGCCGGCCTCACTTCTTCCTCGGTGGAGATGGCGTCCAAGGGCGGCGTCGGCCTCGAGCTCGACATGAACGCCGTCCCCTGCCGCGAGGAGGGGATGACCCCCTACGAGATGATGCTCTCGGAGAGCCAGGAGCGGATGCTGATGGTGCTGAAGCCGGGACGGGAGGCCGAGGCCGAGGCGATCTTCAGGAAATGGGAGCTCGATTTCGCCGTCATCGGGCGAGTGACCGACACCGGCCGTCTCGTTCTCAAGTGGAACGGCGAAACCGCCGCCGACATTCCGCTCGCCCCGCTCGCCGACGACGCCCCCTGCTACGAGCGGCCGTGGGTGAAGACGCCGAAGCCGGCGCCGCTCGCCGACCTTCCCGAGAGCAACGACATCGCCGCCGACCTCCTCAAGCTGATGGCCTCGCCCGACCTCGCCAGCCGCCGCTGGATCTGGGAGCAATACGACCAAAAGGTCGGCGGCGACACGGTCCAGCCGCCGGGCGGCGACGCCGCGATCGTCCGGGTCCACGGCACCGTCAAGGCGCTGGCCCTCACCACCGACGTGACTCCGCGTTATTGCTACGCCGACCCCTACGAGGGCGGCAAGCAGGCCGTCGCCGAAGCCTGGCGCAACCTCTGCGCCGTCGGCGCCCGCCCGCTCGCCGCGACCGACTGCCTCAATTTCGGCAATCCCGAGCGGCCCGAGATCATGGGCCAGCTGGTCGGCTGCATCGAGGGCATGGCCGAAGCCTGCCGCGCCCTCGACTTCCCAATCGTGAGCGGCAACGTCAGTCTCTACAACGAGACCAGGGACGAGGACGGCACGAGCCGAGCCATCCTGCCGACGCCGGCGATCGGCGGAGTGGGGTTGATGGACGACTGGCGCAAGGCAGTGGGCATCGCCTTCCAAAGCCCGGGTGACGTCATCGCAGTCATCGGCAGGCGGCGCGGCCATCTCGGCCAGTCGCTGTGGCTTCGCGAAATCCACGGCCGCGAGGAAGGGCCGCCGCCGACGGTCGACCTCAAAGCCGAGTGCGCGGCCGGCCAATTCGTCCGCGCCGCCATCGCCGGGGGGGCGATCACCGCCTGCCACGACGTCGCCGACGGGGGGATCGCCGTCGCGATCGCGGACATGGCGCTGGCCGGCAATGTCGGAGCCCTCATCAACAAGCTGAGGCCCGATCGCAGCGTTCACCTCTTCGCCGAGGACCAGGGCCTCTACGTCGCCACCATCTGCGACAATTGCCTTCTGACCTTCCTCGCCCGGGCCCACGCCGCCGGAGTGGAGGTCGAGGCGATCGGCCGCACCTGCGGCAGCCGCCTGATCTTCGAGCTGCCGGACGGTGACCATGCCATCTCCCTCGCCGACCTCCGCCGCGCCCACGAGGGCTTCTTTCCGGCGCTGATGGGCGGCGAGCCGGCGGTGGCTTGACTCGGCCCCGGCCGCGGTTTCTCCTCGCGGCCAAGGGAGAAATCATGCTGAAACCGTTGGTCCTCGCCGTGCTCGTCGCCGGCACGCTCGACATCCTTTCCGCCTTCGTCTTCGCCGGCATGGCGGGGATCAGCCCGGGAGGCGTGCTCACCTACGTCGCCAGCGGGCCGTTCGGCGACGGCGTGCGCGGCGGCGGGCCGGGCTGGGCCGCGGCAGGCCTCGCCGTCCATTTCGCGATCATGGCCTCAATGGCGGCCGCCTGGTTCCTCGTCGCGCCGCGCTTTCCCGCGCTGGTCCGGCACCCGGTCCCGGCCGGCCTCGCCTACGGCTTGCTCCTCTGGCTGATCATGTACTGGGTGGTAAAGCCCCTGCGCTGGCCCGAAGCGCCGCTCCCCCACAATGCCTGGAGCATCGGCAACGCCCTCTTCTCGCACTGCGTCCTCGTCGGCCTGCCCATCGCCCTGATCGCCGCGCGCCATATGCGGGGCCGCAAGGCGGCATGACCGCTGGATACTCAGGGACTGCGCTGGCGAAGAAGCTGTCGCTGAAGCAAGGCATGCGGGTCCGGTTCGAGGCCATGCCCGGCCCGGTACGCGCGGAGATAGACAATGCCGGCCTGGCCCTCGTGCCGGTGGAAGACGGCATAGACGTTGCCCACATCTTCATCACCGGACGGACCGAGCTCAAGGACTCGCTCGAGCGCCTCCTCCCCCTGCTGGCGCGCGACGGGCAGATCTGGGTGTCCTGGCCAAAGAAGGCGTCGAAGCAGCCGACCGACGTCACCGAGGATGGGGTGCGCGAGGTGGCGCTGCCGATGGGGCTCGTCGACATCAAGGTATGCGCGGTGGACGAGATTTGGTCGGGGCTGAAGCTGGTCATCCGCAAGGCGCTGCGTTGACCGCCGCGACCGAGCCGTCGCCCCGTATCCTGACCCTCGACCTGCTCCGCGGCGTGGCGGTGATGGGGATCTTCTCGGTCAACGTCTTCGGCTTCGCCATGCCCGATCCGGCCTATCTCAACCCGACCGCCTACGGCGGGGCCACGGGCGCCAACCTGGCGGTCTGGGGGCTGAACTTCGTCCTGATCGACAACAAGATGCGCTGCCTCTTCTCGGCTCTGTTCGGCGCCAGCCTGCTGCTCGTCGCCGAGCGTGCCGAGGCGGCCGGGCGTTCGCCCGCGGCCGCCCATTATTCGCGCATGCTCTGGCTGCTCGTCTTCGGCCTCCTCCATTTCTACCTGGTCTGGGACGGCGACATCCTCTCGCTCTACGCGCCGGTCGGCATGGTCGCTTTCGCCTTCCGGCGGCTGCCGGTGGAGCGGCTGGTCGCCGCGGCCATCGTCTTCCTGCTGATGGACGCGGCGATCATGGCCGAGCTGTGGCGCGGCCACGCGGCCGGGGAAGCCGCGGCGCACGCCCCCGGCGCCTCCGCCGCCACTATTCTCCAGTGGCGCTCGGATGCGGATGACCTCATCCCGCTCGCCCCGGCCGACCTTGCCCGCGACCTCGCCGCCTGGCGCGGCGGCTGGGCGGGGATCGTCGCCCACCGGCTCCACGACAATGCGCTGGGGCCGGTCGTCAACCTGATTCTCGTCGGGCCGCAGACTTTGGGGCTGATGCTGCTCGGCATGGCCGGGCTGAAGAGCGGCTTCCTGACCGGGGCCTGGGGCGCAATGCGCTACCGCCGGCTTGCCTTCGTCGGCTTGGCGATCGGCCTTCCGGCCCACGCCGCCATCGCCTGGTGGACGTGGCGGAGTGGATTTCCGGGCGCCCTGGTGTTCGGCAGCTACTTCCTCTTCTCCATGCCCTTCTACTATCTCCAGGCGGCCGCCTATGCCGCGGCGCTCGTCCTCCTCGCCCGCCGCGGCGGCGCCCTCGTCGCGCGCCTCGCCGCCGCCGGCCGCGCCGCTTTCTCAAACTACCTCGGCACCAGCCTCGTCGCCTCCGGCCTGTTCTACGGCTTCGGGCTTGGACTCTACGGCCGCCTCGACCGGCTCGAGGCCTGGCTGGTCGCGCCGCTGCTCTGGGCGCTGATGCTGCTCTGGTCGAAGCCCTGGCTCGATCGCTTCCGCTACGGCCCGTTCGAATGGCTGTGGCGCTCGCTCGCGCGCGGCAAACTCCAGCCGATGCGCCGCTAGCCGGCCCGAGTCCTCCGGCACAGCGGATTCGCTTCATCCTCGAGCAGGGCCATCGTCCGCGCGTAGAGCGGCCGCAGCCGGGCGACTTGCGGCGTCAGCTCGTCGGGGAAGAAGCGCCCCTCGATCGCGCGCCGCGCGCCAAGCTCGATCTCCTCGGCGAGGGCGCCGAGCGGCTCGGCGCCGAACTGCCGCGCCTCGGATTTCATCGTATGGGCCGGGAGCACGAGCGCCGCGGTGTTCTTGGCGTGCATCGCCTCCTCGATCTTGCCGACCGATTTTTCTCCGTCCTCGCGAAAGTAGCTGAGGATGCGCGCGAAGCCCGCGCCGAGCTCGGCGCGCACGGTGAAGAAGACTTCCCAGTCCACGAGTTCGGCATCGTCCACCCGCTCACTCTAGACGCGGCGAGTAAATGACCGGTTGATGCCGCCGCTATCGATCGAAAGGATTGGCGCGGCCGCGCGTCGCCAGCCGCACCGGCACGCCTTCGAAGCCGAGCTCCCGCCTCAGGCCGTTGACGAGGTAGCGCAGATAGCTCCCGGGCAGCTCGTCGGTGCGGCTGCCGAAGATCACGAAGCTCGGCGGCCGCGTATTGACCTGGGTTATGTAGCGCAGCTTGATCCGCTTGCCGCCCGGCGCCGGCGGCGGGTTCTTGTCGACCGCGTCCTCGAACCAGCGGTTGAGCTGGCCCGTCGACACCCGCTTCGACCAGGTCTCGCGTATCTCGAAGGCGGCGGCGAGCAGCTGGTCGAGGCCTTTCCCGGTCCGGGCCGAGACGGCGAGCAGAGGCACGCCCGGCGCCTGGCTCAGTCCATCCGCCAAGGCCGCGCGTATGCCCTGGAACAAGGCGGCATGATCCTCGGCCAGATCCCATTTGTTGATCGCGATGAGCAGCGCCCGGCCTTCCTTGAGGACATTGTCGCCGATCCTGAGGTCCTGCGCCTCGAGCCCGAGCGTGCCGTCCAGCAGGAGCACGACGACCTCGGCGAAATCGACCGCGCGCAGCGCATCGGCGACCGACAATTTCTCCAGCTTGTCCTGCACCTTGGCCCGTTTGCGCATCCCCGCGGTGTCGATCAGCCGGACCGGCCGCGCCTCTCCGTCCGGCCCGCGCCACGCCCAGTCGATCGCGATCGAATCGCGGGTGATCCCCGCTTCCGGGCCGGTGAGCAGCCGCTCCTGCTCGAGCAGCCGGTTGATCAAAGTCGACTTGCCGGCATTGGGGCGGCCGACGATGGCGAGCTTCAGCGGCCCAGCAACGTCGTCCTCTTGCGCCTCGTCCCCTTCCTCGCGTTCGATGTGCGGCCGAAGATGTTCGAACAGATCAGCGACGCCCTCGCCATGCTCGGCGCTGATCGCCACCGGCTCTCCGAGCCCCAGCGCGAAGGCCTCCATGACGCCGCTTTCCCCGGCCCGCCCTTCGGCCTTGTTGGCGAGGAGTACGACCGGAATCGTCGCGGTGCGCAGCCAGCGCGCGATCTCCTCGTCGAGGGGAGTGATGCCGGCGCGGGCGTCGATCAGGAACAAAGCCGCATCGGCCTCCTCGACCGCCGCGCTGGTCTGCGCGCGCATCCGGCCGGGCAGCGTCTCCGGATCCTCGTCCTCATAGCCGGCCGTATCGATCACCCGGAAGTCGAGGCCGAGCAGGCTGGCCTCGCCCTCGCGGCGGTCGCGGGTCACGCCCGGCCGGTCGTCGACCAGCGCGAGCTTCTTGCCGACCAGCCGGTTGAACAGGGTGGACTTGCCCACGTTGGGCCGGCCGACGATGGCGACGATGGGCAGCTTGGCCATGCACGCCGCCCTGCCGCCTTAGCTCCGGTGGGTCAACCGACGCGCCGGGGACAGAACGTTTAGTCACCCCGGCGAAAGCCGGGCCTATGAACACGGAGTCCGAGGATAGACACGCACGCCTGCGTTCCTGGGTCCCGGCTTTCGCCGGGATGACTTTGGAGGGACTCCTACCGCCAGGCGGAGAGCTGCCCGTTCTCGTGGAGGATGTAGAGCGTGTTGTTGGCGACGATCGGCGACACCGACACCGGCATCTTCGTCTCCACCTGCGCCTGCACGGCCCCCGTCGTCGGATCGACGTAGACGATCGAGCCGAGCGAGCTGGCGAGGATCAGCCGCCCGCCGGCAAGCACCGGGCCGACATAGTCGATCGCACCGCTCTTCTTCTTGGCATTCTCGTAATGCGGCAGCTGGGTGAGCCACTTCACATGGCCGTTGCTGCGCGCGAGGCAGAGCAATTGCCCCTCATCGGTGACGACGAAGACCCAGTCGCCGGCGACCCACGGGGTGGAGATGCCCGCGATGTTGATCTCCCAGACGCGCTGGCCGGTGATCAGCTCGATCGCGACCATGCGCCCGCCCTGGCCGACGGCGTAGACCCGGCCGCCGTCGATCACCGGCTCGGCGTCGATGTCCGACATGGAGGTGACGGTGGTCGAGATGCTGGTCCGCGCCAGCGCATCCTGCCAGACCACCTGGCCGTTCTCGTAGCGATAGGCGGTGAGCTCGCCCGACGAGAAGCCCGCGACGACCGTGCCCTGCGCGGCGGCCGGCGCCGCGGCGCCGAGCACTCCGGCGATCTCCACCGCGCCGGCGCCGGTCCAGCGGATCGCGCCGTCGGCGGGATTGAGCGCGAACAGCTGGTTGTCCTGGGTGATCACGTAGACATTGTCGTTGGCGATGGTCGGCGCGCCGCGCAGCGGGGCGCCGGGGCGGACGGTCCAGGCGATGGCGCCCGTCTTGGCATCGAGCGCGGCCGCATCGCCGGCCCCCGTGGTCGCGTATAGACGGCCGTTGTCATAGCTGACGCCGCCGCCGAACAAGGTCCCCGACTGGATGTCCTTGCCGCGTATCGGGGTGCGCCACAGGGTCGCGCCATTCTCCGGGCTGATCGCGTGGACCACCGCCTCCGTATCGATGGTGAAAATCTTGCCGTCGGCGGCCACCGGGGCCGCGGCGAGCTGCGCCTTCTTGGTGCTGCCTTCGCCGATGCTGACCCGCCAGGCCAAAGCGGGCGAGCCGCCGAGGGCGAGGTGGCCCATCGACTTGGCGGCATTGCCGCCCGGCTGGGCCCAGGCCGCGTTGGCCAGCGGCACGGGCAAGGTCACCGCCGTCGCCGCGAGCGCCGGGTCGACCTCGACCGCGGCCTCGTTCGACAGCACCGCGATGCGCTCGCCGAGCGTCGGCGTCACCGGCTTCTTGCCCTTTTTCAAGACGCTGCAGCCGCTCATTAGGCTGACGGCCACCAGGGCGAGGACGAGACGCTTCATGGATTACCTTCCTGTGGTGCGCCCGGCGCGGCCTGCTGGATCGCGTCGAAGCCGAGCGAGCTCGCCATCTGCTGGGCGCGGGAGCGGATCGTGTCCGGAACCTTCCGGTTCTTGGCGATGGCGGCGTAGAGGCGGCCGGCTTCGGCCGGGCGGTTGAGCTTGATGTAGGAGATTGCGACCATCTCGCCGGCGCTGCCGAACCAGGGGCTGTCCGGAACGGCAAGCGGCTTCAGCCGGTCGATCACCGCCTGCGGCTTCAGCCGGTCGAACTCGACCGCCGTCATGCGGACCGAAGCGAGGTCGCGATAGGGTTTGTCGAAATCGTCGCTGTCGGCGATCTGCCGGAAGGTGGCGACGGCGGTCGCCATGTCGCTGGCCTCGGCGGCGAGGTCGGCCTTGGTGAGCAGGGCCGCGGCGCGATAGCCCTGCGAGCCCGATTGGGCGAGCTGGTCGAGCTTGGGCTGCGCCGCCTTCTTGTTGCCGGCGGCGATGTCGTCGAAGGCGGAGATCAACGTCTCGCCGCGCTCGCCCTCCTGCAGGGCCCGGTGGTTCTGCCACCAGATCGCCCCGCCGATCGCCGCGATGATGAGGACGATTCCGGCGATGACGAGCTTGCCGTAGCGGCGCCAGTAATCGACCCATTGGTCGCGGCGCAGCTCCTCGTCCACCTCGCGATAGAAGGTCTCGTTGTCGACAGGCCTCAGCGCCAAGGAAAATCTCCAGAAATCATCGAGCTGGCGCCGTCGCCCCTCTTAGCTCTCGCTCAGCCGAGCAATACGCAGGATGAACGAAGGCCCGGCGCTCGCCGCCGCCCCGGCGCTCCTCTACCGGGCCAGCCGGTCGAACGGCAAGCCTTCACTTTTTCGACCGGTAGATTTGCTCTTCGCCCGGGAAGGCGCGGCTCCTTACCTCGCCGGCATAAGCCGAGGCCGCAGCTTCGATCCGGCCGGCGAAATCCTCATAGCGTTTGACGAAGCGCGGCGTCCGCTCGAACAGGCCGAGCATGTCCTCGGTCACCAGCACCTGGCCGTCGCAGGTCGCCGAGGCGCCGATGCCGATCGTCGGGCAGGCGACCGCCTTGGTCGCTTCCGCGGCGATCTCCTCCATCACCCCTTCCACAACGAGCAGGAAGGCGCCGGCTTCGGCGACGGCGCGGGCGTCGGCGAGGATCTTCTTCGCCTCGACCTCGCTCTTCCCGCGCGCGCCGTAGCCGCCCAAGGCGTTCACCGCCTGGGGGGTGAGGCCGACATGGCCGATGACCGGGATGCCGCGGCGGGTGAGAAAGCCGATCGTCTCGGCCATCGCCTCGCCGCCTTCCAGCTTCACTGCCGCCGCCCCGGTCTCCTTGAGGATCCGCGAGGCGGAGGAGAAAGCCTGTTGGGGCGAAGCCTCGTACGAGCCGAACGGCATGTCGATCGCGACCACCGCGTGCCAAGAGCCGCGCACCACTGCGGCGCCGTGCGCGCACATCATCTCCAGAGTCACCGGCACGGTCGAAGGGAGGCCGTAGATCACCTGGCCGAGGCTGTCGCCGACCAGCAGCAGGTCGCAATGCGGATCGAGCAATTGCGCCATCCGCGCCGTATAGGCGGTCAGCATGACGATCGGCTCGCCGCCCTTCATCGCCTGGAGCTTGGGCACGGTCAGCCGCTTCATCGGCGCCGGCACCGGATTGGCGCGGCTGGTCGCCGTGTCGAGCGAGTGGGTGACGGACATCGCCGCCTCTTAGCCGCTCGCCGACGCCAAGGCCAGAACGGCCCGGATCAGATCACGTTGAAGTCGGCCGCCGTCAGAATCGTACCCGCCGTCACCGTCGCGAAATGGATCGCGGCGGCGGCGCCGTTCCCGTCGGGATCGTAATAGAGCCAGCCGCTGCTGCCGTCGTAGAGGATGTGCTGGTTCGGGTCCGTGGCGGTGGTTCCGAGCGCGAAGGCGGAAGCGGGCAGCGAACCGTCGGCGAGCGCGGTGAAGACGGCATTGTCCAGGTTTATTCGATCCCCCCCGTGCGTGAAATCGGTGATCGTGTCGACGTTGGTCGAGGCCGACAGCGCAGTGTCGAAGTTGAAGCCGTCGAAGCCGCCGCCGCCGGTCAGAATGTCGTTGCCGTCGCCGCCGTGCCCGTAACCCGCACCGCCGGCCCGCCGGTGAGGTTGCCGTAATTGTCGTAAACCGAGTCGTTTTGCGCGATGATCATGAAAGTCGGCACTCCTACCCGAACCCGACTTGTTAATGCTTGGCGTGCCCCGTTTTCATTAATAAGCCATCACAGATTCATCGATTACGGTAAGTCGCAGCAGCGTCTCGGGGGCGCCGCGCGACAGAAAGTCGGATGAGTTTTCGTAACCCAAGAAGTTACTTAGCTCAAGATGCCGGTACTTTTTGGAAAGGGCAGCCTGCGGCCGGCGTTCGCCGGGGCCGCGAAGTATCGGAAGTGCTGTGACAAAGTCGCCGCGAAGCGCTAAGGTCGCGACTCCAGAAAATCGAAGGGGGTGGGTTATTATGACGAAATCGACCAGAACCATCTTGTACGCGGCAGCGCTGCTCGGCGCCACCGCAATGCAGGCGACTCCGGCCTTCGCGCAGGCGACCCGGACCTGGGTGTCGGGCGTCGGCGACGACGTCAATCCGTGCAGCCGCACCGCGCCGTGCAAAACCTTCGCCGGCGCGATCTCCAAGACCGCCAATGGCGGCGAGATCAACTGCCTCGATCCGGGCGGCTTCGGCGCGGTGACGATCAACAAGACGCTCGTCATCGACTGCCATTATACCGAGGGCGGCGTCCTCGCCGGCGGCAACGGCATCGTCGTCAACGCGACGGCGACCGACGTGATCGTTCTTCGCGGCCTCGACATTTTCGGCGTCAACCCGCCGACCAACGGCATTCGCATCCTCACCGCGGCCGCGGTCCTGGTCGAGGATTGCGTCATCCGCCGCTTCAACTCGGCGAACAGTTGGGGCATCTCGTTCCAACCGGGCGGCGTGACACGGCTCTATGTCACCAACACGACGATCTCGCAGAACGGCAACGGCGCCACCGGCGGCGGCATCCTTATCCAGCCCACCGGCGCCGGCGTCGGCCAGGCCATGATCGAGAATTCGCGCATCGACCAGAATGCCGGCACCGGCATCTCGCTGAACACGACCGGCAACACCGGCGGGATCGCGGCGATGATCAAGGAATCGCGAGTGGTCGCCACCACCAACGACGCGATTTCGCTGCTTCAGGGCAGCTCCGGCGTCACCGCGATGATCACGGACTCGGTGGTTGCCCATAATGGCGGCAACGGCATCGTCGCGAACGGCGCCTCCGCCGTGGCCCGGGTGGGCAACACGTCGATATACAGCAACGCCTTCAACGGCGGCGGCGTCGCGGGCGTGCTGCCGACCAACAGCGGCAAGGTTCAGACCTACCTCGACAACCGTCTCGACGGCAACGCCAACGACGGCGCCTTCACCGCGCCGAGCATCCCGAAGAAGTAAGCCGGAAGGCTCCGCTTCGGAAGGATTGGGGGAGGAGCCTCGGCTCCTCCCCTTTTCATTCCCATTCTATCGTGCCGGGCGGCTTCGAGGTGCAATCGTAGACGACGCGGTTGATGCCCCGCACCTCGTTGATGATTCGAGTCGCGACGCGGCCGAGGAAGGCGGCGTCGAACGGATAGGCGTCCGCGGTCATCCCGTCGGTCGAGGTGACCGCCCGCAGGGCGCAGACCTGGTCGTAGGTGCGCGCGTCGCCCATCACGCCGACCGTCTTGACCGGCAGCAGCACCGCGAAGGCCTGCCAGATCGCGTCGTAGAGGCCTGCCGCGCGGATCTCCTCGAGGTAGATGGCGTCCGCCTTGCGCAGGACCTCGCAGCCCTCCTTCGTCACCTCCCCCGGGATGCGGATGGCGAGGCCGGGGCCCGGGAAGGGGTGGCGGCCGACGAAGGCCTCGGGAAGCCCCAGCTCCCGGCCAAGCTCGCGCACCTCGTCCTTGAAAAGCTCGCGAAGCGGCTCGACGAGCCGCATGTTCATCCGTTCCGGCAGGCCGCCGACATTGTGGTGGCTCTTGATCGTGACCGAGGGCCCGCCGGTGAAGCTGACGCTCTCGATGACGTCGGGATAGAGCGTGCCCTGCGCCAGGAAATCCGCGCCGCCCAGCTTCTTCGCCTCCGCCTCGAAGACGTCGATGAACGTCCGGCCGATGAACTTGCGCTTGGTTTCGGGATCGGCGAGCCCGGCGAGGCCGGAGAGGAACAGGTCTTCTGCGTCCAGGTGGATCAGCGGGATGTTGTAATGGCCGCGGAACAGCGAGACGACCTGCTCCGCCTCGCCCATGCGCATCAGCCCATGGTCGACGAACACGCAGGTCAGCTGGTGGCCGATCGCCTCGTGGATCAGCACCGCCGCCACCGCGCTGTCGACTCCGCCCGACAGGCCGCAAATCACCCGCCCGGAGCCGACCTCAGCGCGTATCTCGGCAATCTTGGCCTCGCGGAACTCGGCCATCGTCCAATCCCCGGCGAGGCCGCAGACGTGGCGGACGAAATTGGCGAGCAGCCGGCCGCCGTCCGGTGTGTGTACCACTTCGGGGTGGAACATCAGGCTGTAGAAGCGCCGCGCCTCGTCGATCGCGACCGCGTAAGGCGCGCCTTCCGACCGGGCGACGACGCGGAACCCCTCGGGCAGCCGTTCGACCCGGTCGCCATGGCTCATCCACACCTGGTGACGCTCGCCCGGCGCCCAGAGGCCGTCGAACAAGGGCGTCTCGCCGGTGATCTCGATGAAGGCGCGGCCGAACTCGCGGCTCTCCGACGGGGCGACGATGCCGCCGAGCTGGTGCGCCATCGTCTGCTGGCCGTAGCAGATGCCGAGCACCGGCAGCCCCGCCTCGAACAGATGCTGCGGCGCGCGCGGGCTGTCCTCCCAGGTGACGGAGGAAGGCCCCCCCGAGAGGATGATCCCCTTCGGCCGCAGCCTCTCGAAAGCCTCCGCGGCGGCGTTGAACGGCGCGATCTCGCAATAGACTCCGGCCTCGCGCACGCGCCTCGCGATGAGCTGGGTCACTTGGCTGCCGAAGTCGACGATCAGGATGGAATCGGGCGGCTGGATCGTCATTGCGGGGCGATAAGCGCGCGGGTCGCCGGCTGTAAAGCGGAGCGATAGTTAAGCAGGTGCTGAACTTTTTCTTGCCGCCCCCGCCGCGGCACGATAGTTTAGCCTGTGCTTAACGAATCGCCCCGGCTCGATCTCGCCTTCCAGGCGCTCGCCGATCCGACGCGGCGCGGGCTGGTGGCGCGGCTTAGCCGGGCGCCGGCGTCGGTGAGCGAGCTGGCGCGGCCGCTGCGTATGTCGCTCCCGGCGGTGATGCAGCATCTCAGGCTGCTCGAGGCGAGCGGCCTCGTCCGTTCCGAGAAGAAGGGCCGGGTGCGCACCTGCCGGATCGAGCCCGCGGCGCTCGTCGCGGCGGAGGGCTGGATCGCTGAGCAGAGGGCGGTCTGGGAGGCGAGGGTGGACCGGTTCGAAAGCTATGTCGAAGCGATGAAGGCGAGGGAGAAGGATGATGGCTGAGGACAACGATCTGGTGCTGGAACGCACGCTCGACGCGCCGCGCGACCTCGTCTGGCGGGCCTGGACGACCCCGGAGCATGTCAAGCTCTGGTGGGCGCCCCGGCCCTATCAAACGCCGGAATGCGAGATGGACCTGCGGCCGGGCGGCCGTTTCTACACGCGCATGACCGGGCCCGACGGCTTCGATTTCCGCGGCACCGGCTGCTTCCTCGAGATCGTCGAGGGCGAGCGGGTCGTGTGGACCAGCGCCTTGGGCGAGGATTACCGTCCCAACGACCTCGACCCCTCCGGCTGCGGCGCCTTCGCCTTCACCGCGATCGTCACCCTGGCCGATGCCGGCGAGGGCAAGACGCTCTATCGCGCGGTCGCCATGCACGCCAACCAGGCGGACCGCGACACCCACGAGAAAATGGGCTTCCACGACGGCTGGGGCACCTGCGCCGACCAGCTCGGCGAAGTGGCGGCCGGGCTGGCCCGATGAGCTGCTCGACGCCCGTTAGTCATCCCGGCGAAAGCCGGGACCCATGAACGAATGCCTGCGTGGAGATCCCGTCCTCAGCGTTCATAGGCCCCGGCTTGCGCCGGGGTGACTTCTGGTTCCAGCGTCCTGAAGCCGTAGACAGTGCCGTTGCGGATCATGCAGCTGAACGATTGCCGCGGCCCGCCATCCGCCTGCTCGGTCTCGCCTTCGACCGTATAATAGCCCTTGCTCTTGGAGACTCGGCCGATCTCGGAGACGCGCCCGCCGGTGCGGCTCTCCGCTTCCCGGGCGCAGCCATCGACCGCCGCGTCCTGCTTCGCCCGATTGCCTTCGGTGATGGCCGAGGCGATGGCGGCGATCCCGCCCACCACGACTGCGCCCGCGACGACGTCGCCTGCGTCGACATCGTCGTGATGGCGGTGCCAGTGTCGCGCCTCGGCCGGCGCCGCCGTGGTTCCCAGCAAGCCCGCCGCCGCGGCCCAGAAGATCGCCCTCTTCATCCCGTCCCTCCCATGGTCGTGACGGGCGATCGTTACGGCTGCGATCCTGTCCCGGCCCTGAACCTCAGGGATGCCAGGCGGCGGCGTGGTGCGCAGAATCCGGCATGTCCGCCGCCGCCAGGCTGGCCGCCGCGCCGCCGGGGGCGAAGCTGAAGTCGCCGGCGGAGAGCTGCTTGGGCTTCATCCCCTCGACCAGGATCGAATCCCCAGTCCCCCAGCTGACCAAGGTGTCCTTGCCGGAGGCGGTGAACGTGAGGTCGGAGAAATCGTGCGGGGCCGCGTCGGCGGTGAAGGCGATGACGTCCTTCTTGGCGAAGTCGGTGATGCGGTCGTGGCCCGAATGGGCGCCGAAGACGAACTGGTCGTTGCCCTGGTCGCCGGTCAGCACATCGTCGCCGCCGCCGCCGACGAGGATGTCGTTGCCCTTGCCGCCGTTCAGCACGTCGTTGCCGTCGGCGGGGCTCGGGTCCGACAGGCCCGCCGCGTCGACGTCGCCGAAAATGGTGATCGGCCCGGAGGTGCCGACGCCGTGGGTGTCGGCGATGATCCGCCCGTCGCCATAGAGGATGTCGTCCCCCGCGCCGCCGTTCAGCGTGTCGCCGCCCTGGTCGCCGGCGAGGATGTTGTTGCCGCCGTCGCCGGTGAGATTGTCGTTGCCGTTGGAGCCGGACAGATTCTCGAAGCCGATCAGCGTGTCGCTGCCGATTCCGGTCGCCTGCGCGCCGCCCTGGAGGAGCAGCGAGACATTGACCCCGGCCAAAGCCGCGCCGTTGCCCCACAGCGAGAAGGTGTCGTTGCCGGTGCCGCCGCCGGCAATGACGTTGCCGGGCCCGGCCTCGATCAAATCGTTGCCGCCGCCGCCGGTCATAGTATCGTTGCCGTTCTCGCCCCACAGCCAATTGTCGCCGCCATTGCCGATCAGCACGTCGTCGAAAATCGTGCCCGAGGCGTGCTCGATCGAGACCAAAGTATCCATGCCCTGGCCGGTGTCCTGGGCGACGCCCTGGATGTTGAGGTCGACATGGACTCCGCCGGTCGCGTCGCTGAAGAAGGCGGCGCGGTCCCAGCCGGCGCCGCCGTCGATGACGTCGTTGCCGAAGCCGCCGCCGAGATAATCGTCGCCATTGCCGCCCTTCAATGTGTCGTCGCCGGCGCGGGCGCGCAGGTAATCGTGGCCGTCGCCGCCGGCCAGCGTGTTGGCGCCCGCGTCGCCGAGGATCTGGTCGTCATAAGCCGAGCCGGTGACGTTCTCGATGCTGTGGAGGTCGTCGTCGCCCGCGCCGCCCGTCGCGAAGCCGGACGCGAGGTCGACGAAGACTTCCGCGCCCGCCCCGGCATAGCTGGCCGTGTCGGAGCCGCCGCCGCCGTAGAGGCTGTCGTCGCCGTCGCCGCCTTCGAGCACGTCGTCGCCGTCGAGCGCATCCGGCGCAAAGGTTGCCCCGACATCCGCATAGGTGGTGATCGGTCCGGACGTGCCGGTGTCGTGGGTGTCGACGATGATCCGGCCGTCGCCGTAGAGGATGTCGTTGCCGGCGCCCCCGGAGAGCATATCGTTGCCCTCGTCGCCGGCGAGGACGTTGGCGTTGCCGTCCCCGGTCAAAATGTCGTTGCCGTGCGAGCCGGAGAGATTCTCGAAGCCGCTCAGGGTCATCGCGCCGATGCCGGTCGCCTGAGCCCCGCCCTGGAGGAGCAACGACACGCTGACTCCGCTGGCATAGGCCTCGGAATTGTTCCAGACCGAGAAGCTGTCATTGCCGAGGCCGCCGTCGGCGGTGACCGTGCCCGCGCCGACCTCGACGAGATCGTTGCCCCCACCCGCCGAATAGCTGTCGTCGCCGCCCTCGCCCCACAGCCAATTGTCGCCGCTATTGCCAGTGATCGTGTCGGCGTAGATCGTGCCGGAGGCGTGCTCGATGCCGACCAACGTGTCCATGCCGAACAAAGTGTCCTGCGCGACTCCCTGGACGCCGAGGTCGACATGAATGCCGCCCGTCGCGCTGTGGAAGGCGACGCGGTCCCAGCCGGCGCCGCCGTCGATCAGATCGTCGCCCGGCCCGCCGTCCAGATAGTCGTCGCCGTCCTCGCCGTAGAGGCTGTCGTTGCCGCCGCGGGCGCGGACATAATCATGGCCGGCATCGGCATGGATCGTGTCGTCGCTCTCGGTGCCGAGGAGCGTGTCGTCGCCGGGCGTGCCGTTGATGTCCGCCATGTCGCTGCTCCCCTGCCCTCACGATCGAAGTGGCCAGCCTAGACCAGGCGAACGGGGGCGCCAAGCGCGCAGGGAACGGAGCGCGGGACGGTCGGTTGCACCGTTGCAACCGAGGGAGCCAAGTCATGAGCCGGCAGACGGAGGACCACAGCTATTGGAACGCCACCGCCGGTGAAGGGCCCGCCTTTCCTACGCTTGCCGGCAATCTCGAGGTCGATGTCGCGATCATCGGCGGCGGCATCGTCGGAGTGACGGCGGCGCGCCTGCTGAAGGACCGCGGCCGGAAAGTCGCGCTGGTCGAGGCGCGGCGGGTCGGCCGCCAGGTGACCGGCAAGTCGACCGCCAAGATGAGCTCGCAGCACGGCGTTCTCTACCAGACGCTCGTCAGGAAGTTCGGCGAGGACAAGGCACGGCTCTACGCCGAGGCGCAGGAGGCGGGGATCCGCAAGATCTCGGAGCTCGCCGCCGAGCACGGCATCGACGCCGACATCGAGCCGAAACCCGCTTTCGTCTACACCCGGGACGAGAGCAGGGTGGAGGATCTCGAGAAGGAGGTGGAGGTGGCAAAGCGCCTTGGCCTTCCCGCCAGCCTGACCCGCGACACGGGCCTGCCGTTCGACGTCGTCCAGGCGATGCGCTGGGACAATCAGGCGCAATTCCACCCGACCAAATATGTCGCCGGCCTCGCCGCGACCATCCCCGGCGAGGGCTGCCACGTCTTCGAGAACAGCCGCGCGATCGACTATGAGCCGACCCGCGTGGTCACGGACGGCGGCACCGTCACCGCCCGCCACGTCGTCATGGCGACCAACCTGCCGCTCGGTCAGGTCGGCATGTACTACGCACTCGCTTACCCGATGGCCGAGCCGGTGATCGCCGCCCCGATCGGCCGGGAGCTGCCGGGAATGTACAAGAATGCCGAGCATCCGGGCCATTCGATCCGCACCCACAAGGGCGCCGACGGGCGGGTCTGGGGCATCGTCGCCGGCAATCACTACAAGCCGGGCCATGTCGACGACGAGCTCAAATATATCGCCGACATCGAGCAATGGCTCACAGGGCATTTCGAGGCGGGCCCGGTCCGCTACCGCTGGATCAACGAGGATTACAGCGCGATGGATTCGGCGCCCTTCATCGGCTGGTCGAGCCATGGCGGCAACGGCTATCTCGTCGCCACCGGCTTCGCCGCCTGGGGCATCTCCAACGGCACCGCCGCGGCGATGATCATCGCCGACCTCGCCACCGGCAAGGAGAATGCGTGGACCGCGATGTTCGACGCCGCGCGGATCAAGCCGGTCGCCGGCGCCGGCGAGTTCGTCAAGGAGAATGCCGAGGTCGCCGCCCACCTCGTCTCGGGCTATCTCTCGCGCAAGCCCAGGAGCTTCGACGAGCTCGCGCCGGGCGACGCGGCGATCCTCAAGATAGACGGCGACAACATCGCCGCCTTCCGAGACGAGCAGGGCCGGTTGCACGCGGTGTCGGCGGTCTGCACCCACATGGGCTGCATCCTCGGCTGGAACGCCACCGACCGGAGCTGGGACTGTCCCTGCCACGGCTCCCGCTTCGAGCTCAGCGGCGAGGTGATCCACGGCCCGGCGACGGCGCCGCTGGGAAGCAAGCTGACGGGCTAGGTTGCGGCTGGTGCGCTGCAGCATTAGCTTCGCCGGCATGGCCGAGATAAGCCCCCCCGCGGCGTCGCCGCCTGCCGCCGAGCGCAAGGTGCCGCCGCTGCCGCCTTTGTTTCGGGTCGGCAAGCGCCTCCGGCACCGGATCAGCGCGGTGATCGCGCGCTCGTCGAAGGTCGGGGACACGCCGATCTACGATCCGGGGCTGTTCCCGTGGATCCGGCCGCTCGAGGCGTGCTGGCCGGAGATACGCGCCGAGGTCGACGCCCTGCTCGCGCTCGAGGCGGCGATCCCGCCGCTCGCCGAAATCTCCCCCGATCACCGCCGCATCGCGCCGCCGGACAAGTGGAAGAGCTTCTTCCTCTACGGCTACGGCTTCAGCAAGGCGGAGAATATCGCCCGCTGTCCGAAGACTGCGGCGGCGGTGCGCGACGTTCCCGGGCTCAACAGCGCCTTCTTCTCGATCCTCGCGCCCGGCACCCACATCCCCCGACACCGCGGAGTCACCAAGGCGATCCTCACCGCCCATCTCGGCCTCGTCGTGCCGAAGCAGCGCCAGGCCTGCCGCATGCAGGTCGACCGGGAAACGCTTGCGTGGGAGCAAGGCAAGATCCTCGTCTTCGACGATACCTATTTCCACGAAGTGTGGAACGACACCGACGAGCAGAGGGTGATCCTGCTCGTCCAGTTCCGCCGGCCGACCGGGTGGCTCGGCCGGCTCGTCGGCGGCATTTTTCTCGGCGCCCTCCGCCGCTCGCGCTTCGTCCAGGACGCCCGCTCCAGCCTCGGCGACTGGGAGAAAGCGATGCAGAAGCTGGAGCGCGAACCCTAGCCGGCTTCAGAGCCGCCGCACCCGCGGCTCGCCCGGCGGCCGGTCGATCAGCAGCTCGGTCAACGCCCAGACCATCGCGTCGGCGCGGTCGGGGCTCCTGCCCGGTCCCTCATAGCCGCCGCGATAGGTGAGCCCCGCCAGCTCGTCCTCGAGCGCGGGAAATCGCCCGGCGAGCTTCGCCCGGCCGCTCTCGAACAGGGCCGCCACCGGCTCGGCCCGCGCCGCCTTGCCCTCGCTGGCATGGACGAGGCGCACCGGCAGGGTCAGCCCCGCGCCCTTGAGCACGCTCTCGACCATCCGCCCGCCATTATTGGCCTCGGCGACCACCCTTTGCGCCCGGAACGCCTCCGCCGCCCCCGCGACCTTGCGCGCCCACCCCTCCGGCGACAGGCCGGAGACGCTGAGGTCGGCAAGCACATAGCCGATCCCGTCCGCCCCCACCCCGCACACCACGATCCCGCAAGCATCCCCGTCCGACCCGGCGGGCGGATCGACCCCGACCACCACCCTCCGGAATCTTCTCTCCCCTTCAGGGGATGGCGCGCCTGGCTCGTCCCCCCGGGACGAGCCTGAGTGGCGCACCATGCCGGGAGAGGGGGAGGTGCATCGGCACGCCTCGATCAATTCGCGCGGCCAGAGCGCCCCTTCGACATCCTCGAACAGCTCCCCCTCCAGCTCCTGCCGCCCGAGCCTGGTGCCGCCGAGCCTGCGCTCCAGCGCCGCCAGCCCGGCCGCGCTGACGAACGGATTGTCCGCCGTGCCGCCGCCGGTCCGCACCGCGCCCTCCTCGCCGAGGATAGCCTTCAAGGCCGCGACGCTGCGCGGCGTCGTCGTCACCAGCGTGCGCGGCCGCTCGCCGCAGCGCAGCCCGAGCTGGAGATTGTCCCAGCTCTCCTGCGGGTATCGCCATTTCGCCAGCTCGTCGCACCAGGCGGCATGATGCTCCGGCCCCCGCAGCCCCTCCGGATGCGCGCCCGAATAGACGAAGCCGACCGCGCCATTCTCCCATTCGAGCCGCCGCCGGCTCGGCTCCCAGAGCGGCGGCGGCCCGAGCCGCGGCAGCGCCAGGAGCCCGCTCCGCCCCTCGATCATCACCCGCCGCGCCTCGTCCGGCGTCGCCGCGACCAAAGCGATCGAGGCGCCGGGATGCGTGTGCGCGAAGGCCTCCACCCATTGGGCCCCCGCCCGAGTCTTGCCGAAGCCGCGCCCGGCCAGCATCGCCCAGACCCGCCACGAGCCCGGCGGCTCCGTCTGCCCCTCGTGCGCCCAGCCCGCCCACTCGGCCCACAGCCGCCGCACTTCCCCCACGTCCATCTCGCCGACGGCCGCCGCCGCCTCATTGTCATTGGCGGCGAGCAACGCCTCCACCGCCACCTTGCCCGCAAGGGGACACGTACCTTTTCCCGAAAAGTACGTGTCCCCATTCCCCCGGTCGCTATCCCTCACGCGGTCTCGCCTCCTTTTGCCGCTCCCGATGCGCCCTGATCGCCGCGAGCCGCCGCAGCACCTCGTCCCGCACCTGTTCGATGGACGGCTCGTCCGCCACCGGCCGCCGCCGCGCCCCGGCACCGCCGCCTCGTTCCTTCGCCCGGAACAGCCCGACGATGCGGATCGCCTGGTCGATGGTCGGCGCCGGCAGCTTGTCGGCGGCTTCGGTGACCTCCGGGTCGAGCGCCCGCGGCACCGCATCGATCAGCAGCATCTCGTTGCGGGCGATGCCCTGCGCCTTGGCGAGGTCCCAGCGGGCGGCGAATTCGGCATCGTTCATCCGCCGGTTGTAGAGGGCGTTCGTCGAGAAACCGGCGAGGGCGGCCGAGCGCCCGATCCCGAACCCCGCGGCGAGGTGCGCAAGGAAAGTCCCGATGTCCTCGGCCGACATACGCCCTTCGCCGGCGCGGACGATTTGCGCTCCGTCGCGGCGCGACCGCCGCACCACCAGCCCGCGCGGATCCAGCGCCTCGCCGGGATGGGGAGCGCCCCGGCCTTCACCCTGCTTGGCATCGCGCGGCCGGCCGTTGCCGAACACCGGCCGCCCCTCCTCTTTGACCCGCGCCCGCCCCCAGTCCCGCGCCCTGGGCCAGGCCGCGGCGAAGCCGGCGTCCCGCCCCCGCAGCTGGTAGGCGGTGCTATGGTCCACGCCCGCCATCGCCGCCGAAAGCCTGGCGTTGGCAGTCCGCGCCAGTGCCTTGAGGAACCGCTGCCGCCACAACCCCGCTTTCTTCCGCCGCCGCACCACGGCCCGCCTCCCTCGCTTGTCCGCTGCGCCGCGGACGCAAAGAGGCCGGCCCGCCCGCGCGCGAAGCACGCGAAAGCAGCCGACCCCGCAGCCTCCGGGCGCCACGCCGTTGTCCCCCATATGTTCCACGCTCGGCCGCGAATGTCAAGCGAAAAGTACCAAATAGGACATCTCCTATTTTTCGCGGATTTCTGCGGCTGGGGCGGCTTCAGGCGGTCGACGCTCCCGCATGCGCCTTGAATGGAGGCCTCGCTGCAGTGTATTCGAGCGGGGCAATTGGGATGGAGGCCGCCATGTCCCCGACTCGCTTTGCCCTCGCCTTCTTCGCCTTGCTCCTCGCGCTGCCGCCAGGCGCCGCTTCGGCCCAGCCTCGATCCGCGGCCGATCTGGAGGCGCGGCTGCGCGCGCTCGAAGCCCGCGTCGCCGCGCTCGAAGGGCGCGCGTCCCCCGCCGGCGCGCCCAATTCGGCGTCCGGTCCCGCCTGCCGAAAGATCTACGTCAACGCTGCCGCGATTCCCGACGGCGTGACCCTGACGGTCACCATCAACGGCGCCGTCATCGGCACCTACAACAAGGCCGCCCATTCCGATCTCGAAGGCTTCATGCGCCCCGGCGCCAACACGATCGCTCTCGCCTTCTCCGCGCCGGGCACCGCCACGACCGGCGCCAGCCTCAACTGCCTCCCCCCGCTCCCCGCCACGTTGCGCAGCATCATCCTCGAGCTCCACCCCACCGCCGGGCAGCTGAGGGCGGAGAGGGCGGTGGTTCTGAGCGGGGGGTAGGGGGTCTTGGGCCAGGCGTATCACCCGTTAGTCTTTCGAACGGCTCGCCGCCGCTCCCCTGATGATCTGATCGGCATACGCAATCGGGGACAGCTGCCGATTCGGCTCGATAAGATCGGGGCTTTTCCTTGGTACCTGGTACCGGGCCTTCCCGCAGTGCCAGCCACGTTCGCAGTGCCAGGCACGTAGGCTTTTGCCTCAGTCCTGGTACCAGCAGCCTTGAGCGGGGGATAGGGGGGCCATTGCGGCAGTAAATGGGGACAGCTACCGATTTTCCGCTTGGGTTTCTGCCCGCGCGAAGAGAAAATCGGTAGCGGTCCCCGTTTTCCCACGCCGCGTCGTCGCTTACTGCCTCAGCGGCGAGCAGTCCGTGCCCAAGACGGTGATGCTGGTGACGGAAGGCTATGACAAAAGGCGGCGGCGTGAGGGATTACTCCACAGTGCCGGCACGTACCTGGTAACCAGCTATCCCTGCTCAGGTTCAATCAACTCTACCTCATCCTCAGTGAACCACTCGGCCCCTACTACAGTTGCCTTAACGCGCGCGGGGTCAGCTGAGTAGGTCACGATCGCTAAACTCTCTTCAGCACGGCTGGCAGTAACATACAGAAGACGCCGCGTTCGATGCACAGTCGTCTCTTCGCCCTCCTGCTCACGTTTCAAATCGGTGCTTGAGAGCGCCTTCGCTCCGAGAAGCTTTTCATAGCTAAACATGAAACCCCGAGCCTCTTGGTCGTCGACGACAACCATCACGCGAGGGAATTGGAGTCCCTTCACCCCTTGATGCGTGTCAAAGGCGGATTCGCCAGAGATATACGCGGAATACTTCTCCATTTGGCTCATCGGCGCGTCTAATGCGGAATCCCAAGCGCTAAACTGCGCGCTGACCTCCCCTTCCTCCTCGTCAGGATCGCCGTCTGAATCAATCACTATTCCGGCTAGAATTGCAGCAAGGTCGTGCAGCTCGTCAGCTCTTTCGACATAAGCGCGCAAGCTATCTGGTATCTGGAAAAGGCCCGTTTCTGCGACCACGCGCAAGACGTCACGACATGGTGGGTCGGCACCCTCATCCCAAAGCGCACACAGCTTGACGACCGCTTCACGTGCGCTCGCGATGTTTTGAGCCTGATTGCTTTCCGCACGTTTCAGTGCCTGCGCTTGTAGCAACGGGGAGCGCTTTCGAAGGATGGCAGCCACCAAGAATGCCTCGCCGCCCTTCTGTGCCGCGACGGTCGGTAACACGTCAGCCGTGAATAGGCGCAATGCTGGAAGGCTCCCATCGAGCAATCCGGTCTTCAAGCGATCGACCGCATACAAGGGCGCGAACAGTTCGGCGAAGCCCATACGGCGTGCAAGCATGTGATGCTCTAGCCCTAGGGTTTTCACCAATGTTTGGTCGGTCCACCCTTCGTCGCCGGTAACCTCCGACATGCGCTGTCTGATGCGGTCCTCCAGCTTGAACCTGTCCTCCGTCTCCCAGGGTGCAACAAATAGCCTAACGAGGCCGCCGAGCTTGTCTGGACGGTGCTGTTGAACGTGATCGTCGTCCTCTGAACGGATCTGATTGATCAGCCGCACTATCCGAGCAGGACTGCGGTGATTCATCACCTTGCTGGGCCTGGCCCAAGACTCTGGGATCAAATCGGGCAGCTTGGCTTTTCCATCGGCGTAAATTCGTTGCATCATATCGCCGAAGAAACCGACGCATACCTGGGGGCGAAACTCCTCCTCGAAATGCAAGAGTGCGTCGACGAGGAGCTTGTTCGTATCCTGACTCTCGTCGATCAATAGCACCGGGAACTTACTCGCTAATAGGCGCCGTAATGCTGGTTTGCTCGCTATGAACTCCGATCCCATCTTAATGACCTCGGCATGGTTCAAGGAGTCGCGCTCCCGATTGTCGCCATTCGGGTTGTAGGAAAACACTCGAATTTCATCCAAGGAGCCGAGCCTCTCCTGCTTGCTCAGAATGCTACGCGCGCGCTGCTCAGCCGCCTTCGAAGCCGACCGGCCTTTAAGCTGTGCACTTTCGAGTTCCGCGATCTCGCTCGCGAGATTGCACCGCAACCATTCGCGGATATCGTGATTATATCCGGCCAACAGCGACCAGACGAAGCTGTGGATCGTTGAAACCTCAAACAATGGATCGGATTTCGCGCGACGTTTGATTTCGTCGGCCGCAGCATTCGTATACGTGATGACGGCGACTCGCTTGCCGCGGAGCCAGAGCCATGCGCCATATCGCTCGCGGATAAAGTTCAGCGTATTCACCAGCGACCGCGTCTTGCCTGATCCGGCCCCAGCATAGAGAAAGAAGCTGCGTAGGCCCTCAGGATTCACGCAATCGAATATCTGCTGATCCACGCCGGCGTCGGGATCTTCTGCGAGAATCTGGTCGGTCATAGCTCTGGCTCTGGCTCTGGTTCGGGTTCCGGTCCCGGTCCCGGTCCCGGTATCTCCGCAGGCGGCAGCACCTCGACGAGTTTCCCTTTGAGTTGGGTCTGGAGCCAATCCAGCCCCTCATGGATGTAAGTCGGGGGGATCAGCTTCTCGGGGTCTTTGACCTCCAAGAGGTCCAAAGCGAACTCCGCCTTCTTCGGACTTATCCGGATGGTTTCATAGAGCGCTTGGCATAGCGCGTCGGCCCCGGTACTCGCTTGGATGTCGGCCCTGAACTTGGCTATGAGCCCGGTGCCCTCCAGCGCTCCAAACGTCGCTAGGTTTTGCAGCACGAGGGCATCTTCGAATGTACTTGCGAGAACTTCGCTTTCGCCGTCTCCCAGGGTGATCATGACGGGAGCTTGGTAGGCCACGCGGATCGAGAACAACGGGTTGATCGTCGTGACCTTTCCGGCCGCATCGAGATCGAGCAGCTCATCGATAGCAGACTTTTTCGGTAGCCATTTCTTGAGGGTCGCATTTGTGGTGACCTGCCCATCTCCCCGTCTCGGACGATCTGATCCCCCATCCGCTTTGGCAGCGTCGATGTCGCTAACGATTAGAGTCAGCAACCCTAGCTCTTCGATCAGGGGCTGAAGCTTGTGGGCGTGGCTTCCGCCGATTTCGAGCAGCGTGATGTAGCATTGGGTGAGATAGTCAAAATGCGAGCGAATAAAATGCGGAATCAGCATCCGCTCGGCGGGGCCCTCGATTAGGATCGCCGCATCAGCAAAGAATAGATCACAGTGGGTGGCGCGCAGGTAACGAGTATCGAATCGCTCCGTTTCCTTGTCCGGACCAAAGACTTTCGAGAGATTAATCACTGTCGAAGTGGGCACGCTTCCGGGGGCCGAGGCTGGCAGACGCCGAAAATATCGCAAGCATGAAAACGTTGCTTCGTGCGCCACGTGGCTGGAATGAGTGCTCACCACCAACTGGGTGCGCAAAATCTCCTCGGCGCCCAGACGTTCGTGGTTGCGGAGAATGTTGTAGGCTTTGCGGATGAAGACCTGCTGGACTTGAGCGTGAAGGTGCGCCTCAGGCTCTTCAATCAACACCAGATGCAGCGGAGGAAAGACCTTCTCTCTCGCCTCTGTCCCAGCGATGCGAGACAGCTTCCCGTCGCGCATCCACGCTGCGCGGAAGCCCATCAGGCGAAACACCATTGAAATTAAGTTTTGATACCCGAGCCCATTGTAGTCCTCTGGCAATCGTAAGACGGTCGTAGTCCCATCGCTTGCCGCGGCAGAGATTTCGTACTGCACCGCCGCGTCATGATTCAGGGCATCGGTCGGGCGAACTCTGGTTGAAATCTTTATCCTTGGGTCGGTAACACCGGGGTAGCCCATGCCTTCGACCTCGCCCACGTGAGGGGCAAAACTGTCGGTAAGCGTCTTATCAAACAGCTCTTCTGCCTTCTCGATCGCGCGCAGAGCCAAGAGGTCGGATGGCTGAGGCCTGTCTGTGGGATCAAGGTGAGTGGAGTAAAAGGCGCGAGCCTGCTCGGAAAGCTTCCTCGAGTTGGCCTGCGAGGTTGACCCAGTGTCGTCGATCTTTGAACTCGTTCCTCCCAAGCCGCGTTGGGCATTTATCTCATCCACCCTAATCAGCGAAGCGAGAGGGCTGCCTGCAATAGGCTCGCTGCCCTTGGGGAGAGGTTGTGGCTGCGCCACGCCGTCAATTGGATCTTTGGATTCAGGCGGATCCAGGGCGTAAACCTTTACTGCGAAACGACTGTGGAGGCGGCGCTCAAGATATCCAAGTAGGTCTTGAGGCCAGAGCTTGACGTCGAAGTCCTCGCCTTCCTGAAGTTGAGCGGCAGCCGCCTCCTTGGTCGCCTTCGCCTCTGCCACGCAGTTTAGGTAGTCCGCCGCCAGGGCATTTACGTCCAGCGGCTCAAACCTTAGGCGAACGCCCAGGAATCCTCCCGACCAATCGAGGGTAGGGAGCAGGCTGCTTACATGGTGGATTTCGGTATCTTCGATATGGAACCATAGATCGAGGGTTGGGATCAGCTCGTCCCAATCAGTTATGGATGCTTCAGCCACGGCTTGATCAGGATTGTCGACGGCCACCCATTTTGCGCCAACTGCATTGATCTTTTGCCAATGCGAAAGCGTAAAGTCGTTCATCGTAAAACGCTTATCGTCAACAAGGAAGTAGCGGAGCGCCACCATTGCAGACGTCTTGCCGCTGTTGTTCGCGCCTACGAAGAGCGTGGTCTGCGAGGTTAGGTCGATGCGTACTGACTTCAGCTTCCTGAAGTTCGCGATCTCGACAAACCTGATGTACATCGTGCCCCCCGTCGCATCGTTATACCGCAATGAGCGCCTTGCGCCATCGTTAGCCTGACCAGCCGACACCTTTGGGCGTCCGCGTGTGGGAAGACATGGGCGAGCGCGAGCGCCTCGGTTCCTATTCCGGACAAAAAAGGGCCGCCCCGAGGGGACGGCCCTTCCTGTCTCAAGCCGGCTGAAAGTGCCACTTTCAGACGATAGCTTTACCCCAGCAGTTCCTGTTCGAGCTTCTTCGCCCTTCAACAGTGCGGGGCACTGTTGAAGCCTCGGTGAGCGGCGCGTCAGTCCCCCGGACTGGCGCCGCGGTTAGCCGCTCACTCTCCGACGGTCAGGCTGGCCGCCTGAAAACATAAATGGCCAAAAAAGAAGGGCCGCCCCTTTCGGGACGGCCCTCCTTTCGCAAACGCTGCCGGCTTAGCCGAGCAGCTCTTGTTCGAGCTTTTTGGCCATTTCTTCAATGTTTTCAGGAGGCCAGCCGGGGATGTCCATACCGAGCCGCAGCCCCATCGAGGACAGCACCTCCTTGATCTCGTTCAGCGACTTCCGCCCGAAATTGGGCGTCCGCAGCATCTCCGCCTCGGTCTTCTGGACGAGGTCGCCGATGTAGATGATGTTGTCGTTCTTGAGGCAATTGGCGCTGCGCACCGACAGCTCGAGCTCGTCCACCTTCTTCAGGAGGTAGCGGTTCAATTGGTTGGCGTCCTGGTCGGCGTCGCTCTGCGAGAGGGAGGACAGGCCGCCGGTCGGCGCGCTGGTCATCGTCATGCCTTCGTCGAAATGGACGAAGAGCTGGAGCTGGTCCTGGAGGATGCGCGCGGCGTAGGCCAGCGAATCGTCCGGGGTGACGGTGCCGTCGGTCTCGATGGTGAGGGTCAGCTTGTCGTAGTCCAATTCCTGGCCGACGCGGGTATTCTCGACCTTGTAGCTGACCTGGCGGACCGGGCCGTACAAAGCGTCGACCGGGATGACGCCGATCGGCGCGTCGGCCGGGCGGTTGGCGACTGCGGGGACATAGCCCTTGCCGGTCTCGGCGGTCAGCTCCATGTTGAGGGTCGCGCCCTCGTCGAGGTGGCAGAGCACCAGGCTGGGGTTCATCACCTCGATGTCGCCCGGGCAGGCGATCTGGGCGGCGGTGACCTCGCCGGGGCCGGTGGCCGAGAGCTGCAGCCTTTTGGCCTGGTCGCCCTCCATGCGCAGCGCGATCTGCTTCACGTTGAGGACGAGGTCGGTAATGTCCTCGCGGACGCCCGCCAGGCTGCTGAACTCGTGCAGCACGCCCTCGACGCGGATCGAGGTGACCGCGGCGCCCTGCAGCGAGGAGAGCAGCACCCGGCGCAGGCTGTTGCCGAGCGTCAGCCCGAAGCCGCGCTCCAGCGGCTCGGCGACGAAGGTCGCCTTGCGGCGCGCGTCGCCGGCGGAGCGCTTCTCGAGCGCATTGGGCTTCTTCATTTCCTGCCAGTTCTTTGCGTTGACGGCCATGTTGTTCCTCTGGCGGTTAGGGAGACGCGTCCGCCTCCCGATTTTGAGAACTTCTTTCACCTCGGCCGAAGTCCCACTTCGGCCGAAGCTTCACACGCGGCGGCGCTTCGATGGACGGACGCCGTTGTGCGGGATCGGGGTGACGTCGCGGATCGAGGTGATCTGGAAGCCGACCGCCTGCAGCGCCCTAAGCGCGCTCTCGCGGCCGGAGCCGGGGCCCTTGACCTCCACCTCGAGGGTGCGCACCCCGTGCTCGGCGGCCTTCTTCCCCGCATCCTCGGCGGCGACCTGGGCGGCATAAGGCGTCGACTTGCGCGAGCCCTTGAAGCCCATCATGCCGGCCGACGACCAGGCGATGGCGTTGCCCTGCGCGTCGGTGATGGTGATCATCGTGTTGTTGAAGCTGGCGTTGACGTGCGCCACGCCGGCGGTGATGTTCTTGCGCTCGCGCCTTTTGATGCGCGCCGGTGCCTGTGCCATGTCGTCCGGTCCTTACTTCTTCTTGCCGGCGATCGGCTTGGCCTTGCCCTTGCGGGTGCGGGCGTTGGTGTGGGTGCGCTGGCCGCGGACCGGAAGGCCCTTTCTGTGGCGGAGGCCGCGGTAGGAGGCGAGGTCCATCAGCCTTTTGATGTTCATCGCGACTTCGCGGCGCAGGTCGCCCTCGACCTGGTAGCCGGCGTCGATCGTCTCGCGAATCTGGAGGACTTCCTGGTCGGTCAGATCCTGGACCCGGCGTTCGCTGGCGATGCCGAGCTTGTCGGCGATCTGCTTGGCCTTGGTGCGGCCGATGCCGTGGATGTAGGTAAGCGCGATCTCCACGCGTTTGTTCGTGGGAATATTAACGCCCGCAATGCGTGCCATGGGCTCTTTTCTCCTGCTCCACAGGGGAGCTGGCCACCCCCCTATCTCAGCGCTTCGATGGCCCGAGCACAGGCAAAGCCGGCGTGCGCAGTCGCTGCGCCGCCGGTTGGCCGGTTATCGGGATGGGCGGCATTTAGGGTCTGACCCTGGAGGTGTCAAGCAGCGCGGGAGGGGGAAACGCCCGCGCGGCGTCACAGACCGATGCGGCCGCCGAGCGCGAAGACCAGCACCCGCTGGTTGCGGGCGCGCCCGTCGGTCAGCACGTCGGTCTGGGCGCCGGTGCCCGCGTAGAAGCGTTCGTCGCGGGTGATCGACGATCCCTGCAGGCTGGTCAGCGCCGCCGCCGCGTCGAGCGTGAAATGGGCCCCCAGCCTCAGGCTCGCGCCGACATTATAGTCGATCCGGTCGGCATCCGGGACGCGGGCGTCGCGGCTGACGTCGCGGGTCGGAGTGGGGTCCGTCTGGATGCCGGCGCGCAAGGTGAGCCGGGAACCGGCTTCGGCGTCCACGCCGAAGGCGAAGCTCCAGGTGTCGCGGTAATTCTCGGCGATGGCGCTATTGAGCGGCGCCGCCACGTCGATCCGGTCGAACTCGCTCCAGCCGTAGCGTACCGCCTGGGCGTTGAGGGTCACGCGCGCGCCCACCCCCGCGCGGGCCCCGATCGCCAGCTGCCAGGGGGTGGTGAAGCGGGCGACGGTCTGCGCATTGACATTGCGGGCGGCGAGCGGCCCGAGCAGGCCGCTAATATCGACCGGGCCTTTGAGCTTGTGCTCGATCGCCGACTTGTAGCCGAGGCCGAGCGAGACGCCCGGCGCCGGGCGCAGCTGCACCCCGGCGCTCCAGCCTAGGTCCCAGCCGCTGCCGGTGAGCCGCAGCCGCGCGTCGGGCGAGCCGGGCGCGAGATTGGGAAGGGCGTTGGACAGCCAGGCATCGGCATATTCGACGTTGAGCGCGGCTCCGACGCTGATCGCGCGCGACGGGGCAAAGGCGATCGAAGGCTGGAGGTCGAGCGTCGTCAGGCGGGTGCGAATCGCGGAGTAACGCTGCCAGCCGCTCGGATCGTAATCGGTGGTGAAATTGAACGGCGCGGTGACCGCGAGCCCCAAAGCGACGTGGTGCGAGATCGGCAGGGCCAGGGCGAGATGCGGCGCGACCCCTGACTGAATCGGGTTCCTCAGCACGGCCAAGCCGCCGACCGGGAGCGGCGGCACGACTGGCCGGTCGATCAGCGTCCCATTGTCCTCGACGCGGCCGCGCGGGAACACTGCGGTCGCGCCGAAGCTCGCGCTCGCGCGGTCGCTCCAGCCGATCGCGGCGGGGTTCCACCAGAGAGAATCGGGACCCTGATCCGCGACCTCCCCCGAATTCGCTCGGCCCCAGCCCCTAACCGATTGCTCCTGAAGATAAAAACCGGCAGCCCGGGCGGGTGTCGCCGCTGTTAATCCGGCCCCGAGCGCCGTCCCGAAAAGCAACAGAGCGCGCCCGCCGCGCCTCGAAGCAAAGCCACCCAACACCATTCACCGACCCCCTTTTCGACCACGGGCGGCGCCCCTGCCGCGGCGCCGAATTAATCTTCCTCGTCCTTGTTTCACAAGCGCTTTTTCCGCGCTTCCGAAAAGCCGCCGTGCGATATTTTCGCGGGGCGCGGATAGCGGGTCTTTCCGGCCACACCCGGCCCGCGACTTGAGACCGGGTCTGAAGGGGTGATTGTTACGTCCCCAGGAATATGCTTACCTCCGCGTCAACCAACACCGTGGAGCGTTTGATGAACCAGCATTTCAGTCTCCAGCCGGCGGAGGAGGGATTAGGGTCCCCTCTCACCGTCGAGGCGCTGGAACGCGGGCTGCCCCTCCAGCACAGGACGCTTCCGGCGGGGAGCCGGCTGTTTGACCTCGGGCAGCTCGACGTCCGCTGGGAAGCCGCGATCGGCACCCTGTGGACCTACATGACGCCGGTCAACCGCCCGAACTTCAACCGCCCGATGCTGCGCGATTTCCAGCGCTGGCAGGCGGAGATCCGGCGCGAGTTCGCCGATCCGGAGGAAGGGCTGCGCTACCTCGTGCTCGGCTCGCGCTTCCCGGGCGTGTTCAACCTCGGCGGCGACCTCGACCTGTTCGCGAGCTTCATCGCCGCCGGCGACCGCGACGGCTTGGTACGCTACGGGCGCGACTGCGTCTCCATCCTCCACAACAATATCGATCGCCTCGATCTTCCGATCGTCACCATCGCGCTCGTCCAGGGCGACGCGCTCGGCGGCGGCTTCGAGGCGGTGCTCTCGTTCAACGTGATCGTGGCGGAGAAGGGCGCACGCTTCGGCCTGCCGGAAATCGCCTTCGGCCTGTTTCCCGGCATGGGCGCCCATTGCCTGCTGGCCCGCAAGGTGGGTGTCGCCAGGGCCGAGCAGATGATGCTCTCCAACCGCCTCTATACGGCGGAGGAGATGCACGAACTCGGAATCGTCCACGTCCTCGCCGAGCCGGGCGAGGGCGAGGAAGCCGTCCGCGCCTATATAGCGCGCAACGGGCGCAAGCAGTCCGGGCATCGCGGCATATATCAGGCCTCGGGCCTGGTCAGCCCGGTCACGCTCAAGGAGCTGGAAGACGTCGTGGAGGTGTGGGCCGACAGCGCGCTCTGCCTGGCGCCGGCCGACCTCAAGCTTATGAAGCGGCTGGTCGACGCGCAAGCCCGCCTCGCCACCTAGTCTCTAGGACGCCTTGAGCCGCCGGATCAGCGGCGGGTCCGACGCTTCCGTGGCTTCCCCGGACGCTGCCTCTTCCTGTGCTTCGAGCCGGCGGCGGATCTCGTGCTCCGGCGCGGGGCGGCCGAGATAGAAACCCTGCGCCGAGGTGCAGCGGGCGCCGGTGACGTAACCCAATTGGGTCTCGGTCTCGATGCCCTCGGCGACGATCTCCATGTCGAGTTCGGCGGCAAGCCCGACGAGGGCGTGGATGATCGCCCGCGCCTCGCGGCTTCGCGTCACGTCGGCGATGAAGCTCGTGTCGATCTTGATCTTGTCGAACCGGTACTTCTTCAAATAAGCGAGCGAGGAATAACCGGTCCCGAAATCGTCGATCGACAGCTTCAGTCCGATCTTCTGGAACTCCTTGATGAGGGAGCTGGACTGCGCATTCTCCTCGAGCAGCACGGTCTCGGTGATCTCCAGCTCGAGACGGCGCGCGGCGAGACCCGACGTATAGAGCGCCGAAAGGATCATGTGGCTGAGGTGGAGATCCTTCAGCAGGGCCGGCGACATGTTGACGGCGACGCTGACGTCCCCCGGCCATTTCGCCGCGGCATGGCAGGCCTGGCCGAGCACCCAGTGGCTGATCGGCGTGATCAGCCCGGTGCTCTCGGCGAGCGGAATGAAGCGCGACGGGCTGATCGCCCCCAGCTCCGGATGGGTCCAGCGCAAGAGCGCCTCGCAGCTGCGAATGCGGCCGGTCTTCAGATCGACGATCGGCTGGTAATGGACTTCCAGCTCCTCCTTCTCGAGCGCCTCGCGCAGCGCCGCTTCCATGCGCCTCAGCTCGAGGAACTCCTCCTCCATCGAGGCCTCGAACAGGCAGAAGTCGTTCCGGCCGTTCGCCTTGGCATGATAGAGCGCCATGTCGGCATGCTGGAGCAATGTCTCCGCTTCGCGTCCGTCCTGGGGAGAGACGGCGGCGCCGATCGAGCCGGTCACCTGCAGCGAGGCGCCTTCGATGTTCATCGGCAGGGAGAGCGCCCTCATCACTTCCTTGGCGAGATCCTCGGCGAAGCCGGAGCGGTTGCCGCGGGCGAGGAGGACGAACTCGTCGCCGCCGAAGCGGGCGACGCTGCCCCGCCCATCGACGATCGAGGAGAGCTGGCGCGCCACCGTGCACAGCACTCGGTCGCCGGTCGGGTGGCCGAGCGAATCGTTGATCTCCTTGAACTTGTCGAGGTCGATCCAGAGGATCGCCACCTGCTCGCCATCGCTCGCGGCGGCGGGCAGCTCGGCCTGTAGCCTCTCCTGGAAGGCGCCGCGATTTTCGAGGCCGGTCATCGCGTCATAGCGGGCGAGCCGCTCGAAGCGGGCGGTGAGGCGCTTCTGCTCGCGCGTCGCCGACATCGCCTTCAGCACCGCCGAATAGGTCTGCAGCGTGATGTCGACCATGCCGACGATGAAGACGAGGATGACGCAGCCAAGCACCCAGCGGACCGGATTGCCGCTGAGGAACAGTCCCACTGCGGTCGGCCCGGCGGACAGCGCCAGCTGGCCGATCGCGATCACCGGGCGGCCGGCGTTGCGGCCGCAAATGCCCGCGGCATAACCGCTCGCCGTCACCGCCGCGAGCAAGTGAAGGAGAGCGTCGTGCGAGCGGGTGAGGGTGAGGAAGGCGAGGCTGCCGAGCAGGAAGGCGTAAGCCCAGGCGCCGAGCTCGTACATCGTCTCGGAGCGCGCGCTGGCGACGGTGTCCTGGGCGGGGCCGCGGTGGAGGAAGACGGCGTGGGAGAGGCGCAGCGCCCCGGTCAGCGCGATGGCGATGGCGACGGCCGAGAGCCAGGGGTCGTCGCTCGACAGGGCAACGGTGGCGCCGGCCGCGGCGCCGCTCACCGCGCCGATGCCGAGCGAGGTGGCCGAGGCGAACAGGGTTTCCACGAGCGAGCGCCGGACCTCGTCGGCGACCGCCCCATCCGTCCTGCGGATCTCCCTGAATCTGCCGATGATGCCGCCCAAAACCCTCTCCGCCCGAGGATGCCGTTTCTGACGGAAAGTTCTTTATTCCGGATTAAGGGCGCCAACGCGCGGAGCGGCAAGCTTTTGTGAAGGTTTGGCTGGCATGTTCCCTTTCATGCGCACCGCCGCCGCCTCGCCCTTCTTCACCGCCGCCGCGCGCGGCCGCATCGAGCTCGTGCTCCGGTGCGAGGACGGCAATGACTGGACCCTCTCTTTCTCACCGGGGATGGAGCGGTTCATTGGCCACTATCCGCGCATCTGCGGCATCGCCTGTCCCGAGGGGCCCTTGCTAGCCTTCCGCACCGCCGTCGCCTGAGGCGCAACTCCGGCCGGGCCCGCGGGTTATCCGGGCATGGACGATGACTCCCACCGCCTCTTTACCAACGGACGGCCGCCGCGCGCGTGGCTGTTCGACGTGGATGGAACGCTGGTCGACACCAACGACCTCCACGCCGCCGCCTGGCGCGAGGCGTTCCTCCATTTCGGCCGCGACGTTTCGCTGGAAGCGATACGCTGGCAGGTGGGCAAAGGCGGCGACAATCTGATCCCGAGCCTGCTGCCGGGCCTCGGCGAGGAGGGGCAGGCAGCGCTGGAGGCCTGGCGCGGAGACCGATTCAAGCGCTGCTACATGCCCCGCGCGATGCCGTTCGAAGGAGTTCGCGCCCTGTTCGAGCGGATCGTCGCCGACCGCGCCAGAATCGTCCTCGCCTCATCGTCGAGCGAGGTGGAGGTCGCTTATTATCTGGGGCTGATCGGCGCCGAGGATCTGGTCTCAGCCTCGACCTCGAGGGACGATGCCGGCAGCTCCAAGCCCTGCCCGGACATTTTCGAGGCGGCGCTCGCCAAGCTGCGCCTGCCGCCGGCCGACGCGATCGTCGTCGGCGATTCCGTCTGGGACGTGAAGGCCGCCGCGAAGGCGGGGCTACGGGCGATCGGCTTCAGATCCGGCGGCTTCCCCGACGAAGCGTTGCTCGAAGCCGGAGCTTGCGCCCTGTTCGACGGCCCGGGCGACCTGCTCGCCCGCTACGACAGCTTGTTCGCGCGCGATGAAGAAACAGAAAGCGTCTGATCCGGCCGAGGCGGCGCTCGACGCCGATGCCGCCGTCGCCGCGGCGATGCGGCGGCGCGAACGCTCGCCGCTCGTGCGAGCGCTCGATTTGGTGGCCGACCTCGGCGATCAGCCCCAATTGCGGATCCTGTGCGGGTCGGTGATCGCCGTCGGCCTGATCGGCGGCGACCGTCGCCTGACAAGGACCGGCCTCAGGATGCTGGCCGCGCACACGCTGGCGACAATCGTCAAGGACGTGGTCAAGAAGCGCGTCGACCGCACGCGACCGCGGTCCGCCGCCAACCCCGGCAAGGATCACAAGCCGCGGCCAGGCCGGCGAACGGCCAAGGAGGAGACGAGCTTCCCCTCCGGCCACAGCGCCGGGGCCGCCGCCGTCGCCCGCGCCTTCGCCCGCGACTATCCAGAGCACGCGCTTCCCGCTTATGGGACGGCGGCGGCCCTCGCCCTCGCCCAGATCCCCCGCTGCGCGCATTATCCGACCGACGTCGGCGCTGGCCTCGCCATCGGAGTCGCATCCGAAGCGGGCGTCAGCCTTGCCTTTCGCGCTTTCAGCGAGGGTTCTTGAAGAACGCCGCGACGTCGCGGCCGAACCTCGCCGGATCCTCGACGAACATGAAATGACCCAGGCCCGGATATTCGAGGATTCGCCCGCGCGGCAGACGAGACGCCAGCGCGCGTTGAGGTTCGACCATCGCCTGATGATCCGAGCCGCCCGCGACGATCAGCACCGGGGCGGTCACTCGCTCGGCTCGCTGGAGGCGATAGTCCAGAAGGCCGGAGGCGAAGAGCGCGCGCCCCAACTCGCCGGTGTTGCGAAGGGCGCCTTCGCTGTCGGCCGCGTCGACCATCCGCCCCGTCTCGGGCTTCGGGAACATGTTCGCGGTGATGAAGGCCTTCGCCTTGTCGCCCGAATAAGCCTGAAAGATGTTGCAGCGGGTTTTGCCGCCGGGTGCAAGGGCGGCTCTGGCGCGGGCGAAGGCCTCGGGATCGGTCGCGGACAGCCGTTCGCACTGGAGGTCGATCGCGGCGGGGATGTCGGGCACCGACGCGGCCAGCACCACCGCGTAGACATGGTCGGCGTGACGCGCGGCATATTCCAGGGCGAGAATCGTCCCGAAGCTGTGGCCGATGAGGGCGATCTTCGGCACGCCCCACGCGATTCGTAGCCGTTCGAGGTCTTCGACCAGCAAGTCGAGCGAATAGGCCTGGTTCCACGGCCGCTCGGAACGGCCGCTGCCGCGCTGGTCGAGATAGACCATCCTCAGCTCGGGCTCGAGCGCGGGCCCCGCGAATTGGGCGAAGGTCTGGCTGCCTTCACCCGGACCCCCGTGCAGGAAGACGACCGGCACGCCCGACGTTCGCCCCGCGACTCGATACCAGAGCCGCACGTCATTCACGACCGCCTGATGCTCGCCGGGCGAAAGGCGGGCGGATGGGTCCGCCAGGGCGGGCACGGAGAGGAGCAGGAGGAGAACGAGCAGGCGCACCATCGGGGAATCTCCGCCAACGGGTTCGCTGGCCTCCCTCTTGTAGGCGCCTGGGCAACGCGCCTCAAATCGCCGTTTTTCGGTGGATAAGTCATTTACCGTCTTGGCGGCTGACTCGGTTTGAGCCACTATGGCTGGTGGCGATGCCAAGGGGGCGACGCTAGAGCTTGTAGGCGCCTTGGGCCGGGCCCATATCGTCCGGAGGCGCTTCCCTGTGTCCGGTGTGGATATCGGGGACAAGCGGAAATAAGCGCCCCGCACCCCTCGGAAAGAGCTTAAGGTCGGATTAAATTCGGCTGGAACGAACTGAGAACAACGGGTAGAGGGCGTAGTCATGGACCTTTCGGGCAGCAGCGAAGTGGGAGCAATCGACGTGGCCGCCGCGACCGTCGAGGCGCCGAAGAAGGTGCGGGCCGCCGGCGAGGGCAAGGCGCCGAAGCCGAAAGTCTATCCGGTCGAGGTGGACCATGGCCGCGATTCGCTGCTCACCGACTTCGGCAGGGAAACGCTGAAGGACCGCTATCTGCTCCCGGGCGAGACCTACCAGGACCTCTTCGTCCGCGTCGCCTCCGCTTATGCCGACGACGGCGAGCACGCCCAGCGCCTCTACGATTACATCTCCAAGCTGTGGTTCATGCCGGCGACGCCGGTCCTGTCGAACGGCGGCACCGGCCGCGGCCTGCCCATCTCCTGCTATCTGAACTCGGTCGACGACAGCCTCGAGGGCATCGTCGGCACCTGGAACGAGAATGTCTGGCTCGCCAGCCGCGGCGGCGGCATCGGCACCTATTGGGGCAATGTCCGCGGTATCGGCGAGGCGGTGGGCCTCAACGGCAAGACCAGCGGCATCATCCCGTTCGTGCGGGTGATGGACAGCCTCACGCTGGCGATCAGCCAGGGCTCGCTCCGCCGCGGCTCGGCGGCCGTCTATCTCGACATCTCGCACCCGGAGATCGAGGAGTTCCTCGAGATCAGGAAACCCTCGGGCGACTTCAACCGCAAGGCCTTGAACCTCCACCATGGCGTGCTCGTCTCCGACGCCTTCATGGAGGCGGTGCGCGACGGAACGGAATGGATCCTACGCTCGCCCAAGGACCAGTCCGAACGCGCCACGGTCGACGCCCGCGCCCTGTTCCAGAAGCTGGTCGAAACCCGCCTCGCCACCGGCGAGCCCTACATCATCTTCATCGACCAGGTGAACCGGTCGATGCCCAAGCATCACCGCGACCTCGGCCTCAAGGTCACGACGTCTAACCTCTGCTCCGAAATCACCTTGCCCACCGGCCTCGACCATCTCGGCCGGACTCGGACGGCGGTCTGCTGCCTCTCCTCGCTCAACCTCGAAACCTGGGACGAGTGGAACAAGGACAAGGGCTTCATCGAGGATTTGATGCGCTTCCTCGACAACGTGCTCAGCGACTATATCGACCGCGCGCCGGACGAGATGGCGCGGGCCAAGTACAGCGCAATGCGCGAGCGCTCGGTCGGCCTCGGCGTGATGGGCTTCCACTCCTTCCTGCAGGCGCGGTCGATCCCGTTCGAGGGGGCGATGGCGAAGAGTTGGAACCTCAAGATCTTCAAGCATGTCCGCGCCCAGGTCGACGAAGCCTCGATGATGCTGGCCCACGAGCGCGGACCCTGCCCCGACGCGGCCGACATGGGGGTGATGGAGCGCTTCTCGTGCAAGATGGCGATCGCGCCGACCGCCTCCATCTCGATCATCTGCGGCGGCACCTCGGCCTGCATCGAGCCGATTCCGGGCAACGTCTACACCCACAAGACGCTGTCCGGCTCCTTCTCGATCCGCAACCCTCACCTCGAGAAGCTGCTCAGGGACAAGGCCAAGGACACGGAGAACGTCTGGAGCTCGATCCTCGAGCGCGGCGGCTCGGTCCAGCACCTCGACTTCCTCACCGCGGAAGAGAAGGACGTGTTCAAGACCAGCTTCGAGATCGACCAGCGCTGGCTGATCGAGCTCGCCGCCGACCGGACGCCCTATATCGACCAGGCGACGTCGCTCAATCTCTTCATCCCCGCCGACGTCGACAAATGGGACCTGCTGATGCTCCACTTCCGGGCGTGGGAGCTGGGCATCAAGAGCCTCTATTATCTGCGCTCCAAATCGGTGCAGCGCGCCGGCTTCGCGGGCGGCGTGGAGGCCGACAACACGCCCGAATTGAAGGAGATCCAGCTGGCCGCGACCACCGATTACGACGAGTGTTTAGCCTGCCAGTAGAGGCCGCCATCGCCCGCCCGGTCGGGGAGGAGAGGTTCGCGACGCGGATCGACCTCCCCGGCGGCGCCATCCTCGCCGACGAGCCGGTCGAGGTCGGCGGCGGCGGCAACGGGCCGACGCCCTATCAATTGCTCTCCGCCGCGCTCGCCGCCTGCACCTCGATGACTTTGCGCCTCTATGCCGCGCGCAAGGGTCTCGAGCTCGGCGACTATTCGGTCTCGGTCGACCACGATCTGGTCGGCGGCCGCGACCGCTTCACCCGCCGCCTGCTCTTTCCCGCCGACGTCGGGCCGGACGCTCGGGCGGCGCTCGCCGACATCGCCGGCAAATGCCCCGTCCACCGCACCCTCGCGCTCGGCGGGGCGGAAATCATCACCGTCACGGAGCCGCTGCCGCCGGTCGGCGACCCGCCCGAGGCGCATGTCGCCCAGATGGAGCAGGCCTGCGCTGACTGACGAGATAGGTTGCACAACAAGACCTTTAACTTTTTCCGGCGCTCCCTATCTGAGCCTCAGGCCGCCCCCTCCCTGGCGGCCAGACCGGCCCGGCGCGCAAGCGCCGCCGGTTCACATGGCCCCGCCGCGTACCCCCTTGCGCGGCGGGGTTTTTGTCGGGGGAGATCACCGCATCCGTGTCCCCTTTCCCCCGTCCTTTGCCCCGGACCGCCCGCCGCGCCATGGTAGGTGCCCAAGGGGGAGCTTCACCATGCGCAATATCACCCTCGCCGCCACGGACGCCACGGCCCTGCTCGCGCTCGCCGGCTGATCGTTCACTTTCGGCTCCTCCTTTCTCTCTATATTCCACTTACGGTTGTATCTCACCCTCCACGAGATCCGCACCCTATCTTTCCACCTCACCGTCACGTTGCTAGAGCGCCGCGAATTCAACCGTAACGTGAATCTCGGCCTGCGGGTTGAGAACGCGCCAAAGCGCAAGGACAGGCGAATGACCGCCGTTGGCAACGACACCCTCCAGACCCGCAGCGAACTGGACGTAGGTGGCCGCAAATACGCTTATTATTCCCTCTCCAAGATCGCCGCCGCCCTCGGCTCCGTCGATCGCCTGCCCTTCTCGATGAAGGTCCTCCTCGAGAACCTCCTCCGCTTCGAGGACGGCAAGACCGTCACCCGCGCCGACATCCAGGCGCTGGTCGACTGGCAGGACGATCCCGCCGGCCCGGCGCGGGAGATACAGTATCGCCCCGCCCGGGTGCTGATGCAGGATTTCACCGGCGTCCCCGCCGTGGTCGACCTCGCGGCGATGCGCGACGCGATGGCGGCGCTGAAGGGCGACCCGGAGAAGATCAACCCGCTGGTCCCGGTCCACCTCGTCATCGACCATTCGGTGATGGTCGACGAGTTCGGCACGCCCAAATCGTTCGAGCATAATGTCGCGCTCGAATATGAACGCAATTACGAGCGCTACGAGTTCCTGAAATGGGGCTCCAAGGCGTTCCGCAACTTCGAGGTCGTGCCGCCCGGCACCGGCATCTGCCACCAGGTCAACCTCGAATATATCGCCCGCGGGGTGTGGTCGTCCAAGGCCGAGGACGGCGGCGAAGTCGCCTACCCCGACACCCTCGTCGGCACCGATTCCCACACGACGATGGTCAACGGCCTCGGCGTGCTGGGCTGGGGAGTTGGCGGGATCGAGGCGGAGGCGGCGATGCTCGGCCAGCCGGTCTCGATGCTGATCCCAGAAGTGGTCGGCTTCCATCTGACCGGCGCGCTGGGCGAGGGGATCACCGCCACCGACCTCGTCCTCACCGTCACCCAGATGCTGCGGCAAAAGGGCGTCGTCGGCCGCTTCGTCGAATTCTACGGCGACGGAGTCTCGGCGCTGTCGGTCGCCGACCGCGCGACGATCGCCAACATGGCGCCCGAATATGGCGCGACCTGCGGCTTCTTCCCGGTGGACGCCAAGACGATCGACTATCTGCGTTTGACCGGCCGCCCCGACGAGCAGATCGCGCTGACCGAGGCCTATGCCAAAGCGCAGGGCCTGTGGCTGGAACCCGGCCATATCCACGAGCCGGTCTTCACCGACACGCTGGCGCTCGACATGGCGACCGTCGAGCCCTCGCTCGCCGGGCCGAAGCGGCCGCAGGACAAGGTGCCGCTCTCCCGCGTCGACGAGGAGTTCGTCGCCAATTTCACGAAGGAATACGGCCACGCGCTGGCCGAGCTCGAGCAACGCGTGCCGGTCGCCGCGCCGGCCAAGGGCGAGCACGAGGGTCCGACGGGCGACGCCCCGCCCGTCGACCTCGGCCACGGCGACGTCGTCATCGCCGCGATCACCTCGTGCACCAACACCTCCAACCCGGCGGTGCTGGTCGCCGCGGGCCTGGTGGCGCGCAAGGCGCGGGCCAAGGGCCTGACGCGCAAGCCCTGGGTCAAGACCTCGCTGGCGCCGGGCTCGAAGGTGGTCACCGACTATCTGGTCAAATCGGGGCTGCAGGCGGACCTCGACGCCTTGGGCTTCAACCTCGCCGGCTATGGCTGCACGACCTGCATCGGCAATTCGGGGCCGCTCCCCGCGCCGGTCTCCGAGGCGATCAACAAGAACGACCTGGTCGCCGCCTCGGTGCTCTCGGGCAACCGCAATTTCGAAGGGCGGGTGTCGCCGGACGTGCGCGCCAATTATCTCGCCTCGCCGCCCCTCGTCGTCGCTTATGCGCTGAAGGGGACGGTGATCGAGGACATGATCGAGACCCCGCTCGGGCGCGGCTCGGACGGGACGGACGTCTATCTGAAGGACGTGTGGCCGACCAATGAAGAGGTGCGGCGGCTGATCGACACCTATGTCCATGGCGACCTGTTCCGCGCCCGCTATGCCGACGTCTACCAGGGCGACGACAAGTGGCGCGGCATCCCGCTCGCCGGCGGCGAGACCTATGCCTGGTCGGCGGGTTCGACCTACATCCAGAACCCGCCCTATTTCGAGGGCATGTCGATGACGCCCGTGCCGCCGTCCGACGTCGCCGGGGCGCGTCTGCTGGCGATATTCGGCGATTCGATCACCACCGACCACATCTCCCCGGCCGGCGCGATCAAGCCCGACAGCCCGGCCGGGGCCTACCTCAGCGAGCACCAGGTCGCGCGGGGCGACTACAATTCCTACGGCGCCCGCCGCGGCAACCACGAAGTGATGATGCGCGGCACCTTCGCCAACATCCGCATCAAGAACCGCATGACGCCGGGCATCGAGGGCGGGGTCACGAAGCATTTGCCGTCGGGCGAGGTGATGCCGATCTACGATGCGGCGATGCGCTACAAGGCGGAAGGCGTGCCGCTCGTCGTGGTGGCGGGCAAGGAATATGGCACCGGCTCGTCGCGCGACTGGGCCGCCAAAGGGACCAAATTGCTCGGCGTCCGCGCGGTCATCGCCGAGACGTACGAACGGATCCACCGCTCGAACTTGGTCGGCATGGGCGTGCTGCCCCTCCAGTTCGTCGGCGAGCCGCCGCAATTCGACGGCAGCGAGGAAGTGAGCGTCGCCGGCATCGCCGAGGTGACTCCGCGGCAGGAGATCGAGGTCAAAGTGAGGCGCGCCGACGGGACGAGCTTCGACTTCCCGGCGCGGGTGCGGATCGACACGCTGAACGAGCTCGAATATTTCCGCCACGGCGGCATCCTCCATTACGTGCTGAGGAACCTCGCGGCCTGACCGCCACATTACTCTTCGTTGAAGGCGTGGGCTGGCTCGGCGCCGGCCTTATTCTCCTCGCTTATCTGCTGGTGACGACCGGCCGGCTGACCGGCCGCTCCCGGGCGTTTCAATGGATGAACCTGGTCGGGGCGGCAGGCTTCGTGGTGAACGGCCTCTGGCACCGCGCTTTGCCTTCGGCGACGCTTAATATCCTCTGGCTGCTGATCGCGGCCGTGGCATTATGGCGGCTATGGGCCAAAGGCTGATCGACCTCAGCCACGCGATCGAGGCGGGCATGACGACCTACAAGGGTTTGCCGGGGCCGCATATCTGCGACTATTGGAGCCGGGAGGCTTCGGCCGCGAATTATGACGACGGCTCGACCTTCCAGATCGGCCGCATCGACATGGTCGCCAATACCGGCACCTATCTCGACACGCCCTTCCACCGCTTCGAGGCGGGCGACGACCTCTCTGCGGTGGCGCTGGAGCGGCTGGCAGGGCTGCCCGGCCTCGTGGTGCGGAGCGAGGGGCCGGCGATCGGCCCAGACCTGTTCGAACGGCTCGACGTGGCCGGCAAGGCGGTGCTGGTCCACACCGGCTGGGACCGCCATTGGCGTACCGAAGCCTATCAGTCGGGCCACCCCTATCTCACCGAGGCCGCCGCGCGCCTCCTCGCCGAACGCGGCGCCGTCCTGGTCGGCATCGACAGCCACAATATCGACGACACCGCCGCCCGCGCGCGGCCGGTGCACACGATCCTGCTCGGCGCCGGCGTGCTGATCTGCGAGCATATGACGAACCTTGGCGCTCTGCCGGTCGATGGCTTCCGCTTCACCGCCGCGCCGCCCAAGGTGGCCGGAATGGGCACCTTCCCAGTGCGCGCCTTCGCGGAGATCAGCTGAGCGCCGCGGCGAGCCAGTCCGGGATGAGGGCGCCGCCGAGATCCTCGATGCGCCGGTGCTCCACGGCGAGGGCGAGGTCGGGATAGTGGATGCGGGTGCGTTCGCCGGGCGCGGCCGTCGGCACGACGACGAGGCGGCGGTTGACCTTGGAGCGGTAGTTCATGCGGGCCGTATTCTCCTGGCCGACGTAGCAGCCCTTGGTGAAGCTGACGCCGTTCAGCTCGGCGGCGTTGCATTCGAGCCAGAGGGTTTTGTCGATGCCGAGCTCGGAGCGCCCCTCCGTCACGCCGAGCGACAGGCGGTGGCGGAGCCATCCCTGGGCCGGCTCTCCGGCGGGCGCGAGCCAGCGGCGGCCGAGCGCGGGCAAGCGCGGATCCGGCACGCCCTCTGCGCCTTCCGCCGACCAATGAACCGCCAGGCCCTCCTCCGGGGCGATGACGATGCGGCGGCGCAGGCGGTAGAGGGTGAGGCGCCTGGCGAGGTCGGCGGCCGCCCCGGCTTCGCAATCGACCAGCACGTCGTCGCCGTCGGCCCACAGGAGGAAGTCGAACAGCGCCTTGCCCTGCGGGGTCAGCAGGCCGGCCCAGAGCGGCCGCTCCGGCGCGAGCAAGGCGAGGTCGCTGGTGACGAGGCCCTGGAGGAAGCCGCGTACCTCTTCGCCGGAGAGGCGAAGGAGCGCGCGGTCGGCAAGGGTGGTCGCGGCCATGGACCCTTGATAGGGATCGGGCGACCCGAACCCAAGCGATGACCGAAATCCTCACCCTCCGCAGTCCCGACGACTGGCATGTCCACCTGCGCGACGGGGCGATGCTGGCGGCGGTGGCGCCGTGGACGGCGCGGCAATTCGCCCGGGCCATCGTCATGCCGAACCTGGTGCCGCCTGTCACCACGGTCGAAGCGGCGGAGGCGTATCGGGAGCGCATCCGCGCGGCGGCAGGGCCTGGCTTCACGCCGCTGATGACCTGCTATCTGACCGACGGCCTCGAGCCGGAGGAGCTCCGGCAGGGGCACGAGGCGGGGGTGTGGATCGCGGCCAAGCTCTATCCGGCGCACGCCACCACCAACTCCGCCTTCGGGGTCACCGACGTCCGCAATATAAGCCGCGTACTCGAGACGATGGAGCGGATCGGCATGCCGCTGCTCGTCCACGGCGAGGTGGCGGACCCGGCGGTGGACATCTTCGACCGGGAGAAGGTGTTCATCGAGCGCGTGTTCGCGCCACTGGTCAGGGATTTCCCCGGCCTCAAGGCGGTGTTCGAGCATATCACGACCGCCGACGCGGTCGACTTCGTGATGGCCGAAGGACCAAACCTCGCGGCGACGATGACGCCGCACCACCTGCATATCAACCGCAACGCCTTGTTCGCCGGCGGGCTCAGGCCGCATGCTTATTGCCTGCCCGTCGCCAAGCGGGAGGCGCATCGGCTGGCCGTGCGGCGCGCGGCGACATCGGGTTCCCCCAAATTCTTCCTCGGCACCGACAGCGCGCCCCACGCCGTCGAGGCGAAGGAAGCGGCGTGCGGCTGCGCCGGCATCTTCAACGCGCCTTTCGCGCTTGAAAGCTACGCCGCCGCCTTCGAGGAGGAAGGTGCGCTGAGCCGGCTCGAGGCCTTCGCCTCCGAGCACGGCCCGCTTTTCTACGGGCTGCCGCTGAACGAGGGCAGGATCAGCCTCGAGCGAGCCGAAGTGAAGGTCCCGCCGAAGATCGCGGGGGAAGCTGGCGAGCTCATACCCTTCCATGCGGGAGAGACGTTGCGCTGGCGCTCCGTCGCTTGAGGGCGCCTCGCGCGGTTCACGCAAAGGCGCGAAGGCGCAAAAGGGGACAAGGCAAATCCGGGCTGCTGAGCATGGCCGCCGAGGCCTTTGCAGGAATAGCTTCGCGCTCTAGCGTCTTTGCGTGAAACCGTGCGCAGGCATCGTCAGCGGCACAGCCGCGGGATATATTGCCGCTGCGCGGCGGCAGAAAAAGCCCGGCCGGTCCCGGGGGAACGGCCGGGTTTCTTTCGCCCCAGGAAGGACGGGATATTAAGAGGTCATCGGCACCAGGTTGACGGCGGCGGTCTTGCCGCGGCGGTCGACCTCGAGCTCGAACTCGACCCGGTCGCCCTCGTTGAGGCCGTTGAGGCCAGCCCGCTCGACGGCCGAGATGTGGACGAAGGCGTCCGGCTGCCCGTCGTCCCGGGCGATAAAGCCGAAGCCCTTCATGGCGTTGAAGAACTTGACCGTGCCTTGCGCCTTCTCGCCGGTCAGCTGCCGCTGCGGGCCGCCGCCGCCGAAGCCGCCACCGGCGCCGCCCGCGCCCCCCGGGCGCGGCTCACGCGGCGCGCGCTCGGTGACCGGAAGCGGATCACCCTCGATCTTGAGGTCGGTCGCCGAGATGCGGCCGCCGCGATCGACGAGGGTGAAGGAGAGGGGCTGGCCCTCGGCGAGGCCGGTGAGGCCCGCCTGCTCGACCGCGGAGATGTGGACGAACACGTCCTCGCCCCCGTCGTCGCGGACGATGAAGCCGAAGCCCTTCTGCCCGTTGAAGAATTTAACGACGCCCTTGCCTTCGCCGACGACCTGCGGGGGCATGCCGCCCGCGCCGCCGCCGCGGAAGCCGCCGCCGCCGCCGGCCCCGCCGAAGCCGCCACCGCCGCCGCCGCGGAAACCGCCGCCGCCGCCGAAGCCGCCGCGGTCGCCATAGCCACCGCCGGCGCCTCCGCCGGCGCCACGATAGCCGCCGCCACCGCCACCGCCACCGCCCCGGTCGTCACCGCCCGCGTAGAAATTGTCGTCTCCAAATCCGTCGCGCTTGTCTCTGCCGCGCCCGCCGCGCTCCCCGCGACGCCCTCTGTCGAAACCCATGGTCCTCAATAACTTTCCAGCGCCCTATGCTCCCTTAGGACCACCGCGCTGGGCTGTCGCGCAAACGGCCTCATGCGCCGTTTCTTGGGGCGCACTCCCGACTCACATAGCGCAAAAAAGCCAACCCGGCGAGGGGATTCGCGCCGGGCCCGTTCCCGCGGAAGCGCGGGGCTGGCACGCCGCCGCCGCTTGGGGCAGAGGGAAGGCTCCATCGACCGCGCCGGAAGCCTCATGGCCAGCCTCGTTCAGACGTTTGCCGATCCCGAAGCCTGGGCGGCGCTCGCCACCCTCATCGTCATGGAGGTGGTGCTCGGCATCGACAACCTTATCTTCGTCTCGATCCTGTCGAACAAGCTGCCCGAGGCTGAGCGGAGCCGGGCGCGACGGATCGGCATCGGCCTCGCGCTGGTGCTGCGACTGGCCCTGCTCTCGACCATCGCATGGCTGGCCGGGTTGACCGCGCCGGTGTTCGATCTCGGCCTCGCGGGCCCGCCGGGCGCGCACGGTCAGCCGAGCTTCGAGACCGCTTTCTCGTGGCGCGACATGATCCTGATCGTCGGCGGGCTGTTCCTGGTCTGGAAGGCGACCAAGGAAATCCACCACAACGTCCAGCCTGGCGACGAGGACGATCTGTTCGACACGTCGCGCGCAGTCCTCGGCTTCGGCGCCGCGATCGTTCAGATCCTCGCCCTCGACGTCGTCTTCTCGATCGATTCGATCCTGACCGCGGTCGGCATGACCGAGGAGCTGGCGATCATGGTGGTCGCCGTGATCGTCGCGGTAGGCGTGATGCTGTTCGCGGCCGATCCGGTCGCCAATTTCATCAACCGCAACCCGACCGTGGTGATGCTGGCCTTGGGATTCCTGCTGATGATCGGCGCGGTGCTGATCGCCGACGGCTTCGGGGTGCACGTGCCCAAGGGCTATATCTACGCGGCGATGGCCTTCTCCGCCGCGGTGGAGGGGCTGAACATGCTGGCGCGGCGGCGGCGGGAGAGAGCAGGCGGCGGTTGAGGCAACGGCTGACTCCCCTCCCTGCAAGGGTGCAAGGGAGGGGACGGGGGTGGGTTCGAGCGAAGCGAGTTTGCTGGCGAGGCCGGCGTTTCGGCGCCTTCGGCGCACCCACCCCTGCCCCCCCTTTGGCAGGGAGGGGAAGCACGGCCGACGTCTCGCCATTGAGACGGGCGGCGCTTCGGCCTATCTCGCCTTCATGACCGTCCATTTCCACGAAGAGGATCTGCCCGAGGGCGTCCTCGCCGCCGGGCCAGTCGCCGTCGATACCGAGGCGATGGGCCTCTATCCGGGCCGCGACCGGCTGTGCCTCGTCCAGATCTCGGACGGCGGCGGCGACGAGCATCTCGTCCGCTTCGGACCGCAGAGCGACTATGCGGCGCCCAACCTCAAGGCGGTGTTGACCGACCCGGCGCGGCTCAAGCTCTACCATTTCGCCCGCTTCGACCTCGCCATCATGCGCGCCTATCTCGGGGTGATGGCGGAGCCGGTCTATTGTACCAAGACCGCCTCGCGGCTGGTCAGGACCTATACCGACCGCCACGGCCTCAAGGAGCTGATCAAGGAGTTGCTGCAGATCGACATCTCTAAGCAGCAGCAGAGCTCCGATTGGGGGGCGCCGGAGCTTTCGGACGCGCAGAAGGATTATGCCGCGTCCGATGTGCGCTTCCTCCACCAGCTGAAGGAAAAGCTGGACGAAAGGCTTGAGCGCGAAGGCCGTGCGGGCCTCGCCCGCGCCTGCTTCGACTTCCTGCCGCACCGGGCGATGCTCGATCTGGCTGGGTGGGCGGAGGTCGACATCTTCGCCCATGTCTGAGCTCGCCAAGCGCGACCGGGTGGTGAAGCGCGGCTGGGCGAGGCCAGGCAGCTTCCACGACTGGCTCGTCCGGCTGCTCAAGATCGCCCTGCCGGCCGCGGTCGGGGTGCTGCTCGCCTATCTCCTGCTGTCGCCGCTCAGCAAGAACAAGGAGGTGAGCTTCCTGCTCGACAAGAAGAAGGTGGACGTCGCGCACGAGCGGATGAAGACCCAGACGGCGCAATATCGCGGCGTCGACAACCAGGGCCGGCCGTTCACGGTGGAGGCGCAAAAGGCGGTGCAGAAGACCTCCAGCGTGCCGATCATCGACATCGACGGCATGGCCGCCCAGATCCAGCTGACCGACGGGCCGGCGACAATCGCGGCTGGCCGGGCCAGATACCATATGGACCAGCAGAAAGCCGATGTGATCGGGCAGATCACGGTCAACGGCGCCAACGGCTATCATCTCGAGACCAGCAACGTGAACCTCGATTTGAACAACCATCGCCTGGCCGGCAGCGACGGCGTCCAGGGCCGGATGCCGCTCGGCAGCTTTTCGGCCGGCGCGATGTCGGCGGACCTCAGGAACCGGCAGGTGACGCTCACCGGCCGCGCCCACTTGCATATCGCGCAGGGCGGCCTCAGGAGGAAGAAATGAGAGCCGCTTTCCCCCTCCTCGCCACCGCGGCGGCCGCGCTGGCCGCGCCCGCCGCTCTGGCGCCGGCGAACGGCCAGAGCTCGGTGCTCAAGGGGCACAACAGCAACGCGCCGGTGGACGTCTCGGCCGACCGGATCGAGGTGCAGGACCGCGCCGACCGCGCCATCTTCTCGGGCAACGTCGTCGCCCGCCAGGCCGAGATGACCCTGACCGCTGCGCGGGTGACGGTCGCCTACGCCAATACCGGCGGCGTCCAGATCAAGCGGCTCGACGCGACCGGCGGAGTCACCGTCAACGGCCCAGGCGAAATGGCGAGGGGCGACGTCGGCATCTACGACCTCGAGCAAAGGATCATCACCCTGGTCGGCTCGGTCTCGCTGGTACGCGGGGATTCGCGGGTCAAGGGCGGCCGCCTGGTCATCGACCTTCGCTCGGGACGCGCCGTGGTCGACGGCGGCGGGCCGGGCAGCGGCGGCCGCGTTTCCGGCACCTTCACGGTGCCGCAGCGCCACGACTGAGCGCCGCTTTTTCGCCCGCCATCCGAAATTTAACCTCCATGCACGAAGCTTGCCAGTTGAGGCGGGCGATCCGCGCGCCTAAGTGTGGCGACGAGGTGGGAGCGATCGTTGAACGAGGCCAGCGTCATTCACCGGGTTGACGAGGCGGGCGCGGCCGAGGCGCCGACGCGCGGCCTGTCGGTCGTCTCGATCGCCAAATCCTACGACCGCAAGGTGGTGCTGCAAGAGGTCTCGCTCGCCGTCGCGCGCGGCGAGGTGGTCGGGCTGCTCGGCCCCAACGGCGCCGGCAAGACGACCTGCTTCTATTCGATCATGGGGCTGGTGAGGCCTGACCGGGGGCGGATTCTGCTCGACGGCAGCGACATTACCGGCCTTCCCATGTACCGCCGCGCCATCCTCGGCCTTGGCTATCTGCCGCAGGAGACGTCGATCTTCCGCGGCCTCACCGTCGCGCAGAACATCTCCGCGGTGCTCGAGGTCGCCGAGCCGGACAAGGCGGTCAGGCGCGAGCGGCTCGAGCAATTGCTCGGAGAGTTCCACATCGCCCACTTGCGCGACGCCCCAGCCATGGCGCTGTCCGGGGGCGAGCGGCGGCGCTGCGAGATCGCCCGAGCGCTGGCCGCGGAGCCCTCGATCATGCTGCTCGACGAGCCGTTCGCCGGCATCGACCCTATCTCCATCACCGACATACGCGAGCTGGTCCGCGAGCTGAAGAAGCGCGACATCGGCGTGCTGATCACCGACCACAACGTCCGCGAGACCCTCGACATCGTCGACCGCGCCTGCATCATCTACGACGGCCAGGTGCTGTTCGCCGGCAGCCCCGAGGCCCTGGTCGCCGATCCCAACGTCCGCCGCCTCTACCTCGGCGAGAGCTTCGAGCGGTGACGTGAACCTCGGGCCGCGCCTCGACCTTCGGCAGAGCCAGTCGCTGGTGATGACGCCGCAGCTCCAGCAGGCGATCCGGCTGCTGGCGCTTTCGAACCTCGAGGTGGAGAGCTTCATCGCCGAGGAGCTGGAGAAGAACCCGCTGCTCGAGGCCGCCGGCGGCGACGGCGAGGACGGGCCCGCCCCGTCGGCGGAGGCGGAGGCGCCGGACCTCACTGAGGGCGGCGAGACAGAGACGGTCGACGAACTGGTCGCGAAGGGCGAAGGCGCCGCCGACGCGCCGCTCGACATGGACCTCGACGACGAGAATTTCCACCAGGACAGTGCCTCCGACCGGGGTCTCGACGGCGGCCTTGGCCTGGAAGGTCTCGGCGGCGGCGGCGGCGAGGGCGACGGCCCGGATTTCGACAGCTTCGCGAGCGAGGGGCTGTCGCTCCACGAGCATCTCGTCGCCCAGGCGGGCGAGCGTCTCTCCGGCGCCGACCTGATGATCGCCACCGCGATCATCGAGCAGATCGAGGAGACGGGCTATTTCCTCGTGCCGCCGCTCGACTTGGCGCGGCGCCTCGGCGTCCCTCTCGGCGAGGTCGAACGGGTGCTGGCGGTCGTCCAAGGCTTCGATCCCGCCGGCATCGCCGCCCGCTCGCTCGCGGAATGCCTGAAGCTGCAAGCCAAGGAGGCGGACCGCTACGATCCGGCGATGGCGCGGCTCATCGACAATCTCGACTATCTCGCCCGCGGCAACCTGCCGGCGCTGCGGCGGATCTGCGGCGTCGACGAGGAGGACCTCGCCGACATGATCCGGGAGCTTCGCGCCTACGATCCCAAGCCCGGCTGCCGCTTCGCAAAGGGGGAGCGGATCGAGGCGGTGGTGCCGGACGTGTTCGTCGCGCGGCGCGTCGCGGGCTGGGCGATCGAGCTCAACGGCGCGACCCTGCCCAGGCTGCTCGTCGACCGGCGCTATTATGCGGAGCTCGCCGGCGGGGCGCAGGACCGGCGGTCGAAGGCCTGGCTTTCCGACTGCCTCGCCAGCGCCAACTGGCTGATCAAGGCGCTCGACCAGCGCGCCCGCACTATCGTCAAGGTGACGAGCGAGATCGTGAAGCAGCAGGAAGGTTTTTTTCGAAGCGGCGTCGCCTACCTTCGGCCGCTGACCCTGCGGCAGGTGGCGGAGGCGATCGGAATGCACGAATCGACCGTCAGCCGCGTCACCTCGAACAAATATCTCTCGTGCGAGCGCGGCCTCTTCGAGCTCAAATATTTTTTCACCAGCGGCATCCAGTCCTCCGACGGCGGCGAGGCGGTGTCGGCAGAGGCGGTGAAGAGCCACATCAAGGCGCTGATCGTCGCCGAGTGCCCGGACGCGATCTTCTCCGATGACCAGCTCGTCGACCTGCTCCGCGCCAAGGGCTTCGACATCGCGCGGCGCACCGTCGCCAAATATCGCGAGGCGATCGGCCTCGGCTCGTCGGTCCAGCGCCGCCGCCAGAAAGCGATCGGCGCCCGGGCCGCCTGACATGATCCCGAAAATCCTCGTCCTCGCCGGCCGCCGTTCGGCTTCCCCGGACCCGCTCGCCGCCGCGGCGGGGGTCAGCCACAAGGCGCTGGTGCCGGTGAAGGGGGAAGCAATGGTCGGCCGGGTGCTGAGGATCGCCGAAGCGGCCTGGCCGGAAGCGCCGCTCTACGTCTCGGTCGACGATTTCGCCGCCATAGCGCGCGAGCGGACGGTCGCCCGTCTCGTCGCCGCGCGACGGTTGACGCCGCTCGAGGCGCGGCCGAACATCGTCGAGAGCGTGATCGAGGCGAGCCGGGCCACCGGCTTTCCCCTGCTCATCATCACCGCCGACAACGTGCTGATGACGCCGGAGGGGATGCGCTCGATCCATGAGGAGGGCGAGCGGACCGGCGCCGACGCGATTGCGATGATGGCCGAGCAGAAGGACATCCTCGCCGCCCACCCGGACGGCCAGCGCCGCTTCTACGCGTTCCGCGGCGGGGCTTATTCCAACTGCAACCTATTCTGGCTGGGCGGCGCGCAGGCGCTCCAGGCGACCGAGAGCTTCCGCCTCGGCGGCCAGTTCGCCAAGCACAAGAGGCGGGCGGTGAAGGCCCTGGGCCTTACCACCTTGCTCCTCTACGTCTCGCGGCTGCTCACCCTGGAGGGCATGTTCCGCCATTTCTCCCGTCGCTTCGGAATCGCGATCCGGCCGCTCGTCGCCAGCGACGGCCGCCTCGCCATCGACGTCGACAACGAACGCACCCACCGGGTAGCGGAAGAAATCCTGGGGAGGAGCGACCAGTCCGCAGCGCCGGGGGACGACGGAAAGAGCGGCCACGGCGGGCGGGCCTAGCGGCGGGCCGAAAGAAGCGCTGCAACCAAAGCCAAGACGGCTGGTTTCCGACTGCAACCAGGAGCTGACGCGGGTGGGACCGAAAGGAGCCCAATATGTTCCGGCGTGTAATGGCTGTCTTGCTGCTCGCGGCGCCTTCCGCCGCCGCGTTCGGCCAGAGTGACGAGGCTATGGGCGGATGGGCTCTGGCGACCATGCCCAACGGCTGCATGGTGCAGGCGACCTCGCCCCAAGGCACGATGCTCACCGTCTGGGGCTTTGCGGGCGCGGAGAAGCTCGCCTTCCTGCTCCAGAACCGCGAGTGGAACAGCCTGAAGGACGGCCGGAGCTATGCGCTGAGCCTCAGCTTCGAGAACGCCAAGGCCTATCCGGTCGAAGCAACGGCCCGCGAGAATATCGACAGCGACGGCCCGGGCCTGTTCTTCACCGTCACCCCCGGCGGGCAGGCGAGCGGCACCTTCCTCACCGCCTTCACCAGCGCGCGGGGCATGCGGATCAGCCAGAACGGCCGCAATTTCGATACCCTGCCGCTGGCCGGCAGCAAAACCGCGATCGGCGCTCTGGCGAAATGCCTCGCGCAGCGCTGGTCGGTCGGCCCGCCGGCGGGGGACGACAGCGATGCGAAGCCGGCGCAGGACGGGGCGACGACGATCTGAGCGGCGTCTATCGCTCCTGCGCCGGAAGCCAGCGGCCGCGCATCCAGCGTTCCGCGGCCGCCGCGACCCTCGCCGCGTATCCGGGCGTTCCCGGGCCCACGAGCGGCAGGCCGAAGGCTGCGGCGATCGTGGCGACGCCGTCGTCGTCACAGGGCCGTGCCGCCGCCGCGGCATGGCGGGCGATCTCCAACTCCTGCCCCCAGAAATAGACCGATCGCGCGCGGACGTTCGCCTGCATAAGCCGGACCTCGGTGACCCGGTCGCCGCCGACCAGCGGCTGCCAGATGTCCGCGATCATCAACTCGACGGGTTCCGCGGGGAGGTAGGCCAAGGCATCGGCTTCAACGATTTCGAGCTTCGCCCTCGCCTCCGGCTCGAGCTGGGAAAAGATGTCGAGCGCCTGATGGAGGGCGATCACCTCGGGGTCGCGTTCGACGACGGTAACGCGGGTGACCGCGGGAAGACAGGCCGTGGCGGCCGCCGCCCAGCCGAGACCGAGGCCGAGAATGAGGACATGGCCGCGCCCGGCCCTGATTCCGATCTCCTCGCTCTCGATCTCGAGCGGGGAGATCGACATCCAGGTCTCGCCGTCGCGCAGCAAGGCGGCCATGCCGGAGACGAGCGACGGGCCGCTCCAATAGCCGGGCGCGAAGCCGACGCCGCCGATCACCACTTCCCACCGGCCGTATGTCGCGGGCCGATAGATGGGGAAGAACAGCTCGCCGGCGAAGGGCGACGGCGCCTCGGATGGCGAAATGCTGTCGGCCATGGCTTCAGACTAGCGAGGCTATACGCAGGTTATAAGTCCGGCCGGCAATTTTGTCGCTTGAGACAGATCAAACCCCGTACTAGCCTCCGTTGAACAATCGTTATTTTCGCGCAACGTCCGCCGAAAATGACGCATAATGATTGTCTCGAAGTATGGGGCAAGTCCGGCGTGAGGTGAGGTGTTGAGGTGGGGCCTGACCGCCCCGGTTCCCGGGCAGGAGGCGATCATGACGCGTGGATCCTTGAAAATCGGCACTCCCGGGCGGACTCTGCTATGCTTCGGCTTGGCGGCCGCGATGGGTCTTGGCGGCTGCGATCGCAGGGAGGCGTCAGGGCAGCGGGGTGACGTCCACAATGCCGCCGCGTCGACCGGCGGCTCTCCCTGCCCGAACGGCGCTGCGCCGCAGCTCGCGCCGATGCTGCCCACGAGCGCGGGAAACTCGCCCGACCCCAGCGCCGCCGCGTCTGTGGATTGCTTCGCCTGGCAGTCGTTCATCGCGCTCAACTGGCCGACCGGCCCGAGCGTGGCCGCGAAGGATTTCGGCAAACCCGGCGATATGAATCCCACCACGTGGGAAACCTATCACGAGGCGGCCGACGTCTTCGGCGGCGGTTCTTCCGCGCCCTCGCCCGGCGGATTGAAGCAGCTGAGCCGGACCTCCAAGTTCGGAACGATCGACCTCAGCGACATCTTTCAGGCGGGGAGCGGCCATCACTGGCTGACGAGCCAGCGCGGCGATATCACGCATTACGAGATCAGGCTCAACGAGGCGGAATACAAGTTCATCACCCAACCCGATTTCGATCTGCGCACCAGGGCCGGGCAGCTCAGCTGCGCCAAGCAGGTCGGCAAACCCGATCCCGAAACGCATCCGCCAAGCGGGCATATCGGCGGCATGACTTTGCCCTCGGGGAGCTTCCCCGGCTGGATCGACACCGACTGCACCGGCAGCCAGGCCGTCTACAGCGGACGCGACCGGGTCGGCTCGATGGAGATCAAGGCGGCGTGGATCCGGCTGCCGGACGACCACAGCCTCGACTATCGCTACAAGACCGCGATGGCTCGGATCTGGGATCCGGGGACCAAGAAGAGCGTGACCGCGACGGTGGGCCTGGTCGGGCTTCATATCCTTCGCAAGACCACCGGCGCCCAGCAATGGCTGTGGGCGACGTTCGAGCAGATCGACAACTCGCCCGACGAGGGGGGCACGAACGGCTGGTCGCCGCCCAAACTGCCGACGCAGGGACTGCGCAAGCCCTCCCCCGGCTACACTTACTTCAACCCGAATTGCGACCCGTCCAAGAACGCCTACAAATGCGTTCACAACGCGCCGCCGACGCCCTGCCTGCTCGGCTCAAGCAAGTGCGACCCCTATGATGCGCCGATGCAGGTCACGCGCCTGAACCCGGTCGACGACACCGCCAACGCGGTCACGGCCTATGTGTGGGGCCTGCTCGCCCAGCAGGCGCCGAATTCGGTGTTCAATTATTATCGGCTCATCAACGTCCAGTGGCCGCGGAAGAGCGTCAGGCTGCAGGCCCAGTCTAGGCTGAAGTTGCCGATGGGCGACCCGGTGCCGGCCGGCGCCAGCGGCGGCAAGGGGCAGATCGTCGCCAACACGTCGCTGGAGACGTTCCAGCAGAGCTCCGCCTCGTGCATGGACTGCCACGCCAATTATGCGAGCATCGCGACGCCGCAGCTGCTGCAGACGGGCGGCAACGGGCTACGACGGATCACCCGTGAGAGCGGCGCCGGAGCCTATGCCTCCGATTATTCCTTCATCTTCGGAGCCGAGACCAAGCGCTGAACGGGGCTAGACGTCCAAATTCGCGACGTTCAGCGCATTTTCCTGGATGAACTCGCGGCGGGGCTCGACGACGTCGCCCATCAGGCGGGTGAATATCTCGTCCGCAATGTCGGCCTGGGCGACCTCGACCCTGAGCAGGGAGCGGTTGTCCGGATCGAGCGTCGTCTCCCAGAGCTGGTCGGCGTTCATCTCGCCTAGGCCCTTGTAGCGCTGCACCGAGAGGCCCTTGCGGCCGGCGGCGAGGATCGCCTCCAGGAGCTCGGTCGGGCGGCGGACGAGGCTGCCGCGCGGGTCGGGCGCCTTGTCGGGCGAGGGCCCGAGCGCCGCGCCGGGCGTGTCCTCCTCCTGCGCCGGCTCCTCGGACGCCGCGGCGGCGCTCTTCAGCGACACCAGGCGCGCCTGGGCGGCATAAGCCGGCGCCTGCTCGGCGGCGAGGCCGTGCAGCTTGCGCGCCTCGGCCGAGGCGACGAACTTGTGGTCGACGATATGGTGGTCGGTGACTCCGCGCCACAGGCGGCGCAGGACATAATCGCCGTCGGCGCCGAGCTCGCCGGTCCATAGCGCGTCGTCGTCCCCCGCCTGCAGCCAGGCGGCGGTCCGGGCGACGGCGCCGGCGCGGTCGCGCAGATGGGGGTTGAGCGCGCCGCAAAGCGCCAGCGCCTCGATGAGCATCGGATCGTAGCGCCGCGGCACGTAGCGCATCAGGCTGCGCATCCGCCTGGCATGTTCGGCAAGCTGGCGCAGATCCTCGCCCGAGCGAGGCCCCTCCGCCGTCTCGAGCACCATCGCGCCGATGCCGGCGTCGACGAGATAGTCGTCGAGCTTGGCGTCGTCCTTGAGGTAGACCTCCGACCGGCCCCTGGCGACCTTGTAGAGCGGCGGCTGGGCGATGAAAAGGTGGCCGCGCTCGATGATCTCGGGCATCTGTCGGTAGAAGAAGGTCAACAGCAGGGTGCGGATATGGGCGCCGTCGACGTCGGCGTCGGTCATGATGACGACCTTGTGGTAGCGCAATTTCTCGATGTTGAAGTCGTCGCGGCCGATGCCGGTGCCCATCGCCTGGATGAGGGTGCCGACCTCCTTGGAAGACAGCATGCGGTCGAAGCGGGCGCGCTCGACATTCAATATCTTGCCCTTGAGGGGCAGGATGGCCTGCACCTCGCGGTTGCGGCCCTGCTTGGCCGAGCCGCCGGCGCTGTCGCCCTCGACCAGGAACAATTCGCACTTGGCCGGGTCGCGCTCCTGACAGTCGGCGAGCTTGCCGGGAAGGGAGGCGATGTCCATCGCGCCCTTGCGGCGGGTGAGCTCGCGGGCCTTGCGCGCCGCCTCGCGCGCCGCGGCCGCATCGATGATCTTGTGGACGATGGCGCGGGCGTGCTGCGGATTCTCCTCGAGCCATTCGGCCATCTTGTCGGCCATCAGGCTCTCGAGCGGCTGGCGGACCTCGGATGAGACGAGCTTGTCCTTGGTCTGCGAGCTGAACTTGGGGTCGGGCAGCTTCACCGAGACGATCGCGGTCAGCCCCTCGCGCATGTCGTCGCCGGTCAGGCTCACTTTCTCCTTCTTGAGGAGGCCCGAGCGCTCGGCATAATTGTTGAGCGTGCGGGTGAGCGCGGCACGGAAGGCGGCGAGGTGGGTCCCGCCGTCGCGCTGCGGGATGTTGTTGGTGAAGCAGAGGACCTGCTCGTAATAGCTGTCGTTCCACTCGAGCGCGACGTCGATGCCGATGTCGTCGCGCTGGCCGGTGACCGAGATCGGATCCGGGATGAGCGCGGTCTTGGCGCGGTCGAGGTAGCGGACGAAGGCGCCGATGCCGCCCTCGTAGAACAGCTCAATCTCGCGCTCCTCCTCGTGCCGCGCGTCGGTGAGGACGAGGCGGACTCCCGAATTCAGGAAAGCGAGCTCGCGGAAGCGATGCTCCAGCCGGTCCCAGTCGAACTCGGTGATCTTGAAGGTGTCGGTGCTGGGAAGGAAGGTGACGCGGGTGCCCTTCCTGCCCTCCGGGGCCGGGCCGACCAGCTTCAAGGGCGCCTCGGCGTCGCCGTGGCGGAAGCGCATCTGATGCTCTTCGCCGTCGCGCCAGATCGTGAGATCGAGCCATTCGGAAAGCGCGTTGACCACCGAGACTCCGACGCCGTGGAGGCCGCCGGAAACCTTGTAGGCATTGTCGTCGGAGGTGTTCTCGAACTTCCCGCCCGCATGGAGCTGGGTCATGATCACCTCGGCCGCGGAAACGCCCTCCTCGGCGTGGATTCCGGTGGGGATGCCGCGGCCATTGTCCTCGACGGAGACCGAGCCGTCGGCGTTCAAAATGATGCGAATGAGGTCGCAATGGCCGGCGAGCGCCTCGTCGATGGCATTGTCCGAAACCTCGAACACCATGTGGTGGAGGCCCGAGCCGTCGTCGGTGTCGCCGATATACATTCCGGGCCGTTTGCGGACCGCGTCGAGGCCCTTCAGCACCTTGATCGAATCGGCGCCGTATGCGTTTTCGCTGGGGGATGTTGCCATGTTCAGCATATAGCGACCGGAGGGGCGAAACCCAAGGAAAATGGCGGGATTCGGGCCGGTTTTTTCGGCGGTGCAACATTGGCCGGAAGGGGAGGAAGACGGTGATGAAGAGACTCGCGGCGCTGGCCCTGATCGCGCTGGCGGCGCCGGCGCCCGCGCATGTGCCGCCGGCCGAGATCAACCCCGCAATCTACACCGATCCGCCCCACGACAAGGCCCATCCGGAGGCGATGGAGGTGCTCCACATCCCGTCGGGCGGAGTGAGGATCAACGGCGTTGCCTACACGGCCGCCGGAGCAGGGCCGCACCCGGTGCTGGTGCTGATGCACGGGCTGCCCGGCAACGAGAAGAATCTCGACCTCGCCCAGGCGGTGCGGCGGGCAGGCTGGAGCGTGGTGACGTTCAACTATCGCGGCTCGTGGGGCAGCCCGGGCTCGTTCCGCTTTGCCGGCAATCTGGAGGATGCCCGCGCCGTCCTCGCTTATCTGCGCGATCCCGCCAATGCGGCGCATCTCGCCATCGACCCGGAGCGGATCGTCGTCGCCGGCCATTCGATGGGCGGCTGGGTGACGGCGATAACCGCCGAACGCGACCCGGACCTCGCCGGCGCGATCCTGATCTCGGCGGCGAACATGGGCGGCCGTGCGATGAAGCGGGCGGACGCCGTGGCGCTGATGGCCGACAACATGGAAAGCCTCGCCGGAGTCAGTGCCGAGAGCATGGCCGACGAGGTGCTGGCCAATTCCGCCGCCTTCGACTGGACTCCGGGCGCGGCGGGCCTGGCGCGAAAACCGCTTCTCGTCCTCACCTCCGACGACGGCCTGGCGCCCGCGGCGGACGCGCTCGCGGCCACGGTGAAGGCGGCGCCCGGCGCCCGGGTGCAGACCGTCCACGCCGCCACCGACCACGGCTGGTCCGGCGCGCGCATCCGGCTCGAGCAGGAGGTGATCGGCTGGCTGCTCGCCCTGCCCGCGCGATAACAATGGTTCGGCGGCGGCCGCGAGATCGACCGCGGCCGCGTGCGCTGCCGCTGAGCTAGACCGGAAACACGGCGCCGCCGCCCACCTCGAAACGGGTCGCGGCGGCGCCGATCCCGTCGAACAGGGACGATTCCGTCCCGGTGAGCCACACCTGGCCGCCTCCGGCCTCGAGCCGATCGAACAAAGCCGCGCGGCGGCGGGGATCGAGATGCGCGGCGACTTCGTCGAGGAGCAGCACGGGACGGCGTCGCGCACGGTCTGCGACCAGGTCCGCATGGGCAAGCACGATCGAGAGCAACAGAGCTTTCTGCTCGCCGGTCGAGCAGAGCGACGCCGGCTGTTCCTTGCCGGCGTGAAATACGGCCAGATCGGTCCGGTGTGGTCCGGCGAGGGCGCGGCCCGCCGCCGCATCGCGCTCACGGCCGGCGCGCAAGGCCGGGGCGGGCGCCTCCTCGCCTCGCTCGAGAGCCAGACGCGGGAGGGCGAACGGCCCGTCGGGCGAGACGGCCAGCCTTTCCTCCAGCGCCGCGACGGCAGCGCGGCGGGCCTCGGCGATTGCCGCGCCATGCTCCGCCATCCGAGCCTCGAGCGCCGCCAGCCAGGCTTCGTCCGGTGCTCCGGGCTCGGCGAGCAGCTTGTTGCGCGCCCGCATCGCCGCCTCGTAGCGCGCGGAGTGGACAGCATGGCCCGGCTCCATGGCCAGCACCAGCCGGTCCAGGAAGCGGCGCCGGCCGCCCGCCCCCTCCTGGAACAGCCGGTCCATCGCCGGGGTGAGCCAGAGGATTGAAAGCCATTCCGAAAGCGAGGTTGCCGAGGCCGGCGCGCCGTTGACCCGAACCTGCCGGCGGTCGGGAGCGGCGGCAAATATGCCGGTGCCGACCTCGACCTCGCTCAGCCGCGCCGCCACCGCAAAGCCGCCGGCCCCGCCGCTGCGCGCCATCTCGGCAAGGCTCGCCCCCCTCAGCCCCTTGCCCGGCGAGAGCAGGGACACGGCCTCGAGCAGATTGGTCTTTCCCGCCCCGTTCTCGCCGGTCAGCACGACCAGCCCCGGGCCCGGAGCGATCACGGCGTCGGAATAGGAACGGAAGTCGGTGAGGCTGAGGCGGGTAATCGCCACGCCTAGAGGCCCAGGCTGGATCGGACCAGATCGAGCACCTGCCGCAGCGTCGCGACATCGAGCCGCCCGATCAGCGTGGCGGCCGCGGTCTCGGCTGCTGCTATCTTCGCGGTTCTGATCTTGGAGGGGACGATCAGTCCGAGCTCACGCGAGTTCGCGATCGGAACGTCTCCCCGCCATTCGGGCCGCTCGGCATTGGTGATCATGAGCATCCAGGTGAGCAGCCCCGCGGGACCTAACGGTCTTGGGCTGACGACGAGCGCAGGGCGCGGCACGAGCACCGGCCGCTCGACATGCGGGAATGGAGCCCGCACGATGTCCCCTGCCTCAAAGATTGTCGTAGACGCTGTCGAGCTCGTCCGACCATTCTGTAAAGGTCGCGAACGGATTATCGAAGGGATCGAGCGACGGCCTGGCCCGTCTCAGCACGACTCGATCTTCCTCGATCTCCCAAGCGATCTCGTCGCCCGGGCCGACGCCCAAGGCGCGGCGCACAGCCTGGGGAACGGTCGTCTGCGCCTTGCTGGTGATGCGACTCTGGATCATGCAAGCAACGTAAGGAATTTCCTTACGACAATCAACCGCCATGCCCAGGACCGGCAAGTGGATATAGGTAGAGCGCCGGCGCCTTGTCGTTCTCGCACAGCAGGTCGGCGCGTCGGAATGGGTACGGAAGTCGGCAAGCGACAGGCGGCTGAGGGCCATGCCGCCTCCTAGCCGCAATCCGCCGGCCGGGCCCCAGGCATGGGGAGGCGACGAAACAGGCCAGCACACCCATGTCGTATGCCGCACCTGATCCGGCATCCATCTTATTTGCCTGAAATGGCTGGGCGCTTGAAGAAGCCGGACCCCGGATCAAATCCGGGGTGACGGCCCCAACCTGATCTCCGAACGCCTAGCGGTGCTGGGCCAGGAAGCGGTCGAGGGCGGCTTTCATGGCCGTGCCGACCCGCGCCTGGGCGGCGGAATCGGTCCGGTTCATCCACTCGAGGCCGGTGCGGGTCACATCGGGCGCGGTGGTTCCCAGCGCCCGGCCGGCGTCGGTGGAGAGGAAGCGGGCGATCTCGGCCCGCTCCGCCTCGCTCATGTCGCCGATCGCCCCTACGGCTGCGGCGGTCGCGCCGGTCTCATAGGTCTGCTGGCGGATCTTGCCGCCGCCGCCCGTCGCGTCCGCGACCATCGGCCGCACGTCGACGCGCTTGTTCATCTGCAGCAGGAATTTGTGCCCGGTGGGCGTGCGGAAGAAAGCGGTGGTGGCGTCGATCTGCGCGTCGGTCAGGTGGGCGGCATAGACGTCGGCGAGATGCTGCCACAAATCGGGGAGGCTGCTCATGAGCTCCTGCCGCATGATCGGCTTGGCGCCCTCCCACATCGCGCGGACCGCCCCGGGATGCGCCGCCTCCAATTTCTTGACGTCGGCGTCGGCCATCATCGCGTCGACCATCTGCCCGTCGATCACCGCCATCGAGCTGTCGACTGCGATCTCCTGCGACTGCACCGTCTGCGCCAGCGCGAGCGCCTTTTGGCGGTGCGCCGCATCGGCTGTGTCGGCCGCGACGGCGGGAGCTCCGGCCAGCGGCGCCGAGACCAAAGCCAGGGCGCAGGCGAGGAGCAACCGCCGCATCGTCAGACCCGCATCGGCATCAGGACGTAGAGCGCCGGCGCCTTGTCATTTTCGCGCAGCAGGGTCGGCGCGGCAGCGTCGGCGAGGTGCATCTCGACCACATCCCCCTCGATCTGGCCGAGTATGTCGAGCAGATAGCGGGCGTTGAAGCCGATTTCGAGGCCGTCGGCGCTATAGTCGCCCGGCACCTCCTCGGCGGCGGTGCCGTTCTCCGGGCTGGTGACCGAGAGTGTCACCCGGTCGCGGTCGAGCGCCAACTTGACCGCCCGGGTCTTCTCGCTGGCGATCGTCGAGACCCGGTCGACGCCCTCCTCGAAGCTCCGCGGGTCGATCCTGAGCAGCTTGTCGTTGGCGGTCGGGATGACCCGGCTGTAATCGGGGAAGGTGCCGTCGATCAGCTTCGAGGTGAGGATGGCGTTGCCGAGGCCGAAGCGGACCTTGGTCTCCGACAGCGAGACCTGGACGGTGCCGTCCACCTCGTCGAGCAGCTTGCGCAGCTCGGCGACGCATTTGCGCGGGATGATCACGTCGGGCATGCCCTCGGCGCCGGCGGGCCGCGGCACGGTGACGCGGGCAAGGCGGTGGCCGTCGGTCGCGGCCGCCTTCAGCACTGGCTGCGCCTCGTCCGAGACGTGGAGAAAGATGCCGTTCAGGTAATAGCGCGTCTCTTCGGTGGAGATGGCGAAGCGGGTCTTGTCGATGATCTGGCGGAGCGTGGCGGCGGGCAGCTCGAACCGGGTCGGCAGGTCCCCTTCGGCGATCACCGGAAAATCGTCGCGCGGGAGGGTGGAAAGGTTGAAGCGGGCGCGGCCGGCATTGACCTGCATCTTGCCTTCGGCGGCGGCGAGCTCGACCTGGCTCCCCTCGGGCAACTTGCGGGCGATGTCGAACAAAGTGTGGGCCGAGACCGTGGTGGCGCCCGGCTGGCTGACATTGGCCTCGACCGTGTCGACGACCTGCAGGTCGAGGTCGGTCGCCATCAGGCGGATGCGGCCATCCTCACTGGCCTCGATCAGCACGTTGGAGAGGATCGGGATCGTGTTCCTGCGCTCCACCACGGACTGGACGTGGCCGAGGCTCCTCAGCAGCGTGGCCCGTTCGATCGTCGCCTTCATTGAAACCCCCGAAAATGGCACCTTCGAAGAGTATTAGAGCGGCGGACCCGGCCCGGCTAGGGGGTTCCGCCCGCGCATGAAAAAAGGGCCGGAGCGTCACGGCCCCGGCCCTCCTTTCGGCTATCTCCGGAAACCTGAGCTCAGAAGCGGATGCCGAGGCCGGCGACCGCCTGGTGACGATCGACGCCCTGCTCTAAACTCCATTTTTCACTCATTTCGCGTATTCCCCCTGAGGGCGACCGGCGCTGCGAAAGGTTGCATGAACGCCGCCCAAACGCGTTTTCCTGTTGCCCCCGGGCCACAAGCCGAACAGGATTGCGACGATGGATCGGCCTCCGATTTTTATCCTTTCAGCGCTGGCACTTGGCGCCTCGGCCGCGGCGGCGCCGGAGACGATCGGAATTTTTTCGACATGGGGAGCTTTCCGCGACGGCCGGGGCTGCCGGGCGGTAGCCGAGCCGGACGGAGCGGCGCGGAGCGGAGCGGAGCGGCCTTTCGCGTCGGTCTCGTTCGTGCCGTCGCGCGGCGTGCGCGGCCAGATCGCCATCCGCTTCGGACGCACCAAGCGACCCGGCTCCGCAATCCTGCTCCGCGTCGACGAGCGGACCTTCCAGCTGATTGGGGGCAGCGCCGACGCCTGGGCGCCCGACGCGCGCGCCGATGCCGCGATCGTCGCTGCGATGCGCACCGGCGTGGCGATGAGCGTCGAGACCCGCAGCGACACGGGCGGGACGATGCGCGACCTCTATCGCCTGCGCGGCGCGGCGACGGCGATCGACGCCGCCGCCATCGCCTGCGCCCGCTGACCGTGGCCCGCTGGTTCATCGCACGGCACGGCGAGACGGTGTTCAACGCCGCCGGCCGCATCCAGGGCGACGAAGGCCATACGCCGCTGACCCGCGCCGGCTTCGCCCAGGCGGAGAAAATGGGCGAGGCGCTGCGGCGCCGGCTTGGGCCGAAGCCGCCGCTGGCTCTCTGGTCGTCGCCGAGCGGCCGGGCGCTGCAGACGCTGGCCGTGATCGCCGAGCATCTCGAGCTCGACTGGCACACCGCCAAGACCGACGCGCGCCTGTGCGAAATCGGCATGGGCGAATGGAGCGGCGCTTATTATCGCGACATCGTCGCCGAGGGCGGGCCGGTCTACGATTCGGAGACGCTGCTGTTCGTTCGCCGCGCTCCCGGCGGGGAAAGCTATGGCGACGTCGCTGCGCGCCTGTCGGGCTGGCTCGACGAGCGCGGCGAAGAGGTGGGCGATCGGCTGGTGCTGATGCACGGCATGTCGTCGCGGGTGCTGCGCGGGCTGTTGACGGGCGCGCAGCCGCATCTTGACTGCGGAGCGCCGGTCGCCTCCAGCCTGCCGCAGGGCAGCGTCGCGGAGATCGAGGGCGGCCGCGAAACCCTGCTGCACGTCGGCAGCGGATATTAGAGGAAAGGATCGGAATGAGCAGGATCGGAATCGCGGCTTTGGCTCTCCTCGCGCTGCCGCTCGGCGCGGCGGCGTCGGCGCCCCAGCTCGGCATCGTGCAGCGGATCGCCGGGCCGGACGGCGGCTGGGACCTGCTCAGCGTCGACACCGACCACCGCCGGCTGCTGGTCGCGCGCACCGACGGAGTGATGGCGGTCGACCTCGCCACCGGCGCGGTGACGCCGCGCTTCGTGCCGGGCGCCCGGCTCCACGCGGTGCTGGCCGTACCGGGAAGCGGCGTCGGCCTCGCCACCTCCGGCCAGGCCAATGCCGCCATCCTGTTCGACACCAAGACCGGGGCGGTGCGGGCGGAAGTGCCGACCGGCGCCAATCCGGACGCGGCGATCTATGATCCCGCCAGCCGCGACGTCTGGGTGATGAACGCCAAGGACGGCACTGCGAGCGTGGTCGACCCGCGCGCGGCGAAGGTCGTCGCAACGGTCACCATCGGCGGGGGCCTCGAGCTGCCGGCGCTCGACGGCCGCGGCCATCTGTTCGTCAACGTCGAGGACCGCAACGAGCTGGCCGAGATCGACCTCAGGACCCGCCGAGTGATGCGGCACATTGCGCTGACCGGCTGCGACGGCCCGACCGGCCTCGCTTATCTGCCGTCCGGCTTCCTGCTCTCCGCCTGCGGCAACAAGGTCGCCACTCTCGTGCGGGCCGCGACCGGTAAGCTCGAAGGCACGCTGGCGATCGGCGCCCGCCCCGACGGCGCCTTCTACGACCCGGTCCGCCACCGCGCCTATGTCCCCGCCGGCGGCGACGGCAACCTCACGATCATCGACGCGCGCGGCGCCCGCCCCCGCGTCGTCGCCACCGTGCCGACCCAGGCCGGCGCCCGCACCGGCGCCGTCGATCCGGCGACCGGCCGAGTCTATCTGCCGACCGCACGGTTCGGACCGCCGGGAGCGCCGGGACAGCGGCCGAAGATGATCCCGGGCTCGTTCGAGATATTGGTGATCGGGGAGTCCTGACCGCCCGCCCGCAAGGGTGGAAAAGCGGGGGCTTCGCGCCTAGATGGAGCCGATCATGACAGCGCCGATGCCTATCCCCGGTCATATCGAGCCGGTTCCCGTGCCGCGACCGGCTTATTCGGGCGGGGACGGGCGCGTCGACCTGGTCGGGCTGTCGAAGGAACGGATCCGGGAGGCTTTGGCCGACGCGGGGCTCGAGCCGAAGCAGGCGAAGCTGCGCGCCAAGCAGATCTGGCACCAGACCTACAATCGCGGCGCCACCTCGTTCGACGCGATGAGCGACATCGCCAAGCCGCAGCGGGCATGGCTCGCCGAGCGGTTCGTCATCGGCCGGCCCGAAGTAGTGGTTGAGCAGGTCTCGACCGACGGCACCCGCAAGTGGCTGCTGAAGACCCGCGACGGCCACGATTTCGAGATGGTGTTCATCCCCGACGCCGATCGCGGCACGCTCTGCGTGTCGAGCCAGGTCGGCTGCACATTGAATTGCCGCTTCTGCTACACCGGGACGATGCGGCTGGTGAGGAACCTGGAGGCCGGCGAGATCGTCGGCCAGGTGATGCTCGCCCGCGACGCGCTCGGCGAATGGCCCTCCCAGCCGGAAGGGCGGATGCTCTCGAACATCGTCATGATGGGCATGGGCGAGCCGCTCTACAATTTCGACAATGTGCGCGACGCGCTGAAGATCGTCATGGACGGCGACGGCCTCGGCCTGTCGCGGCGCCGCATCACCCTCTCGACCTCGGGCGTGGTGCCGATGATGGCGCGCGCCGGCGAGGAGATCGGCGTCAACCTCGCCGTGTCGCTCCACGCCGTCACCAAGGAAGTGCGGGACGAGATCGTGCCGCTCAATCGCAAATACGGGATCGAGGAATTGCTCGAGGCCTGCGCGGCCTATCCCGGGGCCAACAATGCGCGACGCATCACCTTCGAATATGTCATGCTGAAGGACAAGAACGACCGCGACGAGGATGCTCGCGAGCTGGTTCGGCTGATCAAGAAGTACAGGCTTCCGGCCAAGGTCAATCTGATCCCGTTCAACCCCTGGCCCGGCGCAGCTTACGAATGCTCGGACGAGGCGCGCGTCCGGCGCTTCTCCGAGATCATCTTCGAGGCGGGAATCTCCGCGCCGATCCGCCGCCCGCGCGGCCGCGACATCATGGCCGCCTGCGGACAGTTGAAGTCCGCCGCGGAAAAGAAGAGCCGCGCCGAGCTTGACCGCATCGCCGAAGAAAAACTGGCCGCGCTCGCCTGAAGGCAAGCGCCTTTTCAACCTTTTACGTTCAGGCTTCAGCGCGCTAGGAAGGCTCACGGGCGAGCCTGGGGACGCATGCGCATGGCTTCACTTCCGCTTCCGGATCCGGACCGGCCGGGCGACCCGCTCGCCGCCGCGGCCGACTGGGCGAAGACGCCGCTGGGGCCGGTCGAGGACTGGGACCGGCGGCTCCGCTTCGCCGCCGACCTCTGCCTTCGCTCCGCCTTGCCGAGCGCATTGTTCTGGGGACCCGAGCGGCTGGTCGTCCGCAACGAGGCGTGGCACGCGCTGCTCGGCGGGGCACAGGGCGTGCCGGGAGCCGAGGCGCTGGCAGAGGTATGGCCGGTCATGGAGCCGCTCATCCGCCGCGTCGAGGAGACCGGCGAGGGTGCCTTCCTCCAGGAGCAGCCGTTGGCCGTCCGCCGCGACGGCGTCGATACCGAGCTCTACTGGAACTGCAACCTCTTGCCGCTGACCGAGGCGGGCGGCGCCGTCGCCGGAGTCCTCGCCCAGGCCAACGACGTCACCCGCACCGTCACCGCCGAGCGCCGCCTTTCCTTCCAGATCAGCCTCGCCGACCGCCTGCGCCGGATCGGCGATCCGGAGGAGGTGAAGCGCGCCGCGACCGAGCTGCTCGGCCGCTATTTGGATGTCGTCCGGGTCGGCTACGGGGAGGTGGACGAAGCGCATGACAGCGTCGCCGTGCACAGCGACTGGACGCGCGACTCCTCGATCCTCAGCCTCGCCGGCCAGAAAGGGGTGTTGAGCTCGTTCGGGAAAGCGCTGGGCCTGCTCAAGGCGGGCGAGACGCTTGCCATCTCAGACCTTCACGCGGTGGCGGAAGCCGAGGGCTGGGCTCCCTGGGACGCTATCGGCGTCCGCGCGCTCGTCACCGCGCCGATCATCAAGGAAGGCGTACTGAAGGGTCTGCTCTACGTCCACGAGCCCGAGCCGCGGTGCTGGACGCGGGCGGAAGCGGCTATCGTTCGGGATGTCGCCGAACGGACGGGCGCCGCGGTGGCGCGGGCCCAGGCCGAGCAGTCGCTGAGAGACAGCGAGGATCATTACCGCCACACCGTCGAGCTCAACCCGCTGATCACCTGGACGGCGCTTCCCGACGGTCGCGTCCACCGCATCGCCAACCGCTGGCGCGACTGGACCGGCACCGACGGCCTCGCCGGCGGCTGGCGCGAGGCCATGCACCCGGACGACGTCGAGGCCACCCTGGCGCAATGGGCTCGCAGCCTGGAGACCGGCGAACCCTACGACGTCGAGCACCGCATCCGCCATCTCGATCAAGGCTATCGCTGGGCGCGGACCCGGGCCTTTCCGCGGCGCGACGCGGACGGCAACATCCTGCTTTGGTACGCCACCACCGAGGACATCCACGAAGCCAAGACCGCCGAGGAGCGGCAGCGGCTGCTGATCAACGAGCTCAACCACCGGGTGAAGAACACGCTGGCGACGGTGCAGGCGATCGCATTCCAGACCCTGCGCGGTGATATCGGCCTCGCCGAAGGCCGCGCCCGGTTCGAGGGGCGGCTGATGGCCCTGTCGCGGGCCCACAATTTGCTGACCGAGCAGAATTGGGGCGGTGCCGCGCTCGAGCGGGTGGTCCGCGACGCCACAGAGCCGCTCGGCGGCGAGCAGGGCCGCTTCGACCTCGATGGCGCGCCGCTGTGGCTGACGCCGCGCGCGTCGCTGGCGCTGGCGCTGGCCCTGCACGAGCTCGCCACCAACGCCGCCAAATATGGCGCCCTCTCCGCCGACGAGGGGCGGGTGTCGATCGCCTGGCGAACCGAGGGCGACCGGCTGCTCATCGATTGGAAGGAGATGGGCGGCCCGCCGGTAACGCGGCCCGTCCGCCGCGGCTTCGGCTCGCGGCTGATCGAGCAGGGGCTGGGGCCCGATCTCGGCGGCACTGCCGAGCTTGCCTTCGAGCCGGACGGCCTGCGGTGCACGATCGCCGCCTCGCTGGACGCGCTTCGGGCGGAGGAGGGCTCACTTGGCTGAGCGGCGCCTCCGAGTCCTGCTCGTCGAGGACGAGATGCTCGTCGCCATGAATATCGAGGATATGCTGCTCGACCTTGGCCATGAAGTGGCTGGGCTCGCCGGCCGCCTGCTCCCCGCGCTGGCGCTCGCGCGGGAAACCGAGTTCGACGCGGCGATGCTGGACGTGAACCTCGCCGGCGAAACAAGCTTCGCCGTCGCCGACATCCTCATCGAGCGGGGCATCCCCTTCCTGTTCGCGACCGGCTACGGCCTGCAGGGGATCGAGGAGAATTATCGCGGGCACCCGGTGCTGCAGAAGCCGTTCCGAACCGCGGATCTGGGCGCCGCCCTGATGGCGCTTACCGTGCCGACCCAACTGGGTTGACCGCGCCCGCCGACCCTGCTCATTTGCCCCGCGATGCGGCTGCTGGACCAGATGCTGGTGCGCCTCGTCAAGAAGGGCGAGCTGACCGTCATCGATCATGATGGGCGGACCTATCGCTATGGGGCGCCGGATCCGGAGCTGCGCCCGGTCACCGTCCGGCTCACGGACAGCAAGGTCGCCTTCCAGATAGCCCGCGACCCCGCGCTCGGGACGGCGGAGGCCTGGATGAACGATCGCCTCCGCGTCGAGCAGGGGGAGATTATCGACCTCATCCTCGTCATCCGCCGCAACCGGCGCTGGGAGGACCGGACGCGGCCGAACAAGTTCCTGCGCAAGACCAGCCGGCTGCGCCACCGCCTCAGCACGTTGAACTGGAAGCCGCAGGCGCTCAAGAACGTCGTCCACCATTACGACATCGGCAACGACCTCTACCGGCTCTTCCTCGACCCGGACATGCAATATAGCTGCGCCTATTTCACGGATCCGGGCAACACGATCGAGCAGGCCCAGCTCGACAAGAAGGCACACATCGCCTCGAAGCTCTATCTGAAGCCGGGGCAAAGGGTGCTCGACCTCGGCTGCGGCTGGGGCGGGCTCGCGCTTTATTTGAACCGCGTCGCGGACGTCGACGTGCTCGGCGTCACCCTGTCGAAGGAGCAGCTGGCCTTCGCCCGCCGCCGGGCCGAGGAGGCGGGAGTCGCCGACCGGGTCAAGTTCGAGCTCATCGACTATCGCGACGTCTCCGGCCGGTTCGACCGCATCGTCTCGATCGGCATGTTCGAGCATCTCGGCACAGCCTTCTTCCCCACCTTCTTCCGGCAAGTGCGCGATCTGCTGGCGCCGGATGGCGTGGCTCTGATCCACACGATGGGGCGGATGGGCAAGCCGGGGACGACCGATCGCTTCATGCAGAAATACATCTTCCCCGGCGGCTACCTTCCCGCGCTTTCGGAGATCGTCTCGGCGAGCGAGCGCGAGAAGCTGATCATGGCCGATTGCGAGGCCCTGCGCCTCCACTACGTCTATACTTTGAGGGCGTGGTACGAGCGGCTGAAGGCGCGGCGCGAGGAGGCCTCGGCACTCGCCGACGAACGCTTCTACCGGCTGTGGCTCTTCTACCTCGCGGCCTCGATGACGATGTTCACCGACGGGGCGATGGTCGTCTACCAACTCCAATATCTCCGGCGCCGCGACGCCACGCCGATCACGCGCGACTATATGATCGAAGACGAAACGAGGCTCCGCGCCGCGGGCGCTTGACCCGGACGAGCCGGACATGTTCAAGGCGCAACAACAAAAGGGAATGGAAGCGTATGTGGCTGCTCGATAAAATGCTCCGCCGGCTGATGCACAAGGGCGAGCTGATCGTCATCGACCATGACGGCAAGGAGTATCGCTACGGCGCGCCGGGGCCCGGCCGCAAGCCATTGAGGGTGCGGCTGACCGACAAGGGCGCGGCATTCCACATCGCCAAGGATCCCCGTGTCGGCGCCGGCGAGGCCTATATGGACGGGCGGCTGGTGATGGAGGAAGGGAACATACGCGACCTCGTCCTCCTGATCCGCGAGAATGCGCCGTGGGAGAAAGAAGGTGCGCTGAAGCCCAAGGGTCCGCTGCGCAAGAGCGTCTCGCACCTGATCGGCCGCCTCGACCAGATCAACTGGAAGACGCGCTCGGCGCGCAACGCCGAGCACACCTACAACCTCACCCGCCGGCTCTACGAGCTCTTCCTCGACGAGGACCGGCAATATACGATGGCCTATTACCGGGACACCGGGAACAGCCTGGAGCAGGCGCAGCTCGACAAGAAGGCGCACATCG
>JAXDOX010000003.1:0-139546 GCA_034668625.1 Sphingomonadales bacterium
TCCGCCGCACCCAGGAGCGCCTGACCAACCTCGCCAATATGGACGTGCTGTCCGGCCTGCCCAATCGCGGCCGCGTGCGCCAGCTGCTCGGCGAGGCCCTGTCGGGCTCGGCCGGCGGCGAATCGCCCTGCGCGATCATGTTCCTCGATCTCGACGGCTTCAAGCCGGTCAACGATACGTTCGGCCACCCCAAAGGCGATGTCGTCCTCAAGAGCGTCGCCCAGCGCCTTCTCAAGGAAGCGGGGCCGTTCGGCCATGTCGGCCGGATGGGCGGCGACGAATTCGCAATCGTCATCAGGGACGCCAATAGCCGCCACCTGGTCGAGACGCTCGCCGCGCGCCTGATCGCGGCGATCGCCGAGCCCTTCCACATCGACAAGGCGGAAGTCCGCATCGGCGTTTCGATCGGCTGCGCCTTCGGGCCGGTCGACGGCCACAGCGTCGACGACCTCATCCAGAAGGCCGATCTCGCGCTCTACCAGGCCAAGGCAATGGGGCGCGGCACCTGCCGCTTCTTCAACGCCGACATGCAGAACGAGGCCGAGGATCGCCTGAGGCTCGAGCAGGACATGCGCGCCGGCATCCGCGCCAAGCAATTCCGCCTTCTCTACCAGCCGTTGATCAACGCCGCCGACCAGAGCCTGATGGGCTTCGAGGCGCTGATCCGCTGGCACCACCCGACCCGCGGCATCGTTCCGCCCAACCATTTCATCCCGCTCGCCGAGGAGACCGGGCTGATCATGGAATTGGGCGAATGGGTGATCGACGAGGCGTGCCGCGCGGTGGCGACCTGGCCCGAGCATATCGGCGTCGCGATCAACGTCTCGGCCAAGCAGCTCATCTATCCGGCCTTGCCCAACACGATCAACGAGGCGATCCGCAAATACCGGCTCCAGCCCGACCGGCTCGAGCTTGAAGTGACCGAATCGATCTTCCTCGGCGATTCGGCCAATGCGGTCGACGTGCTGAAGCGCTTGAGGACGCTCGGCGTCGGCATCGCGCTCGACGATTTCGGCACCGGCTACTCCTCGCTCGGCTACCTCAACAAGGCGGTGTTCCATAAGCTCAAGATCGACGGCTCGTTCGTCCGCGAGGCGGCGAACAACCGCGAGACGGTGGCGATCATCCAGTCGATCGTCCAGCTCGCCAAGAGCTTCCGCATGACCGTGACGGCGGAAGGCGTCGAAACCGCGGACGACTTCACCCGCATGCGCGATCTGGGCTGCCACCAGATCCAGGGCTATCTGTTCGGCCGCCCGATGAGCTTCGAGCGCGCCACCGAGCTGATCCACGGCACGGTGACGCGGCTCAGCGCCTGAATGCGTCCGCTTGAGGGGAGGATTGGTCAGGGCCTCGCTCGCGGGTAAACAGCGCGGATGCGGCGCCTCTTCCCCCTTATCCTCCCGCTCCTCCTCGTCGCCTGCCACAAGGCTGCGCCAGCGCCCGGCAACCAGGCGGAGCCCCGGCATCGCACCGAGCCTGCGCCGCCACCGCGCAGTGAGGCGGGAGACGCCGCCGCCCAGACGCTGCGCCGTTACTACGACCTGATCGAAGCCGGCCGCTACGACGACGCTTATGCGCTGCGCAGCGGCGGCGGCGTCGACCGGGAGCGGTTCACTGCCAATTTCCGGGCCTATGAGAATTACCGCGCCCAGCTTGGCGCGCCGTCGCAGCCGGTTGCCCAGGGCGATTTCGAGTTCGTCGAGGTGCCGGTGATGATCACCGGCCGCTTCGTCGGCGGCAAGGCCTTCGGCAGCGCCGGCAGCGTCACCCTGCGCCGCGCCCGCACCGGCGCCGACCGGCGGTGGCGCATCTACACAGGCTGAGCGAAGCCGCTCACCCGCCCCGCCGCTTGCCCGCGGCCGCGGCGATCGGCACGACCTGCTCGCGCCGGCCGCCGTCGAGCAGCCACGGCGCCAGCTGCCAGCCTTCCATCGGCCGCGCGATCAGGTAACCTTGGGCCTGTTCGCAGCCGAGTTCCGCCAGCAGCGCGAGCGTCGCTTCGTCCTCGACGCCTTCGGCGGTGGCGGTCAGCCCAAAGCCGCGGGCGAGGCCGATCATCGCTTCGATGATCAGCCGCGATTCGCGCGACGTCGCCGCGTCCCTGACGAAGCAGCGGTCGATCTTGAGCTCGCTATAGGGAAGCTGGCGCAGCTGCAGCAGCGACGAATAGCCCGTGCCGAAATCGTCGAGCGAGACGCTGATCCCCTTCAGCCGGAAGCGGGTCAGCGTGTCGAGCAGCCGCACCAAATGCTGCGTCGCGCCCTCGGTGACCTCGATCGTTACATTCGCCGGCGGCACGCCCTCGGTCTGGCAGAGGCGGTGCAGATAATCGGGGAAATAGATGTCGCGCAGACTCAGCGCCGAGATGTTGAAGGCGATGTTGGTCTTGAGGCCCTGCTCGCTCCAGCTGCGCCATTGCGCGAGACCGGTGCGCAGCACCCATTCGGTCAGCGCGTCGATGCTGCCGTACCGCTCTGCAAGGCCGATGAAGACCGCCGGCTCCACCGAGCCGACCCGGGGATGGTGCCAGCGCGCCAACGCCTCCACTCCTACGAGCCGGCGGCTCCCGATCTCGACCTTCGGCTGGTAAAGGAGGGAGAGCTCGTGGCGCTCGATCGCCAGCTGCAGCTCGAGCGCGAGTTCGGAGTCACCAGTCGCAGGGGACATCGTGCACCTCCTGCTCCCCGTTGATCGCGTCCGTCAGCTCCTGGAGGCGCATCGGCTTGGCGAGGGGTCGGCTCATCCTCAGCCCCATTGACGAGCCGAGCCGCATCGCCGCCTCGAGCACCCGCTCGTCGAAGCCGCTGATCAGCACTACGAGCGCCTCGCATTTGTCCTCGGCGAGGAAGCGGAGCAGCTCGACTCCGTCGCTTCGCGGCAAAGCGAGGTCCATCACCACGACGGCGGGCGCCAGGGCCCTGTACTGACTCCGGAAGCTCTCGGCGGTGACGGTGACGACGGCTTCGTAGCCGCAATCCTCCGCCGCATGTGCGATGAAGCGGGCCACCGCGAGCTCGTCGTCGATCAGGAGCAGGCGCCTGCGCGGACCGGGCAGCCCGATGCCGAGGGGAAGCGCCGGCTTGTGCGAAGCAATGGGCATCATCGAGCGTCCTTCGAGCCCCCGCCCGCGCGCCAGGAGGCGGCCGCACAGGTAAAGAATTCGGCAACGGAAGTGGTTAACCGCTGCTCCAGGGGGCGACCCGTGCAGTGGCGGAGACCGAACACCAGTGCGTCGGCCGGCGGAAATCGCGGCTTGCGCCCCACTTACGGGAACGGTTGCCTGCCCTGGCTGGTTGGTGTTATGTTGTCACATACCACGAAGAGGAGAGACGCGTTGCACCGACCCTCCCCCGCTTTCGCCGCCGTCGCCGACGCCCCGATCGCGACCCTCAACACGACGCCTTTGATTGACGTGATGCTCGTCCTCCTCATCATGTTCATCGTCACAGTGCCGATCGCCACCCATTCGGTGAAGGTGAGGCTGCCGGTCGGGCCGCCGCCGGTGAGCCGGGAGGAGCCGAAGGTTCACCGCCTCGCCCTCGACGATGGCGGCCGGCTTTATTGGGACGGGGCCGCGATCGCCGAAGCGGCGCTGCCGGGCAAGCTCGACGGCCTGATGGCTACCCATCCGGACGACGGGGTGCTGGAGCTTCAGGCCGAGGCCGGGACGCGCTATGAGGCGTTCGACCGGGTGCTGGCGACGGTCAAACGAGCCGGAGTCGAGCGGCTTGGTTTCGTTGGGAACGAGCGGTTCGCCCGCGCCGTTGACGGCTGAGCAACCGGCAGGAGGACGCAAGATGCGGTGGACGATCACACTGGCGGCGTGCCTCACGCTCTGCCTCGCCGCCTGCGGCAGCGGCGGGAGCAGCGGCAACGTCACCCAGGTGCGCGCCGCGAACCCGATGTCGGACCAATTGAAGACCCTGTCGCCGCTCTCCCGGGACCTTGGCCTCTACCGGGCGGTGCGCGACAGCGGCCAGCGCTGCAAGAAGGCGGAGAACGGCGCCTACCAGCAGGAATATAAGAACCTCGCTTTGTGGACGGTGCATTGCACCGACAGCGGCGACTGGGCCTTGTTCATCGCCCCCAACGGCGACGTCCAGGCGCGCCGCTGCGCCGACGCCGCCGAATTGAAGCTGCCGCCGTGCCGGACGGCGGCGCCGGTCAAACCGGAGGCGCCGGCTCCGAAAGCCGCTCGCCGAACCGGTAGCGGCCGCGGATCCGGGCGTTGAAGTGCCGCCCCTTGATGCGCGCCGCGCGGAAGTCCTCGGCGGCCTCGGGCGGCACGTCGTGGAAGACGTAGGAGCGCCCGGTGGTGAACAAGACCTCCAGCTCCCGCGCCTCGGGGCGGTAATGGATCGATCGGATAACGGTCGACGGCATGGCGCGAACCTAACGTTTTTGTCACGCGCCCGGACGCATCCTTTAACCTGAATTAGACGTTACCCTCCCGTACCGAACGGCAGGAGTATCGCCGTGGATAAATTCTTCACGACCTGCGCGACCCGGATCGCGACGGCCGCCGGGCAGCCGCTGACCTTCACCCTCGCCCTCCTCGTCATCCTCACCTGGGCGGTAACGGGGCCGATCTTCGCTTATTCCGACACCTGGCAGCTGATCATCAACACCGGGACGACGATCGTCACCTTCCTGATGGTCTTCCTCATCCAGAACAGCCAGAATCGCGACGCCGCGGCGATGCAGGCCAAGCTCGACGAGGTGATCCGCGCCGTGGATGCGGCGCGCGAGCAGTTCATCGGCATCGAGCATCTGACCGACAAGCAGATCGAGGAGATACGCGCCGCGCTCGAGCGCGAGGTGGGCAAGGAGCCCGGCAAGCCCGGCACCGCCGACGACAGCGTCGAACGGCTGCTCAGGCGTCGCTGACCGGACGCAAAAAAGGGGACACGTACTTTTCGCGAAAAGTACGTGTCCCCTTCGAATGCCTTTAGCAGCTGCGGCCGACCTCGCTGCCGAGGAGCGCTCCGACGACCCCGCCTAGGATCGCGCCGGTGGTGCCGGAGCCGCCGCGGCGGTAGCCGTAATAGCCGCGCCGGCCCGAGCGGGCGACCTCGCGGCCGAGCAGGGCGCCGGCGGCGCCGCCGACGATCGCGCCGGTGGTGCCGCTGCCGCAGCGATAGGAACGGCCGTAATAACCCTGGTTGTAACCCTGGTTGTAATAGCCTTGGCCGTAGCCCTGGTCGTAATAGCCCTGGCCGTAGCCCTGCCCATAGCCTTGGCCATAGCCCTGGCCATAGCCCTGGTTGGAATAGCCCTGGTTGTAATAGCCCTGGCCATAAGAATTGTAGTGATGACGCGCCTCGGCGGCGGTGGGCAGGACCGCCACCGCGGAGAGTGCCGTCGCGCCGAGCATGATCTTCCTGAACATCTTGAATTCCTTCAATGGAGTGGGGCTACCCTAGCCTCCCGGCCCTGACGGTGCGCTGAACGCCTTGTAATCCTTGGTTAATCCTGAGTTCCCCTCCCCCGCAGGAGAGGGGGAACTCGCAGGTTACCAGCCGCGGCGATAATCGCGGCGGTCGTCGCGCCAGTCGCGGCGCTCATGGAAGCGGGCTTCGCGGATCTCGCGGCGGCACTCGCGCAGCCCGCGCTCATACTGGCGGCGGTTCCAGGTCCGGCTGAGCTCGCGCCGGCACTCGCGGAATTCGCGGGCGACCCGGTCATCCCGGCCGTAGCCGTAACCATAGCTGCCGCGGTCGCGCTCGCGGTCGCTGTAACCCGAGCCATAACCGTAGCCCTGGGCGGAGACGGCGGTGGCGGGGAGCGCTGCGGCGACCGCGAGGGCGGCGAAAAGGAACTTACGCATGGTATCTCTCCTTGGAGTCGGGGCGCCGGCCCGGGGGAGGTGGGCGCCGACGACTCGGCACTACGCTCCGCTCCCTGAACTGGCCGTAACGAAACGTTCACGCCCGGTTTAGGCTGCGCTGGCGCCCTACGGCGCGCCGTGCGACACTCCCTGCCAAGCATCCGGAGACGATCGATGATCCCCATCCTGGCCCTGGCGCTCGCCGCGTCGACGCCTTCTCCGGAAGCCCTTCGCCTCGGCCGCGAGCTGGCCGAAAGCGGTACGTTGGCTGCCTTACTGCCGATGGTGGCGGAAAAGGAGATTGGCGAGCTGGCCGCCGCCCATCCGGAGCTCGGCGAGACGGACCGCGCGGCGCTCCGCGCCACCGCCCGCTCCACCTACGAAGCCGGCCGCGCGCGGCTGATGGACGCGACCGGTCGCGCTTATGCCGAGCGGCTGTCGGTCGCCGACCTGCGCGCGCTAGTCGCCTTCAACCGCACACCCGCCGCGGCGCATTACCGCACGGCGATGCCCGGCGCGATCGCCGCGGCGATGCAGCGGATGGGCGCGATGGACTTCAAGAAGGACGCCCTCGCCGCCTTCTGCCGAAAGACGGGGAAGCTCTGCGAAGGGAAGTGAAACGCGGTGGTCGTCATGCCGGACTTGATCCGGCATCCATCTTCTTAGGGCCGTGAGGCGAGAGGAAGGTGGACCCCGGATCAAGTCCGGGGTGACGATTGCCTCAAAGCGGCGCGCACTGCGCCTCGAGCCAGGCCTTCACCTCGCCGTCGAGCTGCGGTCCCACAACCTCCAGCACCCGCGCGTGATAGGCGTCGACCCAGCGCCGCTCCTCCGGGGCGAGCAGGGCCGCGTCGATCAGCCGCCTCTCGATCGGCGCGAAGGTCAAGGTCTCGAAGCCGAGCACCTTCTTCTCGGCGCCCTCGACCTCGACGGGGATCACGAGGACGAGATTCTCGATGCGGATGCCGTATTCGCCGGTCTTGTAGTAACCGGGCTCGTTGGAGAGGAACATGCCGGCCTTCAAGGGCTCGTCGCCGCCCGCCTGGCTGGAGCCGACCGGCGAGATGCGCTGCGGCCCCTCGTGGACGGCGAGATAGGCGCCGACGCCGTGGCCGGTGCCGTGGGCGTAATCGAGCCCGGCCCGCCACAGATATTGGCGGGCCAAGGTGTCGAGCTGACTGCCGCGCGTCCCTTCCGGGAAAAGGGCGCGGGCGACCGCGACATGGCCCTTCAGCACCCGCGTGAACCGGTCGCGCATCTCGGCGGTCGGCTCGCCGATCGCGACGGTGCGGGTAACGTCCGTCGTACCGTCCGGATACTGGCCGCCCGAATCGACGAGGTAGAGCGAATTCATCTCGAGCGGGCGGTTGGTCTCCTCGCTCGCCCGATAGTGGACGATCGCGCCGTTGGGGCCGGCGCCGGAGATCGTGTCGAAGCTGGTGTCGCGAAGGTCGCCGCAGGCCTGGCGGAGCTGGTGGAGCTTCTCGACCGCCTTGAGCTCGTCGACCCCGCCCTTGGGCGCCTCGATCGAGATCCAGTGGAGGAAACGGGTGAGCGCGGCGCCGTCGCGGGCCTGGGCGGCGCGATGGCCGGAAATCTCGGCTTGGTTCTTGAGCGCCTTGGGGAGGACTGCGGGGTCGCGCTTCTGTACCACCTTGGCGCCGGCCTGCTCCAGCGCCTCGAAGATCGCCGCCACCGCCCGCTCCGGATCGGCGACGACGGTCTTGCCCTTAAGCGAGCCGAGATAGGCCTCGAATTGGTCGCGGCCGTGGACCCGGACGCCGTTGCCGAGATGCTGGCGGACATCGTCGCCGATCTTCTCCGGCGCGACGAACAATTCCGCGGTCCCGTCATCGTTGACCAAAGCGAAGGAGAGGGCGACCGGCGTATGCTCGACGTCGGCGCCGCGCACGTTGAAGGTCCAGGCGATCGAATCGAGCGCGGAGAGGACTGCGGCGTCGGCCTTCTGCTCCCTCAGCCAATCGGCCATCTCCTGGCGCTTGGCGGCGGAGGATTTGCCGGCGAGATCGTCCGGCTGGACGACGAGCCGCGCCTTGGAGGGCTCGGGCTTGTCCGCCCAGACGGCGTCGATCGGGTTGCGGCGGACGGGGACCAGCTCGGCGCCCTTCTCCGCCAGCGCCTCGCGCGCCTTCTTCACCCAATCCTTGGTATGCAGCCACGGATCGTAGCCGATCCGCCCGCCGTCGGGGGCGTGGACCTTCAGCCAGTCGGCGGCGCTGGTCTCGGGCACCGACTGGTACGACCAGTGCCGGCCGTCCACCTGGTCGCGCACCTGCAAGGTGTAGCGCCCGTCGACGAAGATCGCCGCTTCCTCCGGCAGCACCACCGCCGAGCCGGCCGAACCCTGGAAGCCGGTCAGCCAGGCGAGCCGCTGGGCGTAGGAACCGACATATTCGCTCATATGCTCGTCGGTCAGCGGCACGACGAAGCCGTCCAGCCGGTCGGCCTTCAATTGCTCCCGGAGGGCCTGCAGGCGGGCTTCGTAGGTCGACATGGCAAAATCCTTCGGCGTCGCTATGTGCGGCTTCCGATAGACCCGCCGCGTGCCCCAGGAAAGACCGTCAATGTCCCTGCCCCCCGCCCCGCGCGCCGAGCCGCGCCCCTACAGCTACGAACGGCACGGAAAGCGGATCGAGGATCCCTGGCACTGGCTTCGCGATCCCGGCTACCCGAACGTGACCGACAAGGACGTGCTTGCCTATCTCGAGGCCGAGAATGCTTATTTCGAGGCGGCGATGGCGCCGCGCAAGGCGCTCGTCGAAACGTTGTTCGAGGAGATGAAGGGGCGGATCAAGGAGGACGAGAGCTCCGTGCCGATCCGCGACGGCGACTGGCTCTATTGGTGGGCCTTCCGCGCGGGCGCCGAATATCGCAGCTGGTACCGGCGGCGGGTCGAAGGCGGGCCGGACGAATTGGTGCTCGACGAGCCAGCCGAGGCGGAGGGCAAGGAATATTACCGGCTCGGCGCGCTGGCGGTGAGCCCCGACGGCCGCCTCGCCGCAATCCTCACCGACGACAGCGGCTCGGAGCGTTTCACGTTGCGCATCCGCGACGTCGCGGCGGGCACGGACCTGGAGACGGTGAGCGAGGTCGCCATCGGGCAGCCGGTCTGGACCGCCGACGGCAGCTTTATCCTGTTCACAGAGGTCAACGAGCATTGGCGCAGCTACCGCGCCCGCCTCCACCGGCTCGGCCGCCCGGTCGCCGAGGACGAGACGATCTACGAGGAGACCGACGATCTCGGTTACTCGGTCGGCCTCTCCCGCTCGCAGGACCGCAGCCTGATCTTCATCTCGACCGGCGACAATGCCTCGAACGAAATCCGTTTCATCCCCGCCGCAAACCCGAAAGCTGAACCGGCCCTCATATTCGGCCGCCGCCCCAAGGTTCAGTACATGGCCGACGCCGCCCACGGCCGCCTTTGGATCCTCGCCAACGACGAGCATGTGAACTTCCGTCTCGCCGAGGGCGACCCTGCCGCGCCGGGCGAGTGGAAGACATTGGTCCCCGGTTCGGACCGGGTCTATCTGACCGGCCTTTCCGCCTATCGCGACCATCTCGCCATCTCGGCCCGGGTCGACGGCCTCGACCAGCTGATCCTCCGCACCTATTCGGGCGAGGAACGCCGCATCCCCTTCGCCGAAGCGGCCTATGCCGCGGGCTTCAGCAGCAACCCCGAATATGCCCCCGCCGCCTACCGCCTCCATTATTCCTCGATGGTCACCCCGGCGACGGTCTACGATTATCGCCCCGGCGAGGACCGCCTCGAAGTCCTGAAGGTCCAGGAGATACCGTCGGGCTACGATCCCTCGCGCTACGCGACCGAGCGGCTGATGGTCCCGGCCCGCGACGGCAAGTCGATCCCGGTTTCGGTCGTCTTTCCCAAGGGCTTCCCCCGCGACGGCTCCGGCAAATTGTTCCTCTATGCCTATGGCGCCTACGGGATCGCCATCGAGCCGGCTTTCTCGACCAGCCGCATCAGCCTCCTGGACCGCGGTTGGGCCTATGCGATCGCCCATATCCGCGGCGGCGACGACCTGGGCTACGGCTGGTTCCTCGACGGCAAGCTGGAGAAACGCTGGAACAGCTTCAACGACTTCGTCGATGCCGCCAGAGGCCTGATCGCCGCCGGCTTCTCCGCGCCCGGCCACATCGCCATCCAGGGCGGCTCGGCGGGCGGCGAGCTGATGGGCGTGGCCGCCAACACCGACCCGGAGCTGTGGGGCGCAATCGTCGCCGACGTCCCGTTCGTAGACGTCCTCAACACCATGCTCGACGAGACCCTCCCCCTCACCCCCGGCGAATGGCCCGAATGGGGCAATCCCATCGAGGACGAAGCCGCCTTCGACCTCATTCGCGGCTACAGCCCCTACGACAATGTCAGGCCCCAGGCTTACCCGCCGATGCTGATCACCGGCGGGCTCAATGACCCCCGCGTCACTTACTGGGAGCCGGCTAAGTGGGCGGCGAAGCTGCGTGCCGCCAAAGCCGACGACAATCTACTCCTGCTCAAGATCAACATGGGCGCCGGCCACGGCGGCAAGTCCGGCCGCTGGCAGCGCCTCCACGAAATCGCCGAAGCCTTCGCCTTCGTGCTGAGCGAGGTGCGCGAAGCGGGACAGTCGCGGTGACCGCCCCCGTCCAAATGTTCGAGCGCCGTATCACCGCCGCCGAGGCCGACGTCGACGAGCTCGGTCACGTCAATAATGCGGTGTGGGTGCGGTGGATCCAGGATTTGGCGACCGCGCATTGGGAGGCGGTGGCGGCGGCGGAGCACCGCGAGGCCTACATCTGGGTCGTGACGCGGCACGAGATCGACTATCTCCGCGCCGTCCTCCCCGGCGAGACGGTGACCGGGCGCACCTGGGTCGCGGAGGCGCCCAAGGGCGCGCGCTTCGACCGCCATGTCGAATTCGTCGGCGAGGACGGCAAGCCGCGGGTGCGGGCTAGGACGACGTGGGCCATCCTCGACAAGGCGACCGGGAAGCCGCTGAGAGTGCCGGCTGAAGTGGCGGCGCCGTTTCTGCTCTAAATCCTCCCCTGCCTTTGCAGGGGAGGGGGACCGTGCGAAGCACGGTGGAGGGGCCACTTCGGAAAAAGGGCCCCTCCACCACCGCCTGGCGGCGGCGGTCCCCCTCCCCCGGAAATCCGGGGGAGGATCAGAACGCCCGTATCGCCGCGACGATCTTCGGATAGGCCCGGCCGCTGACGCCGAAGCCCATGTGGCTGCAGTCGAGCTCCACCTGGCGGTCGCTCTCATCGGGTCTGCCGCACGCGGACGCCGGGGCGACGATGCCGTCGCGGCGGGACCAGACGGCGAGAGTCGGGACCGGCGGCTTCTCGTGGACCCGCGCTTCGATAGGCGGCGCGTCGACCTTGTGGCCGGCGACCCACTCGTAGAGGCGCCACGCATTGTTGGCCCGGGGATCGCCCGAGAATGGGGAGCCGAGCGTCACCACCCTGGCGACGAGATCGGGGCGCAGCTTGGCGACCTCGCGCGCAAAAAGCCCGCCGAGGCTCCAGCCGACGAGGAGGACGGGGTGGCCGCGACCGTGCCGCGCAATCCGCTCCGCGAGCCGCTCGAGCGTGTCCGGGCGGGCGCCGCGGTTCATGCCCATGCCCCAGCCGGTGACGCGGTAGCCGGCCTCTGCGAGCGCGCGCTGCAGGCCGAGGGTGGTGTGGTCCGTGGCGAGGAAGCCGGGAACGACGAGCAGCGGCGGGCCGCCGGCGGGGCCGCGCTCACCCAGCCGGCCGAAGCCGCGCCAAAAGCGGGAGGCGAGCGCGGCGCCCTCCCTGAGGAGCAGCCACGCGGGCGGCCGCCGGGCGTCCGGGTCAGAGATACTCGCCCCCCATCAGATCGCGGAGCGCCTCGGGCAGCCGCACCCGCCCGTCCGCCGTCTGGTGGTTCTCGAGCAGAGGCACGAGGATTCGGGGGCTGGCGAGAGCGGTGTTGTTGAGCGTGTGGACGAAGCGCACCTTGCGTTCCTTGTCGCGCCAGCGGAGGTTCGCCCGCCGCGCCTGCCAGTCGTGCAAGGTCGAGCAGCTGTGCGTCTCGCGATACTTGCCGAGCGAGGGCACCCAGCTCTCGATATCGTTCATCCGGAACTTGCCGAGCCCCATGTCGCCGGTCGAGGTCTCGACCATCTGGTAGGGGATTTCGAGCCCCTTCAGCAAAGCCTCGGCATTGGCGAGCAGCCGGGCATGCCATTGCGCACTGACCGCGTCCTCGTCCTCGCAGATCACATATTGCTCGAGCTTGTAGAATTGGTGGACGCGCAGCAGCCCGCGAACGTCCCGCCCCGCGCTCCCCGCCTCGCGGCGAAAGCAGGGCGAAAAGCCGGCGTAGAGGATGGGCAGCTGGTCGGTCTCGAATATCTCGCCCGAATGGAGCGAGGTCAGCGCAATCTCGCCGGTGCCGGCGAGATAGAGGCCGTCCGCCGGGATCGCATAGGCTTCCTCCTCGTGCCCCGGGAAATGGCCGGTGGCGACGAAGGCCTGCGGCCGCGCGAGCGCGGGCACCGTCATCAACGTGAAGCCGTCGGCGGCGATCTGCTTCTCGGCCCAGAACATCAACGCCTGCTCGAGCAGCGCCAGGCGGCCCTTGAGGCAGTAAGTGCGCGAGCCGGCCACCTGGGTGATGCGGGCGAGGTCCGCCCAGTCGTTCATCTCGAGCAACTCGACATGGTCGCGTGGCTGGAAGTCGAAGCGCGGGGGCTCGCCCTCGGTGCGTAGGACTTTGTTGAAGCCCTCGTCCGGCCCGACCGGCGCCCCGTCCCAGGGAATGTTCGGCACGCGCAGCATCAGCGCCTCGAGCGCGGCCTGCTTCTCGGCCAGCGCCGCCTCGGCCTCGGCCGCCTCGCCGCCCATCGCCTTGGCCCTGGCGCCCAGCGCCGGCCGCTCGGCCGGATCGGCGCTCTTGAAGCTGGCGCTGATCTCGTTGCGCTGCCGGCGCAGCTCGTCGATCCGGGTCTTGAGCCCCCGGACCTCGCCGTCGAGCGCCAGCAGCGCGTCGAGGTCGAGCGGCGCGTTCTTCTCCGCCGCCGCCTTGCGCACGACGTCGGGATGGTCGCGGATGTAGGGCAGGCTCAGCATTGCCCGTCCCTGCGGTTGCGGGCCCGAAAAATCAAGGAAGCGAGCAGCAGATCAGGAGCCATCCACCGGGACGAAATGGCGGCCTGGAAATATTTTAAAGGCCGGATCGAACTCCGAATAATCGCCGAGGATTTCCTCGCCGGCGCGGATCTCCCCCAGTGCGAAACCGGTGTCCTCCTCGAAGCGGGTGTTGGGGCTGCTCGAGTGATTCATGAAGCGCCCATTGTCCGGCTCCAGAACCAGGAAGGAAGAGTCATGGGCATAAGGAAAGGCGTAGATTTCGACCAACTTCTGGATGTGGACCGGCAGGTTTGGAAGGTCGACGAGCCGGATAAACCGATCGAAGCAGGGGTCGAGCTTCCAGATCAGCGCTCCGTCTTCGATATGCTCCGAAGCGAACAGACCCACGCCCTCTATCTTCGAGGGCCCAACAAACGTCGGCACCAACAGCATCTCAGCCTCCTAACATACGGCCAAAAGCACCGCCTGCATTGACGCCGCGAGGATTCGAACTCGATCGGAAACCCCGCCAAAAGGTCTTGGCCTGGGCAGCCCGTGTAATTATGGATAGAAAGCTGATCGGGCGATTACAATATGCACGACTCATCCAGCGATAGAGAAGCGGTGTCGTCCTTCGACGCCGTAACGCTGAGTTTTCACGGCATCACGCATCTTCGGGTCAAGCGCTCCGCGTTTGTTGCGTTTCAAACGTGGATTGAGGGTGAAGGGCATTACCGAATCGAGATCGTCCTGACGGGAGGATCCGCAATCAGGACCGAGTATGACACAATGGATAAATGGAAGTGGGTCATCGATCAGCTGGAAAAGCTGTTGTGAAGTCCTGCCGTCCCGTCCGTCTGTCCATCGGGGCGCTCGCGCGGGCCGGCAGCCAACGCGAGTAGTGAATGCTGGTCGAGGCTGATTGGCGAGCCGGGCGGACCATTTCCAGTCGATCCGGAAGATGTCCTGCAGCTTTCACCGAGCCGAGCAGGGCCTGCAGCGTCGGCAGGGCTGCGAACAGAACGATGAGAAAAGGGGCAGCCAGCGCCTTGCCGGCCGAAGCCGCCGCAGGGTCAGGTTGAACGATCCGATTCCGCCTTATATAGGCCACGGCTTCAGGCCTTCGCGGAGACGTGGGTGAGTGGCTGAAACCAGCGGTTTGCTAAACCGCCGTAGGGGGATTACTCCTACCGAGGGTTCGAATCCCTCCGTCTCCGCCATCTGCTTCGCTCGTGCCGTGCTACGCAGGATTGGCAGCGCATCCTTGGCGAAGCAGGATGCCCTTCGAAGCTTTAGCAATGAAGGGCTCTCAATACAGTACGTTTACCTCTTGCTGTTTTTCGGCGCGCCGTCCCGTTCGGGCATCGATCGATGCGTCGTTGCATAGGCCGCCGCGAGCGCGACCAGCAGCACGGCCGAAAACAAAGCGGGGATCGGAAGGATGAAGCGCCACGCAATGACACCGCTGACCAAAGTTGCGAGCGCAAACGCAGCGATCATCGGCCGCACCTGCGCGACATTTCCGCGCGCAATCGACGCCATGTACCAGAGCACCGCCGTCTGCAGCAGCATCGCGACGCTGATCGACCAGCCAAGCCCCATGTAGAGATCGAGATAGGAGCGATCGACGCCCATCGTTGTGAAATGGACGTCCGTCATGGCCTTGAGCACGGCGTTGTCGCCCATCGGCGACCATTTGCCGAGGCCTCCAAGAGAATGCCCCACCGCGAAGAGAAGGGAGATCAGCGACGCAAGGCGCAGCATCAACGTCGTCGTCACAAGCAACCCTCCCCTCATGTGATTATGCCTACCCCTTAAGCCTGTCAAAAGCCGTCTGGGCGTCCGCGCGGACTGCGGCTGTACCACTGGCGGGCGTTCGCCTGTGCTGCGGCAAGCGGATGTTCCCTCCAAGAAATGCTCTCAGAGCCGTTCACACCTCAAGGCGATCGCCGTCGCGGGCGACGAGGGTATAGAGGGCCGGCATCAGGAAGACGCTGATCAGCAGGCAGGCGAGGAGGCCGCTGACGATGACCAGGGCGAACGGCCTTTGGGTATCGGTGCCGACGCCCGTCGCCAGCGCCGCCGGCAGCAGGCCGAGGGAGGCGACCAACGCCGTCATCATGATCGGACGCAGCCTCAGGATGGCGCCTTCGTGGATCGCCTCCGCCAGCGGGAATCCGGCGAGGCGCATCTCGTTGACGTAGGAGATGTAGACGATCGCGGTCTGCACCGAGACTCCGAACAAGGCGAGGAAGCCGATCGCCGAGGACACGGAAAAGGCCGTGCCGGTCAGCCACAAAGCGAGGATTCCCCCCACCGGCGCCGACAGCACCACGCCGACGACGGTGATGAACGGGAATTTCAAATTCTTGTAGAGGACGAACAGCAGCAGGAAGATGAGGAGCAGGGTCAGCGGCACGATCACGCTCATCTGCGCCCGCGAGGCGGTATATTCGTTATATTCTCCGCCCCAGTCGAGCCGGTAGCCCTGCGGCAGCGAGACCTTGGCCGGCACCTGCCGCATCGCATCCTGCACCGCGCCGGCGAGATCGCGGCCTTCAACCGAGAATTGGATGCCGATGAAACGGCTGTTGTTCTCGCGATAGATGAACGAGGCGCCCTTGGTGACCGAAATGTCGGCGAGCTCCTTGAGCGGGATATGCTGGCCGCCCGGCGTCGCCACCAGGACGTTGCCGATCGCGACCGGATCGTCGCGATATTTCGGATCGAGCCGGACGACGAGGTCGAACTGCTTCTCCTGCTGGACGACCTGCGTCGCGACGTCGCCGCCGATCGCGGTCTGGATCAGCGCGTTCACGTCGTCGACATTGACGCCGTAGCGGGCGATCTTCGCGCGATCGATCCGGATGGTGAGGCTCGGCTGGCCGAGCTCCTGGACCAGGGTCACGTCGCGGATGCCGCGAACCTGCTCCAGCACCTGCTTGATCGCCTTGCCCTTCTGTTGAAGGACGTCGAGGTCGGGCCCGAAGACCTTCACCGCAAGCGCGCTCTTGAGCCCCGTCTCGGCCTCGTCGACCGCGTCCTCGGCGGGCTGGGTATAGTTGAAGGTGATGCCGGGGAAGGATTCGAGCTTGCGGTCGATCGCGGCGATCAGCTCCGGCTTGTCGCGATAGGGGCCGTGCCACTTCGAATAGGGCTTCAGGCCGACGAAAAATTCGGCGTTGAAGAAGCCGGTGGCATCGGTGCCGTCGTCGGGGCGGCCATGCTCGGAGGCGACGACCGTCACCTCCGGGAAGGAGCTCAGGATCGCGCGCACCTTCGGCACGATCTTGGCCGATTCATCGAACGAGATCGTATAGGGCATGGTCGCGCGCACCCAGAGCGCGCCTTCGTCGAGATGCGGCATGAACTCGGCGCCGATCGCCGGCGTCAGCAGCAAGGCGCCGCCGAACAGGAGGGCCGCGACGATCACGGTCCGGCGCGGCCAGGCCAGGCAGAGATCGAGCCCGCGGCGATAGGCCGAGCGGATCGCCTCGAACACGGCGTTGCGCCGTTCGCGCACGCCCTTGCGCATCAGCCACGCGCAGAGAACCGGCAGCAGGGTCAGGGTGACGATCAGCGAGCCGACCAGGGCGAAGATCATCGTGTCGGCCATCGGCCGGAACAGGGTGCCCGAGGGGCCGGTGAGGACGTAGATCGGCAGGAAGCTGACGACGATGACGGCGGCCGCATAGAAGAGGGGCCGGTCGACCTCGGCGGCGGCGTCGCGGATGATCTCGACGACGCCGACTCCCGAGTCGCGGCGCAAGGCGAGCTGACGATAGATGTTCTCGACCATCACCACCGCCGCCTCGACCAGGATGCCGAAGTCGATCGCGCCGATCGAGAGCAGATTCGCGGAAGCGTGCTGGAGGTCGAGGCAGGCGAAGGCGAACAGCAAGGCGAGCGGGATCGTCGCCGCGACGATCAGCCCAGCCCTGATGTCGTAGAGGAAGAAGATCAGGATGACGACGACGAGCAGCATGCCGCGCAGCAGGTTGTTCTCGACGACGCTGGTCGTGACCGCGACCAGGTCGGTCCGGTCGTAGAAAGGCACGACCTTGACGTCCTTCGGCAGGATCTGCGTGTTCAGCTCCCGGGTCTTCGCCTCGACGCCCTTGAGCACGTCCTGGGTCTTCTCGCCGGTGCGCAGCATGATGACGCCTTCGACCGCGTCGTTCTGCCGGCCGATGCCGAACTGGCCGAGCCGCGGCGCGATGTCGATGGTGACTCGGCCGATATCCTTGACCAGGATCGGACTGCCGTTGTTCACCGCCAGCACGACATTGCCGATATCGTCGAGCGTCTGCATCCTTCCGACGCCGCGCACATAATAGAATTGGCCGCCCTCCGAGTAGAAGCCGCCGCCACCATTGCCGTTATTGGCGCCGAGCGCGCTTGCCACCTGCTGGATCGAGAGGCCGCTCGCCGCCAGCTTCACCTGGTCGACCAGCACCTGATATTGCATGGTGCCGCCGCCGAGGCCGGAATCGTCGGCGACTCCCGCCACCGACTTGAACTGCGGTTCGACCGTCCAGTCCTCCAAGGTCTTGAGCTCGGTCGGCGACCGGTCGGGGCTTTGCAGCGTGTAGCGGTAGATGAGCCCGGAGGGCGAGGTCAGCGGCGAAATCGACGGCGCGACCCCCTCCGGCAGGCCGATGTCGCCGATCCGGTTGAAGGCCTGCTGGCGCGCGAACTGGCGGTCGGTCCCCTGGTCGAGGGTGATGACGACGTCGGAGAGGCCGTAGAGCGAGACCGAGCGGACGACCGAGCTGTGCGGTATGCCGTTCATCCCGATCTCGACCGGGACGGTGATCTGCCGTTCCACCTCCTCGGCGGCATGGCCGGGCCATTGCGTGATGATCTCGACCATCGGCGGCGACAGATCGGGATAGGCGTCGACCGGAAGCCGGTTCAGCGCGCGCAGGCCGACGCCGATCAGGATGAGCGTCAGCAAGGCGACGAGGAGCTTCTGTTCGAGGCTCACCGCGACGATCCGGTTGATGAAGGACGAGCCGGGCGGCGTCGGCAGGTCCGGTCCGGCCGGATGGTCGCTCATTGGCTCTGCATGAACTGGAGGAAGATCGCGCCGTCGACGACCACCTTTTCCCCGGCCGCAAGGCCCGCGCTGATTTCATAGCGCTCGCCGTCGCGATCGCCGAGCGTCACGTGGCGCCGCGCGAAGCTTCCGTCGGGCAAGGCGAGATAGACGAACGGCAAATTCTCGTCGTCGTGCAGCACCGCCGACACCGGCACTTCCAGCCCGGTCGCCATGCGGGCCGACTTGATCGAGACGTCGACATACATTTGCCGCTTGAGCAGCGCGCCCGGATTGGCGAGGACGATCCGCGCGATCACCGCCCGGCTGTTCGGGTCGACGGACGCCGAGATGTTGTCGATAATGCCGTGGAAGACGCCGATGCCGGGCCCGGCATCGACCTGGGCGGGATCGTGCAGGCTCACCGAAGCGACGTCGCTGTTCGGTACCTGGGCCAGCACCCAGACCCGCGACAGATTGGCGACGGTGATCACCGGCGTCGTCCCCGCCTGGAGGAGCTGGCCGGGCGTGACCGGCCGGTCGACGATCGTTCCCGCGATCGGCGCGCGGATGATGGCGGCGGTATGGAGTGCGCGGGGATCGCCGCCGAGCGCGATGAGCGCCTGCCGCGCCGCGTCGCGATCGGCCGCGGCGCTCGCGGCATCGGTCTGCGCCTGCGCCGCCTCCCGCTGCGAAATGCCGTTGTGCGCGGCGAGGTCCCGGTCCGCCGCGGCGACCTTGCGCGCATTGGCGGCGGTCACCACGGCCTTGCGGTAGGCGCCGATCGCGGCGGCGTAATCCGCCGATTCGACCAAAGCCAGAGGCTGGCCCCTGGCAACGTGCTGGCCGAGCGAGACGAGCATCCGCGTCACCGGCCCGTTGAACGGAGACATCACAATCGTCGCCTGGTCGTTGTCGTAATCGACCGTGCCGGGCGCGGTGATCGTGCGGCTGAAGGTGCCCGCCGCGACCGTCTCGATCCGGATATGGGCGCGCTGGGCGGCGGTCAGCCTGACATTCGCGACGATCGGCGCGGGCGCGCTGTCGGTCTCGCCCTTGCCGGACGAGCAGCCGGCGAGGAGCAGCACGGCCGCAAGAGTGAAGAGCGGCTGCTTATTGCGCATGGGGGTTTCCGTTCAGGTCCGCGCGCTGCCACCAGCCCCCGCCCAGCGCCTGGAACAGGGCGGCGGTATCGGCGTAGCGGCTGGCCTCGGCCTGGACCAAGTCGATCCGGGCCTGCTGGTAGCTTTGCTCGGCGTTGAGCACGGCCAGATAGGCGGCATAGCCGTCCTTGTACTGAAGCCGCGAGAGATCGAGCGTCGCCCGGGCGGCGTCCGCGGCCGCAGCATTGGCCTTCAGCGTGCGGGCGTCCTGGTCGAGGGCGGTGAGGCTGTCGGCGACATTTTGGAAGGCGGAGAGGACGGTGGCGCGATATTGCTCGGCGGCCTCGGTATAGGCGGCCCGCGCGGCCCGCTGCTGGTGGCGCAGGGTGCCGCCGTCGAAGATCGGGGCGAGCAGGGCCGCGCCGATGTTCCAGAAGCCGGTGCCGGGTCCGAACACCTGGCCGATGGCGAGCGCGGTGCTGCCGGCATTGGCGGTGAGGGTGATGTTGGGCAGGCGGTTGGCGGTGGCGATGCCGACCTGGGCGCTGGCGGCGTGCATATTGGCCTCCGCCTGCAGCACGTCCGGCCTTTGCGCGACCAGCGCCGAAGGAAGGCTCACCGGCAGGTCGCGCGGCAGCTGCAGGCTGGCCAGGGTGAAATTTTCGGGCGGCACCTCGCCGGGGAAGCGCCCGATGAGCACCGCCATCGCATTGTGCTGCTGGTCGAGCTGCTTGACGAGGGGCGGCAGCGAAGCCTCGAGCTGGGCGAGCTGCGATTGCTGCGCGGCGAGGTCGAGGCCGCCGGCATAGCCCTTGCGCTTCTGGTATCGCACGATCTCGAGCATCTTGCGGTCGATGTCGATGAGCGCGCGGGTCGCGTCGATCTGGTCCCTGAGCGAAGCTTCCTCGACGGCGGCCGCGACGACATTGGCGCTGAGCGTGATGTCGGTCGCGATCAGCTGGTAGCGGGTCGCCTCCTCCTGCGCGGCGGCCGCCTCGACCGTGCGCCGGTTGAGCCCGAACACGTCCGGCATGTAGGAGACGCTGAGCTGCGGCGTCGCCAGCGTGTAGAGGAATGCGTTGTTGCTCGGCACGGGCGCCAGCGCCTCGGAGGGATCGCGCTGGCGGGTGATGCCGAGCCCCGCATTCACCTGGGGCAGATAGGCGCCACGCTGCCCCCTGGTATTTTCATGCGCGGCGAGCAGGGCCGCCTGCGCCGCCTTGAGGTTGGGGTTGTTGGCCAGCGCCTGCTCGATCAGCGCGTTGAGCGGCGGGGAGTGGAACAAGGTCCACCAGTCGGCCGGGATGTCGGCGCCGCTGACGAAGCGCTGCGCCGCGCCGCCCGTGACTCCGGGCGTGGCGACGGTCGCGGCGGGGAGCGGCGTGGCGGTATAGCGCACGACCTTGGGCGCGGCGGGCGGCTTGAAATTGGGCCCTACAACGCAGCCCCCAAGCAAGGATGCGAGCAAAGCGGCGGCAGGCAGGCGCAGCGATCTGGCGATCATCCGATCCACCGGTCGCCAACCCAATTGAGCGTGGCAATTACAGAGCGAGACATGAGCAATTTCCCGTAGCGGACTGCCTGAACGCAGCTTCCGCGCGCCGATGCGGCGCGCTCCGATCACATGTGGAGCCGGAACGGACCTACGGCGCGAGCGCCTGTGCGGCGTCGCGCGATCGTCCGGGCGCTGGATCAGGCGACAGGAGGAGGAAGGGGCGGTCTCAGGGAAATGCCGGCGAGCCGCGGACGGTCGGTCGGAGGCGGGAGCATATTCTCCCGCGGGAACATCCCGGCGGCCGACGGCGAAGGCGGCAGCAAGGCGGCCTGCACGAGATCCGGGGCGCTGTTCGACGCCGATCCCTTCTTCGAAGCGACCGCGTCGGCCGTCTCTTCCGCAAAGGCGACAGCCGCTTTTCCCGAATCAGCGCTCTGACGCGCCGCGGCATGGGCCTGAACGCTGGCGTGCCGACAGATCGATGTCGCAAGCGAGGTCCCCTGCCCCATGACGAGGGCAACGAGCATGAACAGGGTGAACAGGGATCTCACACGGTCACGAGATAACATGCCTGGCGGGATCCGCAACTTCATTGGGGGACGTTCGGCCAGGAAAGGGGACTACGTCGCTCACATGCCAGTGGACCCCGCGGCACCATCGTTTGGCTCAGTGCGCCTGGGTAACGCGCCAGATCGTGTTGCCGACGTCGTCGGCGACGAGCAGCGCACCCCGCGCGTCGATGACGACGCCGACCGGCCGCCCCATCGCTTCGCCCTTCGCATTGAGGAAGCCGGTCAGAACGTCGATCGGCGGGCCGGACGGACGGCCGCCGGAGAAAGGCACGAAGATCACCTTGTAGCCGCTCGGGGGATCGCGGTTCCACGAGCCATGCTGGCCGACGAAGGCGCCGCTGGCGAAAGCCGGTCCCAGCCCTGCGCCGTTCGCGAAGGCGAGGCCCAGCGACGCCGTATGAGGCCCCAGCGCATAATCGGGCACGAGGGCAGCGGCCACCAGGTCCGGCCGGCGGTCGCGCGGCTTGATCCGCTCCTCCAGATGCTGGCCGTAATAGCTGAACGGCCAACCGTAGAAGCCGCCCTCCCTGACGCTCGTCATGTAATCGGGGACGAGGTCGCTGCCGATCTCGTCCCGCTCGTTCACCGCCGTCCAGAGCGCGCCGCTGGCAGGCTCGAAGGCCAGGCCCACGGGATTGCGCAACCCGGTGGCGAATGGACGATGCTCCCCGGTTCGCGGGTCCACGACCCAGACCTGCGCCCGCCCCTCCTCTGCCGCTAGGCCATTGTCGCCGACATTGCTGTTGGAGCCGATCGTCACATAGAGGCGCGTGCCGTCGGGCGAGGCGATGACGTTCTTGGTCCAGTGATGGTTGATAGGCCCCGCCGGAAGTTCGGTCACCCGGCGCGGGGCCGCGGCGATGGACGTTTCTCCGGTCCGGTAGGGAAAAGCCAGGACCGCGTCGGTGTCTGCAACGAACAGAGTGTCGCCCGAGAGCGCCATTCCGAACGGCGCGTTGAGGCCGCTCAGGAAGACGGTACGCGTCTCGGCAAGTCCGTCACCGTCCGCATCGCGCAGCAGCGTGATGCGATTGGCGCTGGGGACGGCGCCCCCACCCTTCTTCTGGAACAGCTTGAAGAAGAAGCCCTTGATACCAGGATTGTCTTTCGGCCGCTCGGGAGCGTTGGTCTCCGCCACCAGCACGTCTCCGTCGGGAAGCACGGCGAGCCAACGCGGATGGTCGAGGTCGCGGGCAAAGGCCTCGACCGCAAGGCCGGGAGCGACGACAGGCTTGGCTCCGGGCTGCCAGTGAACCGCCCTGGCGACCTTGATGGTGGGGATCGGTGCGTGAACTGGAGGCGGCAAGGCCGGGGCCGGGCCCATGCCTTCCGTCACCTGGAGCTTCGCCCGGTCGCCGCACCCGGCGAGGGTGAGTGCGAGCGAGAGGAGGAAGCAGGTTTGTCTGTGGGTCATGGCGCGGGCCCTCCGCGGGGCCAATTCGGTCAATGCCCGGGGGCCTCGACCGTTCCACTCGCGTTTCGACCGCCTGCCGAGGCGTTCCCCCGTTCCGGCGCAAGAAGGACTCGGTTCGTCGCCCGTTCATTGCCGCGAAAGCGGCGGCGGGATTAGCTTCGCGACCGAGAGCATAGGGGGAGTAAACCGATGCGCGCGTCCAGAATCCTGAAGCTGGCCCTTGCGGCCGGCCTTGCCGCCGCCGGCGCCGCCGCGCCGGCGCAGGTCGGCACGGTCGATCCCAACAGACCGCCGCCGCCCGCCTCCGGTCCGGCGCCCGCGCCGGCCCGCCCCGCCGAGCAGCCCGCGCCCGAATACCAGCCGGTCGATCCGGGCCCGCAGCAGGCCTCGCCCGACGACGCCGCGCCGCCCGCCACCGCCGCCCCGTCGGCCGCCGACCGCGCCGCCGCCGAAGCCGAGACGAATGTGCCGCGCAAGGACGTGTTCAGCGCCGCCGAAGGGGTGTTCGGCAAGGGCGCAAGGGGCCTCGGCCAGATGATCGAGAAGCTCCTCAAAGACCAGGGCGAACCCACCGCCTACATTACCGGCCGCGAGGCGGGCGGCGCCTTTGTCGTCGGGGTGCGCTACGGCTCGGGCACGCTCCATCACCAGATCGAGGGCGACCGCCCGGTCTACTGGACCGGCCCTTCGGTCGGCTTCGACGCGGGCGCCGACGCCAACAAGGTGTTCGTTCTGGTCTACAACCTCCACGACAGCCAGCGCCTCTACCGCCGCTATCCGGCCGCCGAAGGCAATGCCTATGTCGTCGGCGGCCTCACCGCGAGCTATCTGCGGCGCGGCGACATCGTCCTGATCCCGATCCGGATGGGCGTCGGCGCCCGCCTCGGCGTCAACGCCGGCTACATGCGATTCTCCGAAAAGAACCGCTGGCTGCCGTTCTGATCTGATCCTTCGCGGGCACAGCCCGCTCCTTCCCTCCCCTCCCTGCACGCAGGGAGGGGGATTCCCGTTACGCCGCCAGTTCCACCGGCCTGTGCCCGCGGCTGTGCGTCCCGGCGCCGCGTGCCGTCGCCGAGGCGAGCGGGAGCGCCGTGGCGCAGAAGCCGCATTCGGCCGAGACCCGGCCGACATACCAATGGGTGCGCCCGCAGCCGGGGCAGTGGTTCACCTCGTCCTCGTGATAGACGACGCAATAGCCGCGGTTGCGCGGATCGTGCGGCAAGGGCTCGACGCCGCGCTGAAGTGTGAAGCTCGCCATGGCCTGTTTCCCTTGAAAACGAGAGTCCGGCCCCCTCGGATGCGGCCCATCCCCCCCAAGCCATGTCCTTGTCAGCCCCCGAAAATCCCGTGTCCCGAATGGGGATTTCGCGGCGCCGGAGGTTAATGGGGCTCAGGTGGCCAGCCGCGCCAGCCCTTCGACCGTGTCTGCCTCGCCGGCCGGCTTGTCGGTGCGGATGCGCGAGATGCGGGGGAAGCGCATGGCGAGGCCGGATTTGTGGCGCTTGCTGGCGTGGATCGAATCGAAGGCGATTTCGAGCACGAGCGCCTTCTCCACCTCCCGCACCGGCCCGAAGCGCTGGACCGTGTGGTTCCTCACCCAGCGGTCGAGAAACATCAATTCCTCGTCGGTGAAGCCGAAATAGGCCTTGCCGACCGGCAGCAGCTCGCCTTCCCCCGCCCAGCAGCCGAAGGTGAAGTCGGAATAATAAGACGAGCGCTTGCCGCTGCCGCGCTGGGCGTACATCAAAACGCAGTCGGCGGTCAGCGGGTCGCGCTTCCATTTGTACCAGAGGCCGGCGCGGCGGCCGCCCACGTACGGACTGTCGCGGCGCTTCAGCATCACGCCTTCGATCGAGGCATCGCGGGCGCCGGCGCGGACCCTTTCCAGCGCCTCGAAGCTCTCCGCCTCGATCAGCGCCGAGACGTCGAACCGCTCCGGGTCCAGCCCGGCCGCGAAGCCCTCCAGCCGCGCCCGCCGCCCGGTCCAGGGCAGTGCCCGCTGATCCTCCTTGCCATCGAACAGGATGTCGTAGAGCCGGACGAAGGCGGGATAGTCGTTGAGCATCTTCGCCGAGACGAGCTTGCGCCCGAGCCGCTGCTGGAGCGCGTTGAAGCTCGCCGCAGCGCCGCCCTGCGCCTCGGCGCCCTGGAACTCGCCTTTGACCAGCAATTCGCCGTCCACCACGCCATCGCTCCGGAAGCTCTCGGCCACCTCCGGGAAGCTCCTGGTGATATCGTCGCCGGCGCGGCTGTAGAGCCGGGTCTCGCCGCCGGCGCGGACGATCTGCACGCGTATGCCGTCCCATTTCCACTCGGCGGCATAATCGTCCAGCGACACGCGCGCCTCCTCGAGCGGGTGGGCGAGCATGAACGGCCGGAACACCGGCACGTCCTCCGCCCGCGGCTGCGCGCCGCGCCCCTCGGCCCAAGCGAAAAGCGGCAAATAGGGCGGGCCGATGCCGTGCCACACCTCCTCGACCGCCTCGACGTCGAGGCCGAAGCCCTGCGCCAGCGCCGTCTTGGCGAGCCGCGCCGAAATGCCGATCCTGAGCTCCCCCGTCGCGAGCTTGAGCAGAGCGTAGCGGCCACTGGCGTCGAGATGATCGAGCATGCGCGCCAGCGCGCCCGGCGCCTCCGACCGCCCCAGCCCGCGCAGCCGCTCCACCACCGCGCCGATGCGCAGCGAGCCGTCGTCAATCTCTTCCGGCTGGTCCTCGCGTTTCGGCCAGAGCAAGGACACCGTCTCCGCCATGTCGCCGACATAGTCCCAGCTCATGTAGAAAAGGGTGGGATCGACCCTTTCCTCGACGATCGCCCGGATCGCCGCCGGCTTGACCGCGGCCAGGTTGAGCTCGCCGGTCAGCGCCGCCATCGCCCAGCCCCGGTCCGGATCGGGCGTGCGCTTCAGATAATCGCCGATCAGCTTCAGCTTGCCGTTGCGCGACCGGGTGTAGACGAGGGCGTCGAGCAGCTGGGAGAATTCACGCATCGCGGGCGTAACGAACCCCGCGCGGCGGGTTTCCGCAAGGTCTCAGTCCAATCCCACTCTAAGCCTCCAGCTCGACGTCCCAGTAGAGATAGTCGCGCCAGCTCTCGTGGAGGTAATTGGGCGGGAAGCTGCGGCCGTGCTCCTGAAGCTGCCAGCTGGTCGGCCGGTAGGGGCGGCGGTTGAGGTTCATGTGCGCCTGGGCCGGCGTCCGCCCACCCTTCTTCAAATTGCAGGGCGCGCAGGCGGTGGCGACATTCTCCCAGGTCGTCCGCCCGCCCTGGGCGCGCGGCAGGACGTGGTCGAAGGTGAGCTCGTGCCCGCTCTCGCAATATTGGCAGGCGAAGCGATCGCGCAGGAACAGGTTGAACCGGGTGAAGGCGGGATGCTCGGACGGCTTCACGTATTGCCGGAGCGCGATCACCGAGGGGAGCTGCATCGTCCGCGTCGGGCTGTGCACCTCGCGGACATATTGGGCGACGATGTCGACCCGCTCCAGGAACACCGCCTTGACCGCCGTCTGCCACGGCCACAGGGACAAGGGGTAATAGCTCAAAGGCGTGTAATCGGCGTTGAGGACGAGCGCGGGGCAGGCGTCGGGATGTCTGATGAGGTCGGGATGATACATATGCCCGCGACGGCCCTTCATGTCCCTGTGGGACGGCCCCGAACGGCCCCGCCTGTCGCACTCAGGACGGGGAAGAGGCGTCCCCTGTCCAAACCCTTCTTCAAAAAGAAGGTTACGCCCTCATGACTGCATGGGCGGCGACTCCCGGTCAAGAGCCAAGTGGCGGCGGCGCAGTGGTTTCCCGCTTCGCGCCGAGCCCGACCGGCCGCCTGCACCTCGGCCATGCATATTCATGCATTCTTGCGCACGACTATGCACGCGAGCGAGGCGGAGCCTTCCGGCTGCGCATCGAGGATATCGACCCGGGCCGCACCCGCGAGGAATTCGTCGAGGGCATATTCGAGGACCTTGCCTGGCTCGGCCTCGCCTGGGACGGCGAGGTCGTGCGCCAGTCGGCGCGGCTTCCGCTCTACGCCGTGGCGCTGGAGCGGCTGAAGGCCGCGGGACTCGTCTACCCCTGCTTCTGCACCCGCTCGGCCATCGCCTCGGAGATCGCCGCCAGCGCTTCGGCCCCGCATGGGCCGGACGGGGCGCTTTACCCCGGCACCTGCCGGCGCCTCACCCAGGCCGAGCGGGTGGCCCGGCTAAGGGAGCCGCACGCCTGGCGACTCGACAACGCCCGCGCCGCCGCGGCGGCCGGCCCACTCTACTGGATGGACGGCAACACCGAGGTGCAGGCGGAGCCGGAGGCGTTCGGCGACGTCGTGCTGGCGAGGAAGGACGCGCCAGTCAGCTACCACCTCGCAGTCACCGTCGACGACGCGGCGCAGGGGGTGACCGACGTGGTGCGCGGGCGCGACCTCTACGCCGCGACCGACGTCCACCGCCTGCTCCAGGCGCTGCTCGGCCTGCCGACGCCGCTTTACCATCACCATCCGCTGCTGACCGACGCGCAGGGCGGCCGTCTCGCCAAGCGCCACGGCGCGCCGACCCTGGCGAGCCTGCGCGAGGCCGGAGCCGACCCGGGAGAGATCGTCGCCGCCCTCCGCGCCGGCCGATTGCCCGCTGGATATTCGATGGCGGAAGTCTAGATAGGCGCGATGCGGACCCTGCTCTTCATCCTGATGTTCGCCGCCGCCGGCGCGACCCTGTTCATCCTCGCGAAGGGCGTTATCGGCATGGCGCAGGGTCGCGATCTGACCGGCCAGCGCTCGCAGGAGCTGATGCGCAAGCGGGTCATGTACCAGGCGGTGGCGATCATCTTCGCAATCCTCATCCTGCTGCTCGCCGGCGGGAGGCACTGAGCTGGTCCGGCTCAACAAGATCTACACGCGCACCGGCGACAAGGGCACGACCGGCCTCGCCGACGGCTCGCGCGTGTCGAAGGCCGATGCCCGGATGCAGGCGGTCGGCGACGTCGACGAGGCGAACAGCGCGATCGGCATCGCTCTGCTCCATGTCCCCGACGAGCCCGTCCGGGGGATGTTGAGCCGCATCCAGAACGAGCTGTTCGACCTGGGCGCCGATCTCGCCACGCCTGAGCACGTCGAAGGCGCGTTGCGCATCCTGCCGGAGCAGGTGGCGCGGCTCGAGGCGGAGATCGATGCGATGAATGAGAGGCTCCAGCCATTGCGCAGCTTCGTGCTGCCGTCCGGCGAAGGCGGCGCCGCTCAGCTCCACCTGGCGCGCGCCATCGTGCGTCGAGCGGAGCGATCAGCAGTGGCGGCTCGGCTCAGCTTGGTGCCACGCGCTTATCTCAACCGCCTCTCGGATCATCTGTTCGTGGCGGCTCGGGCGGTGGCGGCATCCCGGGGCGGGGATGTCCTTTGGGAGCCGGGCGCGACGCGCGGGGCTGACGACTCAGCCGGCCGCCCCTGACCCGGCAGGAGCCTTGGCGCCGCGGATAAGGAGCCACAGGCCGGTTCCCACCTCGGCGAACGCCATCGGCAACCAACCATATTGCAGCAGCGATGCGCGCTCGGGAAACAACAGGCTGCCGACGCAGACCAGAGTCACGACCGGGGACGCCGCGATGCCGAGGGCGGCAAGCCCACGCGGGATCGAGCGCGCTCGCCAGAACAGCACAAAGAAAAGCAGCGAGCCGAAGCTGAAACATAGCGCGCTTATGTTGTAAGCGGCCACGGCCGCCCCCCGTGCGAAGTCGATCACCGGCGGCGAGAGCGGCGTGGCCGTATAGGCGCCGAGGCGGGCATAGCCGAAAAGCATGCCCGCCAGGCCGACCAACGCCTCGGCGGCGCGCCAGGCAAAGCCGAGCAGCGCCAGCAGAGGGTCGACATGACGCAGGATTGCCAACAGCGCGAAGGCGAGAAGGAGAGCACTCAACACCTCCACCAGCTCGGCGAGAAGGCCCAACCGATACAGGTGCTCACCCTCCAGCGCCCGCTGCGCCAGCGCGGCTGGCGGCCCGGAGCCGAGGACATGCGACACGATGAGGGCGCCTCCGAGACCGGTGAAGATCAACCAAAGGAAGAGGAACCCCGCCAGCCTCGCCCAGAACTGAGATTGGTGCGCCTGCCGTTCGAAGGATGCGCTCATGCGCCCGCCTCTGCCATTGCCACGGCCGCCGGAATGCGCCGCGCGCCGCGCCTCGTCAGACGCAGGCGAACCACCCAATAGATCATCGCACCGAGTGCGGCCAGCGGCGGCACGGAAAGGAGAGGCGAGCCTTGGACCGGTGCCGGCATCACTTTCTGCTGACCGAGAAAAAAGGCCATGGCCGCGATGGAAAGCGCCAGGCACATGCGCCACGCGTGGCGGGCGATGCGCTGCCTTCCAGAAACGCGGCGGCGTAGGATGAAGTTGAGATCCAAGCAGGCCGCCAAGGCCGCGACGGCGGCATAGGCATCGGCGACGGCGCCGGGCAGGCGATCGATGCGGCCGTCGGACGTCCGCGACGCCGCCACCCCCAGAAAGAGGAAAATCGTCGCCGTCGCCAGCGCCCCGACGAATGCGTAAAGCTCGAAGCGCCCGGCCCGGCCGCTGCCCCGCGCGGTCGCCCAGGCGGTGAGGACCAGATAGAAGGTGAAGACGCCGGACATGGCGGTGATCCGGTCGGGCTTGACGATGGCCAGGGCGGCCCCGGCCGCCGACATCAGCAGCATCGAGGCGAAGAAGACGGTGCCGGCGCGCTTGTGGCCGGTTCCGCCCTTGCGCAGGGCCAGGGCCGTTCCGCCGGAGACGAGCCCGCAGGCGCCGGCACCGACGTGGAGGACGAGGATAGGGAGATTCACCTTTTTGCCCCTTTGCCTTGTTCGGACCTAGGCTAGTGTCGGCGCAACGCACTTGGCCATGATCGCAGGCCGCAGAAGCATGATTGGAGATTGCACGCGTGCGTGAGCTAACGGTAGCGGCGGGGCTGGCGCGGCGGCTGTTGGACTTCGCCGAGGCCAAAGGGATCAGCCGTGCGGCGCTCACGCGACGGAGCGGACTTGATTCGGACGAGGTCGAGGATCAGGACGCGCGCGTTCCGCTACCCCGTTACGTCGCTCTGATGCGCGCCGCCAAGGAGCTCAGCGGCGATCCCGCGCTGCCGCTCCATTACGGCGGGACGGTCGACATGGCCGAATTCTCCATTGTCGGCATGCTGTTCCGGTGCTGCGAGACGCTGATGGAAGCCATCCAGCAGGTGAACCGCTACGGCCGCCTCGTCGTCGAGGTCGACGTCGGCGCGGCCGACCGCTTCCAGCTCGCCCGGCGCGACGGAGGCCTGTGGCTCACGGATACCCGCCGCAACCCGAACGACTTCATCGAGCTCACGGAGGCGACGTTCGCTCGTTTCGCGGGCATGGTGAAGCCGGTAGTCGGAGACGTCGTGCTGGAGGTGCAAGTCACGCACGCCGAACCTCCGCACGGCGCGGCTTATCGAGCGTTCTTCGGAGTGCCGGTTCGATTCGGTGCGCCGTGGAATGCGCTGCGCCTGCACGAGGAGCGGCTGACGTGGCCGATCCTGACGCAGCCGCGCTATGTCTTCGGAATATTCAGCGCGCGCGCGCAGGCGCTGCTCGACAGGCTGGAGCGTTCCAAGACCGTCCGTGGGCGCGTCGAAAGCCTGCTGCTTCCAATCCTCCACAGCGGCGAGGCGAACTTCAGCCGAGTGGCCGGCGGAATGGGGCTGAGCCGGGACACGCTTTACCGCAAGCTTAGAGCCGAGGGCGTGACCTTCGAGAAGGTTCTGGATGCTTTGCGGCGAGAGCTGGCGCTTGACTATCTCGGCGGCGGCAAGCTGTCCGTGCATGAAACGGCCTATTTGGTCGGCTTCTCGGATGCCGCCGCTTTCTCGCGCGCCTTCAAGCGATGGACCGGCCGGAATCCCAGCGCCTTTCGCGGCGGGAAAATGGACGGCTGACCCCTCTCGGCCTTTTCGTGTAGGAAAAGAAGCATGGCGACCCAGGCCGATTATCCGCGCAGCGACGAAGCCGCGGAGCGCTACAGCGCGGTGCGGGCGCTAAGCCTCGCCCTTGCCGAGCCTTTGTCGGACGCCGACGCGACGCTGCAGCCCAACCCTGAGGCCTCGCCCGCCAAATGGCACCTCGCCCACACCAGCTGGTTCTTCGAGACCTTCGTGCTGCGCGACCACGTCCAGGGCTACAGCCCCTTCGACGATGCTTATGCCTACCTTTTCAACTCCTATTACGAAGGCGAAGGCGAACGCCACCCGAGGCCGCGCCGCGGCATGCTGAGCCGCCCCAGCCTCGACGAGATCCGCGCCTACCGCGCCGCCGTCGACGAGGCGCTGCTTCGCGCTTTGCCCTATTTACCGCCCGCCGCGCTGGGCCTCGTCGAGCTCGGCCTCAATCACGAGCAGCAGCACCAGGAGCTGATCCTCACCGACATGCTCGCCGCATTCGCCGAGAGCCCCCTCAAGCCCGCGATCTGGCCGCGCGAGCCGTCGAAGCAGATTCCGTCCCCGCCGCCCCTGGACGGGGCCCGCCGGCCGGGCGGCATCGCGGAGATCGGCGCGCCCGGCGGCGGCTTCGCCTTCGATTGCGAGCGGCCGCGCCACCGCACCCTCCTCCACCCGCACGAGATCGCCGACCGCCCGGTCGCCAATGCCGAATGGCTGCGCTTCATCGAGGAAGGCGGTTATCAGGCGCCGTCGCTCTGGCTTTCGGACGGCTGGGAATGGGTGCGGGCGAACAATGTGGAGGCGCCGCTTTATTGGCAGCGCGGCGACAGCGCCTGGCTGCGCTTCGGCCTCGACGGGCTCCATCCGGTCGAGCCCGCCGAGCCGGTCTGCCATGTCAGCTATTACGAGGCGGACGCCTTCGCTCGCTGGGCCGGCGCCCGCCTGCCGACCGAAGCCGAATGGGAATCCGCCGCCTCCGCCTACGATCCCTCCGAAGGCAACCAGCTCGACCGGGCCGGCCCGGTCCGCCCCCGGCCCGCGCCCGAAGTCCACGGCCTTCGCCAACTCTACGGCGACGTCTGGGAATGGTGCGCCAGCGCCTATTTGCCCTATCCGGGCTTTCGTCCCGAGGAAGGCGCCGTTGGCGAATATAACGGCAAGTTCATGGTCAACCAGATGGTGCTGCGCGGCGGCTCCTGCGCAACCCCGCGCGGCCATCTGCGCCCCTCCTACCGCAACTTCTTCTATCCTCATCAGCGCTGGCAATTTTGCGGCTTGCGCCTCGCTCGGGACGGCTGAGAGGTGGACGCGCCGCGTGTGGTCCGCGCCGATCCCGTCTTCCGCCGCGACGTCCTCGCCGGGCTCGCCGCGCCGATCCGCGCCATCCCCTCGCGCTGGTTCTACGACCGCCGCGGCTCGGAATTGTTCGAGGCGATCACGCGGCTTCCCGATTATTATCTCACCCGCACCGAGACCGCCCTGCTCGAAGCCCATAGCGGCGAGGTGGCGGCGCTCGCCGGCTCCGGCTCGGCGATCGTCGAGTTCGGCTCGGGCTCCTCGACCAAGACCCGAATCCTGATTCAACATTCAAATCCCGCCGCCTACATTCCGATCGACATATCGGGCGACTTCCTGCGCGACGCCGCCGCCGAGATCGCCGCCGACTTCCCGGCCGTGGCCGTTCACCCGGTCGAGGGGGACTTCATGCGCGCGATCGCTCTGCCGCCGGAAGCTGCGGCGGCGCCGAAGCTCGGTTTCTTTCCGGGCTCGACCATCGGCAACATGGTCGCCGCGACGGCCGTCGACCTGCTGCGGGCGATGAAGGCGACGCTCGGCGTCGGCGCCTGGCTGCTGATCGGCCTCGACCGGGTGAAAGACCCGGCCGAGCTGCTCGGCGCCTATGACGACCCAGGAGGCATCACCGCCGCCTTCAACCTCAACCTCCTTGAGCGGATCAACCGTGAGCTGGACGGCGACATTCCGGTAGAGGCCTTCCGCCACAAGGCGCTGTGGAACGAGGCGCGCAGCCGCATCGAGATGCACCTTGAGGCGGTCCGGGACGTCCGCTTCGGAGTCGACGGCCTGCGCTTCGCGATGAAGGCGGGAGAGACGATCCACACCGAGAACAGCCACAAATACGGCGCCCGCGACGGCCGCTTCATGCTCAACGCCGGCGGCTGGTCAGTCGAGAGGGAATGGATCGACGGGGAGGAAAGATTCTCGATCCTCCTCGCGAGAGCGGAAGCCGAAAGGTTCGCGCCGTAGTTGGGGGCTACCGCACCTCCGCCTTCCACACCGGGATGCGCCCGAGGGCGCCGCGGCATTCGTCCATGCGGCCGGCATAAGTGAGGCGGAAGCGGGAGCCGTCCCAGGCATAATCCTCGGTCGTGCCGCAATCGCCGATGCCGCGGCCCTTCATGAACATTTCGAGGATGCCGGTGCGGGGGTCGTAATCGGCGTTGAACTGGAGCGCCGCCGTCCCCTCTCCGGCGCCATTGTCGAGCGGATAGTCATATTGGGCCGACCGCCACGGCCCCGCCTCGCCGGCGACGTAGAGCAAGGAGGCGCCGTTATAGGCGCCGCTCAGGCAATGCGCCGGGATCGAGGCGAGGCTGTGAGCGGCATCGAGCCGGTAGAAATCGGGCGGGGTGCCGTCGTCGGGATCGCCGTCGTCGCAGGCGGCGAGTCGGAGCCGGACCCATTCGGCCTTGGCCATGCGCCGCGGCGGCTTGGCCGAGCGGGGCGCGGCGCGGACGATGGGATAGGCGGGCGGCTTCGGCACGGCCGAGGCCGGCTTGGATCCTGGGCGCGCAAGCGCGGTCACGGTCCCCACCCGCCCCTGCTTGTCGTCCATGTAGAGCAGGGCCGCGCTCGCCCCGGCCATCGAGATCGAGCCGAGCCGCTTCCCCGCCGCGTCGCGTATCTCCAGCTTTGCGGCCGACCGCAAGGCGGCCACCAGCGCGTCGGCGCCGCTCGTCACATGCCCGCTCTGCCTGCCCGTCCCCAGCGTCACCGGCAGCCTCTTGCCGTCGGCGTAGACGCCGGCCCCGGCCGGCGCCTCCATGTCGATATCGATCCTCGGCCGCGCCTCCGCCGCAGCCCCGCGCTCGAGGTCGAGGGTCAGCCATTCGTCCGGATCCTGCGTTCCCGGCTGGAGCGCCACCGCCAGGCAGGCGCGGCCGTTGTCGCAGCCGACGGTCCAGTCCCTGAACAGCTTCGGCTCGATCGGATGCGGAGCGTTCGCGGCCGGGGCGGCGAGCGCGGCGAGAAAGGCGATGATCATGCCAAAGGGCTAAACCGCGAGACCGGGCCGCGCCAGAGCCTGCCATTGCCGCCCCGCCCGCCGCCGCTTACATGGCCGGCAAGCGCGGTGGCGGAGACCTTCATGATTGCCTTGTTCCGGATCATCGAGCTGCTGCTCGACATCGCCTGGTGGATCATCGTCATCCAGTTCGTGCTGAGCTGGTTGATCTATTTCGGGGCCATCAACGTCCACAATCCGAACGTGCGCACCTTCATCCTCGCCTTCGACCGGATGACCGACCCGCTCTACCGCCCGATCCGTAAGATCCTCCCCGATTTCGGCGGGCTCGATTTCTCGCCGATGATCGTCCTGCTGCTCATCTACATCCTCCGCGCCATCGTCGTGCCGCAGATCTTCCTGTCGGCCGGCGCGTTCGGCCCGTGACGGCCGATATCATCGACGGCCGGGCCTTCGCGGCGCGGCTGCGCGAGCGAGTCGCCGCCGCCGTCCCGCGCTTCCGCGAGGCGGCGGGCCGCGCCCCCGGCCTCGCCGTCGTGCTGGTCGGCGAGGATCCGGCGAGCCAGATTTACGTCAACAGCAAGAGCAAGGCGACGCGCGAGGCGGGCCTCGAAAGCTTCGAGCACCGTCTCCCCGCCGACGCCACGCAGGCGGAGCTGCTCGCTCTGGTTGAAGAGCTCAACCGCGACCACAGGGTCGACGGCATCCTCGTCCAGCTGCCGCTCCCGAAAGATCTCGATGACAAGGCGGTGATCGACGCGATCGACCCCAACAAGGACATCGACGGCTTCCACGTCGTCAATGCCGGCCGCCTCGCGGTCGGCGAGAGCGGCCTTGTCTCCTGCACCCCGCTCGGCTGCCTGATGCTCCTGAAGGACCGCCTCGGCGATCTTTCCGGCCTCGAAGCGGTGGTGGTCGGCCGCTCGAACATCGTCGGCAAGCCGATGGCGCAGCTCCTGCTCAAGGAGAATTGCACCGTAACCATGGCGCACAGCCGCACCCGCGACCTGCCGGCGGTCGTCGGCCGCGGCGATATCGTCGTCGCCGCCGTCGGCGTGCCCGAGCTGATCAAGGGCGCGTGGCTGAAGCCCGGCGCGACGGTGATCGACGTCGGCATGAACCGCCTCGAAGGCAAAGACGGCAAGACGAAGCTGCTCGGCGACGTCGAGTTCGCAAGCGCCGTCGAGGTAGCGGGCGCGATCACCCCGGTCCCAGGCGGCGTCGGCCCGATGACCATCGCATTGCTGCTGCGCAACACCTTGGTAGCCGCCTGCGCGCGGGCCGGGCTGAAGCCGCCGGCAGACTTATGATCGAGCTGTTCGCCTCGGCCTTCGCCACCTTCTTCGTGGTGATCGACCCGCCCGGCTGCGCGCCGATCTTCGCCAGCCTCACCCGCGGCTTCGCACCCGGGCAGCGGCTTTCGATGGCCCTCCGCTCCACCGCCGTCGCCGCCGGCATCCTCCTCTTCTTCGCTTTGTTCGGCGAGGCGTTGCTGAAGCATCTCGGCATAAGCCTCGCCGCCTTCCGCATCGCCGGCGGCATCATGCTGTTCCTGATCGCGCTGGAGATGGTGTTCGAGCGCCGCACAAGGCGTCGCGAGAGCCGGGCGCAGGAGGTCAGCGCCGACCCGGAGCATGACGACATCTCGGTCTTCCCGATGGGGATACCGATGATCGCCGGGCCGGGCTCGATCGCCTCGGCGATGCTGCTGATGGCGCGGACCGACGGGCTGCAGCGCTCGCTGGTCGTGCTCGGCGCGCTCGCAACCGTGCTGCTCCTGACCCTCCTGGCCCTGATCGCGGCGGGCCCGCTGATGCGCCTCCTCGGCCACAAGTTCGAAGCGATGCTGACCCGCCTGCTCGGCGTCATCCTCGCAGCGCTCGCCGCCCAGTTCGTGATCGACGGTATCTCGGTCAGCTTCCAGGTTTGACGACGCGCCACATGCGGAACGGAGAATCCTTCGGCAACGGCACCTGCTGGAGCCAGGCCGGCACCTTGCCGCGCATCAACTGCATGTAGAAGCCGTTCCTGGCATTGGCGGCGTAGACCGTGCTCTCCGACATTCCGGGGCAGATCAGCACATAATCGACGTGGCGCCGCTCGACGACCGCGTGGGCGAATTCCGGTGTGCCGCGGAACGCCTTCATCACGTCGACAATGTCTTGCCCGTTGCGGTGATAGGGGCCGGCGACCGCGTCGTGGTGGGTGACCGTGATCAGCCGCGGCCCGAGGTCGACATGGGTCAGCACATAGCCCTTAGGCACCATGGCGATCGGGTGCATCGCCCAGAGCGTCGGGCAGAGGCCGTTGGCGCGATCGACCGCCTTCATCGCCGGCTTCCTCGGGGGCTGGGGGATCCAGCCGATCGCCTGCTGCTCGGCGATGCCGGAGACGATGAGGAAGCCGGCGACGGTGCCGAGCACCCTGACCGCCATCCATCCGCTCGCCATCGTCCAGACCACGATCAGCCAGGCGAGGCCGGTCGCCCCCGGCACGGCGAGCACCTGAGCGGCCGGGCCGGCGCGGCTCTGCCACAGGAGCAGCAACGCGGCGAGGAAAGCCGGGGCGCCGACAGCCGCCCAAAGGAACAGCTTGTCGCCGTCGCGGCGGCTGCGCCAGAAAAGGACGAGATAGCCGACCAGGCCGGCGACCGGCAAAGCGCACACCGCCACGACCGTCTGCCAGCCGTGCCGGTAGATCGGCCGCGCCTCGCGGACGTTGCTGAGCCACAAAGCATCCTCCTCAGGCGAGACGTGCTCGAGCCGGCCGAGGCAGTTCGGCCAGGCAAAAGCGAAGGCGGCGGCGAGCATGGCGCCGAACGCCAGCGCCAGGGCAAGCCGGAGCTCCCACCGCCGCGGCGTCAGCATGGCCAGCGCCACGGCGATTGCCCCAGCCAGCGTCAGCGCTGAGAGCCAAACCGGCGACAGCGCGTCGCATATCGGCGCCCGGTTCGCGTAAGAGGCGAAGAGGAGATAACCGAGCGCCGTGCCTCCGGCGACCGTGCCGCCGTAGGTCGCCAGCCGCCGCGCCTCGCCCGCATCCCGCAGCCACATCAGCACCACGATCCCGCCGGCCAGCGCGAGGTAGAGCATCATCTCCAGCCCGATCACCACCGAAAGCGCGGTGGCGAGGCCGAGTATGGCGCCGCCGCGGGCGCGCTTCGGGTCGGTCAGCGCCATCACGGCGGTCAAGAGGAAGGCGAGCTGCCAGCCGTGATGGTCGATCCTGAGCGGCATCCACATGCTGCGCGAGGAGCCGCCGCAGAGCAGGATGGCGATGGCGAGCGGATAAGCGAGCGGCGCGACCAGCCGCCGCGCGATCACCGCCACCGCTGTGAAGGCCACCGCCATCGGCAGCATCGGCGCGACGGTCACCGCGACCTTTTCCGCCACCGCACCCCCCAGGAGCGGCGTCAGCGCCAGCTTCAGCCCGGCGAGCGGCAGATCGACCAGCCGCGACCAGTGGATGTCGGCGCCTTCCGGCGGGTTGAGGCGATATTGCCTGAGGTCGTACCAGCCCTGGCCGGCCAGCCAGGCGCGGACCTGCATGATCCGCATATTGTCGTCGGTGTCGCCGAGGGCGAAGCCGCGGATCTGCGCCCATTGGGTCACGACGAACAAAGCGCAGGCGACCAGCCAGAGCAGCAGCACGACCAGCCGCCATTGCCGCTCCAGCCGCTCGACCTCGTTCACCGGAAAGCCCCTTTCCAACCCCGTGACGCGGCATTAGTCGCTCGGGGGCAAAGGGCAAGTTACGAAGGGGCGAGGCGATTTCGAAAGCGGAAGGCATCCCGCCGGTGCTCGTGCAGCTGGTCCGCTTCGGCCTGGTCGGCGCCTTCTCGACCCTGGTCTACGCCGCCGTCTACTGGCCGCTGGCGACCTTCGTCTTCCCCTATCCGGTGATGGCGGTGCCGATCGCCTTCGGGATCGCGCTCGTCTCCGGCTTCCCGCTGCACAGCCGCTGGAGCTTCCAGGGGCACGGCGCCGACGAGCGCTCGCGAGCGACGCAGATCCGCTTCGCCCTCACCCAGACTCTGGGCCTGCTGCTCAACATAGCCTTCACCTGGGTGCTGACCGGGCCCTTGTTCCGCGGCCCGACCTGGTGGCCGCTCGTCCCCGCCGTGCTGATCACGCCGTTCCTCACCTTCGTCATCAACCGCTATTGGGTGTTCGCCTGATGGAGCGGGTGGTCTACGACCGGATGGCGGAATATGCCGACCGCCACTGGTGGTATCGCGCGCGGCGCGAGGTGCTCGCCGACCTCATCGCCCGCCGCATCAGTCCGCCGGAAGGCGCCCGGATCCTCGAGATCGGCTGCGGCACCGGGCCGAACCTCGACATGCTCGGCCGCTTCGGCACGGTCGACGCGGTCGAGATCGACCCAGAGGCGCGGGCCATCGCAAGCCGCCGCCTCGGCCGTCCCGTGCTCGACGCGCCGCTCCCGGAGCTGACCGGCATCGAGCCGGGCGCCTACGACCTGGTCGCCCTCCTCGACGTGCTCGAGCATGTCGAGCGCGACCGCGACGCGCTGGTCGCCATCGCGACCAAGCTCAAGCCGGGCGGCCGCATCCTGATCGCGGTGCCCGCCCATCCCTGGATGTGGAGCGCCCACGACGTCGTCAACCACCACAAGCGCCGCTACACGAGGAAGAGCCTGCGCGCCGTTGTCGCGGCCGCGGGGCTCAGGCTCCAGTGGATGGGCTGGTTCAACTCGATCCTGTTCCCGCTCGCCGCCGGTGCGCGGCTGGCGGGGCGGATGGTGCGCAGCGAGGACAGCGGCGACAAGCTCCCCGCCGCGCCGGTGAACCGGCTGTTCGAGACGCTGTTCCGGCTTGAGCGTTACGCGATCGGCCGGCTGCAATTGCCGCCGGGAGTCTCTATCGCCGCCATCGTCTCCGCTTCGTGAGCGACGTGGCCGAGGCGGCCGTGGCCGTCGGTGTGGCCGGCAATGTCGGAGACGATGTAGAGCGGCCGGCGCTTGGCCTCGAGGAACAGCCGGCCGAGATATTCGCCGATCAGGCCGAGCACGAACATCTGCACGGCGCCGAGGATGACGACGACGAGCATCAATGAAGTCCAGCCCTGGATCGCCCGGCCGGTCAGGAAGCCGAAGGCGATGTAGAGGATGAGCAGGAGCGAGGCGGCGACAAGCCACAGGCCGAAATGGCTGGCGAAGCGCAAGGGCGCGGTCGAGAAGCCGGTCACCGCGTCGAGCGCGAACCGGACCATCTTCGACAGGGGATATTTGGTCTCGCCGGCGTGGCGCTCGGCGCGGTCGTAGACGATCGGCACCTGCCGGAAGCCGACCCAGGCGACCATGCCTCGGATGAAGCGCGCCTGCTCGGGGAGGCTCAGGAGGGCGTCGAGCGCCCGCCGGCTCATCAGCCGGAAGTCGCCGGTGTCGCGCGGTATTTCGATCTCGGCGAGCTTGGAGAGGCCGCGGTAGAAGAGCTTGGCGGTGGCGAGCTTGAACGCCGTCTCGCCGGCGCGGGCGCGGCGCACCGCATAGACGACGTCGGCCCCCTCCGCCTCCATCCGCGCCACCATGTCGGGGAGCAATTCGGGCGGATCCTGGAGGTCGGCGTCGATGATCAGGATGCGCTCGCCCCGGCAGAGGTCGAGGCCGGCGGTGAGCGCCAGCTGGTGGCCGTGGTTGCGCGACAGGTTGATCGCGACGAGGCGGGGGTCCATCTCGGCGAGCGAGCGCATCATCGCCCAGCTGCGGTCGCGCGAGCCGTCGTTGACGAGGACGATCTCGTAATCCTCGCCCGCCGCCTTGCGCGCCGCCGCGCCGAGCCGGGCGTGGAGCTCGGAGAGGCATGCTTCCTCATTGTAGCAGGGCACGACGATCGAAAGCGCCGGGGGAATCATCCAATGTCCTTCTGCGGCAGCGGCCGATGATCGACCACCCTATAGAGGACGCTGGTCCCGCTCCGCCAGATGGGCGCCAGGCCCTCGGTCAGGCTCTCGTCGAAGCGCGGCGGCCGCAGCAGCCAGACATAGTCGAACTTGTCGCGCGGGAAGCGGCGCAGGCTCTCGTCGAGGGTCAGCCAGCGCTCGCCCCGGCAAGGCGCGTCGAGCACCTGCTGCGAAGGGTCGCGCGAGAACCAGCCGTCGTCGGGGTAATGCGAGGTCAAGAGCTGCGCGCCGCTCATCGACCATTGGTCGTTGGAGAAAGCGTGGCGGCGTACGATCCCGAGGGCGGGAAGGTGCTCGATCCGCGTCATCCCCCAGCCCTTGCGGCAGCGCACGCCGACGAAGGAGATCACCTTTGCGTTCTCGGGCAGATAGCGAATCGCCGCCAGCTCGCGGCCGTAAGCCTGATCGTAGAGCAGGAAGCTCCAGCCGTTGCCGGCGACGCGCACGGCGAAGAAGAGGAGGCCCAGCACCGCCAGCGCGGAGCCCGCCTTCGCTACCGCCGCCGGCCGCTGGCGCACTGCGATCACCGCCACCGCGATCGCATAAGGGACGAGGCGCATGTCGGCGTAATTGGAGCCGAATACGATCCGCGGCAGGCAGATATAGACGATGGCGAGGAAGATCGCCGAGGCGGCGAGGTTGCGCGAATATTGCAGCTTCTTCCACCACAAGAGGCCGAGCAGCAGCACCGCCCAGATCACCCACAGGGATATGCGGTCGAACTGGTACCAGCGGTCGCGCAGCGCCATCAGCACCCATTGCTTCTTGAGCACCCATTTGAACCATTCGCCGGTCTCGCCGCCGACATGGTCGCCGCTGCGCCACAGCAGCATCAGCAGCACCGGCGGCGCCAGCGAGAGGCAATGGGCGACGGTCTTAAGGCCGCCCTTCACGAACGGGCGCTTGAGGTCGATCTGGCGGACCAGTTCGGCCGAGAAGGCCATCACGCCGAGCGTCCCCCAGCCGAACGTGTGGCAGACCCAGATCGCGAACGAGATCGGCACGAAGATCGCGGCCCGCAGGCCCGTCCGGCCGAGCCGCGCCAGCCTCAGCCACAAAGCGAAGGCGAGCAAAGCCAGCGCCATCGACAAAGCGAAATTGACGAAGCCGAACATGAAGGGGAAGCAATAAGCCAGCGGCAGCGCGAAGAAGGCGGTCGGCGGCACCCGCAAATGGACCTCGCGCGCCACCCACAAGAGGCCCGCCACGGTCATCGGCGGAATGGCGACGACGATCATCTTCACCGCCAGCTCCAGCCCGAACAATTTGGCGAGCGGGATGACCAGCAAATCGACTCCGAGATTGCCGATCAGCTGCCATTTGAAGTCGTAGAAAGCCTGGAGCGCCGGCGAGCGGCCGATGTCCAGCTGCACCGCATAGCGCCCCATATGGCCGGGCAGGTCGACCAGCGGCGGGATGTCGGGCCACAGCAAAGGGAAAGCCGACGCGACCACCACCAAGGCGAGCAAGGCGGGATGCTCCCACCAGCGCCGCGGCGGCGGGTCGCTCAGGGCGTCGGCGGGGTCGGTGATCATGGGCGCGGCGTCTTCGCTCTCCGAATGGCCGCTGCGTAGCTCATCCCCTCTCCCATGGGGAGAGGGGTTAGGGGTGAGGGGATACGGCGCCTGCCATGAGGGCGCAGATTTTCTGCGTCTCCTCGACTAGGCCGCAACCCCTCACCCCTGCCCCTCTCCCCCGGGGAGAGGCGAAAGACGGCCAATTCGTTTACGCTCCGTTTACCCTGTCCGGTTACCGCTGGTGAACCAGAAGGAAACGGCGGGGACATGCGCGAGAATTGGCAGATCGGCGGCGCGGACGCCTTTCCCCTCGATCCTTCGGCGGCGGCGGAGATTGAGAGCGAGCTCGCCGAGCGGCTGGCCCGCCGCCCCTCGCCCCGCCACCTGCCCTTGCTGCTCTACGGCATGGTCTGCTTCTGCCTCGGCATCGCCGCCTATCTCGCCGGGGTGCTGATGGTCTTCCCGCGTTACTTCCTCGGCCTCGAGCCCTGGCTCGGGCCGGTCAGCCACGCGATCGTCTGGTACAGCGGCCTGCCGATCGTCGCCGGCATCGGCCTCGCGCTCATCGACCTCCTGTTCTTCCTCGACCGCAAGCGGCCGGACTTTCCGGTCCGCTACCGCCCGATCCGCAACTTTATGGTGACCGTCGCGCTCACCGCCTACAATGACGAGGAGAGCATCGGCCCGGCGGTCGCCGATTTCCTCGCCCACCCTTTGGTCCGCCGGGTCATCGTCGTCAGCAACAACAGCTCGGATGCCACCTTCGAGCGCGCGGAGGCTTCCGGCGCCATCGCGATCAACGAGGAACGGCCCGGCTACGGCCGCTGCGTCCACCGCTGCCTCAGCGAAGCCGCCCGCTTCACCGACACCGACCTCGTCGTGCTCTGCGAAGGCGATCTCACCTTCCGCGCCTGGGACATCGACAAGTTGATCGCCTACGCCCCCCATGGCGACATCGTGAACGGCACCCGCACGATCGAGCCGCTGCGCCAGCACCGCACCCAGCTCAGTACCTTCATGTATTACGGCAACATTTTCGTCGCCAAGTTGCTCGAGGCGAAGCATCTCGGCCGCGCCACCGTCTCCGACGTCGGCACCACCTACAAGCTCTGCCGCCGTGAGGCGGTCCTGGCTTTGCTCCCGAAGGTGAACCCCGCGATCAACCTCGAGTTCAACGCCCATTTCCTCGACTGCGCGCTGGCCGAGGGACATCTGCTTGTCGAATGCCCGATCACCTTCCACCAGCGGGTCGGGGTGAGCAAGGGCGGCAACGTCAACAACCTCCGCGGCTTCAAGGTGGGGATGCGGATGATCTTCGGCCTGCTGTTCGGCTGGGGCCGGCTCGCATGAGCGAGGGCTATCACGACACGCGGCTCGCCTTCGACCCGCGCCGCGAGACGGTGTGGAAGGCGCTCTGGCGCTATCATTTCCGCCATATCGTGCCGGCCGACTTCTGCGTGCTGGATTTGGGCTGCGGCTATGGCGACTTCATCAACCAGGTGGAGGCGAAGCGCCGCATCGCGCTGGATAGCTGGGAGAACTTTCCCGCCCATCTCCGTCCGGGCGTCGAGCCGGTCGTCGGGAGCGTCACCGAGCTCGCGGGGATCGAGGAGGGCAGCGTCGACTTCGCCTTCGCCAGCAATTTGTTCGAGCATCTGACCCAGGCCGATTTCGCCGCCGCCCTCGCCGCCTTGCGCGCGAAGCTGACGGCGCGCGGCAGCCTCGCCATCCTCCAGCCCAATTGGCGCTATGCCTTCCGGGAATATTTCGACGATTACACCCACGTCTCCATCTACTCCCACGTCAGCCTCGTAGATTTCCTTCGCGCCAACGGCTGGGAGGTGATCGAGGTCCGGCCGCGCTTCCTGCCGCTCACCGTCAAGTCGCGCCTGCCCGTCTGGCCGCCGTTGATCGGAGCCTACTTGAAGTCGCCGATGAAGCCGCTCGGCAAGCAGATGCTGGTCCGGGCGCGGCCGGCGCGGTGAAGATGGTGGCCCTCGAAGCCCCGGCCGCCGCGCGCAACGGCCCGGCGCGGGTGGCGCTGCTCGTCGGCCTCGCCTTGCTCGGCTTCAGCGCGCTCCGCCTGCTGCTCGTCGCGGCAAAGGCGCTCTTCTTCCCCTACGAGCTCGATTATGGCGAGGGGATCGTCTGGCAGCAGATGCTGCTGATCTTCCAGGGCCGCGGCTACGGGCCGATCGACGGCTTCCCGGCCATCGTCTTCCACTACCCGCCCGTCTTCCACGCCGCCGCTTATGCTCTGTCCGCGACCGGGCTCGATCCGCTGAGCGCAGGCCGCCTCGTCTCGCTCCTCGCCACCCTCGCCTGCGCGCTCTTCGTCCGGGCCTTCGCCGCCCGCCTCGCCGAAGGCCGGGCGGCGCGACTTTGCGGGGCCTTCGCGGCTTTGGTCGCGCTCGCTTTCTGGCCGGTCGGCTTGTGGGCGCCCCTGATGCGCGTCGACATGCTCGCCTTCGCCTTCGGCCTCGCCGGCATCCGCTTCGGCCTCGCCGCCTTGCGCCGGCCCGCCTTGGTCCACGCCGCCGCCCTCTGCTTCGTCGCCGCCATCTTCACCAAACAGACCGCGATCGCCGCCCCGGCCGCGACCTTCCTCGTCCTGCTGCTCGTCCGGCCGCGCACCGCCAAAGCGGGGATCGCCGCGTGCCTCATGCTCGGCACCGCCGCCCTCGCCGCCCTTGCATTCGCCACCGACGGCGGCTTCCTGCGCCACATCTTCCTCTACAACATCAACCGCGCCGATTATTCCCGGCTCGCCTGGATCGCCCAGCAGGCCGCGCTCCACCTCTTCTTCTTCGCCGCCGTGTCGTTCGCCATCGTCCAGGGCCTCGCCGAGCGCCTGCCCGGTTATCGCGGCGCCGGCTGGCGCGCCGCCCGCGACACGCTCCGCCGGCGCCCCGGCGACGCCGCCTTCCTCCTCCTGCTCGCTTATTTCGGCCTGACCAGCGTCATGCTGGTCCTCGTCGCCAAATCGGGCTCCAGCCTCAATTATTTCATCGAGTGGATGCTGGCCGCGAGCGTCTTCGCCGGCCTCGCCGTCCGCGACGCGGCCTCCGCCGCCAGGCCCTCGCTGATTGCCGCCTTGCTGCCGGCGGCGCTCGGCGCCCAGATCCTGCTCCTGCCCGCCTCGCCGTCCTGGACCGTCTCGATGGCGGCGGCCCGGCAGCCCTCGCTGAAGCGGCTGGAAGCGGCGGTCCGCGCCTCGCCCAGGCCGGTGATATCCGACGACATGGTCCTCGTCCTGCGCGGCGGCAAAAGGGTGATGTGGGAGCCCGCCATCTTCGCCGAGCTGGCCAGCGAGCGCGTCTGGGACGAGCGCCCGTTCGTCGCCCGCATCCGCGCCCGCCAGTTCGGCTTCTTCGTCACCGTCGGCGGCCGCGGCTCCCGCCTGTTCGACAGCCGCTACACCCAAGCCGTCGCCGCGGCGATCGACGAAGCCTATCCGAGGCGCCGCCTCGTCGCCGGCTACGTGGTCCATCTCCCCGCCGAGGCTCGCGGCGATTAAGCGCCGGTACACCCACGCAGAGTCATGGGTCCCTCAGCTTCCGTAAAGCGCATCTGAGGAGTTGCCATGAAGACGATCATCCTGGCCGGCGCCGGCCTCGCCGCCATTGCCGCCATTGCCGCCGTCGCCGCCTCGGCCCAGCCGCCCGCGCCCTCCGCCCCGCCGTCGCCGTCGTTCCGGGAGGCCCCGCGCGCGCCGCATCCGGTCACCCGCGCCGAAGTGAAGGCGAAGGTCGACGCCCGCTTCGCCCGCCTCGACGCCAACCGCGACGGCTATATTTCCGCCGACGAGATCCGCTCGCGCGGTCCCGAGATGCGCCGCGACCGCGCCGAGGGCCCGGACATGCGCGGCCCGCGCCCCGAGGGCGCGATGATGGACCGTCCCGACGGCGGCCGCCGCGCCGAGATGTTCGCCCGTCTCGACGCCAACCATGACGGAGTCGTCACCCGCGACGAATTCCTGCGCGCCGCCCCGCCGTCCAGACCGCGCGGCGAGGGCTTCGCGCCGCGTCCGCTCGAAGGCCGCGGCGAAGGCCCCGGCCCACGCTTCGGCGGTCGCGGCGGCCATGGCGGCTTCGGCGGCCGCGGCATCGAGCGGATGGACGCCAACCGCGACGGCCGCGTCTCCCTCGCCGAGGCCGAGGCGCGGGCCCTCCAGGCGTTCGACCGGGCCGACGCCAACCATGACGGCGTCGTCACCCCCGAGGAGCGCCAGGTGGCGCGCGGCGCGATGCGCGAGCGCTTCCAGGACCGCCGCGGCGGGTGAACCTGTCGACCAAGGCTAGAGCGGCGCTCTATCCCCCTCTCCCTTAGGGAGAGGGGTTAGGGGTGAGGGGTTGGGGCGCTGGTCGATCTGCACGGGTTGTTCGGCGCTGAGCCAACTCTCGCAGGCCCGAACCCCTCATCCCCGACCCTTCTCCCCCGGGGAGAAGGGAGCTTTGGGCTGCGGCGCTCTATTCCCGCCCCTCGTCCTTCTCCGGCGGCGGTGCGCCCCGCGCCTGGGCCTTGCGGCGGCGCAGATTGTCGCGCAGCGCCTCGGCCAACCGCTTTTCCCGGTCCTCGTCGCGCTTTGCCATCCCGCTCCTCGCTCCGCCGCCTTGACACGAGCGGCGCCGCGCGGCCATAGCGCCGGCTCTCCCGAGCGGCCCCGTCCAGACGCGGTTTCGATGGGAAAGTCGACAGGCGATGCTGCCGTAGCTCAGTGGTAGAGCGCATCCTTGGTAAGGCTGAGGTCGTGAGTTCAATCCTCACCGGCAGCACCACCGCCTCTCGCTGATCGTCAGCCCCCCTGCCGTCCCCCCGCCGCGCGGACCACCATCTCCATCACCGCCGGGTGGAGCGGGCGGACGAACTCGCAGCCCATCAGATGGCCGCGCATCCAGGCGACGCGGGCGTGGAGGCTCTCCAGCCCCGGCAGCTTCAGCCACACGTCGGAGCCCCGCTCGAGGTCGAGATGGGTGGCGGCCCGGAAGCCGTGGGTGGAAAGGTCGAGGATCTGGACGGTGACGGCATGGGCGCCGCGCTGCCTCAAAGCCGCGCCGAGCACCACCTCGGCCCGGGCCGCCTTGCGCCCGTCCTGGCCGGGCTGAGTGCTGAGTTCTGCCGTCAGCGCCATCCGGAGCCTCATTCGCCCGGAACGGCGATCCCGACCGAGACGCCCCACAGCTGGGCGAGCTTCCTGTCGCGCGCGCTCATACCCTCGCCGAGGCCCGGCCGGCGGAAGCGCGGCTGGCTCTGGTCGCCCGCCGTCTTGCGGAGCTGGACCAGCACCTCGCTCTCGTCGATCATGTAGGCGAATTCGAGGCCGGCACGGTGGGGGTCCGACCAGGCGACGCGGGCGGGGACGCTGATCGAGCCGCGCGAGAACACCACCTCGGCGCCGGCTTCCGGCACCCTCTCGCCCTCGACCAATGCGCCGCGCTGCGACAAATCGCGCAGCCGCACCTCATATTCGGCATAGCCGGCGCGCAAACGCGCGGAGAGGAGGACGCGGTTGCGCTTGGTGGTCCGCTTGCCGGCGGCCGGCGCATCAACCCAGTTTTCGACGCCCATTTGCCTCTCTTCCCGATCGCGACCGAGCCACCCTAAGCCAAGGGGGCCTAAATTGTGGTAAACGAAGGGGTGGTTTCCGCGCCTTTTTTGGTGGGTGGAACGGGGCTCGATCGAAGATGATTTCGGCCTCTCGTCCTCCCTGTCCGCGAAGCGGATGGGGAGGAGTGGGTTCCCCGCCGGCATATTCGCGTTGACCGCTCCCACTCCGCCGGTAAGGGGCGGGCCATGCGCTTTTTCTCCGACAATGCGGCGCCGGCCTGCCCGGAGGTGATGGCGGCGCTGGCCGCCGCCAACCGGCTCGACACCGCTTATGACGGCGACGAATGGAGCGCCCGGCTCGACGCCGCATTCTCCAGCCTGTTCGGGACCGAGGTGGCGGCGCTGTGGGTCGCGACCGGCACCGCCGCCAACGCGCTCGCCCTCGCCGCCCTCTGCCCGCCCTACGGAAGCATTATCTGCCACCGCGACGCCCACATCCAGAACGACGAATGCGGGGCGCCGGAATTCTACACCCACGGCGCCAAGCTGATCCTCGCCGAGGGCAAAGGCGCCAAACTCAATCCGCAAGGCGTCGCGGCCTGCCTCGCCCTCGTCCGCGACGACGTCCACCAGACCCAGCCCCACGTCCTCTCGATCACCAACGCGACCGAATACGGCCTCGTCTACACGCCAGAAGAAGTCGCCGCGCTCGGCGCGCTGGCGAAGGCGCGCGGCCTCGCCTTCCACATGGACGGCGCCCGCTTCGCCAACGCGGCGGCGAGCACCGGCGCGTCGCCGGCGGAGCTCAGCTGGAAGGCCGGGGTCGATGCCCTGAGCTTCGGCTTCACCAAGAATGGCGGCATGTCCGCGGATGTCATCCTGTTCTTCCGGCCGGAGCTCAAGGCGGCGACGCTCTACCGGCGCAAGCGCGGCGGCCATCTGCTCTCGAAGGGACGATTCCTCGCCGCCCAGATCCTGGCGATGCTGGAGGGCGATCTGTGGCTGCGCAACGCCCGCGCCGCCAACGAGGCCGCCCGCCGGCTCGCCGACGCCGCCGGGCCCGAGCGCCTGCTCCTCCCCGTCGAGGCCAACGAGCTGTTCGTCCGCGTGTCGCCCGCCGAGGCGCAAAGACTCCGCGACGCCGGCTTCGATTTCTACGACTGGGGCCCCGGCGAAGCGCGCTTCGTCACCAGCTGGGATTCCGACCCCGCCGCCGTCGACGCCCTCGCCGCGGCCATCCGCGGGCTCTGAGGGCGGTTGCGCCGCGGAAGTTTCGGAAGTTTCAGCTTCCATAAGGCGAAAAACTTCCGGCGGACGGAGACGCCGCGGCCGAACGGGACGAAAGAGAGGAAAGGGAGGAAAGTCACGCGGAATCGCGGGGGGTCTTCTCCGCCAAGCGGTCCCAGCCGGGCCGGTCGCCCGCCCCGTGCGCGGCATTGGCGACAGGTGGTGCATCTCCCTCTCTCCCTCGAACGGCGCCTCGCCCCGAGGCGAATCGATCGGCTTGTGCCTCAAGCGAGGGGATGTAGGAAAACGATTTGTTTGCGGTTTGTTCGTGGCGGCAACGGCGCACATTGGGATTTTGTATAGTCGCGGCAATCGCTGGCGAAGGCGCTCAGTATTAGCCTCCACCGAAACGGGGAGGATCGAATGCCGACGGGATTTGCCTTGGTTGCAGCCGAACAACGTTCAGCGAAAGCCGATGTCGCGGCATCCTTGCCGCGGAATCTCAAACCTGTCGCTATCCACCTCGGAGATTGCGGCGGCTTCAGCCTGGTCGTGCGGTTTCTCCTCTGGGGCTTCCGCCATTCCGGCCGCTGATCGGAAAAACGCCTTCAGCAGGTCGCGCATTGGGAAATTGTATTTTGGCGGAAAAGCGACGCCAATCTACAGCGGCGTAGGCCAGGCGAGCGTCTGATCGAGACGTTCTTCAGGAGATAGATGATGTTGAGGCTTCCCCTCGCCCTCGCGCTCGCCGCCTTCGCGGCCGGAGCCGCGCTCGCCACTCCTCCGGCCAACGGCCCCAGAGCGAGGTTGACGATGACGCAGGCTCGGACGATCGCCCTTCGTGCTGCCCCCGGCCGGGTAATCTCGGGGGAATATGAGAAAGAGGGCGGCGGCTGGCGTTATTCCTTCGATATCCAGCAGCGTGGGCACGTGCAGGAAATCGGCGTCGATGCCAACACCGGCCGCATCGTCGAGAACAAGTCGGAAGGGAAGGTCGATCACGACTGATGCAGATCCTCCTCGCCGAGGATGACGTTGAAACGGCCGAGTTCGTCGCCCGAGGGCTGAGCGAGCTCGGCCACAACGTGTTGCGGGCGGCCGACGGCGCCGACGCGCTCCACTACGCGATGACCGAGGATTGCGACCTGATCGTGCTCGATCGCATGCTGCCGAAGCTGGACGGTCTCGCTGTCCTGAGGCGCCTGCGCGCGGCCAAGATCGAGACTCCGGTGCTGCTGCTGACCGCGCTCGGCAGGATCGAGGACCGCGTCGAGGGCCTCGAAGCGGGCGCCGACGATTATCTCATCAAGCCCTTTGCCTTTTCCGAGCTGGCGGCGAGGCTCAACGCGCTCCGCCGCCGCCGGCCGTTTCAGGAGACTCCGACGCAGATCCTGGCGGGCCGGCTGAAGATGGACTTGCTGACGCGCCAGGTATGGCGGGACGGCCAGATCGTTCCGCTGCAGCCGCGCGAATTCCGGCTGCTAGAGGAGCTGATGCGCAATAACGACCGGGTCGTCACCCGCACGATGCTGCTCGAACGCGTCTGGGGCTTCCATTTCGACCCTCAGACCAACATCGTCGAGACGCACATCAGCCGGCTGCGCGCGAAGCTCAACCGCGGCGGCGCGCCCGACGCGATCGAGACGCTGCGTGGCGTCGGCTACCGCGTTCGCGACGATGCCTGAGCTGTTTCGAAGCGCCGCTTATCGAATCGCCTTCATCTACTCGGCGGCGTTCGCGCTCGCGATCCTGCTGCTTGGCCTCATTCTCTTCTGGACGATGCACCTTGATTTCACGCGGCAGCTCGATGCAACGCTCGAGGAAGAGGCCTCGACCCTAAAGGTTGAGTACCGGAACGACGGCCGCGGCGAACTGGCCGATGCGATCGCGCAGCGGGAGGCGTCGACGTTGCGGGAACGCTTGCTCTATGCCGTCTATTCCCGTGACGGGCGGCGTGTGATGGGATCGCTGCGGACCGGGGTGCCGCGCCTCGGCCTTCACGACATTACTTTCGTCGATCCACGGGAAGGACCGGACGCCGCGCGCGGCCTCGCGGTGGACCTCGGCGACGGCTCGAAACTCCTGGTCGCCGCGGATCGGGAGCGGATCGAGCAGATCGACCGCACGGTTATTTCGGTGTTCGGCGCTGCTTTCCTGCTTGTGGTTCTGCTTGGCGCGGTCGGCGCCCTTTTCCTCGGCGGCTATCTGCGCCGGCGCCTCAACGGCATCAGCAGCGCCGCAGAAGCGATCGTTCAGGGCGACATGGCCAGTCGAATGCCCGTTAGCGCACGCGGCGACGAGTTCGACCGCCTTTCGCGGTCGCTTAACGCCATGCTGGAGCGCATCGCCAGCCTCGTCGATAACGTACGCCAGGTTTCGACCGATGTCGCACACGACCTGCGGACGCCGCTGGCCCGCCTTCGCAATCGGCTCGAAGAGGCGCTAAGGTCCGGCGCGACGGGCGATGTGGCGCTGATCGAGGACTCGCTCCGGGGCGTCGACGAGGTGCTCGCGCTGTTCGCCGCCATCCTTCGGATTGCGGAGGTCGAAGGCGGGAAGATTCGGCGGACCTTCAAGACCGTAGATGTCAGCGCGCTCGCCTCCGATCTCGCCGAAAGCTATGCCCCCGCCGTCGCGCAGGGTGGCCGGAGCCTCACGGCGAACGTGGCGAACGGGCTTCGGGTCCGCGGCGACGCGGAACTTCTTGCCCAGGCTTTGGTCAATTTGATCGAGAACGCGCAGAGCCACACGCCTCTCGGAACGGCCATTGAGATCTGCGTCGAAGCCAGGCAGGGGGCGATAATGCTCGCCGTCGCCGACAACGGCCCTGGCGTTCCCGCCGAAGACCGGGAGCGGATCGTCGAACGGTTCGTTCGGCTCGAGCGGAGTCGGTCGACGCCTGGACACGGACTCGGCCTGAATCTCGTCTCGGCGATCGCTGCGCTGCATGGGGGCGTCCTGCGCTTCGCCGACAACCGCCCCGGCCTCAGGGCCTTTCTGGAACTGCCGGCCGACCCCGAAGAAGGATGAACATGACGCCAACAGCCTCCCCTTCACCCACCATCGCTCGCGAAATCCTGACCAAGGTGCCGGTCGTCACGCTCGGTTTCTGGATCATCAAGATCCTGGCAACGACGCTGGGCGAGACTGGCGGCGACACGGTCACGATGACCTGGCTCGGCGAAACCACCTCGCATCCGGTCCCGAACGGCTATCTGATCGGCACTGCGATCTTCGCGGTCCTGCTCGTGGGATTCGTCGCCTGGCAGATCGCGGCGAAGAAATTCCACCCCTTCCTCTATTGGGCCACGATCGTCGCCTCCACCACTTGCGGCACCACGCTGGCCGACTTCGCCGATCGCTCGCTCGGCATCGGCTATCCAGGCGGGTCGCTGTTGCTGCTCACCTGCGTCCTGCTGTCGCTCTTTGCCTGGCACCGGACGCTCGGCACCGTATCCGTGAACAGCATCACTGGGCCGAAGGAAGAGACCTTCTACTGGATAACCATCACTTTTTCCCAGACGCTCGGCACTGCGCTGGGCGACTGGATTGCCGATGCGGGCCTCGGATATTCGGGCGGGGCGCTGGTGTTCGGCGCCGGCCTCGTCATTCTCGCAGGGCTCTATTTCTGGACGAGCGTGAACCGCGTCTTCCTGTTCTGGGCGGCATTCATCCTGACGCGACCGCTCGGCGCCACCGTGGGCGATTTCCTCGACAAGCCGGTGAGCCAAGGCGGCCTCCACTTCAGCCGGCCGCTCGCCTCCGCCATTCTATTCGCGGTGATCGTCGCGCTGATCCTGATCCTGCCACAGCGGCCGGGACGACATCCGGGGTCTCCCCAGGAGTAGCCGCAGCGCCGTCCCGGGCCGGCGGCGCGCGCGGCGACGCCGGTCGCGAGCAGGGCTTGACTCTTCGTCAGCGCACACTACTTTGCGTTTCAGAGTCCTTTGGAGCGCACATTATGTCCGAGACCGCCGCCGATGACGATATCGCCTATGTACGCCGGCTCGCCGAGAGCGGGGCGCATGCGCCTTTGAGGGGCGGGCGGTTCCTCGCCTGGTGGGGCTTGCTGCTCACCATCGCCTATCTCGCCCATTATTTCGCGCTTCGCCAGCACCCGAGCGGCAATGGGCTGGTGTTCGGCATCATCTGGATGAGCTTCGGCGTGGTCGGATGGGGCGGCCAAATGCTGCTCGCCAGGTCGATGCGCGCGGCACCGGGCGGCGGCTCGGCCGGCAACCGCGCCTCGCGGGTCGTCTGGGGTGCGGGCGCCGGCGCGATTCTCGCCATGGTGGCGGGCAGCGCGATCGCCGCCCAGGGCAAAGCCGGGCCGGCGGCGATGGACTGGATCGTGCCGCTCGCCTTCGCCTGCTATGCCTGCGCTTTGATCGTCACCGGCTCGCTTGCCCGCGATCGCACCGCGATCCTCGCCGGCTGGGGCGCAATCGCGCTGGTTGGCCTGTCCGCCGCTTTGATCGCCTCGCCTTGGCGCTATCTGCTGGCCGCCGCCGGGGTCGCGCTCACCGTGCTGCTGCCGGGCCTGCTGCTGATGCTTCGCGAACGCAAAGCGTGAACCGGCCGGTGACCGAGGACAACCCGTTCGACCACGCGGCCATCGACGATGTCGTCCACGGCCGCATCCGGCTCGGCATCCTCGCCTATCTCTCGGCCGTCGATTCGGCTCTGTTCGCCGAGGTCCGCGACCGGGTCGGCGCCACCGACGGCAATCTCTCGGCGCACCTCAGAAAGCTCGAGGAGGCCGGCTACGTCGGCGTCGACAAGAGCTTCGTCGCGCGCCGCCCGCAGACCAGGCTGTCGCTGACCGCGGCGGGCCGCGCCGCTTTCGGCGCCTGGCTCAATCGGATGGAGCGGCTGCGCGACGCCGCCGGCCTGTGAACTTCAAGAACCCAAGAAGGAAGGAATGGACATGAGAATGATCTGGATGGCGGCGGCCCTTGCCGCGACGATCGCCCCCGCGGCCGCCGAGGCCGGGCGGGTGACGGTGGATCTGAACGGGCTGCGCGCCGGCGGCACTGTCTATGTGCAGCTGCAGACGCGCGCGCAGTTCATGGGGCCCGATCGCGTCGGCGGGCAGATCGTGCGCGTGGCGGCGGCGGGAGCGCTCAGCGTCGATCTCGGCGAGGTGGCGCCCGGCGACTATGCGGTCAGCGTCTGGCACGACGACAACGACAATCAGCGGTTCGACATGGCGGCGCAGGGCGGCGCCCCGCTCGACGGCTGGGCGATCGCCAACGGGTCCGAAGCCGGCGCCGGACCGCCCGATTTCGACCGCGCCAAGGTTACGGTCGCCCAGGCCCCGCTCCGCCTGCCGATGACCTTGCACTACGGCCGGTGACCGGGGCTGCCGGCTCAGGCGGGGTCGGAGCCGCCCCGCCTTCGTCGCGCGAGGCATCGTTCACCGCCTCGAGCCGGCGCGCGACCTCGGCCCATTCCGGCGGCATCTCGGCCCCCGCCTGGCTCCAATGGCTCTCACCGGGAGCGAACGGCATGACCTCCTCGAACGAGCGCGGGAATTCCAGAGTGCCGCGATAGGTGAGGCCGTCCGGCGGCACCCGCACGAAGTCGTGCCCGAGCGCCTCCGCCGCGTCCAGCGCCGCCTCGCCGCCTTCGTCCAGCGCCGCCCGCGCCTCGCGCGCCCGCGCCGCGCATGCCTCGATCGCGGCGCGGATCGCCGCCTCCGCCTCGGCGTCGAGCCGCACCCCTTCGAACGCATTCATCACCGCCGCGGCCTCGTCGAGCGTCCCGCCGCCGTCGTCATTCGCGCCCCGCCCCGTGATCACCGTCCGCACCGTCGTGGCCGACGCCTCGGCTCCAGCCGCCCCTCTCGCAATCCGCTCATCCTGAGGAGGCGCTGAGCGGGTTCCCATCAAAGTAGGACTTTGATGGGAACCCATTGTCGAAGCGCCGTCCCGAAGGACCGCCCCCGCGCTCGCCCGGGTCGAGAAATAATTGACCGTGACCCGCTTGCCGCCGGCATCCTGCCCGTAATGCCGCAGGCAAAACATCAGCAGCTTGTCGTTGTAGACGCGCCGGAAGCCCATCAGCTTGCCGCCGACGAAGACGGGCACGAGATGCCCTTCGATCGCCCGCTCGAACGCGATGTCCTTCAGCCGCTTCAGCCCGAAATCGAGCGCCGCATCCCACGCCCGCCGGAATTCCTCCGCGCCGGGCGCGCGCCTCAGCTCATAGCAATTGGTCTGAGCGATATTGACCAGCCGAGCCGCCCGGTCGACGCAGCCCGTCTCCGCGAGCGCCGCGATGAACGCCTTCTGCCGTTCCGGAGTCCACCCGTCGTAACGATATTTGCGCGGCACCGGCGTGAACTCCGGCACCGGCTCCTTCACCACCGGCAGATAAGTCCGCTTCTTGCCCATCACCCCGTCTCCCACAAGGCGCCGCGACCCCCGAGTCGCGGCGAATCGTCCAGTCTATGCCTCAACCGAGGGGGTGTAGGAAAATGATTTGTTCCGGTTCTGTCCCCGAGCGCAGCGCCGCCGGCGGCAAAGCCGCCGCCGAAGCAGCGCGAAGAGAGGACAGAACCGCGGCCAGCCTGCGCCTGAAGGGCGACAGGACTGACGTCACGGAATTCAGTTCCGTGACGGCCTGCTCCGCCGAACCACACTCGACACTTGCTACAAACCTGAGATGCCAATGATCCCTTTTCGTCGTCGCCGGACTTGATGCGCGGCTAGGGTGAGGGTGCGCACTTGGTCCGCTTAAGGCCCGCCCTTCTTAGTGTGATCCATTGCGGCGCAGGGCTGCCATGCCCTATGCCGATGCCAGGGGTACCTGATTGAATCTGTACAACAAGAAATACATCGCCAAGCAGATCGCGGCCGCGCCGGCGCCGGACCCGGCGCGCGTGGCGGCGCTCCGCGAATGGGCCAACGACATCGCCAGCGGCAAGATCGCGATGCATAGCGAGGTCTCGCTCCACGGACCGTTCGTGCAGAAGGTGCTGATCGAAGGGCTGGGATACCGCGGACCGATCGGCAACGAGGAATATGATGTCACGCAGGAACAGGGCATCATCCGCGGTTCGGTGGACGTGGCCATCGGCCAGTTCGCGCAAGGCAAAGGGAGGATCATCGCTCCGTTCGAGCTGAAAGGCGCGGACACGAGAAACCTCGATGCAGTGATGCCTGGCCGAGCTAAGACGCCGGTCGATCAGGCTTGGGAATATGCAACCAACAATCCCGGCACCAAATGGGTGCTGGTTTCCAATTATCTGGAAATCCGCCTCTACGCTTATGGAGAAGGACGACAGGCATACGAGAGCTTCGACCTCGCCCGCCTGCACGAGCCGGACGAGTTCGCACGCGCGCAACTCTTGCTCTCTGCCGAAAGCCTGCCCGGCGGACGCGCGGCGGAATTGCTTGCTGAAAGCAAACGCGAGAACAAGGACATCACCGACCGGCTCTACACCGATTACAAGGTGTTGCGCGGCGACCTGATCGGCGAAGTGCGGCGCGAACGGCCCGACATGGACCCGCTGAATGCGATCCGCGTCGGTCAGAGAATCCTCGACCGCGTGCTGTTCATCGCCTTCGCGGAAGATACGGGCCTACTGCCTCGGCGCATTCTGGAGAAGGCGTTCGACACCACAAACCTCTTCGCTCCCACGCCTGTCTGGACCAACTTCCTTGGCCTGTTTAGTGCCATCGATGCCGGCAGTCCGCCCCTGCAGGTGCCACGCTACAACGGCGGCCTATTCGCGCCCGATCCCTTGATTGAGGCATTGAGCGTGCCGGATCATATCTGCGCCGGGTTCAAGCGCCTTTCCGAATATGATTTCGCATCAGAAGTTTCGGTCACGGTACTTGGGCACATATTTGAGCAGTCGATCGCCGACGTGGAACAATTGCAGGCAGAGGCTCGCGGCGAGGTTGTCGAACCGAAGAAAGCCAGCGGCACCAGCGGGCGGCGCAAGCGGGACGGAGTAGTCTATACGCCTGATTATGTTGCGCGCTTCATAGTCGAACAGACGCTAGGCACACATTGCCGAGAAATCTTCGTCGAACTGATGGCCGAGCACGCGCGAAAAGGTGCAACGCCGCATGATGATCCAATCGCGTGGAAATCGAGAGCGTCGGAAAAAGCTTTCTGGCGCGCCTATCGCGACCGCATATCAAAGCTGCGCATCGTGGATCCCGCCTGCGGGTCGGGCGTGTTCCTGGTCATGGCGTTCGACTGGCTCAAAGCCGAGCTGACGCGGTGCAACCTGCGGCTGGAGGAACTGGGGGAAGGTGCGCTGTTCGAAGTGGACAGCGAAATCCTCACCCACAACCTGTTCGGCGTGGACGTGAACGAGGAGAGTGTGGAGATCGCCAAGCTGTCGCTCTGGATCAAGACTGCGCGACACGGGAAAGTGCTCGACAGCTTAGATCACAACTTTCGCATCGGTGACAGCCTGATTGAAGACTCGAGCTTTGCCTATCGTAGCCACGGCTTCGTATGGCGGGAAGCGTTTCCGGAAGTCTTTGCAGAGGGCGGCTTCGACATAGTACTCGGCAATCCACCCTATGTGCGGATGGAGCTGCTAAAGGAGTTGAAGCCCTGGCTTGCGAGAAGGTTTGAGGTGGTCTCCGACCGGGCCGATCTCTACGCCTATTTCTTCGAGCGCGGAGTCAAGTTGCTTAAATCCGGCGGGCGGCTCGGTTACATATCCTCAAGCACCTTCTTCCGGACCGGTTCGGGCGGGCCCCTGCGAAATTTCCTACGCAGAAACGCCGCGCTCGAATGCGTGATCGATTTCGGCGACCATCAGGTTTTCGAAGGCGTCAGCACCTATCCCGCTATCCTGACGATGAAGGCGGGCGCACCGAAGCCAGAGCATGAATTGCGCTTCTGGAGAATCGGCGAACTGCCGCGGGAGAACTTCGATTCCGCGTTCCGCGAACAGGCCGGTGCCTATCCGCAGGACGCGCTCGGGAGTGGCTCGTGGGAACTGGAGGGCGCCGCGCTGCGCATGCTGCGCGAGAAGATCAGGGCGGGCAAGCCGACTCTCAAGCTGGTTTATGGTTCGCCCTGTCGTGGCATCGTCACCGGCCTCAACAAAGCCTTTGTCATAGACACCCGCAAAAAGGAGGAATTGTGCCGGGATGATCCACGTTCGGCCGACCTGCTCAAGCCGTTTCTCGAAGGCAAAGACCTGAAGCGCTGGCGGGTGGAGTCTCGGGGCCTTTGGATTATCTACATTCCCAAGAACCGGATCAAGATCGACGATTATCCGGCGGTCCGAGATTGGCTGATTTCGTTCAAAAACGAGCTCGAAAGGCGCGCGACGGTTCAGGAATGGTTTGAGCTCCAACAGGCGCAAGAGGCGTATTCCGTCAGCATTTCAAGGGCTAAGCTTTCATATCCTCACTTCTCACAAGGTCCAAAGTTTAGCTTTGAACCGATCGGATTCTACTCGAATGACAAGACCTATTTCATTCCCACCGATGACCTCTCGCTCCTAGCGGTTCTAAACTGCAAGGCAACTTGGTTCTATCTGAGCAGCATCGCCCCCGCGATGCGAGGCGGGATTTGGCGGCTTGAACTGCGCGTGCAGTATGTCGAAACCGTGCCAATCCCGCCAACGAGCGACGCCCAAAAATCCGCGCTCGCCGCTCTTGCCGGAGCCGCGCAAGCGGCAGCGGAGGAACGGTACCGGCTCCAGCAGGAAATCGTCCGCCGCATCCCGGACCTCGCGTCCGCGGGCAGCAAGGCGAAGCTGACCGAGCGCCTGAGGGCGTGGTGGGACCTGCCCGATTTCGCGGCCTTCCAAACCGAAGTGAAGAAGGCGCTGAAGGCGGATATTCCGCTGAAAGAGCGCAACGGATGGGAAAACTGGATCTCTCAGAACCGCACCCGCATCCATGCCCTGACCGCTGAGATCGCTCGCATCGAAAGCGAGATCAACGCGTGTGTATATGGCCTATTTGACCTGACACCCGACGAAATCGCGCTTCTTGAAGCGAACGTCTGAGAGTGCGCGCTAGCTGAGCGCCATATTGATTAATCGGCGTCACCTCGACCAGCTCATCGTCGCGGTCGCAGGCGACGACCCACCATTCCTTCTCCGAAACTATTAGGCTACTTTCCCGGCCGTTTGTCAGAGGCGAGAAGCGCAACCATGCCTTATCTGATCGGCGCCCTGCTCGCCCTCGGCGTGGCCCTGTTCGCCGCCCTGGTCGGGCTCGACCGCGACCGCGCCTTCTACGCCACCGTGCTGATCGTGGTCGCATCCTATTACGACCTGTTCGCGGCGATGGCGGGCTCCCGCCCGGCGCTGGTCGCCGAGACCCTCGTCTTCGCCGCCTTCCTCGCGCTCGCCGTCGCCGGCTTCCGCTGGAGCCTTTGGCTGGTCGCCGCCGGCCTCGCCGCGCACGGCCTGTTCGACGGCCTGCGCGGCGGACTGATCGACAATCCCGGAGTGCCACTTTGGTGGCCGGCCTTCTGCGCCTCGTACGACGTGGTGGCTGCCGCGTGCCTCGTTTGGCTGCTGGTGCGGCGGAGCCGCGTCCGCGCTTCCGCGGCGTGATCGCCCGATGCAGGCGATGGCTCAGGGGAGCGACGGGGCCTTCCGCCGCACCGTCTCTTCCGCGCGCGCCTTCAGCGCCTGCTCCGCGAACTGGTTGAGACTGACCCCTTCCAGCGCCGCGGCCAGGGCAGCCCGGGCGTGGACGGCGGGCTCGGTGCGAATCATCAGCTTGCCGGAATAGGCCTTCTCCGGCGCCTTTCCGATCGCCGCGCAGGCTCCGAGATAATCGTCCACGGCCTCGTGAAAGGCGGCGACGATCTCATCGGCATTGGCGCCGTGGAAGCCGACGACATCGTTGATCCCGGCGATCCGCCCGACCAGAAGCCGATCGTCGGCGTCGAACTCGACGGCGGCGGTGTAGCCCTTGTAGCTCAACAGGTTCATGGCTTCACTCCCAGCTTCGCCAGGAACTCGCGGGCATCCCGCACCTGGTAATGCTTCGCATTGGGATCAGGATGCGGCCGGTGAAACGAGGCGATGATCCCGTTCATCTCGAACTTTACCCGCGAGCCCTTGCCTTCGATGACGCGGCAGCCGATCGCCCGGAGAAGGCTTTCGATCGCGGCCCACTTGACGATGCCGGACACCGGGTCCGCGAACACCTCCGCCAGCGTTCGCTTCTGCCGCGCGTTCATGCTAGCGACTTATGCTAGCAAATCGCAAAATGCAAGCATAAAGTGCTAGCACGTAAGGCGCGTGTTTCGTTCGAAGACAATCAGGCGGCCTCCGCCTTGCGGCTCGCGCGCTTGCGCTCGTGCGGATCGAGATAGCGCTTGCGCAGCCGGATCGCCTTGGGCGTCACCTCGACCAGCTCGTCGTCCTGGATGTAGGCGATCGCCTGCTCCAGGGTGAGGCGCCGCGGCGGAGTGAGGCGGATGCTTTCGTCCTTGGGGCCGGAGGCGCGGAAGTTGGTGAGCTGCTTGGATTTCAGCGGGTTGACCTCGAGGTCCTGGGGCTTGGCGTTCTCGCCGATGATCATGCCCTCGTAGAGCTTGTCGCCCGGCGAAATGAACAGGATTCCGCGCTCCTCGAGCATGTTCAAGGCATAGGCGACCGCCTCGCCCTGCTCCATCGAGATGAGCACGCCGTTCTGGCGCCCGCTGATCGGGCCCTTATACGGCCCGTAGCGCTCGAACAGGCGGTTCATGATGCCGGTGCCACGGGTGTCGGAGAGGAACTCGCCGTGATAGCCGATCAGGCCGCGGCTCGGCGCGCTGAACGTCAGCCGCGTCTTGCCGCCGCCGGACGGGCGCATGTCGGTCATCTCGCCCTTCCTCTGCGCCATCTTCTCGACGACGGTGCCGGCATATCCGTCGTCGACGTCGATGACGACCGTCTCGTATGGCTCCTCGCGGCCGTGCGGGCCGTCGCGGAACAGGACGCGGGGGCGGGAGATGGAGAGCTCGAAGCCCTCGCGCCGCATCGTCTCGATCATCACGCCCAATTGCAGCTCGCCGCGGCCGGCGACCTCGAAGGCGTCCTTGTCGGCGCTTTCGATGACCCGGATGGCGACGTTGGTCTCGGCCTCGCGCTGCAGCCGGTCGCGGATCACCCGGCTCTGCACCTTGTCGCCGTCGCGGCCGGCATAGGGGCTGTCGTTGACCGCGAAGCTCATCGCCAGCGTCGGCGGGTCGATCGGGCGGGCCGCGATCGGGCGGGTGACGGCGGGCTCGGCGATGGTGTTGGAGACGGTCGCCTTGGTGAGGCCGGCGATGGCGACGATGTCGCCCGCCTGGGCGGTCTCGACCGGCACCCGCTCGAGGCCGCGATAGGCGAAGACCTTGGTGGCGCGGCCGGCCTCGACCTCGTTGCCGTCCACGTCGAGGGCCTTGATCGGCATGTTGACCTCGAGCCGGCCGCTCTCGATGCGGCCGGTGAGGATTCGGCCGAGGAACGGGTCGCGGTCGAGCAGCACTCCGATCATCCGGAACGGGCCGTCGGGATTGGCCTCGGGGGCGGGCACGTGGTCGACGATCGCCTGGAAGAGGGGCCTGAGGTCGCCCGAGCGGACGTCGTCGCTGGTCCCGGCATAGCCGGCGCGGCCGGAGGCGTAGAGTGTCGGGAAATCGAGCTGCGCGTCGCTCGCCTCCAGCGTCAGGAACAATTCGAACACCTCGTCGAGCACTTCGGCGGGGCGGGCGTCGGGGCGGTCGATCTTGTTGACGACGACGATGGGGCGCAGGCCGAGCGCGAGCGCCTTGCCGGTGACGAACTTGGTCTGCGGCATCGGCCCCTCGGCCGCGTCGACGAGCAGGATGACTCCGTCGACCATGCTGAGGATCCGCTCGACCTCGGCGCCGAAATCGGCGTGGCCGGGCGTGTCGACGATGTTGATGTGGGTCCCCTCCCACTCGACGCTGGTGCATTTGGCGAGGATGGTGATCCCCCGCTCCTTCTCCAAGTCGTTGGAATCCATCGCCCTTTCCTCGACGCGCTGGTTGTCGCGGAAGGTGCCGGACTGGCGGAACAGCTGGTCGACGAGGGTCGTCTTGCCGTGGTCCACGTGCGCTATGATAGCCACGTTGCGGAGGCTCATTGCAGATAATCCTGTGAGGAAGTTTGGGCGCACATAGTGCGGGGAATGCGGCGTGGCTAGGGCGGTTCCCCGCTCAGCGCAGCACCCGCTCCAGAATCTCGACGCCGCGCTGAAGCGCACGCAGCTCGCTCTCGGCCACCCGCTCCAGCCGGCGGGCAAGGGAATCGCCGCCGGCGCCGCTGCCGCGCAGCGCCGCCGGTGCGGCGTCGGTCGCGGTGATGCGGACGCGGCGCCGGTTCGCGGGATCGGGCTCGCGCCGCGCCAGGCCGGCGCGGACCAGCGCCTCGACCAGCCGGGTCATGGTCGGCGCGCTGACCTGCTCGGCCTCCGCCAGCCGCACCAGCGACACCGGCGCGAGCCGCGCGATCGCGGCCAGAGCGGAAATGCGGGGCCCGGAGAGGCCCATGGCGTGTCCGGCGCGGCGGCCGCTCCGGCGGATCCGGATCGACGCCGATTCGAGGCGCGCAGCGAGGTCTTCCGCTTGCCAGCTCATGCTATACTACCTCAGCTAAGAGTTGCTTTGCCCTAATTCTTAGTTATGCTTCGATAGAACAGCAAGGCCCAGCCGGCGATCATCAGCAGCCCGCCGACGGGAGTCACCGCCCCCAGCCGCTGGGCTCCGGTAAGCGCCATGGCGTAAAGGCTCGCGGAGAAGAGAATGGCGCCGACGGCGAGCAAATGGGCGGGCCGCCTCAGCCGCGCGTCGCCGGTGGCGGCGAGCGCGAGCAGCGCCAGGCCGTGCCACATCTGATATTGCGCCGCCGTCTGCCACCAGCCGAGCGCCTCGACGGACAGCGTGGTCTTGAGCGCATGCGCTCCGAACGCGCCGAGGGCGACGGCGGTGCCGGCGAGGGCGGCGCCGGCGGCGAGCGTGGACCGCATCACACGAAGATCGACCAGCCGGTGCGCTCGACCAGGCGTTCGAGCGCCATCGCCCCGGTGAGCGAGGTGCCGGCGGCATTGAGGCCCGGGGACCAGACGCAGACGGCGCCGTGGCGCGGCACGATGGCAAGGATGGCGCCGCTGACCGAGCTCTTGCCGGGCAGGCCGACGCGAAAGGCGATGTCGCCCGAATTGTCGTAATGGCCGCAGGTCAGCATCAAGGCGTTGATCCGCCGCGAGCGCGACTGGGTGGTGATGGCGTCGCCGGTGCGCGGATCCACTCCGTCGAAGGCGAGGTAGAGCGCTGCCTTGGCGAGCTGGCGGCAGGTCATCGCGATCGAGCATTGGCGATAATAGAAAGAGAGCACCTCCTCGACCGGGTTCTGGAGGTTGCCGAAGGCGGCGACGAAATTGGCGAGGCTGCGGTTCAATGCCCCGGCTTTCGATTCGGACATGGCGAGCGTCTCGTCGATGGCGATCGAATCGTCGCCGGCGCGCTCGCGCAGGAAGGCGAGCAATTCCTCGATCGCCTCGTCGGCGCCGCGGCGGCCCATCAGCTGGTCGCAGACGACCAGCGAGCCGGCGGCGGTCAGCGGGTTGCGCGGCTTGCCCCGCTCCATCTCGAGCTGGATGATCGAATTGATCGGCGAGCCCGACGGCTCGCGCCCGACATGGTTCCACAGCGCCGACTTCAGATGATGCAAAGCGAGGCTCAAGGTGAAGACGTAGGAGACGCTCTGTATCGAGAAAGGCTCGTCGGCATCGCCGACCGCGTAGCTCGAGCCGTCCTCGAGCACCGCCGCCATGCCGAACGCCCTCGGGTCGGCGCGGCCGAGCGCGGGGATGTAGGCCGCGACCTTGCCCTGGCCGCGATAGGCGCCGATGTCGCTCAGCACCTCATCGAGCACGTCCTGAAAGCTCATCGGCGGCTCCTTCAGACCCGGCTGGGATAGGTCGGCTGAATGTCGACCGGGATATGCGTCATTGTCGCGATAACCGCCTGCGCGTCCGGATCGAGCCTGCCGTAGCGGTCGAGAAAGGCGTGGGCGCCGGCATAATCGCCGTCGCCCTCGATCCGCACCAGCTCGGCGACGAGGGCGGAAAGGCCAGCCTCGAGCTTGTCGTAATCGAGCCGGAAGCGCCTCGCCGAAGCATCCCAGGCAATGCCGCCATGCTCCCTCAGGAAGCCGTATTGCATGGCGGCGCCGCGGCCGTGGGCGTCGGCGGTGCCGAAGCGCAAATGGCGGAAAACGTCGGCCATGTAGGAGGCGAGCAACTGGTCGCGCTCGGCCAGCGGCAGCTCGCCCCGGCGCATGAGATAGAGGATCGCCCAGGCGCCCATCACGTCGGCCTTGGACTCCTCGATCGCGCTATACTGGTCCTTGAGCTCGGCGCTGACCGTGGTCTGCCGGCCGCCAAGGTTGAGGATTCCCGGCCCGAGGCTGTGCGAGAGCTCGTGGAAGAGCGTCTCCTGCGTCATATACTGCTTCGTCACCATCCGGGCCTGCTCGGGCACGAAGACGAGGCCGGCGAGCGGCGCGACGATCCTTTCGTATTTGGCGCCGAGCACGTTGGCGAGGATCACCTTCTTGGCGCCCTTGGCGGCGCGCACGCGCTCGTCGTTGGGCAGGTTGAAGGCGATGGTCTGGATACCGGGGCCCGCCTCGCCGCCGGCATGGACCTCCTCGGTCACCAGGATCGGCGAGGAGAAGGGCCGGTTGGCGTTCTTATACTTGTCCGCCACGGGCAGGTTGCGCTCCAGATCGGGCAGCAGGGCCTTGTAGCGGACGAGCGCCGCCGACTGCTTCGGGTCGGCGATGGTCACGTAGCTCTCGAACGCCGTCTTCTGGGCGTAGAGATTGTCGACATAGACTTCGTACGGCCCGATCACGACCTCGATCGGAGTGCCCGAAACATCCATCCACGCCATCTCGGATTCGTAATAATCGTTCGTGCGAAAGGCCTGGGCGCGCAGCGTCAGGAAGCGCCTGAGGCTGGCATTGCTGGTCCGCGCCGCCGCTTTCTCGAGCAGCCTGGCGGCGGGCTCGAGCCACTGCCGGTACTCGACGCTGTAGGGCACGGCGACGAGCCGGTCGCCGTCGCGCTTCACGACGGTATAGGGGCTGGTAAGCGCGTCCTTTTCGCCGGGGTGCGCGGCGAGATAGGCGTCGAGCGCCTCCTTGGTGAGATCCGCCGGATAGACTCCGCCGCCGGGCGGGAGAGGCCGCCCGCCCCAGAAGGGGCGGTTCTCGGCGAGCGTGTCCCACGGACCGGCGTTGAAATCGAACCAGTCGAGCAGCAGCGGCCCGTCGGCGCGGTTCAGCGACTCGATCTCCCGGCGCACGCGCGGATTGTCGGCGCTGACCTGGCGCAGGAAGATCGGGTCGAGCAGGTCCGCGGCCTGGATGAGGTCGTTGACGACGTCGCGCTCCTCGGCGGTGAGGAAGCTGGTGTCGGGATGCATATCGATGCGGACGATCTTGGCGCGCTGCGCGCCGACGCTGTAGCCGTCCGCTGCGTCGGCGGAAACGGGCTGGGGCGGGGGCGCGGCGGCGGTGCAGGCGGCGGTGGCGCACAGCAAGGCGGCCAGGATCGATCGACGCATCTTACTCTCCCTCGATCTTGTCTGGCGGCGGTTTAGACGCAGCCGACGCTATTTGGAACGGCCGCGATACAGGCTGCTGGCGGCGAAAGCAGGGCGCGCGTCATCGTTGGCGACCCTTTCGACGAGCCCGTAGAAGAAGGCGTTGAACTTCATGGCGGCGGCGAAGTCCATCGGCTGGGTGACGTCGTCGGCGGGGTGGTGGTAGCGGGTGCGGTACCAGAGGCGGTAGCGCCGCTCCGCCTCGGTGCCGGGCACAAAGCCGAAGATGAAGCCGGTGGCGGGGATTCCGATCTGCAGGAACGGCCAATGGTCGGCGCGCTGGAGCAGGCCGCGCTCCGGCTCGGGGTCCGGCTGAATGCGGATGCCCATCGGCGCGGCGACCGCGCGCGCGGTGTCGCCGAGGCTGGTATCGTTCACTGCCAGCATGGTGAGGATGTCGAGCGGGAAGAGCGGGCGGAGCTGGTCGAGGTTGATCATCGCCGCCATCGAGCGAACCGGCAAGGTCGGGTGGGTGGTGAAATAAGTGGAGCCGAGCAGCCCCTTCTCCTCGCCGGTGAAGGCGGCGAACAGGATCGAGCGGCGGAAAGGCTTGCCTTGCCGCCGGTCGGCGAGGCGGGCGAGCAAAGCGACATAGGCCGCGTCGTCGAGCGCGCCGTTGTAGAGCGCGTCCCCGTTCACCGGCTCGCCATAGCCGTAGCCGTCGAGATGGGCGCCGAGCACGACATATTGGTCCTTGAGGTCGGTGCCGGGGAGGACCGCGAGCACGTTGGGCGCGCCGTAGCGGCTGGAGCGCAGCGCGAGGTTCGCGCGGAGACGGGCGGGGATGTCGAAGCCGGGAAGCGGCGCGTCCCGGCCGCCGGCGGCGAGGATCGCGACCGCGTCCTGGCCGGAGCCGGCGATGATCGCGGCGAACGCCTCGGCATTGAGCCGCATCGCCGGCAGCGCCGCGTCGGCGAGCGGCGCGCTGCCCTCGATGCGGACGGTGCGGGCATAAGCGACCGGCCAGCGCGGCGGCTCGACGGTGAAATAGGGATTGTCTACGGCGATCAGCCCGGCCGCGCCGGCGACAAGCGCCGCCGCGTTGCGCTCGCCTGCGGTGCGGCGGGTGTTGAAGCACACGACGATTTTGCCGGCGACGCCCGTCATCTCGGCCTTCGAACAATAGCCGCGGAACGCGAGCGGCGCGTCGAGGCGCGGCGGCAGCCGGTCGGTGGGGCGGATAGCGATGTCGTGGAGGAAGCGGAGCGGACGGCCCGCGCCCCCGGCGGCGGGGGCGATCTCGAACCACGTTCCGGCTTTCTCGACCCGGATGTCGGTCAGGCTGACGCGCTGGAAATAGGTGCCGTTGTCGCCGGCGGGGACGAGGCGGCACGGCGGAAGCGGTCCGCGACATAGGCCGCTGCCCGCTCGTAAGCGGGGGATCCGGTGTCGCGCCCCTCCATCGCGTCGCTGGCGAGATAGCGGGTGGTCTGCCACCAGGCACGTGTGTCCGGGTCGGCGATCGGACGGGTCGTCGCGCAGCCGGCGAGCAGCAAAGCGGCGCCCGCCGCAAGCAGGGAACGCGGCGTCATGGACGATGGAACCGCGCCACCGGCGTCACGTTCCCCGACCGTCCTATTTTAACACCGACGGAGACGCGTATCATGTCCAGCATCCCCAACAGCGCCATGCCCCATGCCCAGGCCCAGGACGAACCGCAGGAGGAAACCGGCCTGCGCACCACGATCTCGAAGGGCGCCGGAAAGATCGCCGACCTTGCCCGCGACAACCCCAAGACCGCGATCGCGGCCGGGGTCGCCGTGGCCGCGGGAGCGATCGCCGCGGCGGCTATCCCGGCGCTGCGCGGCGGCGGCTCGAGCGGCGGTGGCAAGACCGCCTCGAAAGGTTCGTCGAAGCGGAAATCGACCGCCAAGGCCTGACGGAGCACCGCCCCGGCCCGGTTCAAAAAGCCGTCCGCCAAGGCTATAAGAGCGGTTGCAAAAGGAGGCGATCATGCGTCTTTTCGTATCCGCTTTGCTCTCGCTCGCCGTCCCCGCCGCGCTGGCCGCGGCACCGGTCCAGCGCCGCGACGGCGCCGACCTGCTCGGCCACAGGCAATGCGCTCCGCCGGGCGCGATGTTCGCGAAGGGCCGCACATGGCGGGCCCGCCCGCACAAGCTCAACGAGGAGCCGCCCGCAACGGCCTATCTGACCGTGCTCAGGACGTTCGACTTCTGCCCGGTCCCAGCCCTGCTGCGCGAGGAGACCGCCAGGGGCCGCTAGCCCTTGAAGCCCTGCGCCACCACATACCATTCGGACGAGCCCTTGCGGCTCGCCGGCGGCTTGGCGTGCCTGACCGAGGCGAACAGCCGTTTGAGCTCGGCGACGAGTACATTGTCGGCGCCGCCGGCCAGCACCTTGGCGACATAGGCGCCGCCCGGCTTCAGCACCTCAGCGGCGAATTCGAGGCCCGCCTCGACCAATGCCATGGTGCGCAGATGATCGGTCTGCGGGTGGCCGACCGTGTTCGCCGCCATGTCGGAGAGGATCAGGTCGGCGGGGCCGCCGAGCGCTTCCCGGAGGCGCCCCGGCGCGGCTTCGTCCATGAAGTCCATCTCGAGCAAGGTCGCGCCTTCGATCGGCTCGGTCGGCAGCAGGTCGATGCCGACGATCGCGGCGCGCGGCAGGCGCTTCCGGACGACCTGCGTCCACCCGCCCGGCGCCACGCCGAGATCGACGACCCGCTCGGCGCCCTTGAGGAAGCCGAATCGTTCGTCGAGCTCGATCAGCTTGAAGGCGGCGCGGCTGCGATAGCCCTCCGCCCTGGCACGCTTCACATAGGGGTCGTTCAGCTGGCGTTCGAGCCATTTGGTCGAGCTTAGCTTTCGTCCCTTCGCGGTGCGGACGCGGGTGGTCATGGCGCGAAATGGGGACAGTCGCTTTTACGCGCGGCGTATACAATCGGTCGGCGCGGTGCGGAAAAGTGACTGTCCCCTCGGGCGGCCCTCACAATTTGTGCCCGTCCTTGGCCATCAGCGAGCGGAGGATGCCTTCGCGGATGCCGCGGTCGGCGACGCCCAATGTCTTCGCCGGCCAGATGTCCATGATCGCCTCGAGGATCGCGCAGCCGGCGACGACGAGGTCGGCGCGGTCGCTGCCGATGCAGGGGAGCTGGGCGCGCTCCTCGATGCTCATATGCGACAGCATCGCGTTGACCGCGCGCATCGACTCCGCCGGCATCAGCAGGCCATCGACGGCGCGCCGGTCGTAGCTCGGCAGAGCGAGGTGGACGCTGGCGAGGGTCGTGACCGTGCCGCTGGTGCCGAGCAGGCGGATATTGTCGCGCCCCGGCGGCAGCAGCTCGGAGAAATGGCGGAAGGCGTGGCGCACGCGCTCCTTCATGCGGCCGTAGGCGGCGAGCCGCTCGGATGCGTCGGCGAAGTCGCGGCCCTCGCTCTCGGTCAGCGAGACGACGCCCCAGGGCGCGCTCCACCAGCATTTTATCTTGGGGATCGAATCGCCGTCGGTGTCGACGAGGACCAATTCGGTCGAGCCGCCGCCTATGTCGAAGATGAGGGCGGGGCCCTCGCCCGGCTCGAGCAGGCGATGGCAGCCGAGCATGGCCAGCCGCGCCTCCTCCTCCGGAGCAATGATCTCGAGCAATATGCCGGTCTCGCGCCGCACCCGCTCGACGAACTGGCGGCCGTTGACGGCGCGGCGGCAGGCCTCAGTGGCGACCGAGCGCGAGAGGGTGACTCGGCGGCGGCACAATTTCTCCGCGCAGACGGCGAGGGCGGCGACGGCGCGGTCCTGCGCGTCCAGGCTGATCTTGCCGCTGGTGGCGAGGCCCTCGCCGAGCCGCACGACCCGCGAGAAGGCGTCGATGACGACGAACCCTTCCTCGGCCGGGCGGGCGATCAGCAGGCGGCAATTATTGGTGCCGAGATCGAGAGCGCCGTAGCAATGTCGGGGATGCTGCCGCCGCTCGTAGAGCGGGGGTGCTGCCGCCTCGGCCGGCCCGGATTCGGGCGGGAGCGGAGCCGTCGCGGCCTGCTGCGCCATCGCGAAACACTCTTATGTTCTCGTTCCGGAAGAGCGCCTGCGCTCGCCCGTGGACTTGCGCTCTGGTTACAGGGCGAGCATCGTTTCGGCAAGGGAGGGCCTTCGAAGCGCCGTCTCCGAGCGGGATCGAAGCCTTGACCGCCCTGGAGCCCGGTCCTATCTCGCGGCCCGCGCTGCCCGATCGTCTAATGGTAAGACTACGGACTCTGACTCCGTCAATCGAGGTTCGAATCCTCGTCGGGCATCCATTTCCACGGCCGCTTGCGGATCAGCCCTTGCGCGCCCGCGCTTCGGCGATGGCGGCCTTGAGGGTGTCGTAGCCGACGGCGCCCTGGAGGATGCGGTCGCCGACGACGAAGGTGGGGGTGCCGCTCGCCTTCAAGGTGCTGGCGAGCCGGTAGTTGCGCTCCAGTTCGCTTTGGGAAGCCTCGCCGGGTTTGACGGCTTCGGCGGGGACGCCGACCGCCTGCTGCACCCCGGCGATCGTCTCCGGGCTCGGCCGGCCGTCGGCGAAGAGGGCGTCGTGGAAGGGCTTGAACTTGCCCGCCCCCGCGGCGGCGAGGCTGGCCCGAGCGGCGGCCTCGCTGTCGGGACCGAGCACCGGCCATTCGCGCCAGACGACCTTGAGCTTCGGATCCTCCTTGAGCAGCCGGTCGACGTCGGCATTGCTGCGCCGGCAATAGGGGCAGGCATAATCGAAGAATTCGACGAGGGTGACGTCGCCGTCCTTGGCCCCGGCCCAGGCGCCGGCGAAGGGAGTCTCGATCGCCGCGCGATTGGCCTCGACCGCCTTCGCCGCCTCGTCGGCCTCGAGCCGCTGCATCGCTTCGGGGACCAGCTCGGGGTGGGTCAGCAGATAATCCCTGACGATCGGCCCGGAAAAAGCGAACATGGCTCCGGCGCCCAGCAATGCGCCGAGCAGGGCGGCGGCGAGCGCGCCCTTCCAGCTGGCGAAGAATGGCGCCGCCCGCGGCGGCTCAGCGCCGGCCGTCGTCGCCATGCTTCTTCTCGCGCTCGACCTCGGTCTTGGACACCATCGCTATGTCCTGCGCGCGCAGCCAATCCGAGGTGCCGGTCGGGATCGCGCTCAACGCCTGCTCGGCATTGGCCAGAGCGAGCTTCGATTGGCCTTCGAGATTGTAGCGCTCGGCGGTCGCCAAAGCGGCGCGGCCCTCGTCGCCCTCGCGGTCGTAGACGATGCCGAGCTGGTACCAGGCGTCGGGGTTGGAATTGTCGCGGGCGATGGCGGACCTCAGCACCTGCTTGGCCTCGGGGAAATTCTTCGGATTCTCGGTGGCGATGAGGGCGTGACCGAACAAGGCCGCGATCAGGGGCTGGTCCGGCGCTCGGGCGATCGCTTCGCGCAGCGACCCCAGCGCCTCCACCGGCTTGCCCGATTCGAGCAGGATCTGGCCCCTCAGCTCCAGATAGAAGGGATCCTGCGGATGGTCGCGCAGCAGGCTGTCGACCTCGGCCAGGGCTTTGTCGGGATAGGCGCTCTTGTGCCAGGCGTAGGCCCGGGCGTAGCGCGCCGGCTCACTCCTGTTGCTCTCGGGATAGAGGACTAGGGTGCGCTGGGGGTCGTTAACGAAGCCGAGCAATTTGGCCTTGACCCTCTGGAAGCGCGCCTCCAGCGCCGGGTCCGACGGCGTGTCCCAGGCCGGCGATTTCTTCAGAGTCTGCTCGAGCGCCGCGACCCGCTCCTGGTTGAGCGGGTGGGTGCGGGCGTAGGCGTCGTCCTGCGGCACCGAATAGCGATATTCCTGGTTCTGGATTTTGCCGAAGAACTGGATGAGGCCCTTGCCGCTCACCCCGGCCTTGGCGAGGAAGGAGGCCCCCGCCTGGTCGGCCGAGCTCTCCTGGGTGCGGGTGAAGGCGAGGAACTTGCCCATGGCGGCCTGCTGGCCGGCCATCATGATGCCCGCCCCCGCGTCGCCGGCCCCGGCCGCCATCGCCGCGGCGCCGAGGATCAGCGAGAGGAGCATGATGCCGGTCGCGATCTTCACCCCTTCCTGCATGCGCAGCACGTGGCCGCCGGTGATGTGGCCGAGCTCGTGGGCGACGACGCCCTGGATCTGGTTGACGTTGTCCGCCGCCGCGATGAGGCCGGAGTGGATGTAGACCGTCTGGCCGCCGGCCACGAAGGCGTTGATCGACGGATCCGAGAGGAGGACGATCTGGACGTTCTCGGGCCTCAGGCCCGCGGCGGCGATGATCGGCCTCTCCATGTCGCGGAACAATTGCTCGGTCTCGGCATCGCGCAGCACCGACTGCGCCATCGCCGGGCGAACGGCGACGGCGAAGCTCAGCAGGAGGAGCATCAGCAGGCGGGCGGCAAAGACGCCCCAGCCGCGGCACGCGCGCAATCCTTCGGCCATGACACGCCTCTGCCTCGCCGGCCCTGAACGGCGCATGAGCGCGGCCTTGGCCAAGCGCGCGCTCATGCCCGGCCCGCCGGTCACGGCCCGAAGGTGCGCTGCCACCAGCCTCGGCGCGGCGGCGAGCCGTCGTCGTCCTCGGCTTCGGCTTCGGATGCTTCGCCGTCCGGCCCGGGTGCGATGGGCGCCTCGCCGGGATCGTTCGCGGCGGCGGGAGCGGGCGCCTGCTCCGCGGCAGCCGGTTCCCCGGCCTTCTTGCGCCGGCTGCGCTTCGGCTTGGCCGGCGGTTCCTCAGAGACAATAGCCTCGGCCGCCGGCGCTTCGGCGGGAGCCGGAGCGGCTTCGGCCGGAGCCGCCTCGGCGGAAGCCTCCGCCTCCTTGCGGCGCGCCCGCGGGCGACGCCGGCCCTTCGGCTTCTCTTCCCCGGCCGGAGGTTCGTCGGGCGCGGGCGCGGCGTGGGGCTCGGGCACCTCGGTCAACGATTCGACCGCTTCCTCGGGCGGAGATTCCGCCGCAGCATCTTCCTGAGGCTCATCGCCCTCGCCGGCCCGGCGGCGGCCGCCGCGGCGGCCGCGGCGCCGGCGGCGCTTGCGACCGTGCGCTTCCTCGTCGCTCTCCTCGCGAGGCGGACGCGCCTCGGCGCCCTCGCGGCGCCGGCGCGGCTCGCGGGCGGGCTCATCCTCGGACTCCTCCTCGGGCTCCTCCTCGGGCTCCTCTTCGGCTTCCGCTTCGGCTTCCTCCTCGTAGGCTTCCTCGTCCTCGGGCTCCGGCGCGGGCGCTTCGACCCGGGGCCGGAAGGCCGGCGGAGGCCCGAGCGATTCGACCGCCATCTTCGCCCCTTCGAAGCTCTCCTCGATCAGCACTTCGATGACCACGCCGTAGCGCTGCTCGATCTCGCCGATCTCGCCGCGCTTGCGGTTGAGGACGTAGACCGCGGCCTCGCGGCCGGCGCGCAGCACGATGCGGCTGCCGCGGCCACGCGCCGCCTCGTCCTCGAGCATGCGCAGCGCCGAGAGCCCCGACGACGCGGCGGTGCGCATCAGGCCGGTGCCCTCGCAATGCGGACAGGGCCTGGTCGAGGCCTCGAGCACGCCGGTCCGGAGGCGCTGCCGGCTCATCTCCATGAGGCCGAAGGAGGAGATGCGGCCCACCTGGATGCGGGCGCGGTCGTTCTTCAGCGCCTCCTTCATCGCCTTCTCGACCTTGCGGATATGGCCGTTCGATTCCATGTCGATGAAGTCGATGACGACGAGCCCGGCCATGTCGCGCAGCCTCAGCTGGCGGGCGATCTCGTTGGCCGCCTCGATGTTGGTCGCATAGGCGGTCTGTTCGATATTGTGCTCGCGGGTCGATCGTCCCGAATTGATGTCGATCGAGACGAGCGCCTCGGTCGGATTGATGACGAGGTAGCCGCCCGATTTCAGCTGCACGACCGGTTGGTACATCGCGGCGAGCTGGTCCTCGGCGCCGCAGCGCTGGAAGAGCGGCACCGTGTCGACGTAATTCTTCACTCGCCGCACATGGCTGGGCATGAGCAGCTTCATGAAGTTTCGCGCCGCTTTATAGCCTTCCTCGCCCTCGACGATCACCTCGTCGATGTCGCGGTTGTAGATGTCGCGGATGGCGCGTTTGACGAGATCGCTGTCGCCGTAGATGAGCGCCGGGGCCGAGCTCTTCAGCGTCCGCTCGCGTATCTCGTCCCACAGGCGGGCGAGATAGTCGAAGTCGCGCTTGATCTCGACCTTGGTCCGGCTGAGCCCGGCGGTCCTGACGATGCAGCTCATGCTGTTCGGCAGGTTGAGATCCGACATGATCTGCTTGAGGCGCTTGCGGTCCGAGCCGTTCGAGATCTTGCGGCTGATGCCGCCGCCATGGCTGGTGTTCGGCATCAGCACGCAATAGCGGCCGGCCAGCGAAAGATAGGTGGTGAGCGCCGCGCCCTTGTTGCCGCGCTCTTCCTTGACGACCTGGACGAGCAGCACCTGGCGGCGCCGGACGACGTCCTGGATCTTGTAGCGGCGCCTCAGATTCTGGCGCTTGCGGCGGAGCTCGTCGGCGGCATTCTCTTCCGGGGCGCTGGCGCTCTCCGCCTGGGGCGGGGCGGCCTCGTCGCCATTGTCCTCGCCTTCCTCGCGGTCCAGGGCCTCGGGCGGCTCGGACTCCTCCGGTTCGTCCTGCTCGTCGTGCTCGTCCTGCTCGTCGTAGCGGTCCTCGTAGCGGGCGTCCTCGGCCGCGCGGAGGCGCTCCTCCTCGGCGGCGTGCTCGGCCTCCTCGCGGAGCAGGGCCTCGCGGTCCTCACGCGGGATCTGGTAATAATCGGGATGGATTTCCGAGAAGGCGAGGAAGCCGTGCCGGTTCCCGCCGTAATCGACGAACGCCGCCTGTAGCGACGGCTCCACTCTAATCACCTTGGCGAGATAGATATTGCCCTTGAGCTGCTTGTGCTCGGCGGACTCGAAATCAAATTCCTCGATCCGGTTCCCTTTGACGACGGCCACCCGGGTCTCTTCCTGGTGGCGCGCGTCGATCAACATGCGCATGGTCATTAGGTTCACTCCACACGCGCTCCGCTGCCGTGAAAAGGCGGCGCCGCGCGCGCTCGAATAAGGACGAAGGCGCGGCCGATCCGGCGCGCGCCTCCACTGTCCGGGTTGCAATGAAAGGATCTGCCTCTGCTGCAATAGGCAGGCCGGCGACGAGCGCGGGCCGCAGCGCCCCCGACGCAGCGCCCCTCATCGGAGGGCGGAGCGTTTCGGGGAAGAAATACCTCATGCAGCGTCAACCTTGGTGGCCGGCCGCATACGGGGCCGGCGCTCAATATCACGGCCAGGATGGGAAGCGCGGGTTTCGAGCTCCAGCGAATGGCCGATGCGGGTTGCTAGCACCTGCCCCGGCAAGCGGCAACCGGCAACGGCCCGGCCGCCGCCGATTTCTCTGGACCGGCGGAGCGCCGGCGCGGCACAAAAGGCCATGCGACGCCGCCTCGCGCCCCTGCTCGCCGCCTTGCTGCTTGCCGCCTGCGGCAAGGGCGCGGCCGACGGCAACGGAGTCACCATCGACCTCGACAAGACCTCCTCCGCCGGCGCCTCGGCGCCGCTGCCGCGCATCTACGGCGCGCGCTCGGCCGACCGGCCGCTCGTCGTCCTCGATCCCGGCCATGGCGGCCACGACCCTGGAGCCATCTCCCCCTTCGGCGACCGGCGCGAGAAGGACGTCACCCTTGCCATCGCCGCGGCGATACGCGATGCGCTCGCCGCCTCCGGCAAGGTCCGGGTCGCGATGACCCGCGAGGAGGACCGCTTCCTCGTCCTCAGGGACCGCTACGAGATCGCCCGCCGCCTCGGCGCCGATTTGTTCATCTCGATCCACGCCGACGCCGCCCCTCAGGGCGACGCAGCGCGCGGCGCTACCATCTACACCCTGTCCGAGGTCGCCTCCGACCGCCAGGCGGCTTTGCTCGCCGACCAGCAGAACCAGTCGGACCGGATCGGCGGCGCCGCGCTCAGCGCCGACAGCGGCGTCAACCGCATCCTCATCGACCTCGCCCAGCGCGAGAGCATGAACGTCTCATCCGATTTCGCCGTGCTGCTGAAGCGCGAAGGCTCGGCCTACTTCCCCTTCCGCCCCGAATATCACCGCTTCGCCTCTCTGGTGGTGCTGAAGGCCCCGGACGTCCCCTCGATCCTGTTCGAGACCGGCTATCTGACCAACCCCACCGACGCCGCCTACATCCAGTCCCCGGACGGCCGGAACCAGATCGCGCTCGGCATGAGGAGCGCCATCGAAACCCATTTCGCCCGCCGCCGCGTCAAGCTCGCCGCGCGATGAGGCGCCTTCACCGGCCGCTTTTCATCGGCTAGAGCCTTGCCGAACCATGACGTCCGACGCCGCAACTCCGTCCCGCTTCACCCCATACCGCGAGGCCGCCGGCCGCGTGCCGGGCTTGGCCCGCCGCGCCTGGGCGAAACGGTGGGTCAAGGTTCTGGCGATCCTCGCCGCGATCCCGATCCTGCTCTATGTCCTGCTCTGGCTGCTCTTCGCGCGTGGCCTGCCGTCGGCCGAGACGCTGCTCACCTACCAGCCGCCGCTCCCCTCGGAAGTGCGCGACATCAACGGGCAGCCCGTGCAGAGCTTCGCCCGCGAGCGGCGGGTCGAGCTTTCCTACGACGAATTCCCCCAGCAGCTGGTCGACGCCTTCACCTCGGCCGAGGACAAGACCTTCTTCACCCATGGCGGCCTCGACTATCCCGGCTTCATCAAGGCGGTGTTCAACTATACCTTGCACCTCGGCAGCGGCGAACGGGTCGCCGGCGGCTCGACGATCACGCAGCAGGTCGCCAAGAACCTCCTCGTCGGCAACGAATATTCGGTCACCCGCAAGATCAAGGAGGCGTTCCTCGCCCGCCGCATCGAGCATGTGCTGACCAAGCAGCAGATCCTCGAAATCTACCTCAACCAGATCTTCCTCGGCCGCAACGCCTATGGCGTGCAGGCGGCGTCGCGGGCCTATTTCGACAAGGACGTCGACCAGCTGACCCTGCCGGAGATGGCCTATCTCGCCATCCTCCCCAAGGCGCCCAACAATTACGATCCCGACACGCGCGGCGAGCGGGCCGTCGCCCGCCGCAACTGGGTGCTCGCCGAGATGGAGAAGAACGGCAAGATCAGCGCCGAGCAGCGCGCCGAAGCGCAGGCGGCGCCGCTCGGCACGGTCCGGGGGCCGCAGAACAGCGTCCGCAACATCGGCGGCTATTTCATGGAGGAGCTGCGCCGCGAGCTGATCACCCGCTACGGCGAGGGCACGGAGAAGGGGCCTAACGGCGTCTACACCGGCGGCCTGTGGATCCGCTCGTCGATCGACCTCCCCAAGCAGATCGCCGCCGAGACCGCGCTGCGCGACGGCCTGTTGCGCTACGACGGAATCCACGGCTGGAACGACCCTGAGATCACCATCGACGTGCAGGGCGACTGGCGCGGCGCCCTCGCCCGCGCGCCCTTCGGGGTCGGCTATCCGGACTGGCAGGCGGCGGTGGTGCTGTCCAAGGCGACGGGCACGGCGCGGATCGGCTTCGTCGACGGCAGCGAGGGCAACCTCCCCGCCGGCAATGCCGCGATGCCGAAGCGCGGCACCGGGACCGCGGCCTTCAATTTCCTGAGGCCGGGCACGGTCATCGCGGTCAAGCGCAACGGCGCCGACTGGGCGCTGAAGACAATCCCCGACATCAGCGGCGGCATGGTCGTCGAGGAGGTCGCCTCGGGCCGCATCCTCGCCATGCAGGGCGGCTGGGACATACGCGGCAAGGACTTCAACCGCGCCACCCAGGCGCTGCGCCAGCCCGGCTCAACCTTCAAGCCGGTCGTCTATTCGGCCGCGCTCGACAACGGCCTGACTCCGGCTTCGATCATCATCGACGGCCCGTTCTGCGTCTGGCAGGGCGCCGGGCTCGGCAACAAATGCTTCCGCAACTTTTCGGGGGGCAATGCCGGCCCGCAGACGATGCGCTGGGGCGTCGAGCAGTCCCGCAACCTGATGACGGTGAGGACCGCCAACCAGATCGGCATGGACAAGGTGACTCGCCGCGCCCGCGAGCTCGGCGTCGGCGACTATAAGAACTACCTCGCCATCGCGCTCGGCGCCGGCGACACGACGGTGCTGAGGATGACGAACGCCTTCTCGATGCTCGCCAACAGCGGGCGGGCGCTGAAGCCGAGTCTCATCGACTATATCCAGGACAGGAACGGCCGAGTCATCTACCGCGCCGACACGCGGCCCTGCGACGGCTGCAACGCGTCCGACTGGGACGGCAAGCCGATGCCGCGCCCGCCGCTCCGCACCAAGCAGGTGGTCGATCCGATGACCGCCTACCAGATGGTCCACATCATGGAGGGCGTCGTCCAGCGCGGCACCGCGGTGGTGCTGCGCGACCTCAAGCGGCCTTTGTTCGGCAAGACCGGCACGACCTCGGGGCCGACCAACGTCTGGTTCGTCGGCGGCTCGCCGGAGATCGTCGCCGGCGTCTATATGGGCTTCGACAATCCGCGGCCGATGGGCGGCTACGCCCAGGGCGGCACGCTCGCCGCGCCGATCTTCAAGCAGTTCGCGCTCTCCGCCTTCAAGGACATGCCGGCGATCCCGTTCCGGATCGCGCCCGGCATCCGCATGGTGAGGATCGACCGGCGTTCGGGCCAGAAAGTGTTCGGCGCCTGGCCGACCGACGATCCCAAGGCGGCGGTGATCTGGGAGGCGTTCAAGCCCGAGAGCGAGCCGCGCCGCACCTTCGGCCGCGACGAGACGGCGGAGGCCGCGGCGCCCGTCAAGGCTGCGCGCCGGGCCGCGCCGCCGCCGACGCAGCAGCAACGCGACAGCGACTTCTTGCAAAATCAGGGCGGGATTTACTAACCCGTCCGCCAACCCCGTCACCCCAGCGAAAGCTGGGGTCCATGCTGAGCAGTCATTCGCGAAGGACTAGTCAGCAGGGATGCCAGCCTTCGCTGGCATGACTATTCATTGGAGACGAATTTCCGATGCGCGCAGAAGCGCAAACCTATGTCGACCAGGTGCAGTCGGCGCTCGCCCTCCTCCGCCGGTTCCTCGACTGGGACCGGGCGCTGGCGCGGCTCGACGAGCTCAACGCGCGGGTCGAGGACCAGGCTTTGTGGAACGACCCGAAGGCGGCGCAGGAGGTGATGCGCGAGCGCCGCCGGCTCGACGAGGCGATCGCCGCCACCCGCGGCATCGAGCGCGAGCTTGGCGACACTGCCGAGCTGCTCGAAATGGCCGAGGCGGAAGGCGACGACGGCCTCGCCGACGATGCCGTGCGCTCGCTCGCCGAGCTCGCCGAGCGCGCCGAGCAGGACAAGGTCAAGGCCCTCCTCGCCGGCGAAGCGGACGCCAACGACACCTACATAGAGATCAATTCGGGCGCCGGCGGCACCGAATCGAACGACTGGGCCGAAATGCTCCAGCGCATGTACACGCGCTGGGCCGAGCGCCACGGCATGAAGGTCGAGCTGATCGACTATCACGCCGGCGAGCAGGCGGGGATCAAGTCGGCGACCCTGCTGATCAAGGGCGAGAATGCCTATGGCTATGCCAAGACCGAGAGCGGCGTGCACCGGCTGGTCAGGATCAGCCCTTATGACAGCTCGGCCCGCCGCCACACCAGCTTCGCCTCGGTCTGGGTCTATCCGGTGATCGACGACAATATCGAGATCGAGGTCAACGAAAGCGAGCTCAGGATCGACACCTACCGGGCGTCGGGCGCGGGCGGCCAGCACATCAACACGACGGATTCGGCGGTGCGCATCACCCACCTGCCCACCGGCATCGTCGTCCAGTGCCAGAACCAGCGCTCGCAGCACAAGAACAAGGCCGAAGCCTTCAACCAGCTGCGCGCCAAGCTCTACGAGGCGGAGCTCCAGAAGCGCGAGGCGGAGGCCAACGCCACCGCCGCCGGCAAGACCGACATCGGCTGGGGCCACCAGATCCGCTCCTACGTCCTCCAGCCCTATCAGCTGGTGAAGGATCTCAGGACTGGCGTCACGTCGACCTCGCCCTTGGACGTCCTCGACGGCGACCTAGACCGCTTCATGGCCGCCGCCCTCTCCCAGCGCGTGACCGGCGAGAAAGTGGACGTCGAAGATGTGGAATAAGTCCGCGATCCTCGCTTTGTCGGTCGCGGCGACCCTCGCCGCCTGCCACAAGGCGGCGCCCGAGGATCCCTTCCCCCTTCCGAAGCGGCCGGTCTCGCCGATCGTCTCGCCGCGTTATTCGAACGAGGACGCGCGCGACAGCGTCAAGGAAGCGCAGACGGTGATGGCGCTCGCCGACCTGAAGCCGGGCATGTCGGCCGCCGACATCGGCGCCGGCGAGGGCTATTACACCGTCCGCCTAGCGCCGCTGGTCGGCAGGAAGGGCCGGGTCCTCGCCGAGGACATCGTGCCCGAGACCCGCGACAACCTCGCCCGCCGGGTCCAGCGCGAGAATCTCGACAATGTCGCGGTCAAGCTCGGCAAGCCGAGCGATCCCCTGCTGCCGGACCGGTCGTTCGACCGCATCTTCATGATCCACATGTATCACGAGATCGAGCGGCCGAGCGAGTTCCTCTGGCACCTGCGCGACGACCTGAAGACCAAGGGCCGGATCGTCGTCGTCGACGCCGACCGCCCCACCGACCGCCACGGCACCCCGCCCAAGCTCCTGGTCTGCGAGTTCGCGGCCGTCGGCTACGAGCTCACCCGCTTCGAGCGGCTGACCGACGACGCCTATTTCGCCCAGTTCGAGCCCAACGCGCCCAAGCCCGAGCCCGCCCAGATCCGAGTCTGCGAACCGTGAGGCCGGAGTTAGAGACGGAGTGAATCGTCACCCCGGGACTTGACCCGGGATCCGCTTTCTTTCCTCTCTGCCATCACGGGAAAGATGGATGCCGGATCAAGTCCGGCATGACGAGCAGGGAACAAGCTCGTTGCAGCATGCTCTATCCCCGCCCCTTACAGCAGCCCGAGCGCGCGGAAGCTGCTTGTCTCGCCGCCGCCGAAGACGAGGTGATCGACCAGCCGGACGCCGATCGGCCGCAGGATGTCGGCAAGGCGGCGCGTCGCCTCGCGATCGGCGTTGCTCGGCTCGGGATTGCCGCTCGGATGGTTGTGGGCGACGATGATCCCCTCCGCGCCGAGCCGCAGCGCCGAGGCGGCGATGGCGGCGACGGGAAGCTCGACATCCTCGGCCTCGCCCTCGGCTTCCACCGTCACCCCGAGCAGCCTCTGCTCCGAATCGAGGTGGACGACGACGATCCGCTCCGCCTCGGCGGAAGCGAACATCGGGGCGAGGATCCTCGCCGCGTCCTCGGCGGTGGCGATGCGCATCGCTTCCGCTTTGCCATCGCCGCCCGCCGACGCCCCCCGGCGTTTCATCCGAAACGGCATCCGAAACGGATGGACCGACACCGCCTTGGAAACCGCCGCGCCACCCGGCATAGAAGAAGCATGCAGGCTTATCAGCAACTCCTCGCCCGCATCCTCGCCGAGGGTGCGCCGCAGCCTGACCGGACCGGCACCGGGACCCTTTCGGTCTTCGGCCATCAGATGCGCTTCGATCTCGCCGACGGCTTCCCGCTCGTCACCACCAAGAAGCTGCACCTGAGATCGATCATCGTCGAGCTGCTCTGGTTCTTAAGGGGCGACACCAACATCAGGTGGCTCAAGGAACGCAAGGTCAGCATCTGGAACGAATGGGCCGACGAGGCGGGCGACCTCGGCCCGGTCTACGGCAAGCAGTGGCGCGACTGGGAGGCGCCGGACGGGCGACATATCGACCAGATCAGGGAGCTGCTCGACCTCATCCGCCGCGAACCCGCCTCGCGCCGCCAGATCGTCTCCGCCTGGAATCCGGCGGACCTCGACAAGATGGCGCTCGCCCCCTGCCACTGCCTGTTCCAGACCCAGGTGGCGAACGGACGGCTCAACCTCCAGCTCTACCAGCGCAGCGCCGACGTCTTCCTCGGCGTCCCCTTCAACATCGCCAGCTATGCCCTGCTCACCCACATGCTGGCCCAGCAGGCGGGGCTCGAGCCGGGCGTGTTCGTCTGGACAGGCGGCGACTGCCATCTCTATTCCAACCACCTCGACCAGGCCCGGCTGCAGCTCACCCGGGACCCGCGCCCGCTACCGACGCTCGTCATCAAGCGGAAGCCCGAAGAGATCGACGCCTACGAATACGAGGATTTCGAGATTTCGGGCTACAATCCGCACCCCCACATCGCGGCGCCGGTGGCGGTTTGAGCATCGTCACGCTGATCGTAGCGCGCGCCGAGAACGGCGTGATCGGCCGCGGCGGCGCGCTGCCCTGGCATATCCCGGCCGACCTCAAGCGCTTCAAGGCGCTGACGATGGGCGCGCCGATGGTGATGGGGCGCAAGACGTTCGAAAGCCTGCCGGGGCTTCTTCCCGGCCGCCGCCACATCGTCCTCACCCGCAACCCCGCCTGGGAGGCGCCGGGCGCGGAGGTGGTCGGCGACGTGCCGGAGGCGCTGCGCGCCGCCGGCGAGCCGCGCCTGTCGGTGATCGGCGGCGCCGAGATCTTCCGCCAGTTCGTCCCCGTCGCCGACCGGGTCGAGCTGACCGAGGTCCACGCCCGCCCCGAGGGCGACACGCTGATGGAAGCGTTCGATCCGGCGCATTGGCGGCAGGTTGCGCGCGAAGCCCACGGCGCCGAGGGCGGCCGCCTCGCCTACAGCTTCGTCACCCTGGCGCGGATATAGCGGGACTGGAGTCCCCGCGTCCCGGCCCCTATAGCCGCCGCATGGAGCGGCTGGACGGCGGCTCGGCGGTTCCGGCGGCATTGCGCGGCGGCATCGTCGCGCTCGGCAATTTCGACGGATTCCACAAGGGGCACCAGGCCGTCGTCGGCCGGGCGGTCGAGCTCGCGCGCGCCCAGCGGCGCCCGGCCCTGGTCGCCACCTTCGATCCCCATCCGATGCGTTTCTTCCGCCCCGAATGCCCCTGGTTCCGGCTGACGACGATGGACCAGCGGGCGCGGCTGATCGAGGCGGCGGGGGTCGACGGCCTCTACGTCTTCCGCTTCGACACGGACTTCGCGGCGGCGAGCCCCGAGGCTTTCGTAGCCGACTGGCTCCGCGACCGGCTGGGCGCCGCCGGAGCGGTGACCGGCGAGGACTTCACCTTCGGCCGGGACCGCGCCGGCGACGTCGCCCTGCTCGCCAGCCTCGGCGCGGCCCACGGCCTTTTCGCCGAAGCGGTGCCGCCGGTCAGCGAGGACGGCGCGCCGGTCTCGTCGAGCCGGATCCGCGAGGCGCTGCGCGAGGGGGATTGCGAGACGGCAGCGCGGCTCCTCACGCGGCCGTTCACGATCGAGGGAATCGTGGAGCATGGCGACAAGCGCGGCCGCGCCATCGGTTACCCCACCGCCAATCTGAGCCTCGACCGCTATCTGCGCCCTCGCTTCGGGGTCTATGCGGTGCGCGGGCGGCTGCCCGACGGGCGGGGGCTGGACGGCGCCGCCAATCTCGGCATCCGCCCGACCTTCGAGCCGCCCAAGGAGCTGCTCGAACCCTATTTCTTCGATTTCGACGGCGACCTCTACGGCCAGCGTATCGAAGTCGAGCTCATCTCCTTCCTGCGCGCCGAGGCGAAGTTCGAAACGCTGGACGCGCTCAAGGCCCAGATGGCCAAGGATTGCGAGGAGGCGCGGCGGCGCCTCGTCTGAGGCGCTGGACAGGACCGAAGCGGCCAAGCTACACCCTTCAATATGCAGGGAGAAATCGGGGACGAGGAGGCCGAGCGGCCGCCGAGGCGGCGGGGCAAATGGCGCTATGTCCTGATCGGTGTCGCGGCGATCGCGGTCCTTCTCTCGCTGATCAACGCGTCCTGGCTCGCGCCGCGGCCGCCGGGCCGGCTGATCGTCGTCGCCAATCGTGGCATCGCGGTTCCGTTCGACCATGCCGGCCTGAAGGACGACGACTGCACCGCGACCCGCATTCGCCCGCACGGCGACAACCCCTATATCGAAAACACCCTTCCCTCGCTCTACCGGGCGCTGAAGACCGGCGCCGACGCGGTCGCCGTCCAGGTCCATCCCACGAAGGACGGCGACATGGTCGTCTTCCACGACTGGACTCTCGATTGCCGCACCAACGGCCACGGCCCGGTGCGCGATCTCACCCTCGCCCAATTGAAGAAGCTCGACGTGGGTTACGGCTACACCGCCGACGGCGGCCGCACCTTCCCGTTCCGCGGCAAGGGCGTCGGTGCCATGCCGAGCGTCGAGGAGCTGCTGCGCGAGCTGCCCAAGGCCAAGATCGTCTTCATCTTCAAGAGCAAGGACCCGCGCGATGCCGACGCCCTCGTCGCCGCCTTCCGCCGCGCCGGAATCGCCATCGACGACAAATACGGCTTCCAGGGTCCTCCCGCGGTCGGCGCCAGGATGCGGCAGCTCGTCCCGGGCGCCTGGTTCAACGACGGCGTCGGCGCCAGGGCCTGCCTCAAGGCCTATGTCGAGATCGGCTGGACCGGCTTCATGCCCGCGAGCTGCCGCGACACCACGATTATCGTGCCGCTCAATTACCGCTGGGCTTTGTGGGGCTGGCCCTACCGCTTCCTCGACCGCATGGCCAAGGCGAACACCCGGGTGGTGATCTGGGGCTCGTACAAGAATGGCGGCGTCGCCGCCCTCGACCGCCCCGAGCAATACGACCAGGTCCCCGCCGATTTCCACGGCTGGCTCTGGGTCGACGATTTCTACACGATGGGCCCCGCCCTGCAGCGGTGAATGGAGTCATCCCGGCGAAAGCCGGGACCCATGAACAAATGCGTGCGAGGTTTCGAGCTGCGGTGTTCATGGCTCCCGGCTTCCGCCGGGATGACTAACCACCGCTCGCTCCCGCCCCCGCTGGACGCCCGCTTGCCCTCCGGCTAAGCCCCGCCGCGATGTCCGAAAAACCCGATTACCGCGACACGGTCTTCCTGCCGAAGACCGATTTCCCCATGAAAGCCGGCCTCGCGGGAAAGGAGCCGGCGATCCTTGCCCGCTGGGCGGAGATGGACCTCTACAAAAGCCTGCGCACCGCCCGCGAAGGGCGGACACGCTTCATCCTCCACGACGGCCCGCCCTACGCCAACGGCGACATCCACATGGGCCACGCGATGAACAAGATCCTCAAGGACATCGTCGTGCGCTCGCAGTCGCTGCTCGGCAAGGACGCGCCCTACGTGCCCGGCTGGGACTGCCACGGCCTGCCGATCGAGTGGAAGATCGAGGAGCAGTATCGAAAGAAGAAGCTCGACAAGGACGCCGTCCCGCCGCGCGAGTTCCGGGCGGAATGCCGGGCCTATGCGGAGAAATGGGTCGCCATCCAGTCCGAGCAGTTCCAGCGCCTCGGCGTGATGGGCGAGTGGGACGACCCTTATCTCACCATGAAGTTCGAGGCCGAGGCCAAGATCGTCGAGGAGCTGCTGAAATTCGCCGAAAGCGGCCAGCTCTACCGCGGCGCCAAACCGGTCATGTGGAGCCCCGTCGAGAAGACCGCGCTGGCCGAGGCCGAGGTCGAATATGAGGAGATCACCTCGACCCAGATCGACGTGGCGTTCGAGATCGTCGAAAGCCCGATCCCGGAGCTCGTCGGCGCCCACGCGGTGGTCTGGACGACCACGCCCTGGACGATTCCGGTCAACCAGGCGATCGCCTACGGGCCGCATGTCGAGTACGTCGCGCTAAGTGACGGCGGTTCCGTTTATGTCATGGCGAGAGACTTGATCGGGGCTTCGCAATTTCGTGCTGCCTCTAAGTGGTTGGATACGACCAAACTGCAGGTGGTATGGGGAGGCAAAGGCTCCGACCTCGCCGGCACCATCGCCCGCCACCCGATGCACAAGCTCGGCGGCTTCTTCGCGCGGCCGCGGCCGTTCCTCCCCGGCGAGCACGTGACCACCGACGCCGGCACCGGCCTCGTCCATATGGCGCCCGACCATGGCGAGGAGGATTTTTTGGTCTGCAAAGCCGTGGGCATCGACCCGGTCTTCGCGGTCGACGATGCGGGCTTCTACCGGGCGGACTGGGAATGGCTCGGCGGCCAGGGGAGCGTGATCAACAACAAGTTCAACGCGCCCGACGGGCCGATCTGCTCGGACCTGCGCGAGACGGGAGCTTTGCTGGCGGCCTCGGCGGACTTCCGCCACTCCTACCCGCACAGCTGGCGCTCCAAGGCCAAGATCATCTTCCGCTGCACCCCCCAATGGTTCATCCCGATGGATCGGAGCGCGAACGGCGACCTGCCGGGGGCAGGTCGCAGCGCGGAGATGGGCTCGCTGAGCGAGCCCGGGAGGGGCGGTGGAGACTCCCTCCGCGCCACCGCCCTCGCGGCCATCGAAGACACGCGCTGGGTGCCCGAGCGGTCGAAGAACCGGATCCGCGCCATGGTCGAAGGCCGTCCCGACTGGGTGATCAGCCGCCAGCGCGCCTGGGGCGTGCCGATCGCGCTCTACGTCAGCCGCGCCACCGGCGAGTATCTCAAGGACGCTGTGGTCAACAGCCGGATCATCCGCGCCTTCCACGAAGGCGGGGCGGACGCCTGGTTCGGCGCCGACCACCGGGCCCTGCTCGGCAACCATTACAGCCTCGAGGAATGGGAGCCGGTAAACGACATCCTCGACGTCTGGTTCGACAGCGGCTCGACCCATGCCTACGTGATCGAGGCGCGCTACGGCGAGGACGTCCGCGCCGACCTCTACGTCGAGGGCTCCGACCAGCATCGCGGCTGGTTCCAGTCGTCGCTGCTCGAAAGCTGCGGGACTCGCGGCCGGGCGCCGTTCGAGGCGGTCCTCACCCACGGCTTCGCCCTCGACCGGGACGGCCGCAAGATGTCGAAGTCGATCGGCAACACGGTCGATCCGCTCGCGGTGATCCGCGAGAGCGGCGCCGACATCCTCCGCCTCTGGGCCGCCTCGACCGACTATTTCGAGGACGTGCGGATCGGCAGGGAAGTGCTGGCCGGGACCTCCGATGCCTATCGCAAGCTCAGGAACACTTTCCGCTACCTGCTCGGCGCGCTCGATGGCTTCACCGAGGCGGAACGGGTTCCCGCGGCCGGCATGCCGGAGCTGGAGCGGTTCGTGCTCCACCGCTTGGCCGAGCTCGACGCCGAGCTCAAGGCGGCGGCGGAAGGATTCGACTTCAACCGCTACACCCGCCTCATCGCCACCTTCGCCAATGACGACCTCTCCGCCTTCTTCTTCGACATCCGCAAGGACAGCCTCTATTGCGACGCGCCGTCGTCGCCGAAGCGGCGGGCCTGCCGCACCGTCCTCGACACCGTCTTCCATGCCCTGGCGCGCTGGCTGGCGCCGATCCTCTGCTTCACCGCCGAGGAAGTGTGGCTGACCCGTTACCCGGACGGCGGCTCGGTCCACCTGCTAGAATGGCCGGAGATCGACGCTGGCTGGCGCGACGAGGCGCTGGCCGCGAAATGGGCCCTGATCCGCCATTCGCGCGAGCGGGTCACGGAGGCGATCGAGCCCTTGCGGCGCGAGAAGACGATCGGCTCGAGCCTGGAGGCGAAGGTGCTGGTCCCGGCCGCCGAGCTCGACTTTGCCGACACGGCGCTTGCGGACCTCGCCGAAATCTACATCGTGTCGGAAGTCGAGCCGGGCGCCAGCGACAGCATCGAGGTGACCAGGGCCGACCACCTCAAATGCGGCCGCTGCTGGCGGCTGCTGCCGGAGGTCGAGGAAGAGGGCGCGCTCTGCGCCCGCTGCGAGGGGGTGGTGAATGGCTGAAGCGATCGTCGAGCCCGCGGAGGCGCCGCCGCCGCTTTCCCCCCTTGCCGAGCGGGTGCGCCGCAACCGCATCGTCGGGTTCGCGCTCGCCGCGGCGATCCTGCTCGTCGACCAGGGGGTGAAGTGGATCGTCACCTACGTGCTGCAATTGAAGCAGCGCGATTCGATGCAGATCACCTCCTTTTTCCAGCTTCGCTGGGAGGAGAATCAGGGCGTCTCGATGGGCTTCCTGAAGGCCGGCACCGAGCTCGAGCGCTGGCTTCTGGTGGCCATGACGGCGGCGATCTCCGCCTTCGTCCTCGCCTGGATGTGGCGCGAGAAGCGCCGCGACGACACGATCGCCTTGGCCTTCGTGCTAGGCGGCGCGGTCGGCAACATCCTCGACCGGGTGCGGCTCGGCTACGTCGTCGACTTCGCCGATCTGCATTTCGGCGACATCCATCCCTTTTTGATCTTCAATGTCGGGGACGCTGCCATTACCATCGGCGTCCTGCTATTGCTGGTCCGGGCGCTGCTGACTCGCGAACGGAAGGCCCCCGAGGAGGATAAGTGAACATGCGTATATCGACCATCGGCCTCGCCGCCACGGCGGCCGCCGCCCTCCTGCTCGGCGGCTGCGCCCGGCACGGCGTCGCCAGCCGCGACCGGCCGGACGAATTCGCGGTGGCGCGCAACCAGCCGCTCGTCATTCCGCCGGACTACAGCCTGGCGCCGCCCCGCGCGGGAGACCCGCAGCCGCAGGCGGCGGATGCGCGCACCCAGGCGCTCGAGGCTTTGTTCGGCGGCCCCGCCCCGCGCAGCCAGAGCGAGACCAGCCTGCTCGAATCGACCGGCGCGGACCGCGCCGCCTTGGGCGCCCGCTCGGTCGTCGGCGATCCGGCGACCAATGTCGTCGACAAGGGCGCGACCACCCAGACCATCCTCGCCGCCCCGTCGGGCGCCGGCCGCGACGCGACGGCGACCACGCCGCAATAGGCTAAAGCTCCTCCCCGGAACGGGGAGGAGTTAGAACCGCACCCCCAGCGACGCGACCACCCCGGCGCCCGAGCGGCGGCCGGGGAGGGCGCGCAGGTCGGTGTCGACGTAGCGCAGCCCCGCCTCGAGCGGCCCCATCGCGAAGCGGCCGCCGAGCGACCAGTTCCAGTAGCGGCCGAAGCGGCCCGCATCCTGCCGCCCCGCCTCGGCGGTGAGGGTCACCGGCGTCAGCGGGATGCCCCCCTCCAGCTGGCCGAACAGATAGAATTGGTCCTCGCCGCCCAGGGCCGCCTGCTTCCACGCATATTTGGCCCCGAGCGTCGCCTCGACCGGCCCCAATGTGTGAGACAGCGACACATAGGGCTCGGCATAGTCGCTCCCGCCCGCGCCGCCTGGAAAGGCGTAGTAAGTGAGGCCGGCATCGAGGGTGGTGCCCGAAGCGAGGGCCGCGCCGTAGCCGGCATAGAGATCGAGTTCGGCGTCGCCGAGGGCGCGGACGCCCTTCAGCGTCGTGCCGCGGCCTCCCGCATAGAGGCCGTTCGGCAAAGAGAAGTTGAGCTGGCCCTGCAGCGCCGGGCCGCCCCCCGAGCGGGATAGGCCGCGGAAGCGATAGTCGGAGAGCAGGGTGACGCCGCCGCCGACGCTCGTCTTGGCGCCCGCGGAGGGAGGCGCCGCCTCGTCGTGCGGCTCGGCGAGAGCCGGCGCGGTAAAGAAAGCGAGGAACGGGAGCAAGGCTTTCATGGCCCCTCCCCTGCCCCACCGCCCCGCCGCTCGCAACCGGCGCATTAGCCGTTCCTTAGCCTCGCCGCGCTACAGGCGGGGCCATGACCCAGCACGACGTGCCGCTCTACGCTCCCGGGCTCGCCGACGCCGGCGGGCAGGTCGCGCAGCTGCGCGAGGTGCTGGCGCTGGTCGAAGAGATTGCCGGCGCCCGCGCCCAGGCGCGCGGCGACGCGGCGCTGGAGGAAGCGGCCCAGGTCAGCGCCGCCTATGCCGCCGCCCCGCCGGTCGCCCAGCGCCGCTTCGACGAACGCGCCGCCGCCACCGCCCGCTGGGCCGCCGCCGGCGTCGAGACTTTGCTCAGTCTCCAGGAGCAGGGCCGCCCCGCCGCCCCCGCCGCCGCCGCTCTGGCCGAGGCGCTGCGCAGGGCGCTGCGCGAGCTGTCAGGGAGCCTCTAGCTCCTCGCCGTCCCGGCGAGGAACGATCGGCCAATCCTTGATGTGGATGTCGCGCTGGGGGTTGGGGAGGACCACCCCATTCTCCTTGAACAGGATCCAGACCCGGTTCAGCACTTCCGAGCGGACGCTGCCAATGCCGGCCTCGGGGTCGCTGATCCAGACCAGGATCTCATGGTCGACCGTGCTTTCGCCGAAGGCGGTGAGCCAGACGCTGGGCGGCGGCGAATCCTTGACCCTCTGCGCCTCCTTCGCCGCCTGCACCATCAGCTGCTGGGCGAGCGGCAGGTCGCAATCGTAGGCGATCCCGACCGGGATGTGCACCCGCACGTCGCGGCTCGAATAGGACCAGTTCTCCACCTCCTGGGTCATCAGATTCTCGTTCGGGATCAGATGCTCCTTGCCGTCGCGGGTGACGATCGAGACGGCGCGGACTCCGATCTTGGTGACATGGCCGAAGCTGTCGCCGACGACGATCACGTCGCCCGGCTTTATCGAGCGGTCCATGAGGAGGATGATGCCGGCAATGAGGTTACCGAATGTTTTCTGCAGGCCGAAGCCGACGGCGAGGCCGAACGCGCCGGAGAAAACGGTGAGCGCGGTCAAATCTATGCCGAGCAGGTCGATGCCGACGAAGAAGGCGACTACGACGACGGCGATTCCGGCGAGCTTCTGGGCCAGGAGCTGCTGCGTCGCATCGAGGGAGCGGGCGCGCTTGATCGACGTGGCGACCACCCGGTTCAAAAGCTTCACCGCAGCGTAGAGCGCGATGAGGGTCACCGCGACCTGGAGGATGGTGAGGAGGGAAATGCGGGTCTTGCCGGCGGTGAAGCCGACCCGGTTCAGCACGTCCTCGATCGGCCCCAGGCCCCCGGTCGCGCGGGCGAGCAGGCCGACGAAGGCGACGCCCGAGAGCAAAGCCGCGACCCAGGACGGCATCTGCAGCCCACGCACGATCCCCCAGACGAGCAAGGCCGCCGACAGGCCGAGCGCGCCGCCGAGCACGAGCAGCGCCAGCGGCCGCCAGGCGTCGGCGTTGAGCGTTATGCCCAGCGCGACGAGCGAGAGGAACCAGCGGGTAAGGGCGCAGAGGCGCGGCGCAAGCTCCTCGCCCCGCGTCCCCGCCCGCCTGGACCAGAAGGCGGCGAGCCGGCCGCCGAGCAGCCGCCCCGCGAGATGGGCGCCGACCCAGACCAGGGCGACGATCACGGCGGCGACGGCGGCGGAGGCCCAATCGGCATAAGTCGGCCAGGTGACGCCGAGCGTGTCGAAAATGCTCCTCATGCCGCGGGATAACCCGCCAGCGCGGCGGCGAGGTCCTCGATAAGGTCGTCGGCATCCTCGAGGCCGATATGGAGCCGGACGAGCGGCCCCTCGGCCCGCCAGTCCGTGGCGGTGCGCATCCGCTCCGGATCGTAGGGCACGGCGAGGCTCTCATAGCCGCCCCAGCTATAGCCGAACCCGAACAAGGTGAGGCGCTCCATGAACGCGACCCGGTCGGAGTCGCCGCCGCCGTTCAGCACCAAGGAGAAGAGCCCCGAAGCACCGCTGAAGTCGCGCCGCCAGATCTCGTGGCCGGGGCAGTCCGGCAGCGCCGGGTGGAGCACCCGGGCGACCCGCGGCTGCGCCTTCAGCCACTCCGCCACCTTCAGCGCATTCGCCTCGTGCTGCCTCAGGCGTACCCCCATCGTCCTGAGGCCCCGCGAGCCGAGCCAGGCGTCGTCGGGGCTGACCGCGTGGCCGAGGTCCCAGCTCGACCGCTCCAGCTTCGAATACCAGGCGGCATTCGCCGTCACCGAGCCGAGCATGACGTCGGCATGGCCGCCGACATATTTGGTCGCGGCCAGGATCGACAGGTCGCAGCCGTGGCTCAGCGCCGGGAAGAAGAGCGGCGTCGCCCAGGTATTGTCGATGAGCGTCGCCACGCCCCGCTCGCGCGCCGCGGCGCAGATGGCCGGGACGTCCTGAACCTCCATCGTCACCGAACCCGGGCTTTCTAGGAGGATCGCCTTCGTCTCGTCGCCGATCAGCGCGGCGATGCCGGCCCCGACCATCGGGTCGTAATAGCGCGTCGAGATTCCGTAGCGACGCAGGAAGCCGTCGCAGAAGCGGCGCGTGGGGCCGTAGACGCTGTCGGTGACCAGCAGCTCATCGCCGGCCGACAGCGCGGTCAGCAGCGCCGCCGTCACGGCGGCGAGGCCGGAGGAATAGAGGACGGTCCCCGCCGCGCCCGGCTCGAGCTCGGTCAGGGCCTCGGCCAGCGCCCATTGGGTCGGCGTGCCGTGAAGGCCGTAATAGGCCTTTCCGAACTCGGGCGTCGCGGCGCGCATCTCGGCGACGCTGTCAAACAGGATGGTGGAGCCCCGGTGCACCGGCGGGTTGACGAGACGGCCGCGCCACTCCCTGCGGCGGCCGCCGTGGACGAGCTTCGTGTCGGGCCTCTTGTCCTTCACGCCGGCCCCGTCGCCTTGGGCGTCGTCGGGTCGGCGCCCCATTCGGACCAGCTGCCGTCGTAGAGCGCAACGTCTTCCTTGCCCAGCAAATGCGCTCCGAACAGCACGACCGCGGCCGTGACGCCGGAGCCGCAGGTGGTCACCATCGGCTTGGCAAGGTCGATCCCAGCCTCCTTGAACGCGGCGCGCAGGTCGTCGCCGCGCTTCCAGCTGTTGTCCGGATTGAACAGGCGCGCCTGCGGCAGGTTCTTCGACCCCGGAATGTGCCCCGAGGCGAGCCCGGGCCGCGGCTCCGCCTCGGCGCCCGCGAAGCGCGGCCCGCTGCGCGCGTCGACGATCTCGTGTGTCGAGGCCGCGATGAGGGCCAGCATGTCCGACTTCGCCGCCACCCCGCGGCGATCGAGGGCCGGCGTGAAATGGCCGTGCCGCACCGCCGGCTTGCCGCGCTCCAGCGGCCGCCCTTCCGCCTTCCACTTGGCGAGGCCGCCATCGAGGATGGCGACATAATGGGCGCCGAACCGCCTCAGCATCCACCAGATCCGGGCCGAGGTGTGGAGCGGCGAATTGTCGTAGACGATTATCCGCGCGCCGTCGCGGATGCCCAGCGACTGCATTCGGCTGGCTAGCCGGGCCTCGGACGGGAGCATGTGCGGGAAGGGGCTGTCCGGGTCGGAGGCATCGTCGAGATCGAGGAAGACGGCGCCGGGGATATGCCCCGCCTCATATTCGGCGCGGGGATCGCGCTTGTCGGCAGGCAGGCACCAGGTCGCATCGAGGATGCGCAGGTCCGCGGCGCCGAGTCCGCCGGCCAGCCACTCGGTGGAGACGAGATCGTCCGTCACGACCGCACCCGCTCCAGCACGCCGAGCTTCTCCAGCGTGGCGAGATAGTCCGCCACCTCCTCGACCGGCGCCGGCGCCACCGTCGCGGCGAGCGCATCCCTGATCTCCTGAACGGAGCGCTTGCCGTCGACCAGGTTCAGCGTCTCGTAGCCGAAGCTCGGCCCGTCCTCGCTCGCCTCGCGCGACAGCAAGGCCGGCTTCTTCAGCCCCGCTTGCTTCAGATGATCGTCGAGCCAGGAATAGCCGAACCCGTCCATCGGCCCCTTGGGCTCCGGGTTTCGGCGGTAGACGAAACCGAAATTGCCCGCTCCCCGCTCCCTCGGTCCGGACCGCACATCGAAGGATGTGACCCCGAACCTGCGGAGCGATCCGCGGCTCTCATTCAGCGCGTTCAGGCGGATCCGCATCATGTTGGCGGCCTCCGGTTCAGCCAAGCCCGCCGAGGCTCGGAAGGCTGCGGCCATGCCGTCCGCCGAAGCGACATCGAGCATCTGCTTGAGAGCCGGATCATCATCGTCGCTCAGATTGGCGAGCGCCCAGGCCGAGGCCGCGGCGATGAAGATGGCGCGGCGCATCTTGGTGGAATCGAGGTTGGCCGGAACGTCCTTCTGGGTGTGGATGTAGATGTCGGGCCAGTCGGCGATGTAGATGACCGGCACCCGCCAGCTCCCTTCCGCCCACACCTGGTGGTCGGAGCCTTCGGTGAAGCCGCCGATCCTGGCGTGGAGCGCGTTCTTCGTGCCGTCCGGCTCGGTCAGCGGGAAGTCGGCGGCGCCATGGTCGGCGTAGAGGCGCGACTGCTCGTCGACCCAGCGGCCGATCGCGAAGCCGACGTCGGAGACGAAGCTCGGCAGGCTGGGCGGCGAGCCCTCGACCTTGAGCACGCCGTGGGTGATGTCGGAATTGCCGCCGATCATGTCGAGGTGAATGGTCGCCAGCGTCCGCGCCGCGAATTCCGGCTTCGCGTTGAGCAGCGAGATCGTGCATTCGACCTCGCACGGCCAGATGAAGCGGATGGTCCGCTTCGGCCGCGGCAGCTTACCCTCCGCGATCAGGCGGTGGAGGCTGCGCGCCACCTCGAGGATGCCGGCGCAGCCGCTCGCATTGTCGTTGGCGCCGGGCGAGGGATGGTCGAGGTGGCAGGAGAGGACGATCTCGTGCGCGCGGTCCTTGCCGGCGATCACCGCGGTGGGGATGAGGTAGGCGGCCGGGCTCCTCCCGGCTTCCACCTTGGCGCGGAGCCGGATCGCCTCCCCTTTGGCGAGCCGCGCCTGCCAGCCGTGGGCGCGGGCCGGCGAGACCATGAACGCCCAGGTCGGATCCTCCCAGGTGTCGAGATGGCCCCAGCGCACCAGGCTCTGGTCGTCGCCCCACCAGCCGCTCTTCTGGTTCTGCGCCCAGGAGACGATGCCGGCGGCGGCGCGCAATGTCACCGCCTCGTGCGCGACCGCGCCGGGCTGCGAGGAGGTGAGGACGAGCTTCCCCTTGACGTCCTTCCCCGCATAATCCCCGGCCGAAATGCCGGCGCCGACGTCGACCAGCTCCCCTTCCGCCGCGCCGCTGGCGCTGTCCTGGGCGAGGCTGATCGGCTGGTCGGCCCAGGAGGCGACCCGCTCCGAATCGGCCCAGCCGCCGCCCTGCTGCCGCTCCTCCCACAGCTCGGCGAAGGTGGCGTTCCACGCCGGCCGCGAGCGCTGGGTGCCGTAGAAGATCCTGCCGTCGGCGGGGAGGGAGATGATGCCCACTTCCTCCAGGCCATAGTCGGCCAAGCGGTCGCGGATCAGCTCGGCGGCGGCGCGATAGCCTTCGGAGCCGCGCATGCGATGGTGGAGCGACAGCGCCTGGACCGTCCTTTTGGCGGCGCTGCCGGACACCTGCCCGGCGATCGCCCGGGTCTCGGCCGGCGTGAGCAAAGGCGCGCTGGGGGGGGCGAGGGCGAGGAGCAGGGGGACGATCAGCATCGGCGTGAGCATGTCGCGGCGGGAGGAACGAGTCTAGCGGCGGTCGCCTCTCCTCCCCGCGATTTCGTGGGGAGGGGGACCGCGCGGAGCGCGGTGGAGGGGTGCGAAGATATGTCCAAAGCGCCGCCTCGGGCGGACTCATCTGCCGCCGAAAGCGCCGCGAGCGATCTACCCGGTCCACGCATCCCCCAAGAAGAAGCCCCTCCACCATGCTTCGCATGGTCCCCTCCCCTGCAAAGGCAGGGGAGGAGATTAGGCCAGCCGCTCGGGCACCTCCTGCGCCTCCTCGATCAGCGTCTCGCGCGGAGCGAGGGCTTCCCAGGGGAAGACGAACCAGCGCTTGTCGCTGCGGCGGTCGATGCGGCGGGAACAATATTCGGCTTTGGCCCGCGAGCTTTCATTGTCGATGAGGACGGCGACGCGGAGATGTTCCTGGTCGGCGCCCTGCGCCGCAAGCGCCGCGCGGAGCGAGGCGATGGTGGTGCCGCTGTCGTTGATGTCGTCGACGACGAGCAGGCGCTGGCCGGCGCGGATCTTGCCCGCGAGCTTGTCGAGCAGATCGCCGGCGAAACCCGGCTCCCCCGACGAGATGTCGACCGACAGCATCGCGATGTCGAGCCGATGCGAGAGAAAGGCGGCCGGGACCAGCCCGCCCCGGCCGATGCCGACGAGGAAGTCGGGGCGCCAGCCGCCCTGAAGCAGCTTGTGCGCGACCTCTTCCACGTCCGCGAGGAAGGTGTCGTAGGCGATGTAGGCGAGCTCGGGCGCGGCATCGGGCATGGCGGGGGGATGCCATGCCGCGAGCGCGGCGACTAGCCCCTCTCCCCTTAGGGAGAGGGGAATTGGTTCACCACACGTGGACTCGCTTCTCCGGGGCCAGGTAGAGCTTGTCGCCCGGCTTGACGTCGAAGGCGCTATACCATTCGTCGATATTGCGCAGCGTGCCGTCGACGCGCCAGCGGGGCGGTGAGTGGACGTCGGAGACGAGGATCATCTTCTCCAGGTCCGGCCGCAGCTTGTCGCGCCAGGCCTGCGCCCAGGAGAGAAAGAAGCGCTGGTCGCCGGTGAATCCGCCGACCATCGGCGCCCTCCGGCCCCTGAGCGAGACATGGTAGGCGTCGAGCGCCAGGCGGACTCCGCCCTGGTCGCCGATATTCTCGCCGAGCGTCAGCCTGCCGTTGACCTTCATCCCAGGCGCGCCCTCGTAGGCGCCATACTGGTCGGCCAGCGCCCCGGCGGACGCCTTGAAGCGGTCGGCGTCCGCGGGCTTCCACCAGTCGCGCAGCGTCCCCGCCTCGTCGAACTGTCGGCCCTGGTCGTCGAAGCCGTGGCTGATCTCGTGGCCGATCACCGCGCCGATCGCGCCGTAATTGACCGCGGCGTCCGCCTTCGGATCGAACATCGGGCTCTGCAGCATCGCCGCGGGGAAGACGATCTCGTTCTGGAGCGGGTTGTTGTAGGCGTTGACCGTCTGCGGGGTCATCGCCCATTCCTCGCGGTCGATCGGCTTGCCGAGCCGGTTATACTGATAGTCGACCGCGAAGGCCGAGGCGCGCTTGACGTTGCCGTAGAGGTCGGCTGGATCGATCGTGAGCGAGGAATAATCCCGCCACTTGCTCGGATAGCCGACCTTCACCCGCTGCACCGCGAGCTTGCGGAGCGCCGCCGCCCGCGTCTCGGGCGACATCCAGGCGGCAGCCTCGATCCGCCCGCGCATCGCGGTCTGCAAATTGGCGACCAAAGCCTCCATCATCTTCTTCGACGAAGCCGGGAAATAGCGGGCGACATATTCCTGCCCGAGCGCCTCGCCGAGGTCGCCGTCGACCAGGGCGATGCCCCTTTTCCAGCGCGGCAAATTCTGCGGCTGGCCGGAAAGGGCGCTGGCGAAGGCGAACTTGTTGTCGACGAAGCGCTTGGAGAGGTAGGAGCCGGCGTCGTTCGCCATGTGGAAGGCTTCCCAGGCCTTCAGCGTCTCGAGCGGAGTCTCGGCCAGGATCTTCGCGACCTTGGGCACCGCGGTGTCCTGCGTCACGATCAGCCGGTCGAAGGCGGGGACGCGGGCGCCGGCGATCAGCGCGTTGAAGTCGAAGCCGGGCGCGTAGGCGATCAGCTCATTGAGCGCCATCGGGTGGTAGATCTTGTTCGGGTCGCGGCGCTCGACGCGGGTCCAGGTCGCCTCCGCGACGCGCTTCTCGAGGTCGAGGACCGCCTGGGCCGAGGCGTCGGCGTTCGGCCAGCCGATCAGCTTAAGCGAACGGCCGACATAGGCAAGATAGGCATCGCGCTGCGCCTTGAACTGGTCGGTGAGGTAATAATCGCGGTCGGGCAGGCCCATTCCGCCGATTCCGAGGCCGGGCGTGTAGAGCTTCGGCCCCTTGAGATCGGGCGTGACTCCGATCGAGAAGAAGGAGGAGCCGAAGCCGCGGTTGGTGGTGCCCATGAACCGCGCCATCTCCTCTTTCGTGGAGACCGCCCTCAGCGCCGCCATGTCGGCGAGCAGCGGCTTGTCGTCGAGCTGCTCGAGCCGCGCCTCGTCCATGAAGCTCTGGTAGAGGCCGCGGACCTTGCGGCCGGCCGGGGTCGAGGCGGCGGCGGCGGGGCCCTCGACGATGGCGCGGAGCTGCGCCTGGGTGCGGTTGTAGAGGTCCATGCCGACGCCCGCCATCGGCTGGTCGGACGGGATGGCGGCCCCCTTGTACCAGGCGCCGTTGGCATAATCGAAGAAGCTGTCGCCTGGCTTCGCCGCCATGTCGCGGGTCGAGAGGTCGACGCCCCAGGCCCCGTATCTGGCGGGCTGGTCGGCGGCGGGGGCGGGCGCGGCGCAGGCTGGGGAGAGCGCGATCGCCGCGGCGGAAGCGGCGAGAAGGTATAGGCATTTCATCGGGTCAAATCCTTGCAGTCGAAGTTGAAAACGCGGTTCTGTTTTGGGTCAGGTCTCGGCGCGGCTCCGCCGCTCGAGAATCGAGAAGGTCATGAGGCCCGTGCCGATGGCGGCGGACATGATGATGTGGATGGCGTCGCGGGCCGAGAGCGGCTCGAACATGCCGATTCCGTAGAGCAAGATGGCGCTCGCCATCGCCGCCCAGAAGCCGAGCACATAGGCGCGGGCGCGGTGGCTTCGGGTGAGCTCGTCGTTGAGCAGACCCCTCACCTTGCGGCCGCGTATCAGCATTCCGCCGCTCGCCAGCAGGAAGAGGAGGAGGATGGCGGTGACCAGCCAGGCCGAGATCTTGACCTGCTGGACGGTGCGGACGGGGTCGGCTGCGCGGCCTCCGAAATAGAGGCCCTGCCAGGAGAGGAACAGCACCGCCTGCACGGCGAAGATTCGCGCGCGGCTGCGGCCCAGCCGCTCGGCCTTCTCGACGTCGGCGATGTCGACCATGATGTTTTTTCCTAGAGGTGGACGGACGAGAGCAGCAGCTTCGGCGCTGGCAGGGTTTCGCCGGCGGCGAGGCCGTCGAGGTCTATGTGGCGGACGCCCCAGGCGGGGACGATTGCCAAGGTAAGAAGGGCGATCGCGGCGAGCAGGCGGATCAGCGCGGCAGCCGAACGAGGGGGCGTCTCAGGCGTCATGCCCGCCCTCCCCGTCGTCGAAAATCTGCTCGATCGGCCGCTCGAACAGCCGGGCGAGCCGGAAGGCGAGCGGCAGCGACGGATCGTATTTGCCGGTCTCGATCGCGTTGACCGCCTGGCGCGAGACTCCGAGCCGGCCGCCAAGCTCCGCCTGGCTCCAGTCGCGTTCGGCCCTCAGCACTTTGAGACGGTTCTTCACTGGTTCCCCGACGTCCATCGCGGCGTCCCTCCCCGCCCCCGGCGCGGATCGCCGGGCACGGAAACGGAGTTAGACGCCGATTCGCGATATGTCAAGTATACCTGACATTATGTATCGTGTCCGTTACAAAATGTCGACTACCCGCGACTGCCTCAGCGGCTGCGAATGAAGGCACGGACGTCGCGCGCCAGCTTCGCCCGGCTCTCGTCGTGGACGTACATCATGTGCCCGGCCTCGTAATAATGGAACTGGATGCGGTCCTGCGGGAAGCCGGTGCGGCTCAGCGCATATTCCGCGCCGAACAGCGGCGTCGCGAAATCGTAATAGCCGGCGCCGACGAACACGCGGAGCCCGGAATTCTCCCGCATCGCCTTGGACAGATAGGGCGCGACGCTCTTGTAATATTTGGCCTCGCCGCCCTGGTCGGCGAGGTCCCAGTCCCAATTCCCGACCGGGCCGATGGTGACGTAAGAACGGTCCGACTTGAAGCCGAGCCCGTCGCGGACCCAGGCATTGACCGCCGCCGTATAGCCGGCGTCGATTCCGTAGAAGCTCGGATCGTTGTCGGGAGTCTCGCCGGCATTGTCGTAATCCTTGCCGGTGTAGCGCGCATCGAGCCGGCCGATGGCGAGGCCGCGGTCGCGCAGCAGCTCCTTGTAGAAGCGCTGGTCGGTGACGCGCAGGTCGGCCCGCTCGAGATACTCCTCCGACAGGCCGGTGAAGCGGGCGAGCCGGCGGCGGATCGAGGCGCGCGCCTCACCCTGCAGCCTCTGCCCCTTGAGCAAGGCCGCCGCATAGTCGCCCTCGGCGAAGTCCCGCGCTTCCTGAACGAAGGCGTCGACGCTGGCGGGCGGATTCGTGACCTTGTGGTGGTACCAGGCCGCCGCCGCCATCGAGGGCAGGAAGAGGATGTAGGGCATCTCGTTGCCCTGGACGTTGGCCTGGGCGCCGAAATCGAGAATGGTAGACATCAGGATGATGCCGTCGAGGCCGACGTCGTTATAGGCGCCCTCGAGCTGGTTCACGACCGCCGCCGAGCGCGTCGTTCCGTAGCTCTCCCCGCCCATGAACTTGGGGCTGTTCCAGCGGCCGTTGTCGCCCAGCCAGAGGCGGATGAACTGGCTGATCGACTTGGCGTCCTGGGTGACGCCCCAATATTCCTTGCCCTCGGTCTTGCCGAGCGTGTGGGAAAAGCCGGTGCCGACCGGATCGATGAAGACGATGTCGGTGACGTCGAGCAGCGAATCGGGATTGTCGAGGATCGGGTAAGGCGGCGCCCCGTCGTCGCGGGCGTCGGAGGGAATGCCGACCCTTTTCGGCCCGAACGCCCCCATTTGCAGCCACACCGAGCCCGAGCCCGGCCCGCCGTTGAACAGGAAGGTGACCGGCCGCGACGGATCGCGCGGCTCCTTCACATAGGCGATGGAGAAGAGGCTCGCCTTGGGAGTCCCGTCGTCGCCCTTGAGGTAGGTCTCCGACGCGGTCGCGGTGTAGGCGACCGGCACGCCCCCGAACACGCCGCGATGATGGGTGACGGAGACGCTGGGCTCCGGGACCGGCCGCTCCGGCTGGTCCTGCTTCGCGGGCGGCGGCCTCGCGGCGGGCTGGGCGACGAGAGGGGCGGCGAAGAGCAGCGCCGACAAGGCGAACGACAGGCATTTCATGGCGCACGATATGGCACGCGCCCGGCCGCAGGCAAAGCCGGTCCGGGCCGCCAACCGCCGGCAAAAGACGCCGGAAGCTTACTAAGTTTCAGCCTCATAAGGACGAGAATATTCCCCCGGTCTGGCCGAGCGGGCGCAGTCCGACATCGGACGATCTGAATCGACGAGGAGGCAGCGCGCTCATCCGAGCATTAGAACATAAAATGAACACGTTGGAAAGCCTTCAGCCGTGGTAAGAGGTGCGCTAGGGGAATTGGATGGACCTCACCCATCTCGGCCGGAGCTCCGCGATTCCCGCCTCGCCCGACGAGGGGGTGCTCGATTACGTCCCGAACCCGCGGCCGGGGAGCCTCTATCTGGTGCGCTTCGCGGCGCCCGAATTCACCGCGCTCTGCCCGGTCACGGGGCAGCCGGATTTCGCCCATCTCGTCATCGACTATGCGCCCGGCGAGACGATCGTCGAATCAAAGTCGCTGAAGCTGTTCCTTGCCTCGTTCCGCAACCATCGCGGCTTCCACGAGGATGTGACGGTGGGGATCGGCCAGCGGCTGGCCGGGGAGATGAAGCCCTTGTGGCTGCGCATCGGCGGCTATTGGTACCCGCGCGGCGGAATCCCCATCGATGTCTTCTGGCAGACCGGCGAGCCGCCCGCGGGCCTGTGGGTGCCGGACCAAGGCGTGCCGGCCTATCGAGGGCGATGAAGATCGTCGTTCACGGGGCCGGATCGATCGGCTGCTTCGTCGGCGGCGCCTGGGCCGCCGCTGGGATAGACGTCGCGTTCGTCGGGCGGGAGCGGATCCGCGAGGCGGTAGCCAGGGAAGGGTTGACGCTGACCGATTATTCCGGGTGGCGGGAGCGGATGCCGCCGGAGCGGGTCGAATTCACCACAAAGGCGGCGGCGCTTGCAAAGGCGGACGTGATCCTGCTCGCGGTGAAGAGCACCGGCACTGCGGCGGCGGCGAAGGAGATTGCGCGCAACGCCCGGAAGGGCGCGGTCGTGATCAGCTTCCAGAACGGGGTGAGCAACGCCGAGACGCTGCGCGGCCTGCTCAAGGACCGGTTCGAAATCGTGCAGGGGATGGTGCCGTTCAACGTCGCCTATCTGGGCGACGGGCGGTTCCACAAGGGCGTGGCCGGTGAGCTGGTCGCCGAGGACACGCCAGTCACCCGCGCCATCGCGGCTAAGGCGGGCTCAGGGCCGGCGGCGCTGAAGCTGGCGAAGGACATGCCTGCGATCGCCTGGGGCAAATTGCTCATCAACCTCAACAATGCCGTAAACGCTTTGTCGGGGCGCACCCTGCTCGAGCAGCTCAGGGAGCGGGACTATCGCCGCGTCGTCGCCGCCTCGATGCTCGAAGCGCTCGAGGTGCTGAAGGCGGCGCGGATCGAGCCGGCCAAGATCGGCCCGGTGCCGCCGCGGCTCCTCCCCCATGTCATCGCCTCGCCCGATTTCATCTTCAACAATCTGTTCCTCAAGATCCAGAAGATCGACGCCCGCGCCCGCTCGTCGATGGCGGACGACCTTGCCGCCGGCCGCGAGACCGAAGTCGATTACCTCAACGGCGAGGTCGTCAAGCTGGGGCGGGAGGTCGGGCGGCCGACGCCGATCAACGCGATGATCGTGTCGCTGATCAAGCAGCGCGAGGCTGGGGTCGAGCATCTCTGGAGCCCGACCCTCCTGCTCGACCACGTGCTCGAGGGAACCAGGGTCGCGCCGCTGTTCGGCTACTGAATTGACAAGCTCTCGGCCGCGCGCGCAGGGGGGCCGCGCCCCCTGCCGGAGTGATCCATGCGCTTGAAGTCCGCCGCCTCCCTCGCCGCCCTCGCTTTCTCGCTCGCGGCCTGCGCCGCTGCCCCAACCGATCGCCCCGCGACACCCGCCGCGGCCTCCGCGCCGCTCGCGGGGCGGCAGATCCCGACCCAGCTGCCGACCACCGTCCGGCCGCTCCAATATGCCCTCTGGATCACGCCCGACGCTCCGAACCTCGTCTTCTCCGCCTCCGCGCTGATCGACATCGAAGTGAAGGCGCCGAGCCGCGAGATCGTCTTGAACGCGGCCGACCTCGCCTTCCGCAAGGTGTCGCTCGCGCCGCTGGCGGGCGGCGCGGCGGTTGCCGCGAGCGACGTCTCGACCGACGCGGCGGCGCAGACCGCGACCTTCCGCTTCCCGGCCACCATCGCGCCGGGCCGCTACCGGCTGTCGATCGACTATGCGGGCAAGATCTACACCCAGGCCGCCGGCTTCTTCGCGCTCGATTACGACAGCGTGGGCGGCCGCAAGCGGGCCCTGTTCACCCAGTTCGAGAATTCGGACGCGCGCCGGCTGTTCCCGAGCTGGGACGAGCCGCAATTCCGCACCCCCTACAATCTCACCGTCACCGTGCCGGCCGACCGCGACGTCGTCGCCAACATGCCGCAGGCGGGCGTGCAGCAGCAGCCGGGCGGCCTCAAGACGGTGACCTTCCAGCGCACCCCGCCAATGTCGTCCTACCTCGTCTTCCTCGGAATCGGCGAGTTCGACCGGATCACGACGATTGCCGCCGGCACCGAGATCGGAGTCGTCGCCAAGCGCGGCAGCGGCCAGAACGGGCGCTGGGCGATGGAGAGCGCGGCCCGCATCCTGCCCTTCTACAATAGCTATTTCGGCACCCCCTTCCCGCTCCCGAAGCTCGACAACGTCGCCGGCCCGGGCAGCAGCCAGTTCTTCGGCGCGATGGAGAATTGGGGCGCCATCTTCAGCTTCGAGAGCGCGCTGCTGCTCGACCCGGCGATCACCTCGGAAGCGAGCCGCCAGCGCATCTTCGAGGTGGCCGCGCACGAAATGGCCCACCAATGGTTCGGCGACCTCGTCACCATGGCCTGGTGGGACGACCTCTGGCTGAACGAGGGCTTCGCCTCGTGGATGGCGACCAAGGCGACGGCGGCTTTGCACCCGGAATGGGAGCCTGGGCTCGGCATCGCCGAGGCCCGCGAATCCGCCATGCGGCTCGATTCCGTCGCCACCACCCACCCGATCGTCCAGCATCTGACCACCGTCGACCAGATCAGCCAGGCCTTCGATTCGATCACTTACTCGAAGGGCGAGGCGGTGCTCACCATGCTCGAGGGCTATGTCGGCAGCGAGGCGTGGCGGCGCGGGGTCCAGGATTATATTCGCGCCCATAAATATTCGAACACCCAGACCGACGACCTCTGGCAGGCGGTCGAGCGGGCGGCGGGCAAGCCGGTCACCGCCATCGCCCACGATTTCACCCTGCAGCCGGGCGTGCCGCTGATCCGGGTCGACGACGCCGCCTGCCGCGGCGGACGGACGACGATGACGCTCCGCCAGGCCGAGTTCAGCCGCGACCGGCCGAACAAGGCGCCGCTCGCCTGGCGCGTGCCGGTGATCGCGACAACCGTCGGCGGCGGCGAGGCGCGCACCCTGGTGACCGGCGGCAGCGGCACGATCACCGTCCCCGGCTGCGGCCCGGCTTTGCTCAACAGCGGCCAGAGCGGCTATTACCGCACCCTCTACGCCCCGGCTTTGCTCGACCGGCTGACCGCGAGCTACGGGCGGCTGGCGACCGTCGACCAGCTCGGCCTCCTCGCCGACAATTGGGGCCTCGGCCTCGCCGGCTACCAATCCGCCGCGGCGGCGCTGGACATGATCGACCGCGTCCCCGCCGACGCCAACCCGCGCCTCTACGAAAGGGTCGCGGCGATCCTCGAGCAGATCCACGGCCTGTACGAGGGCGATGCCGCGCACCAGGCGATGGTCGCCCGCTACGCCTCGAAGACACTCGGGCCGGTGATGGCCCGGGTCGGCTGGACCGCGAAGCCGGGCGAGCCGGCGACGGTCGCGGTGCTGCGCGCCGACCTGATCCGCGCGCTCGGCGGCATGGGCGATCCCACAATCGTCGGCCAGGCGAACCGGCTCTACGCCGCTGACGACCCACTGGCGGCGGCCGGACCGCTCCGCTCGACCATCCTCACCGTCGTCGCGCGCAACGTCGATGCGGCCGGATGGGAGCGGCTGCACGCGCAGGCGCGGACGGAGACCAATCCCCTGGTCAAGGCGCAGCTCTACCGGCTGCTCGGCTCGGCGCGCGATCCCTCCCTCGGCCAGCGGGCGCTCGATCTGGCGCTGACCGACGAGCCCGGCGCGACGACCAGCTCGGCGATGATCGCGGCGGTCGCCGCCGCGCATCCCGAGCTCGCCTTCGACTTCGCCGTCCGCAACCGCGAGCGGGTCGAGCCACTCGTCGACAGCTCGTCGCGCTCGCGTTTCCTGCCGGGGCTGGCGGCCGGCTCGTCCGACCCGGCGACGGTCGCCAAGGTGCAGGATTATGCCGCTCGCTACATGACCCCCCAGTCGCGCCGTCCGGCCGACCAGGCAGTGGCCTCGATCCAGGACCGGGTGCGGGTGCGCGGCTCTCGCCTCCCCGACATCAGCCGCTGGTTCGAGGCGAAGGGGGCGTAAGGGGGGGGCGTCCTCCGCGAGCATGAATCTAGCCGTCACCCCGGACTTGATCCGGGGTCCACCTTCTTGCGCCATTGGCCGGCAGAAAGATGGATGCCGGATCAAGTCCGGCATGACGATGTCTAGGTGGACGGAAATCGAAGGTGGCCAGGGCCGTTGCGCACCCACCCCCACGCGCCTAATCCCGGCGCCATGCTCGATGCCCAGACCGCCCCCGCCGCGCCGCCCGCCGCAATCCGCCGTGAGGATTACCGGCCGCCGGACTGGCTGGTGCCCGAGATCGCGCTCGATTTCGAGCTCGACCCGGAGCGCACCCTAGTCCGCGCCCGCCTCGCCGTGACCCGCAACGGCGAGCACGACCGGCCGCTGAAGCTCGACGCCGAGGCGCTGACCCTGATCGAGGTGAAGGTCGACGGGGAGGCGGCCGAGCACAGCTATGCCGATTCCGTCCTCACAATCCCGCTCGCCGGCGTCTCCGCGACGCTCGAGACCCTCGTCGAGCTCGCCCCCCGGGCCAACACCCAGCTGATGGGCCTGTACGAATCCGGCGGCATCCTGTGCACCCAGTGCGAGGCGGAAGGCTTTCGTCGCATCACGCCGTTCGTCGACCGGCCCGACATCCTCACCCGCTACTCCGTCCGCATGACCGCCCCCAAGGCGGCCTATCCGATCCTGCTCTCCAATGGCGACCCGATCGGGTCGGGCGAAGCGCAAGGCGGCCGCCACTGGGCGGAGTGGCGCGACCCCTTCCCCAAGCCGTGTTACCTGTTCGCCCTGGTCGCCGGCGATCTCGTCGCCAACCGCGACACCTTCACCACCCGCTCCGGCCGCGAGGTGGCGCTCGGCATCTGGGTGCGCGAGGCGGACCTGCCGCGCACCCGCCACGCCATGGCCAGCCTCAAGGCGGCGATGAAATGGGACGAGGAGGTCTACGGCCGCGAATACGATCTCGACGTGTTCAACATCGTCGCCGTCTCCGATTTCAATTTCGGGGCGATGGAGAACAAAGGCCTCAACATCTTCAATTCGCGCTACGTGCTGGCCGACGCCGAGACCGCGACCGACGCCGATTTCGACGCCATCGCAGGGGTCGTCGCCCATGAATATTTCCACAATTGGTCGGGCGACCGGGTCACCTGCCGCGACTGGTTCCAGCTCAGCCTGAAGGAAGGCTTCACCGTCTTTCGCGACCAGCAATTCTCCGCAGACCAGGGCTCGAGAGCGGTCAAGCGGATCGAGGACGTGCGGATGCTGAGGACCGCCCAATTCCCCGAGGATTCCGGCCCGCTCGCCCACCCGGTGCGGCCCGAATCTTATATGGAGATTGCCAATTTCTACACCGCGACGGTCTACAACAAGGGCGCCGAGCTGATCCGGATGATGCACACTTTGCTCGGCCCGGAGAAGTTCCGCGCCGGCACCGACCTCTATTTCGAGCGCCACGACGGCGAAGCGGCGACCTGCGAGGATTTCGTCCGCGCGATGGAGGAGGCGAGCGGCGCCGACCTCTCGCACTTCCGCCTCTGGTACAGCCAGGCCGGCACGCCGAAGGTCCGCGCCGAATTGGACGGCGCCCTGCTCCGCCTCAGCCAGGAAGTGCCGCCGACGCCCGGCCAGCCGGTCAAGCAGCCGATGCCGATCCCTCTGAAGCTCGCCTTGTTCGCGCCCGACGGCGCCAAGCTCGACGACCGCCTGTTCGTCCTCGATCGCGCCGAGGCGGAGGTGGCGCTGCCGGGGCCGGGCATCCTCTCGATCAACCGCGGCTTCTCGGCGCCGGTCATTGTCGAGAGCAACCGCAATGCGGCCGACCTCGCCTTCCTCTCCGCCCGCGACGACGATCCCTTCGCCCGCTACGAGGCGACCCAGCAATTGATGCTGGAGATGTTGCTCCGCGCGATCGGCGGCGCGGCGAGCGACGACGCGGTGGTGACGGCGGTGCGCGAGACGCTGGCCGACCCTGCCCTCGATCCGGCCTTCGTCGCCGAGGCGGTCCTGCTCCCCACCGAGGCCTTTATCGGCGACCATATGGCCGAGGTCGATCCCGAGGCGGTCCGCACCGCCCGCGAGGCGCTCCGCGCCGAGCTCGGCCGCGCGCTCGAGGGGGCCTGGCGCGACGCTTATGCCGCCAATCGGGCCAACCGCTACGAATATTCGCCCGCCGCCAAGGGCGCTCGGCGCCTCCGCTCGGTCGCGCTCGGCTATCTGATGGCCTCGGGCGCGGACGACGCCTCCCGCCTCGCCGAGGAGCAATTCGCCGGCGCCGACAACATGACCGATCGCCTCGGCGCCCTCTCCGCCCTCGTCAATTCCGAGGCGCCCGAGCGGCAGGGCGCCCTCGCCCGCTTCTACGACCTCTACCGGGAGGACGCTTTGGTCCTCGACAAATGGTTCACCGTCCAGGCCCTCTCCACCCGCGACGACACGCTGGACGCGGTCGAGGCACTCGCCAAGCACCCCGATTTCACCCTCGCCAACCCGAACCGGATGCGCGCTCTGGTCGGCGCCTTCAACGCCAACCAGCGCGCCTTCCACGATTCCTCCGGCCGCGGCTACCGCTTCCTCGCCGACATGATCCTCGCCGTCGACAAATTGAACCCGCAGACCGCCGCCCGCCTGGTCCCCCCGCTCGGCCGCTGGCGCCGCTTCGACGAGGCGCGCCAGGCGCTGATGAAGGCGGAGCTGGAGCGGATCGTCGGCACGCTTGGCCTCTCCAAGGACGTCATGGAGCAAGCCAGCAAGAGTTTGGGATGATGGGCCGGCGCGCGCTGCTGGCGACGGCGCTGCTGCTCGCCGCCTGCGGCACCGGCCCCGCCGTCGCGCCGGACAGCGCCTTGCAACTGACGCAGGAGCGCCGGCTGGTGCTCGGCGACCAGCCGGCCCGTGAAGTCGCGTTTAGCGCCGACGGCGCGACGCTGGCGACGAGCAGCGCCGACGGGACCCTGGCGCTGTGGCCGGTCCACGAGCGCAGGAGGCCGCGCCTCATCCGGCAGCCGGCGATTGCGTCGCTCGCCTTCTCGCCGGACTCCGCGGCGGTCGCCACCGGCAGCTACGACGGCAAGGTGAGGCTCTGGCGGGTCGCCGACGGCGCGCTGCTGCGCGTCCTGCCCGGGAACGGCACCGTCTGGAGCGTCGCTTTCTCCCCCGACGGACGGCGGATCGCCGGCGGCGGCGAGGACAAGCTGGTCCACCTGTGGGATGCGGACACCGGCAAGCCGCTCGCGGCCCTGGCGGGACACGGCCTCAACATCTGGAAGGTCGCCTTCAGCCCCGACGGCCGCACCCTGGCGAGCAGCAGCTTCGACCATGACATCCGGCTGTGGGACTCGGCGACGGGCAAGCCGCTGCGCACCCTGGCCGGCCACAGCCAGGCGGTGGTCGGCCTCGCCTTCAGCCGCGACGGTCTCCGCCTCGCGAGCGGCAGCGACGATTCCACGATCCGCCTGTGGCGCACCGCCGACGGCGCGCAGCTCCGCACCCTGCCGGCCGGCAACCACACCTACGCCGTCGATTTCTCGCCGGACGGCCGCCTGCTCGCCTCCGCCGGCCGTGCGCGCGGCGCCGTCGGCACCTTCCTCCACCAGCTCACCGGCGCCATCGCTCCCGGCCCCGTCCTCCGCCTGTGGGACGTCCGTACCGGCAATCTCCTCGCCGCCGCCCCGCAACCCGAAGACGCGATGTTCGTCGCCTTCTCCCCCGACGGCTCCCACCTCGCCACCGCCAGCGAAGACGGCAGCGTCACGCTCTGGAGCATCGGCGTGATCTGATTTCTCCCTTCTCCCTGAGGGAGAAGGGTCGGGGATGAGGGGTTCGGGACTCCGAGAATTGACATGGAGGGTGACACTCCAGCCCCTACCGACCAACGCCCCAACCCCTCACCCCTAACCCCTCTCCCCCAGGGAGAGGGGAATCTCAGCCCCCCCATTCCGCTTGCTCTATTCCAATGGGTGTGGGCCACGTGCACATTGCCATACTGGATTCAGGATCATCATTGGGTGGGGCAAGCGGAATGGGGCCGTCGGAGTCTGTAATCGAAGCGAAGATATCCCGGTTGGTAGCTAGCCCAGGAAAATTCCAACGCTTGATAGAGAGCTACCTTGAGATCGAGCTGGAAAAACTCTTCCCTAATGCATTACCTCGTGGGCGAAATGCTAAGGATGTAGCCGTTCGAAATTGGCCTGACATAATGGGCGCTGGCGGCGCAGGCGCAGAAGTCACGCACTCTCCAAGGTGGCGAAGGCACTTTACTAAGGATCTTGAGAAGGGGCGCAAGGCAGGACTTACATACTTCCTCTTCGTAGCCTGGGCCCCCGAACCCCCGAAAGGCGTTGCCGCCGAGCGCAAGACAGCCAGCCGCGTCTTGGGAATCCCGGCGGACAACGTTCGCTTCGTGTTCAAGCGCGAGCTGACAAGTACAATTGCCAAGCCGCGCTTTGCGCGTATCTGGGTAGAAATCCTAGACCTCCCTGCAAGCAGTGAACCTTTCTCGCTGGTGGGGCGGGGCGAAGCCGGCTCGCCAAGCTCGATGTTGTTTGGAAGCCCGGGATCCTTTCTGCCCACGGTAGACGATTACTTATCGTCGCGCGTTCATCGTGCGCATGTGGCCACTGCAGTGGAAGACGATCTCGACCGGCAGCGGTGGGCATTGGTGTGGGGCAACGGAGCTTCCGGCAAGACAACGCTTGCGCTTTCAGTGGCGCTCAGCGCGGCATACCGAGAGAAGAACTGCTATTACGTGTCCATCGAAGGCGAGGATTTTCCCGTTGCCGCTGCCGCGGAGGTAATCGCGACCCGAGCGGACGAGTACGTGTTGTTCATCGTCGACAATATTCACCTGAACCCGCGAGCGGCTGCTTCATTGTTTTCCGAGTGGAAGGCTGTGGGTAGGGAGAGCCGGATGCTGCTGCTGGGGCGCCGCAGGGACGAGATTCCATATCTGTCGGATGGGCTGGCTCCGTTCGCAGCGCTCGAGGCGAGGGTGCTGGACGTCGACCTGGAGACGATGCGTGGAGCGTTCGGACGGCTGGTTCCCTCGGCCTTGTTGGAGGACACGTTACCGCCGGATGAGGTTCAAACTTGGCTTGCCCTCTTCGGAGGGGACCTCATAGTCTTCGCCGCGGCCGTGAGCAGGCGGCAAGACTTCCTTCGGCGAGGCTCGTGGCGCCTGACGCCGGAAGATGCGGTCGATTACGTCCGGGAGCGACATTTACTCGGCCTCTCGGCCAATGAGCGGATCAATCTCCTGCGGGTATCGGTCGCCGTCTCATTGGAGCGGGGCCTGGATTCCGAAGCGCTCGAGGAAGATGGATTGAGGGTATCCACTCGGCGGGGGATCATCCGTGCGCAGCGGACGGGAATCCGCGGCAGCGTACGCTACTTCCTCGTCCACGAAGGAATCGCCACCCTGATCCTGCGTGCCGCCGACGCCGAAGCGGAGGTTCAGTCCATCGCTTGCGCGATCGCTCGCCGGTCTTCCAACTCTGGCTTCTCGATGGCCCACGCACTCCACAGGAGGGGTAATTCGGAGGGCGCGCGGGCCGTTCTCGATGCGCTGTGGACCGATTCCCGCTGGCCGCTGAGCGCGGGCGGCCTGAGCAGCATATTGATCGGCACGGTACGTTCCCTGGAGACGATCAGCAAGGTGCGCAGAGCGGACCTCAATGCCCGCATCGTCCGAAGCATGCCGGGCCTCGTCGCGCAGATCGTCGGCGGCAACCTTGCCGCGATGTACGACCAGGTCCGGCAGCTCTTCCGCGATTACCCGATCGTTTACAGAAGCCTGTCCAGCAATCTGGTGAGCAAGGCCTGCATCGAGCATTTGCCCGAAGCGTGTGCGGTGGACCTGCAGGGCGTGATCGCATTCTTGCGCAACACGGCGACAGATCTGAGTCTGTCGTTCGTGCACCGTTCGTGGAGGGAGGTGCTGTTCCCGCTCCCGGTGCCCGCGAAGCTGCCCGGCTGGGCCCTCGCCGCACCTTTCGGCGCGCTACCTGCGATGATGAGCTACCTCGAGGGGCATCGACCGCCGTGGGCGGCGGCTCTCGATACGATCTATTCCTCACCGAAGCAGCTCCAGCGGCTAACCGACGAGGCCTATTCGTCCGACTGGATAAGCCTGTTCAAGATCGCACCGAGGACGTTCGGACGCCGAATCATCGAGGCCATAGACATCGCGGCATGGGCCGAACGGGAAACGCCGATCAACCCCGGTGATTTTATGGGATGCGCGAGGGTCGAAGGCCTCACTTCCCGTAGCCTAGAACTGCTCGAACTCCTCGCTCGGCGTCTCATTGGAAGTCTCGCCGACGACGGCAGTGCGTGCGAGAAGCTGCCGCTGCTGCAGGCCGGCATGTTGCTTCGGTTCAGCCGCCAGACCCAGCCTGAGGTCACAGGGCGGTTTCTTGACGCCATGGTCGCGGCTCACCCGGACATGGATGTTGTGACAATCTTCCTGCTTTGCGAGGGAGCGTTGATCGCTCAGCATCAGGAAGCACTCACGAAATCCGGACTATTCCTCAGCTTGCTGTCCAATGCCATCAAGCGGGATCAGGTGACTCCGCGCGATGCAACCGCTGCGGCGCTGCTATGGTCCATCATGCGGAGGCTGGACAACGGCGCTGCGACCGCGGCCCCGCCCATTGAGATCGACCTGCTTCAGTTGGCAGCGGAACATCGGCTTTATGAGATGGGCCACGACCGCGCCTTGGGCGATGCGCTCTTCCACGAGGCGCTCCAGGAAGCGGCGAAATCGGGCATCCTTTCAGCCGCGGCTTTGGATCGAGTCCTGATGGGCGCCAATCCTCGCCGCCGCTGAAGCCGAGCATCGGTGGGCCGGCTTCGCACCTGCAACCGCGTTCGCGGGCCGCGCTATGAGTAGCAAGCGCTTAACCCACCCAGTCGGCGACCTGGGCGGCGACCTGGTTGGAGGCCTGGTTGAGGGCCTGGGCGACCGCCAGGCCGCTGGCCGGCGCGGCGACGCGGGCTTCGAAGCGGTTGGTGGTCACCGCCTGCTGGGGACGGGCGAGGCTCGCCTCGAACAGCACCACCGCCTCGCCGCGGCCGGGATCGTAGCCGAACTCGAGGAGCTGGCCGCCGAGCACCACGCCCTGCACCTGGGTGTAGACCGACGGGTCGACCACCACCCAGCCCGAGCGCGCCGCCATCGTCTCGGAGAGGAGCTGGCGGAACAATTCGTTGGGCTTGTCGGCCCATTGCCCGTCCTTGAGATATTCGACCGTCGTCGGGCTGACATAGACCGCCACCCGGTTGTTGCTGATCGCGTGCGGAAGCGTCGGCGAGGTGACGGTGATCAGATGGCCCTGGGTGCCGGTGCGCGGCTGGGCGATCGGCGGCGGAGTCGCGGCGCTCAGGGTCAGAAGCTGCGGCGGAGCCTTGCCGCCGAGCGAGCAGCCGGCGAGCGCCAGGCAGGCGGCGGCGGCGAATCCAATCTTCGTCCTCTTCATCGCCTGGCCTTTCCGGGCTTGTAGTCGGGAAGCTTCTCGCCGCCGATCACCCCGCCGACGCCCTGCGAGTCCAATCGCTCGGTGATCGAGCGCAGCGACTGGCTGGTCGAGCGCAGGTCGCGGACCAGCTGGCCGACCTCGGGGAGGGTGCGGGTCGAGAAGGTCTCGACCCCCGGCTGGGCGGCGCCGACCAGCTTGTTGAGCTTGTCCATGCTCTGCTGCGCGGCCTGGACCGTGCGCCGGAGGTCGCCCATCAGCGGCCGGCCGTCCTTGTCCAGCAAGGTGTTCGTGGTGTCGGCGAGCCGGCCGAACCGCTCGATCGCGTCGCCGGTCTGGCGGATGGCGATGCGGGCGTCGGCGAGGGTGGCGGCGATCTCGTCGGAGCGGGCCGCCAGGTTCTTGCTCATCACCTGGACGTTGGCGAGGATCGCCGCGATCGAATTCTGGTTGCGGTCGGAGAGCAATTCGGTCAGCCGCTCGGTCAGCCGAGTCACGTTCTCGATCAGCTCCGGAGCGCTGTTGAGCAAGGCGGTGATCCCGCCGGGCTTGGGCGGAATGACCGGCACGTCATAGGGGCAGATCGACTTGGCATTATCCGGCGGGCAGGTGAGCTCCTGCACGACGCGGGGATGCTTGCCGTCGCGGGCGGGCGGATCGAGCTGGATCTGGGAGACTCCGGTGAAGCCGACCCCCTTGATCGTCGCGGTGGTGCCGACGAGGACCGGCGTCGTCTTGCTGACGCTGATCCGCACCCGCACTAATTCGGGCGTCTGCGGCTCGAGGTTGATCGAATCGACCTGGCCGACGGGGACTCCGGAAAAGGTGACGGCGCTGCCCTTGGCGAGGCCGTCCACCGCCTGCTTGAAGAAGACGTCGTAATGCTTGTCCTTGTCGCCGCCCGCCTGGGACAGCCAGATGATGAAGGCGAGGATGGCGATCAGCATCGCCAGAACCACGCCGCCGACCAGGATATGGTTCGATCTCGTTTCCATCAGCGCTCAGCATCCCCCTCGGCGGCGGCGGCCTCCCGCGCTTCCTCGGCCTCGACCGCCTCTTCGGCGGCGCGGCCGCGCGGTCCGCGGAAATATTCCTGAATCCATTCGTGATCCAATGCCAGCAATTCCGGAATCGTTCCAACCGCCACCACCGTGCGGTCCGACAGCACCGCAACGCGGTCGCAGATCGTGTAGAGCGTGTCGAGGTCGTGGGTGATGAGGAAGACGGTGAGGCCGAGCTGGTCGCGCAGCTCGACGACAAGCTCGTCGAACGCGGCGGCGCCGATCGGGTCGAGGCCCGCGGTCGGCTCGTCGAGGAACAGGAGCTCGGGGTCGAGCGCGAGGGCGCGGGCGATTCCGGCGCGCTTCCTCATCCCGCCGGAAAGCTCGGCCGGATATTTGGGCCCGGCGTCCGGCGGCAGGCCGACCATGACGATCTTGTAGGCGGCGATCTCGTCGAGCAGCCGCTCCGAGAGCCGCGGGTAGAATTCGCGCAGCGGGACCTCGACGTTCTCGGCGACGGTCAGCGTCGAGAAGAGGGCGGCGCCCTGGAACAGGATGCCCCATCGCTTCCTGACCGCCTGCAGCTCGGACTCGCGAGCGGTGAGCATCGGCACGCCGAACACCTCGACCTCGCCCTCGTCCGGCACCTGCAGGCCGATGATCGAGCGCATCAGCACCGACTTGCCGGTGCCCGAGCCGCCGACCACGCCCAATATCTCGCCGCGCCTGACCTCGATGTCGAGCCCGTCGTGGATGACCTGCTCGCCGAAGCTGTTCTTCAGCCCGCGGACGGAGATCACGATCTCGGGCGCGCCGCTCTCGCTCACGCCCACCCCACCGAGGTGAAGAAGACGGCGAAGAAGGCGTCGATGACGATGACCAGGAAGATGCCCTGGACGACCGCGGTGGTGGTCCTGAGGCCCACCTCCTCGGCGTCGGCCTCGACCTGCATGCCCTGGAAGCAGCCCGCCATGGCGATGATGAAGCCGAACACCGGCGCCTTCACCAGCATCTGCCACAAATCGGTCATCGGGATGACCTCGCGGGTGCGCTGGACGAAGGTGATCGGCGGGATGCCGAGACCGATCCAGCAGAAGATGCCGCCGCCGATGATCGAGACGATCGCCGCGTAGAAAGCGAGCAAGGGCATCATGCTGACCGTCGCGAACACCCGGGGCAGCACCAGAGCCTCCATCGGCGAGACCCCGATCGTCCGCATCGCCGCCACTTCCTCGGCGAGCTTCATCGAGCCCAATTGCGCCGCGAAGGACGAGCCGGAGCGGCCGGCGACCATGATCGCGGTCATCAGCACGCCCAGTTCCTTGACCGACGAGCGGCCGATCAGGTTGACGGTGAACACCTCGGCGCCGAACTGCCTGAGCTGGGTCGCGCCCTGCTGGGCGATGACGATTCCGACCAGGAAGCTCATCAGGCCGATGATTCCGAAGGCGTGGACCCCGACCACCTCGAAGCGCTGGACGATGGCGTTGATCCGGAACCGCCGCGGCTGGCGGAACACCTGGGCGAACGAGACCAGCATCGCCCCGAAGAAGCCGAGCAGGCCGAGCATCGTCTTCAGCGCCAGGATGGTCGCGCTGCCGATTTCGTCGAGCACCCGGGTCAAGGGCGGCGGCGGGTCGGGCCGCACCTTGACCGGCTGGTCGGCCTTGGCGACCTGGCGCAGCAGCATCGCGACGCCGTTCGTCGCGCCGACGATCTCGCCGCCGCGTTCCTTGGCGGTGCGGTGGACCAGCCAGGCGCCGATCGTGTCCATCCGGCCGACGTCGGCGACGTCGAGGATGAGGCCCTTGCCCTTCAGCCGCTCGAGCCGAGTCGGCAGAACGCCGAGGCGCGGAAGCACGAGGTCGCCCTGGAAACGGAGCACGCGGCGGCCGTCCTCGACGCTCTCGCTGAACCTCGCGACGCTGCTCATTGGGGCGACATGCGTCAAATCCCGGCGCCGGGCAAGCTGGACAGGCCTGGGCCGCTTCTGCTTTGCCCTTTTCCATGCGCGCCCGCCTCGCCATCTACGACATGGACAAGACCATCACCCGGCGGGCGACCTACACCCCCTTCCTGCTCCACGCCGCCCGCCGCCTGGCGCCCTGGCGCCTGCTGCTGCTGCCGCTCGCCGGCCTGCTCGCCTTGGCCTACGCGGCGAAGCTGGTCGACCGCGGCAAGCTAAAGGAGCTGAACTACCGCCTCCTCATCGGCCGCCGCGTCGCCCCCGAGCGGCTGGCGGACGTCGTCGAAAGCTTCGCCGACGAGACGATCGCGGCCAACACCTACCCCGCCGCCCTCGCCGCGATCGAAGCCGACCGCGCCGCCGGCCGCCGCCTGATCCTCGCCACCGCTTCTTATGAATTCTACGCCGCCGCCATCGCCCGCCGCCTCGGCTTCGACGACGTCATCGCCACCCGCGCGGGGGCGGACGCCGAAGGCCGCCTCCACCCCCGCATCCAGGGCGCGAACTGCTACGGCGAAGCCAAGAAAGACAGGATCGAAGCCTGGCTGGCCTCCCAGGGCCTGACCCGCGCCACCGTCCACCTCCGCTTCTACTCCGACCACCCCTCCGACGCCCCGATGCACCATTGGTCCGACGAACCCGTCGCCGCCAACCCCGACGCAAGGCTGGCGAAGCTGGCCGAGGCGGAGGGCTGGGAAGTCGTGAGGTGGGCCGGACCCTAGCCCCTCACAGCCGCCGCAACCAAACCACTAATCGTCGGGGTCCTCGAGCAAAAGGATCTTCAATGCGTCTTGTTTGGAGTGGGCCACGAGAGCACGGGAATGGTCCAGTATGATAAACTTGTCTGCAGTCCCCCTGGCCCAAGGCCAATCATGGGTGGCGACAAGCACCGGGACGCACCTTTGCTGGACCCAGGACCGGAGCCGCTTTGCGACCTGCTCCTTCGCAAGGGGGTGGAGTGACGCTGTCGGTTCGTCCATGAGAAGCGCTGAGCAATTGGGTATCAGCGCCCGGAGCACTGCCATCTTCTCGCGCTCGCCAAAGGAAAGCGAACGTGCCGGACGAGGCAGGAGGCTTTCGCAGTCCAGAAAACGAGCAATCTCAAGCGCTCGTGATTCGGCTTCTGATCGCTCCTCGTCAGGCACGCCGAGAAGCACATTTTCGAAGGCATCGAGATGAGGTACCAGCTTGTGGTCTTGGAAAACAATGGAAAGCAAACCTTCGGGGGGATGTCGGGGCTCCAGCGTCGGCCTGTAGTTGATCTCTATTCCGTTAAGCGAAACAGATCCCGCCCGCTTTGGCAGCAATCCGGCGACCGTTCTCAGGAGAGTGGTCTTCCCCGAACCGTTGGGGCCGAGAACTACCGCAATTTCGCCATTCCTGACCTCAAAAGATAAAGGCTTGCTAACAAACTCACCGATGGCGGTCTCCAGCTCGCGGACAATCAGGCCGTCACCGCTCAAGGGGTTTAACTCGCTGCACCAGAAAGTAGAGGGGGGTGCACACCAGGAGGTACAGGCTAGCCATCGCCGTAAAGACCAGAATCGGACGGGAGATTTCGGAATTCACACGCTGAGCGGCACGAAAAAGATCGTCCACACCTATCAAGCTCGAGAACATCGTCATCTGTATCGTAGCGATCGCTACGATAAGCATGACCCTGCCGGCGCGGTTGGCGGCGACAGGAAGCGCAATGCGCCTAGCGAACTTCCGAGGGTGGAGCTGCAGGGCTCGCCCCAGCTCCCCGTACTCGGTAGTCGCATCGAACACAGCTTGCGAAACGATTGCCGCTACGCAGAGTGTTACATAGATTGCCATGAGGGATGCGGCAGTTATGAACGGAGGAACAACAATCCCAAGAAAAACCTGAAGAGGATAGTGAGCCCAGAAAAGAAGGACTAGGAATGGTGTCACGAGCACCACGTGACCAATAAGCAGAAGAGCGCGTCGCATCCACTGGGTACGCGAGCCTAGGTAGCCAAGAAGTACCCCTGTCGGCAATCCGATTAACCAGGCAAGGGCAGCGAGAAGCAGCGTTGTGCGAAGACCCGCCAACAGATTGAGCCAATCGGAGGTCGTCATTGTGTAACCGGTTGTCTGTACGGAAGTGCAGGTCGGTAGTACGACTCATACCTCTCACCGTTATCCGCGAAGATCTTACTAAGTGCACCGTTATCAATAAGTTCGTCTACCGTGGCATCAATCATAGACTTGAAGCGCTCGTCGCCTAGCGGCAGTATCAGTGTTTCGCCGTATACCCGGATAGGCTGGTCACCCGTAATTTCTTTCAATGAATCAGGATTAGCTCGGATGTAACGGTCCCCTAAGACCTTGGTAAAGAACGTAACGTCTGCCTTATTGCTCTGCACCTCCAATAGAAGCTGGTTGTAATCTGACATTTGCGGAAGGCTCACAAGATGCGCTCGTGGGAAGCTTTCCTTAGCTATCTCACCAGCCAATTCACCGTCCATGCTTGCGACACGGATGGTCGGGTCATTGATAGCACCAAGCGATTTGTCAAAACGATGATCGCTAGATCTTACATATGCGCCAACCGGTGTGTAGAGAAGTGGATGGGAGAAATATACAGACTTCGATCGAATAGCGTTTCTCCACAAGGGAAACGCGACCAAGTCATAGCGACCGCTCTCCAGACCCTCGCTCAAAGTAGCTAGGTTTACCTCCTCTACCCACTCTACACGCAGCCCCAAACGGGCACCAATTTCGTTTGTGAAATCATAGTAGATACCCGACAATCTTCCCGAACGGGTTTGTTTGTTGAGGTAGGGCGGCTCTACCAAATATCCTACACGCAGCGTGTTTGAGCGCCGTACGCGCTCAAACACCATCACCAGCCCCCGTGGGGTGGCATAAGGCTGGGTCCGAAACGCGTGCCAAACGAGCACAGTGACCACGAGAGAAAGCACAGTAAGAACAAGAGTCTGCCATCGAGCGGTCATGGCCACCTCCTAATTCCATGCTCGACGCTTGGCTCGCAGATCCGCAACAGCAGCTTCGTGGGAACCGAATAGATCAATCTGTTCCACTTGGATCAGCGAATCTTCCGGAAGCGAGCTCTCAATCGTGATATTTCGCCACACATCCGGCGCGGAGGTAACGCCGTTCAGATGGTACTCCGTCGTAGCACGCGCCGAGAAGTCTCCCTCGCATGTCCGGAAAATGAGAGAGAAATCGCCTGATAAGCGTCCCGCCTCTCTAAAGCGGATCACCTCTTGAAACGGTCGTGCTATTCCGCAGAGGGCGGGAAGCGCACCCACGACCTCGGCACGCAGGGACATTTTGATCCGATCGCCGATAGGCTCCGATACAATCTCCGACCGAAGGTTGAAAGCTCGGGTGCATAGAACGCGGGTCCCTGCGTAGGCACCTCCTGTTTTTAACCACGGGTTTAGTTCGGGGTCCGTGGTCCGCGCGGCGATGGGACAACCGGTGAAGGTGAGTGCTGTTAATAGCGTGCGCTCGGCCGTGGTAAGCCCGCTTCCGGGTGGGATCGTCCCCTTCAAGAATCCTGCTTCCAGGTACGCGTAACCCTCTAGGGTAGCTTCCTTCGTGCCGGAGTCCGTGGACAGGGATATTCCAATCTGAATGATCTTGACGCTCATCTGATCACCTCTTGGAGCGCTTCAAACTTTGTGTATCTTAGCCGCTCGATGGGGCTTGTAACAGTACCGCCCGCCAGAAAGCACGAGTTGGGGGGGGCAGTGCGGTGACGCGGTACCAGCCATCAATCGCTGTCTATGGGATATTGTGGCTGTCTGGATCCGCGAATGTGGCATTCTCAACCTCCTTGCTTACCTTTACGGCCGTATCAAGGATCATTGAAAATACGCACGTGTGCATGGCCGTCGGGGCGCTACCTGGAGTCCTGTGGCTTATCCATCAAGGATTCGTCTACTGGTGCATTCACGACATGGAGCACCGCAGTGAGAAGTGGCGCGCCGACTTCGAGGGGTGGTTTGACTGCTTACCCGAAAAAGTACTTCGAACCGTAATTTTGGCTACGCTGCTGTTCGCTGCCGGCAAGTGGAATGAATTGCTGAACCTATCTGGTTCGACTATGAGCACGACCGAGGCCTCCCTCGTCTTTCTACGTGCGAATAGAACGCTTGTCTTGGTGTTACTGTGGTGGGATTTCTTCGCACTGATGAATGAATTCGGTCGAAAGCGTCAGCACAAAGGTAGAAAACGAGAGGACGGGAGCGCGCATCCTCACATCATCGACAAAGCCGTCTATGCATTCTTTCTGTCTGATTTGACTGCTCTGCTTATGCAAATAAGCCTCGTTAACGTATTTTATGATTCTGACTGGGTAATTGGAGTTGTGGCATTCCTGGTGCTTTATTCTTTGGCGATATTTTATCGAGTCTACTACTCCCTTCTGCGCCCGCTATTTAAACGTCGCCAGCCAGATGTTCTTCTCCTGTCTGCTCCGGATTGATGACGAGACCGTTACGAATGTTAAGCCTTGCGCCTGGGAAGGTAGGCCAATCCCCTCCGCGCCTCCGGGCAAACCGGAATAGCCCAACCTATAGGACTTATCCAGCCTCATCGTCCCCGTAATCCCCCATTCACCCGCCCAGCCTAAGATTGCGCTCGTCCCCGGAAACCCTATTTAGGGGGCAACGACAGCCAAGCGGTACGTCCTGGGCGCCCAGCCTCCTTCTCCCCCGGGCCCCCATCGAAGTACCACTTCGATGGGATAAAGTATGTCCGACCCCAACTCCCCCCGCGATCCCGGCAATCCCTGGATGAAGTCCCTCTTCATCTGGGCCGGCATCCTGCTCGCGCTGATCCTCTTCGTCCAGATCGTCGACGGCGGCGCGCGCGGGGCGGGGCAGGGGGCGATCGCTTATTCGGAGTTCCTCTCCAAGGTCGACGAGGGCTCGGTCGCCGACGTCGCGATCGGCAAGGAGGTGGTGACCGGCCACCTCGCCAACGGCGAGGCGTTCAAGACCAACGCCATCTCCGACCCTCAGCTCGCCGAGCGCCTGCGCGCCCACGGCGTCAAATTCTCCGGCCAGCCCGAGGCGCAGACCTCGATCTGGGTCTATCTCATCATGCAGTCTTTGCCCTTCCTCCTGATCCTCGGCATCGCCTTCTTCGTGATGCGCCAGATGCAGAAGAATGCGGGCTCCGGCGCGATGGGCTTCGGCAAGTCGAAGGCGCGCCTCTTGACCGAGAAGCAGGGGCGGGTGACGTTCGACGACGTCGCCGGGATCGACGAGGCGCGCGAGGAATTGCAGGAGATCGTCGAATTCCTCAAGGACCCGTCGAAGTTCGCGCGGCTCGGCGGCAAGATCCCCAAGGGCGCTTTGCTGATCGGCCCGCCGGGCACCGGCAAGACTTTGCTCGCCCGCGCCATCGCCGGCGAGGCCAACGTGCCCTTCTTCACCATCTCGGGCTCGGACTTCGTCGAGATGTTCGTCGGCGTCGGCGCCTCGCGCGTCCGCGACATGTTCGACCAGGCCAAGAAGAACGCCCCCTGCATCGTCTTCATCGACGAGATCGACGCGGTCGGGCGGCATCGCGGCGCGGGGCTGGGCAACGGCAATGACGAGCGCGAGCAGACCTTGAACCAGCTCCTCGTCGAGATGGACGGGTTCGAGGCGAACGAGGGCATCATCATCATCGCCGCGACCAACCGGCCCGACGTGCTCGATCCCGCTCTGCTCCGCCCCGGCCGCTTCGACCGCCAGGTGGTGGTGCCGCGCCCCGATATCGACGGGCGCGAGAAGATCCTCGCCGTGCACATGAAGAAGGTGCCGCTCGCCCCCGACGTCGACGTTCGCACCATCGCCCGCGGCACGCCCGGTTTCTCGGGCGCCGACCTCGCCAACCTCGTCAACGAGGCGGCCCTGCTCGCCGCCCGCAAGGGCAAGCGCCTCGTCGCCATGTCCGAGTTCGAGCTGGCCAAGGACAAGGTGATGATGGGCGCCGAACGCAAGTCCATGGTCATGACCGAGGACGAGAAGAAGGCGACCGCCTATCACGAGGCCGGCCACGCCCTCGTCTCGCTCCACGTCCCCGGCTGCGACCCGCTGCACAAGGTCACCATCATCCCGCGCGGCCGCGCGCTTGGCGTCACCTGGAACCTCCCCGAGCGCGACCGCTATTCGATGACAATGAAGCAGATGAAGGCGCGGCTCGCCCTCTGCTTCGGCGGCCGCATCGCCGAGCAGATCATCTACGGCCAGGACGAACTCAACACCGGCGCCTCGAACGACATCCAGCAGGCGACCGAAATGGCCCGCTCGATGGTCATGGAATATGGCATGTCGGACAAGCTTGGCTGGCTGCGCTACCGCGACAACCAGGAGGAAGTGTTCCTCGGCCATAGCGTCGCGCGCAGCCAGAGCGTCTCCGAGCAGACCGCGCAGCTGATCGACCAGGAGGTCCGCCGCCTGATCGAGGAAGCCGAAGGGGCGGCGCGGGCCGTCCTCACCGAGCATATCGATGAGCTGCACCGGCTCGCCCAGGCCCTGCTCGAATTTGAGACGCTGACCGGCGTCGAGGCCAAGAAGGCGATCAAGGGCGAGGATATCGGCCGCGACGATTCCAATTCGGCCCGCCCGCTCCTCCCGATCGCCGGCTCGTCCATCCCGAGCACCCGCCGCCCGCGCGGCGGCGGCATAGGCGGCCCAGCGCCCCAGGGCGCCTGAGCGGCCGTTCAAGCGCGGTTCACCGGCCGCCCCCATCTTCCCGCGCCGACGGCGTGCGGAGAGTGCGAATGCGAAAATCCGTGGTTTTGGCGGCGGGGCTGCTCGCGGCGCTGGCGACGAGCGGCGCGGCGGCGATGCCGGTCTCGGCCTTCCTGCAAAGAGCGGATGCGCTGCAGGCCAAGGGCATGCTCGCGCTGTTCGCCAGCGACTATAAAATGCTCAAGGCCGAGGTCACCAACGCCAGCGCCCAATTGAGGGCCGAGCGGCTCGCCGCCCGCGCCGCCGGCCGCCGCCAGGCCTATTGCCCGCGCGAGGACACGGCCAGCCTCGACAGCAACGAATTGCTCGCCGCCTTCCGCACCATCCCGCCCGCCGTCGCCGCCCGCACCGAGGTCAAGGACGCACTCCGAGCCCTCCTTGCCCGCAAATATCCCTGCGCGCCCTGAGCCTCAGCCCAGCACGCCGAGCGCCACCAGCAGCAGCAGGAACAAGGCGAGCGCCCACGTCGCGAAGAGGAGCAGGGCCGCGGTCCGCCACGCCGCGCCGATCCGCGTGACGCGATAGGCGCCGCGCAGCTGCCGGTAGATATGCAGAGGCGGCACGGCGAAGGTCAGGAGGCCGAGCATTGCGGCGGGCATCCCGACGGCTCTCATCAGCACGAGCATCACCAGCGCCAGGCTGATGAAGGCGATCGAATAGGTCACGAAGATGAGATGGTCGTAGGCCTTGTACTCGCGGCGGTAGCGGCCGCGGTGGAGAAACAGCAGCCACAGGAAGGGGACGGAGATCGGGATCAGCGCCCACGAGAATTTATAGGCGTTCGACTGCAGCTTGTAGAGCATCAGCGAGGGATTCCGGCCGGCCTTTTCGATCGGCTTGCGCAGCCAGGCCGGCACGTCGTCGGCGACGCGAACGGCGCTGCCCTGCACTAGCCCCCTCTCCTTCATCGTCCTGAGCAGCGCCAGCTGCTCGCCAGCGTCCTTGAGCCGCCGGTCGATCCCGGCCGTCGGCTTGTGCGCCGCCGCCGCGGCGGCCCGCTCCGCCGCCATCCTGGCGATCGCCGCCTCGTCGGTCCGCACCTCTTCGGCCAGCCCCTGCTTCACGCGGGCCGGGTCGGCGCTGATGCCGCCGCCACCGAAGGCGCTGAATATTGCGAACATCAGGAAGACCGAGAAGAGGAACAAGGCGAGCGGCGACACGAACTTTGCCCGCTCGCCATGGATGTAGCGGCGGGTGAGCTCCCCCGGCCGCCAGGCGAGCAGCGGCAAGGTGCGCCAGATCTTGCCGTCGAGGTGGAGCACGCCGTGGGCGAGGTCGTGCCACCAGGCGGCGACGCTGCGATGGACGTGCGCCGGCTGCCCGCATTGATGGCAATGCGGGCCGATCAGCGCCGTCCCGCAATTGAGGCATACGCCCCCCTGGCCGTCGCCCCGATGCTCGCCCGCCGCCGGCTCGAGCGCGCGCGCCGCGAGGCCGCCCGTCACCGCCTCGCCGACCGCCTCGATGCCCCCTGGTCCCATGCCCCGATCATGGCCGAACCGGCGGGCGCGTGTCGAGACGTTCCGCGACCGGACCAGCCGTGCTAGGCGGCACCCTGTGACGAGGACGGGACTATTGGGCGGCTCCTTCAACCCCGCGCACCGGGGCCACTGCCGGATCAGCAAGGCCGCGCTCGACGCGCTCGACCTCGACGAAATCTGGTGGCTGGTCTCGCCCGGCAACCCGCTGAAGCCCGCCGGCGACATGGCGCCGCTGCCTGCCCGCTTCGCTTCCGCCCGCCGCGCCGCGCGGGGCCTGCCGGTCCGGGTCACCGCGATCGAGCGCGAGCTAGGCTCCCCCTACACAGTGGAGACGCTCCGCGCCCTCCTCCGCCGCTACCCGAACCGCCGCTTCGTCTGGCTGATGGGCGAGGACAATCTCGTCCAGTTCCACCGCTGGCGGCAATGGCGGAACATCGCCGGGCTCGTGCCGATTGCGGTCGTTTCGCGTCCGGGATATGATGGCCCCGCCCACGCGGCTCGCGCGATGGGCTGGCTGCGGCGCTTCGTCCGACCCGCGGCCCAGGCGCGGAACTGGACGGAGTGGAGATTGCCGGCGCTCGTGCTCTTGAGACTGCCGCTCGATCCGACCTCCGCCACGGGCATCCGCGCCGCCGACCCCGACTGGCACGATTCAGCCGGTCAATCGTTCAACCCGAAGGCCCTGCGCGACGGCGTGACTCGCAAGGCCCTGATCTAAGGAGGCACATTGCCAGCACCGACAAAGGCTCCCTCTCAGGACGGAGCGACAGACAAGGTCGAGGCCCTGCATGACCTGGTGCTTCGATCGCTCGACGACGACCAGGCCCAGGACGTCGTCTCCATCCCCCTCACGGGCAAGTCCAACATCGCCGACCACATGGTAATCGCCTCCGGGCGCTCGACCCGGCAGGTCGCGTCGATGGCGCAGAAGCTCACCGAGCGGATCAAGCAGGATCTCGGCCGCAGCGTCCGGGTCGAGGGGCTTGCGGTCGCCGACTGGGTGCTGATCGACGCCGACGACGTCATCGTCCACATCTTCCGCCCCGAGGTGAGGAGCTTCTACAATCTCGAGCGGATGTGGAGCTTCGAGGAAAGCGCCGCCTCGGCGGCCCATTGAGGCCTTGCTCCTCCATATCGTCGCGCGCGGGAAGATCGGTCGGGGCCCCGAGGCCGAGCTGGTCGAGCGCTATTTGAAGCGCATCGCGTGGCCGGTGAAGGTCACCGAGCTGCCCGAGAGCGGCGGCCGCCATCCCGCCTCGGCCGAGTACGGCGTCACCATCCTGCTCGACGAGAAGGGCGAGCAACTCCCCAGCCTCGATCTCGCCCGCCGCCTCGAGCGCTGGCGCGACGAGGGCCGGCGCGAGGCGCGCTTCCTGATCGGCGGCGCCGACGGTTTTAGCGAGGCGGAGCGTACCTCGGCCGACCTCCTCCTCGGCTTCGGCAAGGCGACCTGGCCGCACCTCCTCGCCCGGGCGATGCTCGCCGAGCAATTGTGGCGCGCAACCTCCATCCTTGCGAACCACCCCTATCATCGGGAAGGATGAGCGCGTGACCCGCCTGCTCGTCCTTTCCTTGCTCGTCCTCGGCATCGGCGCCGCGGCCGCGCAGACGGCCGCCCCTTCCGACCCCCGCGAGCTGGTCGCGGCCAAGCAGGAGGCGGAGCAGGCGCGGCTGAGGTCGGAGCGGCTCGAGCAGCAGGCGGCGCGGGCGACCGGCGAGGCGGAGCAAGCGCGGGCCAGGTCCGCCGCCCTCGCCGCGAGGATCGAGGCCGCCGAGGCGGAGATCACCGCTTCAGAGGCCCGGGTGCGGCTGGTCGAGCAATTGCGGCGGGAGCAAAGGGCGCGGCTCGCCGCCCAGCAGGCGCCGCTCATCCGCCTCACCGCCGCGCTTCAGACGATGGCGCGGCGGCCCCCCGCTCTGGCGCTGATCCAGCCGGGCTCCGTCGACGAGGTCGTCCACGTCCGCGCTTTGCTCGCCTCCACCCTGCCGGAGATCCGCGCCCGGACGGAGGGGCTGAGGGCCGAGGTCGCGCGCGGCAACGCCCTCCGCCGCCAGGCCGAAATCGCCCTCGCCGCGCTCGAGGCCAGCCAGGCGGATCTGCGGGGCCGGCGCATCGCGCTCGCGCGCTTCGAGGCGCGGCAGCGCACCGCGTCGCAGGGTCTGATGGAATCGGCGCTCAACGAATCCGACCGCGCCCTTGCCTTCGGCGAACGCGCCCGCGAGCTGGACGCGCTGCAGGGCACGCGCGCCTTTCAGGAAGCGCTGCGGGGCCGGCTCGCCTCGCTTCCCGCCCCGGCGCTGCGGCCGGTCAACCCTCCCGCGGACGACCGCCGCCCCTCCTACGCCCTGCCGGTGCAGGGCCGCCTCGTCACCGGCGCGGGGGAGCTTTCGGACGCCGGAATCCACGCCCGCGGCCTCACCTTCGACACGGCCGCGGACGCGCCAGTCGTCGCTCCGGCGCCGGGCCGGATCGTCTATGCCCGCCCCTTCCGGGCCTGGGGCGAAGTGGTGATCGTCGATCATGGCGGCGGCTGGACGACGACGATCACCAACCTCGGCGCCCTCGCCGTCCGCGAAGGCGACCGGGTCGGCCGCGGCGACCCGCTGGGCCGTGCGGCCGGCGGCCGCGTCTCGGTCGAGCTGCGCCGCAACGGCACGCCGATGGCGATCACCAACCTGCTCTGAAGCCTCGCCCCCCTCTCTCCGCCGGGGAGAGGGGCTTCCTCAAGCTCGACGCCGAATATCGATACAACTAGGGCCCGCATTCACCTCCCGTTGCTTTCCGCCCGCTAGAAAAGCGGGTAAGCTCGGCCCGAACCCATTTTTGCGCAGGATTCCCCACTTCATGGCTTCGTCCAACCTCATCCGCTCCCTCGGCCTCGTCATCGCCGTCGCGATCGTCCCCGCCGCCACCGCCGCCTTCGCCGCGGTCGACGTCAACACCTATCGCGAGCTCGACCAGTTCATGGCCGTGTTCCAGAAGGTCCGGTCCGATTATGTCGACCAGGTCGACGACAAGACTTTGATCCGCGGCGCCATCGACGGCATGCTCAACAGCCTCGATCCGCACAGCTCCTTTCTCGACGAGCGCGGCTACCAGTCGCTGATGACCACCACCGAGGGCGAATATGGCGGCCTCGGCCTCAACGTCACGATGGAGGACGGCGCGGTGAAGATCGTCGCGCCGATCGAGGACAGCCCCGGTTTCAAGGCCGGCCTCAAGGCGGGCGACTACATCACCCATTTGAACGGCAAGCTGATCTACGGCGGCACGTTGGACGAGGCGGTGGATTCGATGCGCGGCGCGCCGGGCACCGCAATCCGCCTCACCATCGTCCGCCCCGGCCGCGACAGGCCGTTCGACGTCTCGATCACCCGCGCCAAGATCGAGCTGCCGGCGGTCAAGTGGCTGGTCAAGGACGGCATCGGCGTGATCAACGTCAACACCTTCAGCCGCACCACCACTCAGGAGGCGCTGGCGGCGATCAACAGCATCAACAAGTCGCTCGGTCACGCCCCGGCCGGCTATATCGTCGACCTGCGCTCCAACCCCGGCGGCCTGCTCGACCAGGCGGTCGGCCTCTCCGACGTGTTCCTCGAACAGGGGGAGGTGGTCAGCCAGCGCGGCCGCAACAAGGGCGACATCGAACGCTATTATGCCCAGCCCGGCGACGCCACCCGCGGCGCGCCGATCGTCGTCCTAGTCGATGCCGGTTCGGCCTCTGCGGCCGAGATCGTCGCCGCCGCGCTCCAGGACCATCACCGCGCGCTGCTGATGGGCGAGAAGACCTTCGGCAAGGGCTCGGTCCAGACCCTGCTGCCCTTGAGCGAGAAGACGGCTTTGCGCCTCACCACCGCGCGCTACTACACGCCGTCGGGCCGCTCGGTGCAGGAAGGCGGCATCACCCCGGACATCGAGGTGCCGCAGCTCTCCGACCCGGATTACAAGAGCCGGCCGCGCCTGCGCGAGGAGGACCTTCGCCGCCACCTGATCAACGAGGCCGCGGTCAAGGACGACGTGATCGAGGACGACGGCAAGCCCGACCCGCGCTTCGCCGCCACGCCCGAGGATCTCAAGAAGCGCGGCATCGACGATTATCAGCTCTATTACGCCGTCCAGACGCTGAACCGCCTCGCCCGCCCCGCCGCGGTCGCGGCCGGCGGCGCCGGCGGCAAGACCGGCAAGCGCTGATCTCGATGTCGGGTGTCCCAAATCGTCACCCCAGCGCAAGCTGGGGTCCATGCGGATTTGGAGAAGATCACTGCCGTCACCCCAACGCAGGCTGGGGTCCATGCGGACTGTATGCAGGCCGCGTGGGTTTCCAACTCAGCATGGACCCCAGCCTGCGCTGGGGTGACGGATGACCGTGACCAACCTCGACAAGGCGAAGGCCCTCGCGCTCGCCGTGCCGGCGGCCCTGCTCGCCGGCGCGTACTTCTCGCAATATTGGGGCCACCTCTACCCGTGCCATATGTGCTGGTGGCAGCGTTACGCCCATTTCGCCGCTCTGCTGTTCGCTCTGCTCGCTTATGCGATGCGCGGACTGCCCGACCGGGGACGGAGCTTCGTCTGGCTGGCCGCCCTCGCCATCCTCACCAGCGCCGGAATCGCTTTCTGGCATGCCGGGGTCGAGCTCAAATATTTCCCGGGCCCCACCGAGTGCACGTCGGCCTTCCATGCCGGCTCGACCGAGGATCTGCTGAAGCAGATCATGGATGCGCCGCTGATCCTCTGCGACCAGGTGCAGTGGAGCCTCCTCGGAGTCTCGCTCGCCGGATGGAACTTTATCCTTTCCGCCGTGTCGGGTCTTCTGATCCTATGGCTGAGCCTCAGACGACCCAGGCCGCAGGCGTGACCGCCGCCGAAGCCCCGACCCAGGCCTCTCAGAAGGCCCCGTCGTGGCGTCCCGGCGACGAGCGGCCGGACATCGACTCGATGGTCCGGGTCGACCAGGCGGGCGAATATGGCGCGACCCGCATCTATTGCGGCCAGCTCGCCGTGCTCGGCAGCCGCCATCCCGCCGCCGGCCCGATCGCCCGCATGCAGAGCCAGGAGGAGCGGCATCTCAAGACGTTCGACGCGATGATGGTCGAGCGCGGAATCCGCCCCACCTTGCTCCAGCCCTTCTGGCACGCCGCCGGCTATGCGCTCGGCGCCGCGACCGCCCTTATGAGCCCGGGCGCGGCGATGGCCTGCACCGCCGCGGTCGAGACCGAGATCGATCGCCATTACGGCCGCCAGGTGAGCGCGCTCGGCAGCGAGGAGCCGGACCTCTCCGCCACGATCGGCCGCTTCCAGGCCGAGGAATTGGAGCATCGCGACACCGCGATCGCCGCCGGCGCCGAGCAGACCTTCGGCTATCCCATCCTGTCGGGCGCGATCCGCCTCGGCTGCCGCCTCGCCATCGCCTTATCGAAGAGGATCTGACGTGCCCCGACCCGGAGACAGAGAGATGAAAGCCGCCCTGCTCGCCGCCGCCTTTGCCGCCGGCGCCGCCGCCTTGTTCGCCGCTGCGCCCGCCGCCGCCCAGTCGGACCGCATCGCCCGGGTCATCGTCTACGGCAACGATCCCTGCCCGACCAGCGCTAGCGGCGACGAGGTGGTGATCTGCGCCCGCCGCTCCGAGCGAGAGCGCTACCGCATTCCCAAGGAGCTGCGCGACCGTCGCAACGGCAACGAGAATCCGAGCTGGGCCGAGCGCGCCCAGAGCCTCGAATATGTCGGACGCACCGGCGCCCAGAGCTGCTCGACCGTCGGCCCCGGCGGCTTCACCGGCTGCTGGAGCCAGATGGTCCGCGCCTACCGCAAGGACCGCGCCCAGGGCCACACCAGCGAGGAACCCGCCCCGGACAAGTGAGGCAGGCGGATGGAGTAGGATCGTCACCCCGGGCTTGACCCGGGGTCCACCTTCTTCTTCCAGACCTTTCGCCAAACAGGGGTGGATGCCGGATCAAGTCCGGCATGACGGCCGTTCCATCACCTTCTCCCCTTCTCCGCCTCGATCCACGCGGCGATCTGCGCCTCGAGCACGTCGAGCGGCACCGAGCCCTGGGCGAGCACCGCGTCGTGGAAGCGGCGGAGGTCGAATCTCGCCCCGAGCTCCCGCTCCGCCCGCATCCTCAGCTCGCGTATCTTGAGCTCGCCAAGCTTGTAGGCGAGCGCCTGGCCCGGCCAGCTGATGTAGCGGTTGACCTCCGCGTCGATATTGGCGTCGGACAGCGCGGTGTTGGCGCGCATGAACGCCGCCGCCTGCGCCTTGCTCCAGCCTTTGGCATGGATGCCGGTATCGACCACCAGCCGCGCGGCCCGCCACGCCTGGTAGGAGAGCTGGCCCATCTTCTTGGCCGGCGTGTCGTAGAGGCCCATCTCCTCACCGAGGCTCTCGGAATAGAGCGCCCAGCCTTCGGTGAAGGCGGTGAACGAGGTGAAGTCGCGGCGGAAGGGCGGCAAATCGAGTTCCTGCTGCAGCGCGATCTGGTTGTGGTGCCCGGGCACCGCCTCGTGGGCGGTCAGCGCCGGCAGCTCCCACAGCGGCCTTTGGTCGAGCTTCGAGGTGTTGACGTAATAAGTGCCGGCAATCCCGCTCTGCGGCGAGCCGGGGCTGTAATAAGCGGTCGTCGTGCCCTCCGCGGTCTCGGCCGGGATGGCGCGGATGCCGTAGGGGAGGCGCGGCAGCCGGCCGAACAGACCGGGCAGCTTGCCGTCGATCGTCTTGGCGACGAGCGCCGCCTGCGCCATCAGCTCCTGCGGCGTCCTGGCGTAATAAACGGGGTTGGAGCGCAGCTCCTCTATGAAGGCCTGGCGGGTGGGGAAGCCCGCCGCCTTCGCCACCCGGTCCATCTCGGCGGTGATCCGCGCGATCTCGTCGAGGCCGATACGGTGGATCTGGTCGGGCGTGAGGTCGGTGGTCGTCTCCTGCCGCACCCGGAAGGCGTAATAGGCCGCGCCGCCGGGCTGGGCGGAGATGCTGTCCGACTTCGCGCAATGGGGCAGATAGGCGGTGCGGTAGAAAGCGAGATGCTTGGAATAGGCCGGGTTCAGCACCTCGACGATCGCCTTGCGCGCGCGGGCCTGCATTTCCGCCCAGCCTGGCTCGTCGACATCGGCGGGGCGGGCGCGGGTGAACGGCTCGTAGAAGCGCGACTTCGTCGGATCCTCCGCGATCACGCCTGAGATGGTCCGCTCGTAATTGCCGAGGACCGAGCAGGGCAAAGTATAGCCGCCCTTCACCGCCAAAGCGGTGATCGCCAGCGCGGTGTCGTTGAGCGCCGGGTATTGGCGCAGCCGCGTAAGGTAGCTCTCATAATCGTGCTTGGTCCGGAACGGCAGATTGTCGGCGAGGCCGGCAAAGCCCTGGTGCCAGCCGTAATAAGTGGTGAACAGCATCGCCCGCTGCGGGAAGCGATTGGCTTCGACGATATCGCCGAGGCTGCGCTTCAGGATCGAACGGTTTGCGCGGTCGGCGGCGCCGAGCCCGCTTTCCGGAATCGCGTTCAGCCGGGCGAGGAAAGCGGCGGCCTCGCGGGCCCGGCGGTCGTCGGCGGCGAGGCTGATGTCCTGGATCCTCTCGTCATAGTCGCGCACCCCGAGCGAGGTCGCCGTCACCGGGTCTTCCTTGAGCTCCCAGGCATAGAAATCGGCCATCAGCCTGGCGAGGTCGTCGGCCGGCGCGGCCGGCGCGGGGGCCGCGAAGGCGAGGGCAAGGGCGGCGAGGATCAGGCGCATCGGCTTGGACTCCAACTTCATTCATCCAAGGCTAAACCGGCCGCGGCGAACATTCCACTGGCGCCGCGCCGCCAATCCTTTAGCTTCGCGCCGCCCAAGCCCCGGAGGGACCATGACCGTCGCCGAAGCCACCCCCGATTTCGAGGCCACCGCCGACCGCAACGACCGCGCTTTTCTCGGCCACCCCAAGGGCCTCGGCTACCTCAGCTTCATCGAGGCCTGCGAGCGTTTCTCTTATTATTCGATGCAGACCCTGCTGACCCTCTACATGGTCAATTATCTGCTGGTGCCCGCCCGGATGGACGGCGTCGTCGGGCTCAACTGGCTGCGGTCCTGGCATTATACCGGGCTGAGCGGGCAGCCGCTCTCCTCGGCGATCTTCGGCGACTATACCTCGCTCGTCTATCTGACGCCGATCCTCGGCGGCATCATCGCCGACCGTTTCTCCGGCCGCCGAGTCGCCCTCTTCGCCGGCGGAGTGACGATGTCGATCGGCCATTTCCTGATGGCCATCCAGGGCGCCTTCCTGTTCGCGTTGCTGGCGCTGATCATCGGCGTCGGCCTGTTCAAGGGCAATATCGCGAGCCAAGTCGGCGCCCTCTACAAGGGTAACGACCTCAGGCGGGCGATGGCCTTCCAGATCTTCTACATCGCCATCAACGTCAGCGTCATCGTCGCGCCGCTGATCAGCGGCACGCTGGGCGAAGAGGTCGGCTGGCATTACGGCTTCGGCACCGCCGGAATCGTCATGGTGCTCGGCGTGATGATCTTCCTCGCCGGCCGGCCCCATCTGCCGGTCGAGGAGGGCGAGAACCCCTCGATCGATCCGGCCCGGACCCTCGGTACGATGGGCCTGGCCGGGCTCGTCATAGCGGTGGTGATTGGCATCGTGTTCGCCGTCGGCATCCTCATCGCCCTGCTGGCGCTGATTCCGCTCTATTTCTGGCTCACCCACCGCCTCGCCCGCGACGAGAAGATGCGTGTGCTGGCGCTGATCCTTCTGATCCCGGCCATGGCCGTGGCGCTTCTGACCAACCAGGAAATCTTCAACGCCTATTTGATCTGGGCCGACCAGCACTTTCAGCTCACCTTCTTCGGCCACACGATTCCGACGAGTTGGATGATCACCCTCGACGCGGCCCTGAGCTTCTCGATGCTGGTCGCCGTCGCGGCCTTCTTCAAATGGTACGGCACCAAGCGACGCGAGCCCGACGAGCTCGGCAAGATGATCATCGGCAGCTTCTTCACCATCGCCGGAGGCCTCTGCCTCTACGTCGCGGCGCTGACTCAGGGCAGCGGCAAGATCGGCCTGTTCTGGCCGGTGATGTTCCATCTGCTGAACAGCATCGGCTTCGCCTGCATCCTGCCGGTCAGCCTCGCGCTTTTCTCGAAGATCGCGCCGCGGCAGATCAACGCCACCGTCATCGGCCTCTATTACCTCGCCTTCTTCTCCGCGAATAAGATCGTCGGCCAGATCGGCCAGCTCTATTCGACCCTGGACACGCCGACCTTCTGGCTGCTCCACGTCGCCAGCGCTGGGGTCGGCCTCGTCGCCTTCGCCCTGTTCAAGCTTCTCATGTCGCGCCGCATGGCGGAGCATCACGAGGCCGCCGCGGCGGCGTGATCAGGCCGGAACGGGCATGGCGGCCGTGAGTTCGGCCTCCGCCGGCAGCGCGAGCGTGGCAGCCTTGATCTTCTCCTCCAGCCACCCCGTGCCGGTGACGAGCTTGCCGTCGAAGCTGCCGGTGACCCGCGCCGCGCCTTCGTAGATCGCGCTCCCTGGGATCGGGAACTCCTGGTCGGCGAGGATGCTGACCACCGACAGGGTAGCTGGCGGATCGATGATCGCGACGTCCATCTGCAGATAATAATCGACGCCCTTGTCGCCCTTGCTCGGCCGGGGATCGCCGCGCGGCGTGGTCACGGTGTCGACGAAGCGGCTGGTCCCGTCAGGGCCCAGGATCGTCGCCTTGGAGGCATAGGCCACGTCCTTCCACGGCACCGCGTTCACCGCGAAGCTGGAGAGCGAATAGCCGTTGTCGAGCTGCATGTCCTGCAGCACCCAATTGACCTGCCCGGTGCCGAAATAGCCATATTCGTGGTCCATCCACGTCGTGCCCTCGACCGCGACCGTCTCGCCGCCGATGCTGACCGTGCCGGACGCGGCGAGGTTGGTGAACGAGTAATAATAATTGTTCTGCTCGAGCGGGGTCTTGCCGCCCGGATTCACTTCGTTGCAGCCGGTGCCCCAGACCAAGAGCGGCGGCCCGCTCTGGACGAACCGTACGTCGAACCGGACGATGGTGCCGGTCGCCTGGTCGGCGAACTGGGCGGCGACTTGCATGTCGTAGCAATTGTCCGCCGCAGCCTGCATGCTGATCTCGCCCTTGCCCAGGAGATCGCCGGCGATCGCCACCGACCAGGGCTTGGCGGGATCCGATTGCGCCCACCCGTCCGGAAGCGGCGAGACCGCCGAGGTGGTCTGGTAATGGACCTGATTGGCGACGTCGCTCAGCATGATCTGCGCGAAGCCGTAGGAGGGCCCCCCGCCGCCGCCGCCGTCCGGCCGCCCTGTCGCGTTGATCTCGAAGCCGAACACCCGGTCGCCGCTGCGCAGGGTGCCGATATGCCACCACCATTCCGACGGCGCGCCGACATGGGCATATTGGTCCTGCGGAAGCTGGATGCACGGGGTCGAGGCCACGGCGACTCTCCTTTTTCTTGGGAATTCGCCAGCGTAACAGCTTTGCCGGAGCCGGCCTAGTCAAGCTTGACCTGGATCAACTTTCGGCGGCAGCGGGAAGAAGGTGGCGAAAAGCCGCGCCGCGGCCCGGTCGCCCTCGACGGCCAGCGCCCCGGCCGCTTCTATCGCCTCGATCTCCTGGCCGCCATAGACGACCGCCGCGATCGATTCCGGCGTGCCGGTGAAGATTGCGTCGGCCCCCTCCACCTCGCCGCGTTCGGTATGCACCCGCCCGTCCCGGATCGTCGCGACCAGGGCCTCCTCGCCGATGCGGAAGCCGATGCGCCCCTCGAAGCCGCCGATCCGCTCCGCGCTCTGCATCGTCCGGAACGACAGCATCAGCGAGGTGGCGCTGAGCGGCAGGCCCGGGTCGTGGGCCGGCGAGCGGGTGGCCCAGCGGCCGAGCGTCTGGATGATCGGCTCGGCTTCATAGCCCCAGGGGGTCAGCTCGTAGACCTGCGCGGAGGCCGGTGGCGGCAGCCTGCGCCGCCGGACCAGCCCCGTCGCCTCCAGCCCCTCGAGCCGCTGGGTCAGCACGTTGGCGCTGATCCCGGGAAGGTCGCGCTTCAGGTCGCTGAACCTCTTCGGCCCCAGCATCAGCTCGCGCAACACGAGCAAGGCCCAGCGCTCGCCGATCAGGTCCAGCGCATGCGCCGTTCCGCAGGCGTCGCCATAGCGCCGGGGCTGTTTAGTTTCTTTTTCTAACTTCACAGTTGCTTTTTATAACAGTAGCGCCCATGCCCGTCAAACAGCGATTCGCCAAGCCTCAGGGAGAGAACCCATGCCCAAGCTCATTTTCGTCAACCTGCCGGTCGCCGACCTGCCGCGCTCAATCGCCTTCTACGAGGCGGTCGGGGCCACCCGGAACCCGCAGTTCAGCGACGATACCGCCGCCTGCATGGTCTTTTCCGAGACCATCCACGTCATGCTCCTCACCCACGACAAGTTCCGCCAGTTCACGCCGCGGCCGGTCGCCGACGCCCGCGCGGCGAGCGAGGTGCTGCTCTGCGTCTCGGCCGACAGCCGCGAGGCGGTCGACGCTATGACCGAGGCGGCGCTGGCGAATGGCGGCGCCGAGCCGCGCGAGCCGCAGGAACACGGCTTCATGTACGGCCGCAGCTTCGAGGATCCGGACGGCCACATCTGGGAGCCGATGTGGATGGACATGGCCGCGCTCGGCGACCGCCCTGCCGGAGAAAAGGTGGCCGAAGCCGCCGCCTGACCCTAAACGCCCCCGCCAGAGGAGAGACTTCATGGCCTATATCGAAGGTTTCGTGATCCCGGTGCCGCACGACAAGAAGGACGCCTATCGCGAGATGGCCGCAAGGGCCGCAAAGGGCTTCATGCGGCACGGCGCCCTGCGGCTGGTCGAGGCGTGGGGCGACGACGTCCCGCACGGCAAGGTGACGGATTTCTACCGCGCCGTCGGCGCCGAGGAGGGCGAGAACGTCGTCTTCTCCTGGGTCGTCTGGCCGTCGAAGGATGCCCGCAGCGAGGGCATGGACAAGCTGATGGCGGATCCGGAGATGCAGCCGGGCCCCGACGTTCCGTTCGACATGAAGCGGATGATCTTCGGCGGCTTCGAGCTGCTGCTCGATACCGACGAAAAAATCTGAGGGAGAGACGAGATGAGCCCGAGCTTCATCTGGTATGAGCTGATGACCACCGATCAGGCCGCCGCGATCGACTTCTATTCGAAGGTGGTCGGCTGGACCGCCGCGCCCCACCCCGGCAGCGACGCCGGCGGCGGCGCCTACATGATCCTCAGCGCCAACGGCCGCGGCGTCGGCGGAGTCTTCCAGCTCACCGACGAAATGACCTCCCAGGGCGCGTCTCCGCTCTGGGCCGGCTATGTCGGCGTCGAGGACGCGGACGAGACGGCGAAGCGGATCGAGGCGGCGGGCGGCAGCATCCACAAGGGCCCGGAGGATATTCCCGGCGTCGGCCGCTTCGCCATGGTCGCCGACCCCGGCGGCGCGCTCTTCTACATCCTCGCCCCGAGGCCGCAGGAAACGCCGCCGGAGCCCGTCCCGCCGATGACCCCGGGCCATTGCGGCTGGCACGAGCTCTATGCCAGCCAGGGCGAAAAGGACGCTTTCGCCTTCTACTCCGGCCTGTTCGGCTGGGAGACGGTGCGCGAGATGGATATGGGGCCGATGGGCGTCTACCGCATCTTCGGCGCCAACGGCGTGGATCTCGGCGGCATGATGGACAAGCCCGAGCAGCTGCCGCGCTCGGTCTGGGGCTATTATTTCGTCGTCGAAGGGATCGACGCCGCGGCCGACCGCGTCCGCGACAACGGCGGCACGGTGCGCATGGGCCCGATGGAGGTTCCCGACGGCAGCTGGATCATCCAGGGCTCCGACCCGCAGGGCACAATCTTCTCGCTCGTCTCAAGGGAACGCTGACTCGGCATCAAAGGAAACACAATGACCTCGATCACGCCCTGCCTCTGGTTCGACGGCCAGGCCGAGGAGGCCGCTACCCTCTACGCCTCGATCTTCCCCGACAGCCGCGTCGACAAGGTCCAGCGCGCTCCGGCCGATTACCCCTCGGGCAAGGCCGGCAACGCGCTGACCGTGGAGTTCACCCTGATGGGCCGGCCGTTCCTCGGCCTCAACGGCGGCCCCCATTTCAAGTTCAGCGAGGCGGTGTCGTTCAGCATCTCCTGCGAGGACCAGGCGGAGGTCGATCGTTACTGGGAGGCGCTGACCGCCGGCGGCGGCGAGCCCAGCCGCTGCGGCTGGTGCAAGGACCGCTTCGGCCTCTCCTGGCAGGTGGTGCCCAAGGCCCTCCCCCGCCTGCTCGGCGATCCGGACCGAGCCCGCGCCGGCCGCGCGATGCAGGCAATGATAAAGATGGGCAAGCTCGACGTCGCCGCCCTGGAGCGCGCGGCGGACGGGGAGGGGGAAGGGCCGACGGGCTAGACAGCGACATGCCGTCACCCCAGCGAAGGCTGGGGTCCATGCTGATTCAGAACGGGCTAGGAGGCCGCATGGATGCCAGCCTTCGCTGGCATGACGAGGGGCGCCTGGAGCCGTGGGCCTACGCCGTCTTCACCCTTCGTCCCGGATGGATCTCGCGGATCAGCGCGTCGAGCTCCTCGAGCGTGAACGGCTTTTCGAGTATCGACACGTCCTCGCCGGCGGCGCTGCGCAGAGTCCTCAGCGCGGCGTGGCCCGTCGAGAACAGGATCGGGAGATCGGGATCGATCTCGGCGATGCCGCGCGCGGTCTCCGCGCCGTCCATGCCGGGCATCATATAGTCCAGGATGACGAGGCTCGGCGGGTCGGCGCGGACGATAGCGAGCGCCTCCTCGCCGCCGGCCGCCTCGCGCACCCGATAGCCGAGCGCGGTAAGGCCGCGCGCGATCACGGCCCGCACCTGCGGTTCGTCGTCCACCACGAGGATCATCACTGGCTCCGGCTCACTCCGCCGCCTGGCTGAACGCGCCGGCGGCTGCGCCCTCATACAGGAGGGCGAAGGAATCGGCATAGCCGTAATCGACCACGATGCGGCGGGGCGTGCCCCGGCCGGGCGGGGTGCGGTGCGGCGGCTCGGCGACGGGCGGGAGCGCCCGCGGCCGCGCGGTCGACCGGTCGACAACCATCTCCTTGAACCATTCGCCGGCATAGGAACCGTCGAGCCGGTGGACGCGAGAGCCGATGATGCGGCCCAGCGGCGTTCCCTCCAGGTCGTGGATGAAGGTCTCGTAGACGAAGCCCACCGGCTCGCCGCCGATCGAATAGACGTACATCGCCATGGGAAAATATGCCCCGTTACGCTTACTTGGGCAGAGGCCCTCCCCCTGTCCGACCCGGCAAGACTGGCCCCGCCGGCTGTACGCCAGATGAACGAAGAGCCCCCGCGTACCGGCCAGCGGCAGGCGGAGCGAGCCGCGCGGCGAAGCGACGGCGGGGCAATTTGGTCGCGCAACTTGCGCGCTTGGCCGAAGCCGCCAAAAAGCAGCTGAACTTCGTCGGTTGAGATTTGGAAGCAAATGGACTAGGTTAGTCCATCAGGAGACGCCCCGTGGCCGATGCGGACCCAAAGCCCACCATGGTGAACGTCCACGAAGCTAAGACCCACCTCTCGAAGCTCCTCGACCGGGTCAAAGAGGGAGAGGAGATTGTCATCGCCAAGGCTGGCAAGCCTTACGCGCTGCTGCTCCCAGTGGACCCCGTCGAACATGTGGTTCGGCGGCAGCCGGGTGCGTTGAAAGGGATCATCCCGCCCATTCCCGATTCCGCATTTTTCGACCCGCTGCCGGACGAGGAGCTTGACGCGTGGGAAGGCAAGTACAGCTCCTTCTAGACACACACGCACTGTTCTGGTGGTGGCTTGAGGATCCCAAGCTTAGCCCGACGGCGGTCGAGGCGATCACGGAGGCACGCGTGGTCTGCGTCAGTCCCGTCGCGGCCTGGGAGCTCGCGATCAAGCATCGGCTCGGCAAGCTCAGGGGCGGCGACAAGGTGGTCCCGCGTTTCCGCGGCCTGCTGAGCCGGGAGCAATTTCGCATCCTCCCCATCACGATCGAGCATGCGTTGCGCGCGGGGAGCTATGGCACCACCCATCGCGACCCGTTCGACCGAGTCCTGGCCGCGCAGGCGGAGCTGGAAGACCTGGTTCTCCTCACCCGCGACCCCGCCTTCGCCGAATTCCCCTGCGAGACACTGTGGTGAGGATCGTCCGGCTCGCGGGCGAGGACGATTTCGAGGGGTGGCGCCAGGCCGCGCGGGCGCTCGCCGGTGCCGGCGTGCCGCCGGACCATGTGGCGTGGCACGTCGGCCTCGCAGGCGGCGCGTCCCCGCTCCCCGCGTCGGGCGCGCCCTTCTCCGTTCCCCGCGCCTTCCTCACCTTGGCCGAGACCGTCGTCCGCCATCCGGACCCGGAGCGCTTCGCCCTCCTCTACACTCTGCTCCTGCGCCTGCGCGAGCGGCCGGGCCTGCTCGCCGAGGGAAGCGACCCGCTCGTCCGGCGGCTCGAGCGGATGGCGAAGGAGGTCCGACAGGAAGCCTGGAGAAACGTCGCCGCAACGGCGTTGACGGGGACAATGGCCGAAACGTCGCGAGAGGCTGTGGGCGGCAACGCCAACGCCGCCTGGGAGGCGGTGCGCGAGGAAGCGCGCGGCTGCACCCGTTGCCACCTCTACAAGCATGCGACGCAGACCGTGTTCGGCGAAGGCCCGGTGGCGGCACCCTTGATGTTCGTCGGCGAGCAGCCCGGCGACCAGGAGGATCTGGCCGGCCGTCCGTTCGTGGGCCCCGCCGGCCAGCTGTTCGACCGGGCATTGGGCGACGCCGGAATCGACCGCGGCCAGGCCTACATCACCAACGCGGTCAAGCATTTCAAGTTCGAGCGCCGAGGCAAGCGCCGTATCCATTCCAAGCCCGACGCGGGCGAGATCGAGGCCTGCCGCTGGTGGATCGAGCAGGAGCGGGCGATCCTCCGCCCGACCCTCACCGTCGCGCTCGGCGCCACCGCCGCCCGCTCGCTATTCGGCAAGGCGGTCACCATCACCGCCACCCGCGGCCGCGCCCATGCCCTGCCCGAGGGCGGCGAGGCCTGGGTCACCGTCCACCCCAGCTTCCTGCTCCGCGTCCAGGACGACAAGGAAGCCGAATATGCCCGGTTCGTTGCCGATCTGGTGCGGGTGAAGGAGAGGCTGGCGGAGCTGAGCTGAACCGTCATGCCGGACTTGATCCGGCATCCACCTTTTCCTCCCGCCCCTGGCGCAAAGAAGATGGACCCCGGATCAAGCCCGGGGTGACGTTACGGCTCCAGATCCAGCGCCGCGGTGAAGCTTCCGTCCATTCGGAAGGGCACCGAGCTGTGGCCGTGGACGATCTTCCACTCGCCCTCCCGCCGTCTGAAGCCGAGCGTCGAGCGCATCCAGAAATCGACCTTGCGCCCGCCCTTGTGCGTCGCCTTGAGCCGGTTGAGGCTGTGCGAGAAGGCCACATCCCCGTCCACATGCACGACCAGGTCGCGCACCTCCGCCTCCACCGGCCCCTCAAAACCGTCGAACCAGGCCTGCGCCGCCATCGCGTCGGTCGCGTTCCCCGCGACCAGCGGCGGCGCCAGCTCGAAGGCGACCAGGTCGGGCGCCAGCCCCTTCACCGCCCGCGCCCCGTCCTTGTCGTTGAGCGCCGCCGCCCGCTCGTCGATCAGCGCGCGGATCGCCGCTTCGTCCTCGTTCACAGCCGGACCAGCATCTTGCCGATATTGGCGCCCCGGAACAGGTCGAGGAAGGCGTCGGGCGCCGCCTCGATGCCGTCCCGGACCGTCTCGCGGCTCTTCACCGCCCCGCTCGCCACCCAGCCCCCCATGTCGCGGTAGAAATCGCCCATCTCCGGCAGATAGTCGGTGTAGATGAAGCCCTTGATCGTGATCCGCGCCGCGATCACCCGCATGATATAGCGGAAGGCGTGGTTGGAGCCCGAATTGTAGCTGTCGATCATGCCGCAAATTGCGAAGCGCGCATTCGGCCGGGCCGCCGCGAAGGCGGCGTCGAGATGGTCGCCGCCGACATTGTCGAAATAGACGTCGATTCCCTCAGGCGCCTCGCGCATCAGCCCCTGCACCACCGGTTCGGCCTTATAGTCGATCGCCGCGTCCGCGCCGATCTCCCTCACGAACGCGACCTTATCCGCCCCGCCCGCGGAGCCGATCACAATCATGCCCTTGGCCTTGGCGATCTGCACCACCGCGGAGCCGACCGCGCCGGCGGCGGCGGAGACGAACACCCGGTCCCCCTCCTTCGCCTGCGCCACCCGCAGCAGCCCGAAATAGGCGGTGGCGCCGGTCAGCCCGAGATTGCCGAGCCAGTGGAAGTCCTCGACCGGCATCGGCGGCACCTTGTTGAACTTCTCCGCCGGCGCCGCCGCGGCCTCGCGCCAGCCCATCATGTGGAAGAC
>JAXDOX010000004.1:0-76948 GCA_034668625.1 Sphingomonadales bacterium
CATCGGCGGCGCCGGCAACGACCTTCTCTACGGCGGGCTCGGCAACGACGATCTCACCGGCGGGGGAGGGGCGGACACGTTCCGCTACCAGAGCGTGGACGAATCGATGGTGGGAGCGAGCGACCGCATCCTCGACTTCACCGCCGGCGACGTCATCGATCTCGGCCGCATCGACGCGGTGACGGGCGGGGGCGACGACGCGTTCCACCTGGTCGGCGCCTTCGACGGCCATGCCGGCCAGCTCGTCGTCCTCGACGGCGGCAACAATATCTGGACCGTCTCCGGCGATGTCGACGGCAACGGCCAGGCCGACTTCCAGATCCTCGTCACCGTCGCCGACGGTCACCAGCTCACCACCAGCGATTTCGTTCTCTGAGGGGCGGAGTACCTCGCATTCCCCGATGACGGAGGCGGCATAAGCCCTTAGAGGCGGGGCATGTTCGTCGACAGCCACTGCCACCTCAATTACGAGGGCCTGGTCGAGGATCAGGCCGGCGTGCTCGCCCGCGCCCGCGCCGCCGGGGTCGAGGCGATGCTGAATATCTCGACGCGCCGGTCGGAGTGGGACGCGGTGATCGGCGTGGCGGAGCGGGAAGCGGACGTCTGGGCCTCGGTCGGCATCCACCCGCACGAGGCCGACGGGCATGCGGAGGTTGACGCCGCCCTGCTGGCGGAACGCGCGCACCACCCGAGGGTGGTCGGGATCGGCGAGAGCGGCCTCGATTATTATTACGACCATAGCGACCGCGAGCGGCAGCGAGCGAGCTTCCGCGCCCACATCGCCGCGGCGCGCGAGACCGGTCTGCCCGTCATCGTCCACACCCGCGACGCCGAGGAGGACACCGGCGCGATCCTCGAGGAGGAAATGGAAAAGGGGCCCTTTGCCGGCGTCATCCATTGCTTCACGGCAAGCGCCGCCTTCGCCGAGCGGGCGCTCACCCTCGGCCTCTATGTCTCGCTGTCCGGGATCGTGACGTTCAGGAACGCCAAGGACCTGCAGGAGACCGCCAAATCCATTCCCCTCGAGCGGCTGCTGATCGAGACCGATTCGCCTTTCCTGGCGCCGGTTCCGCACCGAGGGAAGCCATGCGAGCCCGCCTTCGTGGCGGACACCGCCAGGTTCGTGGCCGAGCTGCGCGGCCTGCCGGTGGAGACGCTGGCCGAGCGCACCGCCGCCAATTTTCGCACCCTGTTCGCGAAGGCAGTGTGATGGAGGTCAGGATCCTTGGCTGCGGCACTTCGTCCGGCGTGCCGCGGGTCGGCAACGACTGGGGCCAGTGCGACCGCAACAATCCGAAGAACCGCCGCCGCCGGGTCTCGGTCCTGGTCAGCTACGGCACGACACGCATCCTCGTCGATACGGGACCGGACCTCAGGGAACAGCTGCTCGACGCCGACGTGGACGAGGTCGAGGCGGTGATCTGGACCCACGACCATGCCGACCATTGCCACGGCATCGACGATCTGAGGCAGCTCTACCATGCGCGTGGGCGCCCGGTTGCCGGCTATGCTCGCCAGGAGACGCTCGACAGCCTCAAGGCCCGCTTCGCTTATGCTTTCGACGGCAAGGACGGTTACCCCGCGGTGGTGAGCCCGCGGCTATTGCCCGACCATATCAACCTGGGCGGCATATCGGTGCGAACCGTCGATCAGCCACACGGGCCGATCACGACCGCCGGCCTGCGCTTCGATGCGGGTGGGAAGACCGTGGTCTATTCCACCGATTTCAACGCTTTGACGCCAGCAATGGAGATCGCGTTCCAAGGCGCGGACCTGTGGATCGTCGACGCTTTGCGACGGCGCCCCCATCCGACGCACCCGCATCTCGCTCAGTCGCTCGAATGGATCCGGCAGCTCGCGCCGGGTCGGGCTTTGCTGACCCACATGGACAACAGCATGGATTATGAGAACCTGTTGGCCGAGCTGCCCGAGGGGGTGGAGCCGGCTTATGACGGACAGGAGATCGCTTGGTGAGCGGATCGGGGGGCGATCAGGCGCTGAATTTCCTCTATCTGCTCGGCTGCCTCGTCCTGGTGATTAGCGCGCTGATGGTCAGGCGCATTCCGGTCGCGCACGGCCTCAAGATCCTTGCCGGTTGGATATTGATCTTCGGCGCGGCCTTTATCGCCTTCAGCCTGAAGGATGATTTCCTGGCGCTGGGCCGCCGAATCCTCGACGTCAACCGCGGGGAAGGGGAGGTTGTCCGCGCGGGCGCCGAGATCCGCATCCCCAAGGCCGAGGACGGCCATTTCTGGGTCAATGCGCGCGTCAACGGGACTCGGGTGCGCTTCCTCATCGATAGTGGGGCCACCGTGACCACCTTGTCGGCAGAGGCGGCGCGGGAGGCCGACGTCGAACCGTCGCCCGGATTTCCGGTGATGGTCGACACGGCCAACGGCCAGGCGCTCGAGAAGCGCGCAGTGGCGGCTCGGCTTGCCGTGGGATCGATCGAGCGACGTGATTTCGATGTCCACCTGGCCGCCGAGTCCGCCGGCGACACCAACGTGCTTGGCATGAACTTCCTGTCGTCGCTCGCCGGCTGGGGCGTGCAGGGCAACATGCTGGTGCTGAAGCCATGAGGGGCTCCGGCCGCTCCGGCCGCCTCTGTATTTTACATAATGTATATTATCGCACTTTAAGATGAGCCGGGAATCGCCCCCTTCCGCCGCCTCGCTCGCCGCCCTGGTCGAGATCATGCGCCACCTGCGCGACCCGGTGGGCGGCTGCGAATGGGACCGCGAACAGAATTTCGAGACGATCGCGCCCTACACGATCGAGGAGGCTTATGAGGTCGCCGACGCGATCCGGCGCGGTGACATGGCGGACTTGAAGGACGAGCTTGGCGATCTGCAGCTGCAGGTGGTCTACCACGCCCGCATGGCCGAGGAGATCGGCGCCTTCGGAATCGATGACGTCATGGCGGCAATCTGCGCCAAGATGATCCGCCGGCACCCGCATATCTTCGGCGATGCCGCCGCAAGCCCGGGATGGGAGGCGCTGAAAGCCGCCGAGCGCGGGCGGCACGAGGACAGCAGCGCCCTTGCCCACGTCGCTCTCGCCCTGCCGGCGCTGAAGCGCGCCGAGAAGCTCCAGCGCCGCGCCGCGCGGATCGGCTTCGACTGGCCCGACTCGCGCGGCCCGCGCGCCAAGATCGACGAGGAGCTGGCGGAGCTCGACGCTGCGGTGAGCGAAGCCGAGCGGATCCACGAGCTCGGCGACCTGATGTTCAGCGTCGTCAACTACGCCCGCCATCTCGGCATCGACCCGGAAGCCGCGCTGCGCGAAGCGAACGAGCGGTTCGAGAGGCGTTTCCGGCGAGTAGAAGAAATCGCCGACAAGCCACTGACTAACATGGATATTGATGCCCTCGAATCGCTTTGGCAACGGGCGAAGCGGGAGACGTGACCTAGGTCTCCTCGCTCTGCCGGGCTTCGAACCGCGCCCAATCCGCTTCGGACAGGCGTACCTCATATTCCGTCACCAGCTTGTCGGGCCGCGACGCCACCACCTCGCCGTTGGCGTGGAGCCAGGCGATCATCTCGCCGTCGGACGCCGCGATCCGGACAGTGCGGAGGCGGGCGCCCTTGCGGAGGCGAGTCGCTGCGCATTCGAGGAGGTCGTCCAGCCCCGCCCCGGTCAGCGCCGAGATCGGCACCACGTCCTCGCGGCGCACGGCTTCGGCAGCGACGTGCGCGGCCGCATTGCCGGCGAGCAGATCGGTCTTGTTCCAAGCCTCGATCACCCCCTGTCCCCCTTCCCCGCCGGCGCCGATCTCCTTCAGCACCCGTTCGACATCCTCGCGCTGGGCGTCGCTGTCGGGGTGGGAGATGTCGCGGACATGGACGATGAGGTCGGCCGAGATCACCTCTTCCAGAGTCGCCCGGAACGCCGCGACGAGCTGGGTGGGAAGCTCGGAGATGAAGCCGACCGTGTCGGACAGGATGGCCTTGTCGAAGCCGGGGAGCGGCACCTCGCGCATCGTCGGGTCGAGCGTCGCGAAGAGCAAATTCTCGGCCATGACCTCGGCCCGCGTCAGCCGGTTGAACAGGGTCGACTTGCCGGCATTGGTATAGCCGACCAAAGCGATCACCGGCCACGGTGCCCGCTGCCGCCGGGCGCGATGGAGGGCGCGGGTGCGGGTCACCTGGTCGAGCTCGCGGCGCAATTTGGCCATCCGGTCGCGGATCAGGCGGCGGTCGGCCTCGATCTGGGTTTCGCCCGGACCGCCGAGGAAGCCGAAGCCGCCGCGCTGGCGCTCGAGGTGGGTCCAGGAGCGGACCAGCCGTCCCGCCTGATAGTCGAGATGGGCAAGCTCGACCTGCAGCCGCCCTTCCGCCGTCGCCGCCCGCTCGCCGAAGATTTCGAGGATCAGGCCGGTGCGGTCGATCACTTTGGCCTTGGCGGCGGTCTCGAGATTCTTCTGCTGTATGGGGCTGATCGGCGCGTCGACAATGAGCAGCTCCGCCCCGTGCCGGTCGAGAGCCTCGGCGATCTGCTCGACCTGGCCGGATCCGAACAGGGTCGCGGGGCGCGGCTGGCGGATGCGGAAGCGCAGCCGCTCGACGACGTCGAGGCCGATGGCGCCGGCGAGCCCCGCCGCTTCATCGAGCCGCGCGTCGGCGTCGCGCAAGCCGTCGCGGCCGAGCTCGGGCAGCGCGATCACCGCTTTGGCGCCGCGGGCGAACTCGTCATTTTCGTTGCGGTCGAAGACGCTCAGGCGGCGGGCTCCTCGTCCTCGGCCTCGTGGAAGGTCACCGGATGCTCCGGCTGCACCGTCGAGACGGCGTGCTTGTAGACGAGCTGCGACAGGCCGTCGCGCTGCAGCAGCATGCAGAACAGGTCGAAGGCGATGATGTCGCCCTGGAGCATGACTCCGTTGACCAGGAACATCGTCACCGGCTCGCCCGAGCGGCGGACGGCGCCGAGAAAGACCTCCTGCAAGAGGGTCGGCTTCTTCTTCTCCTGCTGCTCCGCGAAGGCGCGTTCGATCTCCGCGAGGTCGATCGGGTGCGACGGCATGATCGTGGAGATGGCGTGCTTGTAGATGAGCTGCGCGTGGCCGTCGCGGCGCAGCAGCACGGAGAAATTGTCGAACCAGGTGATGATGCCCTGCAGCTTGACGCCCTTCACCAGGAACATCGTGACCGGAGTCTTCGATCGCCTGAGGCTGTTCAAGAACATATCCTGGAGGTTGTTGACCTTGTCGGCCATCGCCCACTCTCCTTATTGGCGGATTCGTTGTCCGCTTAGGCGCCCGCTTAGGGGGCGTCGTGCCGCCGGCCCATAGCACGGCACGAGAGCCGGCGCCACGCGGTCACTCGCCGTTGCCGTCGCCGCGGGTGTCGCCGATGCCGAGCGCCTTCAATTTGCGGTGGAGCGCCGAGCGCTCCATGCCGATGAAGGTCGCGGTGCGGGAGATATTGCCGGAGAAGCGCCGGATCTGGACCTTGAGATACTCCCGCTCGAAGGTTTCGCGGGCCTCGCGCAAAGGCGTTCCCATGATCGCCTTGACGGCTTCGGAGGGGCTCAATGACGCCTGCTCGTTGAGGATTTCGGGCGGCAGCATGTCGATCTCGATCGAGCCCACCCTCGCACCGGGAGCCAGGATGATGGTGCGCTCGATGACATTCCTCAGCTGTCGAACATTGCCCGGCCAGTCGTAAGCCTGGAGCGCGGCGATGGCGTCGGCGGTGAAATTCGGGGTGGGCAGGCGTTGCTCGGCCGCATAGCGGGCGGCGAAATGGGCGACCAGTTCGGGTATGTCCTCACGGCGCTCGGAAAGTGCCGGAAGATGCACCGGTACGACGTTCAGGCGGTAAAAAAGATCTTCCCGGAAGCGGGACGCGGCGATTTCCTCGGCGAGCAGCCGCGAGGTCGACGAGACGACCCGCATGTCGACCTTGACCGTGCGTTGGCCGCCGACCCGGGTGAAGCTCTGGTCGGTGAGGACTCGCAGGATCTTGGCCTGGGCCGGCATCGGCATGTCGGCGATCTCGTCGAGGAACAGGGTGCCGCCATGCGCCTGCTCGAGCAGGCCCGGCCGGGCGAGCTCGCCCCCCTCCTCCACCCCGAACAATTCCTCCTCGACCCGCTCCGGAGTCATCCGCGCGGCCGAGACGACGACGAACGGCGCCTTGGCCCGGTTCGACCATTCGTGGAGTAGCCGCGCCGCCACCTCCTTGCCGACGCCGGCCGGGCCAGTGATCAGCACCCGGCTCCCCGTGCCGGCCACCCGCTTCAGGGTGGCGCGCACCGCGTTGATCGCGACGCTGGAGCCAGTGAGCTCGGTCTCCTGGCCGATCTGGGCCTTGAGGCTCGCATTCTCGCGGCGGAGGCGATCGGTCTCGGTCGCACGGGCGACGAGGTGGAGGAGATGGCCGGCCTCGAACGGCTTCTCGATGAAATCCACGGCGCCCTGGCGGATCGCGGCAACCGCGGTGTCGAGGTTGCCGTGTCCGGAGATCACCAGCACCGGCAGCGAAGGGTCGCGGCGCTTGATCTCCTCGAGCAGCTGGAGCCCGTCGAGCTTCGAATTCTGCAGCCAGACGTCGAGCAGCACCAGCGACGGCCGCCGGTCTACGAGCGCCTGCAGCGCCTCGCTGCTGTTCGCCGCGGTCCGGCACGAATAGCCTTCGTCCTGGAGCACCCCGGAGACGAGCTCCCTGATGTCCTGTTCGTCGTCGACTATGAGGATGTCGAGAGCCATGCCCTACCCGTTCGCCGCCTTGCCGGTGTGAATCTCCGCCGCGCCGCCGCCGAGGCGGGCGAGCGTCTCGGCATCGAAGACGAGGCGGACGAGCGTGCCCCCGCCTTGTGCGTCCTCAAATTCGATGCTGCCGAAATGTTCCTCCACGATCTTCTTGACAATGGCGAGGCCGAGCCCGGTCCCCTTGACCCGGGTGGTGACGTAGGGCTCGGTCAGCGTCGACCGCTCGACGGGCAGCCCCATGCCGGTGTCGGCGATCTCGATGCACAGCCGGCCCTCGCCTTCGAGAATTCGGATCGTGATCGAATCGGGGCCCTCGCCTTTGCCCTTTTCTTCCCGTTTCTGCTGAATGGCTTCGACGCCGTTCTTGACGATGTTGGTGAGCGCCTGGCCGAGCTGGCGGCGGTCGCAAACGAGCAGAGGCGATGGCTCGGGCGCGTCGAGGACGAAGGCGATGTCCGGATGCGCCACCTCGTGCAGGAACAGAGCGTGGCGGGCGATCTCGGCCACCGCCTCCTCGTTGAACACGGGCTTGGGCATGCGCGCGAACGACGAGAATTCGTCGACCATGCGGCGGAGGTCGCCGACCTGCCGGACGATGGTGCCGGTCAGTTGCTCGAACGTCTCGGGGTCGGAGGCGATCTCCTTGCCGTAGCGGCGCTGGAGGCGCTCGGCGGCGAGCTGGATCGGGGTCAGCGGGTTCTTGATCTCATGGGCGATGCGGCGGGCGACGTCGGACCAGGCGGCGCGGCGCTGGTCGAGCAATTGCTCGGTGATGTCGTCGAAGGTGAGCACGTGCCCGCCCTCGACCTTGACCCTCTTCACCGCCAGCGTCCGCGGCTCCCCCGCCGAGGCGAGCTGGACGATCCCCTCCCGCTCGTCGCTGTCGAGCTGCGCGTCGAGCTCGGGCGCGAGGCGGGCCAGCGGCTGACCGACGGCTTTCTCCTTCGCCGTCTTGAGCAGGGCTTCGGCCGAGCTGTTGATCAGCCGGATGTGGCGGTTGCGGTCGACCGAGACGACGCCGGCCGTGACCCCGGACAGCACCGCCTCGATAAACGCCCGGCGGCTGTCGAGCTGCGAATTGGCCGAGACGAGAGCGCCGGTCTGCTCCTCTAGGCGGCGGGTCATGCGGTTGAAGACGGAGCCGAGCGTGGCAACCTCGTCATGGACCCGCGAGCCAGGGACGCGCACGGAGAGGTCGCCACCACCAATACGGCGGGCAGCATCGACCAGCTGTCCTACGGGTCGGACCATGCGATCGGCAATCGCCAGCGCGATCCAGATAGCGATCGCCACGATCAGCAGTGACACGAGGAGTAAGATCGCGTTGAAGCGGAACTGCAGCTTTCGCGTATTGTCCAGCGTCGTCCGGTAGGCGCCGAGTGCACTCTTCGCGCGGCCGATCTGCGCCAGCGCCGACGGATTCACATAGCGTGAGCCGTAGAAAAATATCTCCGCATCCGGATCCAGCCTTACCACCGCTTCCATCCGGTCTGGACTGGTGGTGCTGAGTACCTGCCCCGCCTTCATCGTGCGCAACAGGCTCGGCGGGAAACGAGAGACAAGATCTCGGTGATCCAGATTGAGCTCGTAGATGTCGTTATGGACCTTGCCGTCGGTGCCGATGCGCAAGATCGCGGCTTCCTGAAGCTGGCGAACGGCTGCCTGGTAGAAGACGGCGTCCTTGAACAGCTGGCTATAGAGCCCGAACTCGTTGATCCTCTTAACGACGTCGCCGCCCATCGTCTGAACGTCGAGCTCGATGCGGGCCCGGTGCTCCCGGGCGTAGATTTGCGAGACGTGTTCGGCGCTGGCCAGCACGGTCTGGGACCGCTCCGAAAACCAGAACTGCAACCCGTTCTGAAAGAGAAGCGACGCGAAGATCACCACCAGCAGCGTGGGTACGCTGGCGATAATGGAGAACAGGGCAACCAGACGGACGTGAAGGCGCCCCCTTCCACCAATCGATGATCGAGCGGCGCGGTGCATCGCTAACCGTCGAGCGATCAGCACCATCAGGAGCATTGCTGGCACGAGGTTGGCGACCAGCAGGCCGGCCACCGCCGGCGGGCTCAGCAGCGTCTCGCTCGCGCTGCGATCCTTGACGATGAAGTAGCTCGCCACGGCTATGCCGACGAGCGCGATGACCGTCGCAATCTCCAGCAACGGTACGAAGCGGCTGCGGTAGAGCGCGACCGACAAGCGCCGCTGCCAGCGAGGTCGTGATTCGGCTTTGATCGGCGCGGCGGCGTTCACAAAGTGGGGCTACCACAACGTTGTGGCAAAAAGAACACAGGAGTCGCGCGAAAGCCGCTCGGGCTGGCGCTCGGCTCGGTCAGGCCGCGGCCTTGCGCAGCCAGGGGGCATAGAATTCGTACAGCATCGCCTTGGCCCGCCTGGCGTCCGGTTCCTTGTTGAAGGCGTTGCGGAACTCGGCGGAGCCGTGGAGGCCGCGCGTGTACCAGCCGATATGCTTGCGGGCGATGTTGACCCCGGTCTCCTCGCCGTAGAGCGCGAGCATCGCCTCATACTGCTCGGTAATCACGGCATATTGTTCGTCGAGGTCGGGGTCGGGGAGGCGCTCGCCGGTCTTCGCCCACTGCATCACCTGGCTCAGCAGCCAAGGGCGACCGTAGGCGCCGCGGCCGACCATCACGCCGTCGGCGCCGGAGAGGCGGAGCGCCGTCTCGACGTCCTCGATCGAGCAGATGTCGCCGTTGACGATGACAGGGACGTCAACGGCCTCCTTCACACGCCGGACGAAGGCCCAGTCCGCCTCGCCCTTGTACATCTGGTTGCGGGTGCGGCCGTGGACGGTGATCATGCGGACGCCGAGACCGACGGCGATGCGGGCGAGCTCGGGGGCGTTGAGAGCGCCATGGTCCCAGCCCATCCGCATCTTGAGCGTGACCGGGACACGGACCGCCTTCACCGTCGCCTCAACGATCTGTGCGGCGAGCTTGAGATCGCGCATCAGCGCCGAGCCGGCTTCGCCGTTGACCACCTTCCTGACCGGGCAGCCCATGTTGATGTCGATGATAGCCGCGCCGCGATCCTCGTTGAGCTTTGCCGCCTCCCCCATCTCGCGCGGCGTGCAGCCGGCGAGCTGCATCGAGACCGGATCCTCGATCGGGTCCCACGCCGCCTTCTGAAGCGACTGGCGGGTCTCGCGGATCGCCGCTTGCGACGCGATCATCTCGGTGACGGTGAGGCCGGCGCCGTAGCTCTTGACGGCGCGGCGGAACGGCCGGTCGGTGACTCCCGTCATCGGCGCCAGGATGACCGGCGCGTCGATGCGGACGGGGCCGATCGAGATGGGGGCGAGCTTGCGCATTAGAGGGCGCGAAATAGGGGCAAAGGCGGTGGCGGGCAAGTTAGGGGGCGCTTGTCCCCCCCCTGCATTTGCAGGGGGGACCGCACGAAGTGCGGTGGAGGGGCCTCTTCTCGCCCCAATAACCCCTCCACCATGCTCGCATGGTCCCCCTCCCCTCGAAATCGAGGGGAGGATGAGTTGCACCCCCTGCCCCCACGGCCTAGTTCCCGCGCATGGCCGAAGGGGGAAAAACCGTCGCTCTGATCGTCGCCGCGGGGAGCGGGACGCGGGCCGGGGGCGGCGTGCCGAAACAATATCGACGGCTCGGCGGCAAGACGGTGCTCGCGCATGCGGTGGACCATCTGCGCCGGGTGGGGGCCGACGACATACGGGTGGTGATCGGGCCGGGTCAGGAGGCGCTGTACGAAGAGGCGGTCGAGGGCCGCGCCCTGCCGCTCCCCATCCTGGGCGGCGCCGAGCGGCGGCAATCGGTACGGAACGGGCTGGAGGCGATTGCCGCCGACGGCGGCGCGGATATCGTCCTCATCCACGACGCCGCGCGCCCGTTCGTCTACCTCGACGTCTGGCAGCGCCTGATCGCCGCGGTGGCGGATAATGACCTCGCCGTGCCGGCCCTCCCAGGCGTCGACACGGTCGTTCGCGGCCGCTCAAACGGGAGCGCGACCGCACTGGGCGACCTGGTCGACCGGAGCGGCCTCTACCGGGTGCAGACTCCGCAGGCCTGCCGCTTCAACGCCATCCTCGCTGCCCACCGCGCCTGGACCGGCGGCGAGGCCAGCGACGACGCCCAGATCGGCCGCGCCTACGGCCTGGGGGCCGTCATCGTGCCCGGCGACCCGAGACTCGAGAAGCTCACCTACGAGGAGGATTTCGCCCGCGCGGAGGCGATGCTCGCCGCCCGCCTCGTCAGCCGCACCGGCCTCGGCTTCGACGTCCACGCCTTTGCGCCCGGCGACGGGGTCTGGCTGGGCGGGGTGCTCGTGCCGCACGGCAAGGGCCTCGCCGGGCACAGCGACGCCGACGTGTTGCTCCACGCCATTACCGACGCCTTGCTCGGCGCCATGGGTGAGGGCGATATCGGCCTCCACTTCCCGCCGTCCGACCCCCAATGGAAGGGCGCCCCCTCCTCCCTCTTCGTCGAGCATGCCCGCGCCCTGGTCGCGGCGCGGGGCGGGCTAATCGATCATGTCGACGCCACCCTCGTCTGCGAGGCCCCGAGGCTCGGGCCCCACCGCGAGGCGATTCGAGCGCGGGTGGCGGCGCTGTTGCGGGTGCCGGTGGCGCGGATTAGCATCAAGGGGACGACGACCGAGCGGCTCGGCTTCGCCGGGCGCGGCGAAGGCATCGCTGCTTTGGCCGTCGCGACCGTGAGACTGTGGGAGGACGAGCAATGAGACGCATCGGGGCAGCCTGTGCGGCGCTGGCATTGGCTGGGGCGAGCGCAAGCGCGGCCGCCACGCCGCCGGTCTGCGTGACGCGGGCGCAGGTCAACGACCTTACCTTGTTCGCCCTGCCGAGCGTCCTCGATGCCCTTGCGGACAAATGCCGGGCCTCGCTGCCGGCCAGCGCCTATTTGCTCAACGCGGGGCATGAGCTTTCGCGACGGCTCAGCGCCGATGCCGGAGCCCATTGGGAGGGCGCGGTCGCCGTGTTCAAGACGTTTGGCGACAAGAAGATGCCCGAGGGGCTGAGCCCCGAGACGATGCGCGGAATCATGCGCGATATCCTGGTCGGCGACATGCTCAAGAAGACGACGTCCGTCCAATGCGCCGAGGCCAATGAGGGCGCCGAGCTGTTGGCGCCGCTGCCGCCGGAGAATCTCGGCCGGCTGATGGGCCTGATCGTCGAATTGGCGGGGGGCAAGAAAGGGCCGAAGATCTGCCCGTGAGCGAGCGCCGGGCCTCGATCCTGCCCGAGACGTTGCTTGAAGCGGCGCGCAGGGTCGTCGAGGCGAACCGGGCGGCGGGCCTCACGCTTGCCGTCGCGGAGAGCTGCACGGGCGGGCTGGTCGCGGCCGCCCTGACCGAGGTTCCGGGCTCGTCGGACGTGCTCGACGCCGGCTTCGTCACTTATTCGAACGAGGCGAAGATGAGCCTGCTCGGGGTCAGCGAGGAGGTGATCGAGACCTTCGGCGCAGTCTCGGTCGCCGCCGCCTGGGCGATGGCGCGGGGCGCGCTCGCGAAGAGCCGGGCCGACGTCGCCGTGGCGGTCACCGGCATCGCCGGGCCGGCGGGCGGGAGCGAGCGCAAGCCGGTCGGCACCGTCGTCTTCGCCCGCGCCCGCCGCGCCGCCGACGCTCGCGAGATTGTCGCCGACGTCAAGGAATTCGGCGATTTGGGCCGCGGCGGAATCCGCCTTCAGGCGGCGCTCTGCGCGCTCGAGCTGCTCATGCCGGTTTCGGACGCGCCGGGGCCGTAGAGCTCGCGCGCCCGGTCTTCGAAGGCCGAGATCATCCGCCGCAGTGCGCGGTCGAACATCTGCCCGGCGAGCGCCTCGAACAATCGGTTCTGGAACGCGAAATCGACGCAGAAATCGACCTCGCTGCCGCCCTTGCCGTCGGGCCGGAAGCGCCAGCTGTTCTGGAGATATTTGAGCGGGCCCTCGATATATTCGGTCCTGATCTTCACCGGCCGCTGCTTCTCGACCCGCGAGGTGAAGGTCTCCTTGATCGCCTTGAAGCCGACGACGAGGTCGGCGATCATCAAGGTCTCGCTATCCGAGCGGACCCGGGTGGCTGCGACCCAGGGCAGGAATTCCTGATAGCGGCTGACGTCGGCGACGAGGTCGAACAATTGCTCGGGCGTCCAGGGGAGGTTCCGGGTCTCGGTATGGCGGGGCATGGATCCCTAACGCGCGCCGGCGAGCTTCGCTTCCCGCGCGGCCTTCATCTTCGCGAAGTCGTCGCCGGCGTGGTAGCTCGAGCGGGTGAGCGGGGTCGCCGCGACCAGCAGGAAGCCCTTGGCGCGGGCGATCGAGGCGTAAGCGGAGAAGGCGGCCGGCGTTACGAACTCCTCCACCCTCGCGTGGCGCGGCGTCGGCTGGAGATACTGGCCCATGGTGAGGAAATCGACGTCGGCCGAGCGAATGTCGTCCATCACCTGATGGACTTCGAGGCGCTGCTCGCCGAGGCCGACCATCATGCCGGATTTCGTGAAAATGGTCGGATCCTGCCGCTTGACGCTCTCAAGGAGGCGCAGCGAGGCGTAATAGCGAGCGCCCGGGCGGATCGTCGGGTAGAGGCGCGGAACGGTCTCGAGATTGTGGTTGTAGACGTCGGGGCGGGCGGCGACGATCGCCTCCACCGCCGCCAGCGGCTTGTTGCGGAAGTCCGGAGTCAGGATCTCGATCGTGGTCGAGGGCGTGTTGCGGCGGAGCGCCTCGATCACCTTGACGAACTGCTTCGCGCCGCCGTCCGGGAGGTCGTCACGGTCGACCGACGTGACGACGATGTGGCTGAGACCCAATTCGGCCGCCGCCGTGGCGACATGCTCGGGCTCGAGCGGGTCGAGCGCGCGGGGCATCCCCGTCTTGACGTTGCAGAAGGCGCAGGCCCGCGTGCAGGTGTCGCCGAGGATCATCACCGTGGCGTGCTTCTTGGTCCAGCACTCGCCGATATTGGGGCACGCCGCTTCCTCGCAGACGGTGGCGAGGTTGAGCCTGCGCATCAGCTTCCTGGTCTCGGCGAAGCCGGTGCTGGTCGGCGCCTTGACCCGGATCCAGTCGGGCTTGCGTTGCCTGGGGACGGAGATCGGGTCGGCTTGGCTCATGGCGCGCAGATAGCGATGCACGACGACCCACACAACCGTTCGGCCTGATGGCCAAGGTCGCCACGCCCCGGCATGGCTGGCGATGTCCGGGGGACATCGGCACCTAGGCCATTGTCGAAGGCCCTTCCTTCTCTTACCGGCGTTGGAAAAGGGAGGGCTTCGACAGGCTCAGCCCGAACGGTTCAGGGGTCTCAAACGTGCCGAAACTCGCTTCCCTCCTCGACGGCTACCGCCGCTTCCGCGACACCGGATGGGCGCGGGAGCGGGAACGCTGGTCGGAGCTGGCGGAGGGGCAGAACCCGGAGGTCCTCGTCATCGCCTGCTCGGACAGCCGCGTCGATCCGGCCACCATCTTCGACGCCAAGCCGGGCGAAATGTTCGTCGTAAGGAACGTTGCCGCCCTCGTGCCGCCTTATGAGCCGGATGCCCGGTATCACGGCGTCTCGGCGGCGCTCGAATTCGCCGTCACCCAGCTCGAGGTGAAGGAGATCCTCGTCATGGGCCACGGCTTTTGCGGCGGCTGCGCGGCGTCGCTGACCGGCCAGTTCGAGGAGGCGCGGCAGGGCGAAGGCCACTTCATCGCCCATTGGCTCGATCTGCTCGACCCGGCGCGCGACAAGGTCCGGGCCGATCATCCCATCCTCGACCGCGCCGCTTTCCAGGCGATGGAGCGTGAGGGCGTGCGGGTTTCGCTGAGGAACCTCAGGACCTTCCCCTGGGTCAGGGAACGCCAGGCTGACGGGCGCCTCACGATTCACGGCGCCGTCTTCTCGATCTCCGACGGTATCCTTTATGTCTGCGATGAGGCTAAGGGCTTCGTCCCCGCCTAGGGGATGCGCCGCGCGGTGATGATCGCGATTCGGGGCGCGAGCATCTGGCCGCGCATCACCCCCGCCCCTTCGGTCGGCGAGGTCGGCGAAGCGAGGATGCGGCGGACGACCTCCATCCCTTCCACGACGTGGCCGAAGACGGCGTAGCCGAGCCCGTCGCCCGCCGAGCCGGGACCGGCGTCGAGATAATGCTGGTCCCCGACCATGAGCGTGAAGTCGCCGCGCGCCGTGCCGACCGCGAAGCGCGGCACGGAAAGCGCCCCGTCGACATGGCTGAGGCCGGTCTGGCTGGTCGGCTCGTGGGCGATCGGCGGGAACAATTTGGCGGCGTCCCGCACGCCGCCCTGGACGAGCCCCGCCTCCGGCCCGGTATGCATCGCCCGGTAGAATTCGGTCCCGTCGAGCCGTTTGGTATCGACATAATGGAGGAAGTTGCGGGCGGTGATCGGCGCGCGCTCGATTTCGACCGCGACAATTATGTCGCCCGCGCCGGTGTGAAGGCGGACTTTCTGGGTCGCCGGCGTCTGAGCCCAGCAGGGCGCCGCCAGGCAGAGCAGGACGGCGAGGAGCAGCCGCCCGATCATCGCGCGCCCTCCCGCCCGGCGACGCTGCGCTGGGCGCCATAGGCGAAATAGAGGATGAGGCCGACGACATGGGCGCAGAGGAAGTAGATCTGCGTCGTCCGCGGCAGGCTGTAGAAGAGATAGAGGCAGCCGGCGATTCCGAACGGCCCGACGATCCAGGCGAGCGGCGTCCTGAACCGCCGCTCGGCGCCGGGCGCGCGGCGTCGCATGACCAGCATGCAGGCGCCGACCGCGATGAAGGCGGTGAGCGTCCCGGCATTGGCCAAAGCGGCGAGCTGGGCGAGCGGAACGATCCCGGCCAGAACCCCGACGAGGATGGCCGTGAACAAGGTGATCCGGACCGGCGTGCCACGGCTCGAGACCCGCGCCAGCCCCGGCGGGAGCAGCCGGTCGCGTGCCATCACGAAGAAGATGCGGCTCTGGCCGTAGAAGAAGGCGAGGATCACCGTCGGCAGTGCGATCACCGCGGACAACGCAAGGTACCTCGCCACCCAGGGCCGCCCCAGCTCCCTCAGGATCAAAGCGAGCGGCTCGGGGCTGTTGGCGAAGCGCGTGAACGACACCGCACCGATCGCCGCTGCGGCCACCGCCATGTAGATGATCACGCAGACGACCATCGACCCGACGATGCCGATCGAAAGATCGCGCCCCGGATTCTTCGTTTCCTCCGCGGCGGTGGCGATCGCGTCGAAGCCGTAGAAGGCGAAGAAGATGATCGCCGCCGCCGCCATCACCCCCACTTCGGAGCCCGAGGCGCCGCTCTTGGGAAAGCCGTAGGGCATGAACGGGTGGAAATTCCCCTCCTTGAAATAAGGAAGGGTCACCGCGACGAAGACGATGAGCGCGACGATCTTCACCAGCACGAGGATGGCGTTGACCGTTGCGCTCTCCTTGGTGCCGTAGATCAGCATCCCCGCGACGGCCGCGATGATTAAGATTGCCGGCAAATTGACGATGCCGCCGAGCCCCGGCCCCTGCGCCAGCGCCATTGGAAAACCGAGTGCATCGTGCAGCAAAGGCGCTGCATAGCCGGACCAGCCGACCGCCACCGCGCTCACCACCAGCGAATATTCGAGGATCAGGCTCCACCCGACGATCCAGGCGAGCAGCTCGCCGACCACGACATAGGTGTAGGTGTAGGCGCTGCCCGAGGCGGGGATCATCGTCGCCATCTCGGCATAAGCCAAAGCAGCGCAGGCGCAGATCAGCCCGGCGATGGCGAAGGAGAGGATGACGGCGGGTCCCGCCTTGGCGGCGCCGACGCCGGTCAAGGTGAGGATGCCGGTGCCCACGATCGCCCCGACTCCGAGCGCCATCAGATGCGGCCAGCCGAGGCTGCGCTTCAGCCGATGCTCGGCGGGCAAGTCCTCGTCGGCCACCACCGTCTTGCGCGCGAACAAGTCCATGCCGCCTCCCCTGCTTCTCGTCGGCGGACGATAGGCAAGCGAGACGGCGCTGAACAGGCCCTCGAAGAGCTTACGGCACCGGAGCGCCGACGACGTTGCCCTCCGGTTCCTCCCGCTTGCGCCTGCCGCCGGGCGGTGCGACAAGCCGTGTCCGCGCCATGAAAGCCCTCCTTCCGGCCCTGCTCCTGCTGCTCCCCGCCTGCACCGCCCAGGTGACGCATCCGACCAAGAGCCTTGCCGAGCAGCAGGCCGACATCGACTTCTGCACCCGCGAGGCCAACCACAAATATTGGATGGACCCGATTGCGGCCCTGCTCCACGCTTATGATTGTCTCGAGGCCAAGGGCTATCAGCGCACCAACCGGCGCGTCTCCGAGCGGGTGGAGAGCGCGGTACGCGGCAAGGACCGCCCGCCGACTCGTCCGAGCGCCCCCTGCCGCGTCCCCTGCATCTGAAGGGCGCGGGCGCCGTCGCTCAATAGATGTAGCCCTGGCGGGCGAGGAAATCCTTTTCCTGTCGGGTCCGCGGCGGCGCGTGGCGGCGGGGCGGATGGTAGGCGCGGGCGCGCGCGAGCTGCGGGCGGGTCTCAGCTCCAGCGGCTCCGGTCGTCGGCGCGGCCTCGCGAAGCGTCAGGGCCGGTTCGGGGGCCCGGGCGGTGAGCGCGTTCATCCGCAGCTGCGCCGAGGTCTCTTCGTCGGCGGCGCGCATCACCCTTTCGCCCGGCTCGGCCGGCTGGCTCCTGGGATTCGGAAGCGGTGCGTCCGCCGCCCTGGCTAGCTCCGAAGCGGCCGGCGGGCCGACAATGCCCTTGCTGGCGATCATCGCAATCATTCCGCTCAGCAGCAGGGCGACGACCCAGCCGCCCCAGCCGAACAATTTCGACTGCCGCGGCACTTCCAGCGCCTGGTAGTGGGCGATGCGCAGGTCCTTCTGGCGGATATATTCGGTGCGGTCATATTCGGCGCGGCGGCCGGCATCGCGGAGCACCGCATAGGACTGGTTGATGTCCGCAGCGCTCGCCTCGCCCCCCGCCGCCGCCCCCTGGTCGGGATGATATTTCTTCATGAGCGCGCGATAGGCCGCTTCGATGACGACCAGCTCCGCATCGGGAGAGACATTCAAGGTGTCGTAGTGGCTGCGCGCGGCCGGCATCCCCTTACTTTGCCGGAGAAGCGGGTCGAATTCCAGCCTTGGAGGGGTCGTCGCCGTCGCGAACGCTAGCGGGTCGGGGCGGCATCCCCTGCCGGCGCTTCCGCGGAAGCGAGCGCGGCTGCGTTATCGTCGCCGGAGCTGCGGTGGACGCGAACGCCTTCCGGCGCGTCCGCCGCCGCGCGAGCAACGGCCCCGGAACGGTGGATCCGGACCGGAGCGCCGTCGTCCACATCAGCCAGGGTGACGGCCGGCGCCGCGGCGCGGTGGACCGCGACTCCGAAAGCGGTCTCGGCCGGCGCCTCCGGGGAATTGCCGAGCGGCTCGGCGGCGGCGCGGGCGAAGGCCTCGGCGCCGACATAGGGCCGCTGGAACGACTTGGGATCGCCCCACTCGCCGCGCCAGCGGTAGAAGACGTGGGCGCCGATCGTCACCGCCCTGGTCAGCGCGTCGGCCCACCAGGGGTGGATTGCGGTGGTGTGATAATGGGTGGCGAGGCCGACCGGTTCGTAGACATAGCCGGCAAGCGCCTGGGCGGCGATGCGGCGGGCGCGGTCCCAGGGGCCGGGCTCGCGGCCGCGAGCCAGCGAGCCGTCACAGGTGAAGCTGAACTGGCAGCCGGTGGCGCGGTTCGAGCCCTGGTAGACGACTCCGCAGACGCTCTTGGGGAAGACCGGATGGCGGACCCGGTTCAGCACCACCTGGGCCACGGCGCGCTGGCCGTCCTCGCTCTCCGAGCGCGCCTCGTGATAGACCGCGGCGGTGAGGCAATCGAGCGCCGAGCGGAAATCGTCGGCGGAGGCGCTGCCAACCTCGAACGGCCGTGCCGGCGAGCCGACGGCGATCTCGTCCGCCATCACCTCGGGCGGCGGCGGCTCCTCGGCGGCGACGGGAAGCGAGATCGTCTGGAATCCGGGCTTGGCGGCCGAGTCGCCGGATGCGGCGACGGGCGCGACGCTCATCGCCAGCTGCTGGCCGAATGCCGCCGGAACGCAGGAAGCGCTGAGCAGCAGGATCGGCCATCCGAGCATTGCCTTGTTGTGCATGTGCGCCGCGCGCCCCGTCCGTGAGCGGCCATTTCTAGGCGCGAGGTCTTAGAGGATGGTTAATTTCGGCGGCGCGGCTTGCTTGCGCCGTCGCCCGCGGCCGCTACACTGCGGCATGGCCGAAACCCAGGAAGCCCGGGCGGGCAACATCGCCCTGCTGATCGACGCGGACAACGCCTCGCCCGACAATCTCGACGCGGTGCTGAACGTGCTGGCGGAGCTCGGCACCGTCAACATCCGCCGCGCCTACGGCAATTGGCAGAAGACTGCGCTCAAGGGCTGGTCGGCGATGGTCCACCGCCACGCCATAGAGCCGCAGCAGCAGTTCGACCTCACCAAGGGCAAGAGCGCGACCGACATGAAGATGATCATCGACGCGATGGACCTGCTCTATCGCGGCCATGTCGACGGCTTCGGCATCATGTCGAGCGACAGCGACTTCATGCCGCTCGCCATGCGCATCAGGCAGGACGGGCTGCCGGTCTACGGCTTCGGCGTCAAATCGAGGACGCCCGAACCCTTTCAGGCCGCGTGCACCCGTTTCATCGACGTCGCCGGTCTTGCCAAGGCCGACGAGCCGGAGGCGGCGGAGAACAAGCCCGCGCCCCAGAAACGGGTGGTGGACGAGGAGCTGATCAAGCTCCTCGGCGCCGCTTTCCGCGCCTCGCAGCGCGACGGGCGGGGCTATGCGAGCCTCGCCGAAATCGGCAAGCGCGCCGGCAACCGCTCCTCCTTCGACGCGAGGAGCTACGGCTATGCCGACCTCGCCGAGCTGATCGACGCCATCCCGAACTTCGCGACTGAGCGGCGGGAAGACGGGCGGGTGTTCGTGAAGCGGGTGCGGTAAGGCGCCACGGCTTGGGTTGCGGCGCGGGCCTGTGCTAGGATGTTGGCATGAACGTTCAAGCCGCTATCGCACGGCCCGAACCCGTCAAGCTATCCTGACGTCGGAGCCGCGCGGTTCCGGTGCCATTCCAGGGTCATCGGTGGCGCTGCTCGCGGAGATTTCCGACAGCAGCTTGCGTTTCGATCTCACCGATAAGGCGCCCGTGTATGCGGCGGCCGGAGTCGCGGAGTTTTGGGTCGTTGATGTCGACGCTGGCATCATTCACCAGATGTGGTCTCCGCTCGGAGAATCTTACGCCCAGCGGAAGGAAGTGAGGTTCGGGGAGCGGATCGAGGCGGCGACTGTTGAGGGGCTAGCCGTGGAGACGTTGTTCCGCGTCGACTTCTTGCACTTCGTCGAAACTGAGGAAATTCAAGATCGACTGGCCGAGTTCGTCGTCCTGGATGAGGCCGAATGTCTCGGCACAAGCGCCGGTTACCTAGTCAGCTTCCGATAAGGCACCCGGTGCGGCCGGTCTGCGGGGCCCAGCCTCCACCGCTTGTCCTCCTCATAGGCTTCGAAATTGCCTTCGAACCATTCGACATGGCTGTCGCCATGGCTGTCGCCCTCGAAGGCGAGGATGTGGGTGGCGGGGGATTTGATCCTGTTCCGATTTTGCCGAGTAGCTTAGGCGGGCAAATGTCCGCCTGGCGAATGCGCTGGTGACGTTGGCCGCTCAGCAAAGAATTCAGGGAAAGCGTTCTTCCAGCAGATTTGTCAGACGTTCCTGCTCGCAGGGAATGGGGCTGAGATCGCCCTTGAGCCATATTTCGATAAAACCCGTAGGATAGCCGACAACATTTGCCAGGCTCTGCAAGTCTCCGGCCCGATCCAGGTAATAAGAGACCGTCTCCGAGAAAGAGTTCTCCGCCAGCCTGACCTCGACAGGATCGGCTATATCCTCGATAGGTTTCCGATAGGTGCTAGCCATTGACATTCTTTCCATCACTTCGCCCCCCCAAATCACTATGGCCTCCGCAGGCAAATTGTGGCAGCCATCCTAGTACAGCGTTCGTCCTTAAGAAAGGTTTCCTTTGTGAAGAAGATTCCGGAGGCGACACGCGGGCCCCGGCCCGTGAACGGTGAGATTCGCGTCGCTCCACCCGGTAGCACCCAGCGGATCCAGCGCTTCTACGAGGACAATCCCAGCGTCGGCGTCCTTCCGCGTCCGTTCGAGGTACTCGACGACGCGATCGAGCAGGGCCTTGCCACTGAAATCCTCGTCGAGGGCAAGACGATTGCCGTCGCTCTGGTCTTTCCGCTTGCGACCAGCCCGCCTCTGCTCGAATTCGGCGGTGCACGTGTCGAGTCGCGATGGGAGGGTCGCGGTCTGCAGAAAAAGCTGTTCCTGGCCCGCTTCTGTGCGGTTGCCCAAGCCCTCGGTGGAGTCGACGGCTACCGGATCGTCAGCGGCGCAAGTCCGATCAAAAGCCCGAAATCGATTACATCGATCCAGCGAATGGGATTTCTTCCGTTCGAAATACCCCCATCGGCGTTGCTCAACGCGTGCTGCACTTGCCCCGATCGAGCAGAGATCGTCACCGGACGCGCATGTTGCTGCAATTTCTACCATCTCGGGCGCGACGCCCTGCTCGATGGGATCGAAGAATTCGCGGCACTGCCCAGTTTCACGGTTCCCTCGTCCGATGATGGGACCGAAGTGCGCATCGACAATCGCGTGTTGACCGAAACGGCCAAGGTTCAGCTCAGGGACCTGTTTCAGCACCGAGAGCTACTTGGAAGCGGACCACAACGCATAAAGTAGAACGCGTCAAGCCGCTTGTTGCTCCGGTCACCGCGTCAGCCGCCGGTACGTCACCCGGTGCGGCCTGTCCGCCTCGGGGCCCAGTCGCCGGCGCTTGTCTTCCTCATAGGCTTCGAAATTGCCTTCGAACCATTCGACGTGGCTGTCGCCCTCGAAGGCGAGGATGTGGGTGGCGAGGCGGTCGAGGAAGAAGCGGTCGTGGCTGATCACCACCGCGCAGCCGGCGAAATTCTCCAGCGCCTCCTCGAGCGCGCGCAGCGTCTCGACGTCAAGGTCGTTGGTCGGCTCGTCCAATAGGAGGACGTTGCCGCCCTCCTTCAGCATCTTGGCCATATGCACCCGGTTGCGCTCGCCGCCGGACAATTGGCCGACTTTCTTCTGCTGGTCGGGGCCCCTGAAATTGAAGGCGCCGACATAGGCGCGGGTGCCGATCTCGTGCTTGCCGAAGCGGAAGATGTCGGCGCCGCCCGATATCTCCTCCCAGACGTTTTTGTTGGGAGCGAGCGCGTCGCGGCTCTGGTCGACATAGCCGAGATGGACCGTGTCGCCGATCCGGATCGCGCCGGAATCGGGCTGCTCGACGCCGGTGATCAGCTTGAACAAGGTGGTCTTGCCCGCGCCGTTCGGGCCGATCACGCCGACGATGCCGCCGGGCGGGAGGCTGAAAGTGAGGTCGTCGAACAGCAATTTATCGCCATAAGCCTTTGAAAGCCCCTTGGCTTCGATCACCGTGCCGCCGAGCCGCTCGGGCATCTGGATGAGAATCTGCGCCTTGCCGGGAGTCCGGTTCTCCTGCGCCTCGACCAGCTCGTCGAACGCCTTGATCCGCGCCTTGGACTTGGCCTGCCGCGCCTTGGGGCTGCGGCGGATCCATTCGAGCTCGTCGGCGATCGCCTTTTGCTTGCCCTGCTCCTCGCGCTCTTCCTGCTGCAGCCTCTTCGCTTTCTTCTCCAAATATCCGGAATAATTGGATTCGTAGATGTAGTAGCGGCCGCGATCGAGCTCCAGCACCCAGTTCACCACATGGTCGAGGAAATAGCGGTCATGGGTGACGAGGATGACGTTGCCGGGATAGTCGACGAGATGCTTTTCGAGCCACTGGACGCTCTCGGCGTCCAGATGGTTGGTCGGCTCGTCGAGCAGCAATATGTCGGGCTTCTCGAGAAGCAGCCGGGTGAGCGCGACCCGGCGCTTCTCGCCCCCGGACAGCTGCTCCACCGCCGCATCGCCGGGCGGGCAGCGCAAGGCGTCCATGGCGATCTCGAGCTGGTTGTCGAGTGTCCAGCCGTCGACCGCGTCGATCTTCTCCTGGAGCTCACCCATCTCGGTCATCAGGGCGTCGAAATCGGCGTCCTCGGGCGGATCGGCCATCAAGGCGGAGATGGCGTTGAACCGGTCCATCATGTCGGCGACCGGGCGGACGCCGTCCATGACATTCTCCTTGACCGTCTTCGAAGCGTCGAGCTGCGGCTCCTGCTCGAGATAGCCGACCCGTATCCCCTCGCCGGGCCAGGCCTCGCCCTGGAACTCCCGGTCCCTCCCGGCCATCACCTTCATCAAGGTCGACTTGCCCGAGCCGTTCGGCCCGATGATCGCGATCTTCGCGTCGGGGTAGAATTGCAGGCTGACGTTGCTCAAGATCGGCTTGGGCTGACCAGGGAAGGTCTTGGTCAGGTTCTTCATGACGAAGCTGTACTGGGCGGCCATGGCGGCGCTCGTTCTCCGGTGGGTGTAAGGATCGGCGCCTAACTAGGGATGCCGCACCCGATTGTCACCCGCCTTGGGGGCGATTAGGGCCGGCGCCATGACCAGGCCCCTCTCTGCCCTCGCCGCCCTCCCCTTCCTCGCTCTGCTCGCCGCCGCCTCGCCGCCCTATGAGGCCGAGCGGCTGCGCGATGCCGCCCTCAAGTCGGACGAAATCGCCTGGGATGTGGTCGAGGGGCTGACCACCGAGATCGGCCAGCGCCTCGCAGGCACCGACCGGGAGGCGGCGGCGCGCGAATGGGCGGTGCGCAAATTGAAGAGCCTCGGCTTCCGCAACGTCCATATCGAGGACGCGCGGATGCAGGGCTGGGTGCGCGGCGCCGAGACCGCGGAGATCGTCTCGCCCTTCCCGCAGCGCCTCGTCCTCACCGCTCTGGGCTCGAGCGGCGCGACTCCGCCGGCCGGCGTCACCGCGGAGGTGGTCGGCTTCGACAGCGTCGCCGCGCTCACCGCCGCCCCCGACGCCGCGGTCCGGGGCAAGATCGTCTTCGTCAGCCATGCCATGGTGGCGGCGCAGGACGGCTCGGGCTACGGCTATTACGGCGCAGTGCGGCGAAGCGCTCCGGCGCTCGCCGCCCGCAAGGGCGCCGCGGCGGTGGTGATCCGCTCGCTCGGCACCGATTACCATCGCAACCCCCATACCGGCCTCACCAACTGGGGCGACACGCCGCCAATCCCGGCAGCGGCCTTGAGCCTCCCCGATGCCGAGAACCTGCAGCGCATGCTGAAGCGCGGGCAGAAGGTGGTGATGCACCTGACCCTCACCCCGCGCTTCACCGGCGAGGTCGCGACCGGCAACGTCGTCGCCGAAGTACCCGGCACCGACCCGTCCGCGGGCGTGATCCTGATCGGCGGCCATCTCGACAGCTGGGACCTCGGCACCGGCGCGATCGACGACGCGTCCGGGGTGGCGATCGTCACCGCGGCGGCGAAAAGGATCATGGAGGCCGGCCGGCCGCGGCGAACGATCCGGGTCATCTGGTTCGGCGACGAGGAGACTGGCGGCGCCGGCTCCAAGGCCTATTTCGCGGCGCACAGCGGCGAGAATGTCGTCTTCGTCGGCGAATCCGATTTCGGCGCCGACCGGGTGTGGCGCTTCGTCCCCGGCTTCGCGGAGGCGAACAAGCCGCTGGCCGACCGAATCGCCGCCGCCCTGTTCCCGCTCGGCATCGTCCGCCACGAGGACGAGGTCGAGGCGGGCGCCGACCTCGGCGCCTGGGTCAAGGCCGGCTCGCCCGGCGCAGACCTGAGCCAGGACGGCACTCGCTATTTCGATTGGCACCACACGCCCGACGACACGCTCGACAAGATCGACCCCGATCAATTGCGCCAGAACGTCGCGGCCTGGACCGCGATGGTCGACCTCGTCGCCAACGCCCCCGAGACGATCGCGCACCGCCCCGCCAGGCCCTGATCTTTTTGAGCGCGCCGCTGACTACCAGGCCGGCCCGGCGCGCCGCAGCGTCCCGGCGGCGGCGTCGATTTCGAACTGCCAGTCGCGCCAGCCGTCTATCTCTCTGTCTCCCCGGCAGACGAGGACGGCGCCTGGGCCGGCGAAATGGGAGAAAGCGAAGCCTTCGGGCGGGGCGATGTCGCGGACCGGCTCGCCGCGGGGCGAGAGGACGTGAAGGTTCCCCTCCCCCTGCAGCACCAGGACCAGCCCGGTCACCGGATCGACCCTTCTCATTTTATGTCCCGCACCTCGATCACCTTGAGGTGCGGGAAGCGCTCGGCGGCGGGCACCTGCATCTCGAGCTGGGAGCCGCCGCCGGGGAGGTAGCGGTGAGCCGTCTCGTCGATTTGCGGGCCGACCGTGCCGACATCGGCAGCGAGCGGCGTCGCGACCTCATAGGTGACCACCCGGTCGATCTCGGGCTTCCACGCCACCTTGACCGCCAGCACGCGCCGCACCCAGGCGACGTCGGGGATGCGGTCGAACGTGCCGAAGGCGCCAGGCCGGTCGACCGGCTGCCCCGGCGACAGCGCCATCTGGAAGCGCAGCCCGGCCGGAAGCGTGACGACGTCCTTCTGGTGCCATTCGGGCCAGGCCGACTGGCGGGTGACGAGCGCCTGGTAGCCGCTTTCCGCCGCCGTGTCGGACGGGTAGCGCCACCTCTGCTCCGCCCACCAGCGGGCGTGGATGTCCTCGACGCCGACCGGCTGCCAGCCCGGACGCGGCGCGGCGGGCGCGGCCGCGCAGGCGGCGACGAGGAATAGCAGCAGCGCCGCGCCGCGCTTCAGGATCGTCATAATGCTCCCCCTCGCGCGAGACTGGGGCGGGCCGGCCGGTCTGTCCAGCCGCCTCTGTCATGATAGTGTCACACAAGGATCGTCTGAGGCACGGGATATGGCGACGCACAGGCTCAAGGCCTTCGACCAGGATCTCGATCAGCTTCGCGCGCTGATCAGCGAGATGGGCGGCCTCGCCGAGCATTCGCTGCGCGAGGCATTGCGCTGCCTGATGCAGCGGGACCTCGAGAATGCGCGCCAGGTGGTCGAGGACGACCGCAAGCTCGACGCTCTGCAGGAGCAGGCGGAAGAGCGCGCCCTGCGGCTGATCGCGCTTCGCGCGCCGCACGCCGACGACCTGCGCGAGATCGTCGCCGCCCTCAAGATCGTCGGCGTCGTCGAACGGATCGGCGACTATGCCAAGAACATCGCCAAGCGGGCCCCCGAGCTGGCTGGCGCCGGCAAGATCGAACCGCTGGCGCTGCTGCCCGAAATGGCCCGCATCGCCGCCGAGATGGTTCACGACGTGCTCAACGCCTATGTCGAGCGGGATCCCGTCAAGGCGCGGGCGGTATGCGAGCGCGACCGCGCCGTCGACGATTTCTACAATTCGATCTTCCGCGCCTTGCTGACCTTCATGATGGAGGACCCCCAGAACATCACCCGCTCGGCCCATTTGCTGTTCGTCGCCAAGAACATCGAGCGGATCGGCGACCATGCCACCAACATCGCCGAGATGGTCTATTTCGCCGCCACCGGCGAGCGGCTCGCCGAGCGGCCGCGCGGCGGCGAGCCGGGAGCGTTCGGGTGAGCAAGGCCCGGCTGCTGCTGGTCGAGGACGACAAGATCCTCGCCGACCTCCTCATCTGGCATTTCGAGCGGCAGGGGTTCGAGGTGCGCTGGACCGTCGACGGCGAGGAGGCGATGCTGCTCGCCGAGGAGCAGGTGCCCGACCTCGTCATCTTGGACTGGATGATCGAGGGAATATCCGGCATCGAAGTCTGTCGCCGTCTGCGAAGGTCCGTCGGTACGGCCAATGTCCCCATCATAATGCTGACGGCACGCGCGGAGGAAACGGATCGGGTGCGCGGCCTGGAGACCGGCGCCGACGATTATCTGACGAAGCCGTTTAGTCCACGCGAGCTGATCGCCCGCGTCGGCGCGGTCCTCCGCCGCGTACGGCCGGCGCTGGCGGGCGAGGTGCTGCGGTACGCGGATGTCGAAATGGACGTGGTCGCGCACAAGGTGCGGCGGGACGGCAAGCCGGTGCAGCTCGGGCCGACGGAGTTTCGGCTGCTCCGCCATTTCCTCGAGCATCCCGGCCGCGTCTTCTCGCGGGAGCGCCTGCTCGACAGCGTCTGGACGCACGACACCGACATCGAGCTGAGGACGGTCGACGTGCACGTGCGGCGCCTGCGCAAGGCGCTCAACGAAGGCAACCGGCGCGACCTCATCCGCACCGTCCGCTCGGCTGGTTACGCGCTGGATACCGATTCCGACTTCTGATTTATCCGGCCAGCTTCCTTCTAGAAATTGACGCTACCCTCAACGCCGAACGTCCGGGGCGCATTGAAGTTGGCATAATCGCCGAGCACCGCCGCATTGGCCGCCGACCGGCGGTAGATGTGCGCTTCATTGAACAGGTTGCGGCTCCACAGCGCGACGGTCAGCCTGGTGTCGCCGACGCCCATCGGGATATCGCCCAGTGCGATGCGCCCGTTGACGATGAAGCTCGAGTCGGTCTTCACCGGCTCGGCCTGGAAGCTGTATTGGCGGCTCGCATAATTGGCGTCGAGGTGAAGGCGGAACTGCGCTTCTCCGAAGCCGGCGGGCAGCTCGTAGTCGACGAAGCCTGCCGCGGCATGCTTCGGCGTGAACACCACGAACACCTGGAACAAGGGATTGCCCGGAAGGAACGGGTTCGGCGTCGGCGGCACCCGCATATGGGTGTAGGCGTAGGACGCGCCAAAGGTCAGGGCGTCGACCGGCTTCACGGTCAAATCCGCTTCGATGCCGCGTATCTTCGAGGTTCCCGGCGCGTTGCGGGTTTCCTCGGTGTGGAGGTTGAAGGTCGGGCTGGCCGGATCGGTGTCGACATTGTCGAAGTCCATCTGCGTGCCCTTGCGGTCCATGAGGTAGCCCGCAAGGTTCAGGCGCGCCCGGTGATTCCAGAAATCGGCCTTGGCCCCAATCTCGTACGACTTGACCGATTCCGGACCGAAGGCGGTGAACGTCTTCGAGCGGTCGTTGGCGCCGGCGGCTCGGAAACCGGTGGCATATTTCGCGTAGAGGTGCACGCCAGCGCGCACGTCGATCGCCGCCGTGACCAGAGGATCGACGCGCCCCTTTGAATAATGGAAGGTGAAATCGGTCGGCTTGCCGACGACGGTGGTCAGCACGCCGTCGCGCTTGTCGTGCGTGTAGCGAGCGCCGGCGGTCAGATGGAAGATGTCGAAACCGCCCGGAGTCCAGGTCGCCTGCCCAAAGGCGGCATAGCTGCTGGCCGTCGCGTGGCTGTCGCGCTGGATGAACCAGGAGCCGCGGTCCCACCCCTGGTTCCCCGAGGTGATTGCCCCCGAGACCAGCTCGCTGTTGATCGTGTAGGCGGTGCCGGTTGCGTTCCAACGGTCGGTGCTCGGCGTGGCCGCCGCCTCCGAGACGTGCTCGTTGAAATAATAGACTCCGACTGCATAATCCACGTCGGAGACTCTGCCGACCGCCTGGAATTCCTGGCTGAACTGGTGCTGGAAGAGCTCGGAAAGGCTGTAGCGGCTGAAATTGGCGTTCGGGGCGAAGATCGTGCGATGCGCGCCGCCAGAATTGTCCCATTGGTGGGTTTCGACCTTCCGCCAGGCGGTGATCGAGCGCAGCTCCAGGCCGGGGATCACCTTATATTTGAGGATGGCGGAGGCACCCTGCGTCTTGTCGTCGCTCGGCTGTTGCGGCACGCCGATGTCGGCGACCTTCATCCTTTTGTCGCCGCTGACGACGACCAGCGGGGAAAGCGGCGCGATGCAAATCGAGCAGGTCGGCCCCCCCGCCGGGCTGCCGGGGGCCACCAGCCGGTTGGTGGTGGGATCGTAGACGCCGATCGTGCGGCCGAGCGGATTGTAGTCGACCAGCTGACTGTAGAAGGGCGTGTTCTCGTCCCTGGCGCGGTCGTAGGAGAGATCCGCGGTAAAGCCTTCGAACGGAGTCCAGCGCGCGGAGATGCGGCCGCCGACGCGGTTGTAATAGTTCCAGCCGGTCTGGCCGGAGAGCGGGTTCTTGATCGTCGCACCCTGGTGCTGGACCAGCCCGTCCACCTTGACGGCGATGTTGGCGAAGGACGGGAGATCGAGGTGGATCTCGCCGTTGTAGCTTCCGAAATTCCCCACGCCACCGGAGACCCGGCCGCCGAGCTCCCCGGTCGGAGCCTTGGTGACGATGCTCACCGCGCCGCCTTCGGTGTTGCGCCCGAACAAGGTGCCCTGGGGACCGCGCAGGATTTCGATCCGCTCGATGTCGAACAGGGCCGCGTTGAGGCCCTGCTGGCGGCCGAGATAGACGCCGTCGACATAAACGCCGACGCCCTGGTCGCGGGCGGTCTGGTTGGCATCGAACGGGACGATGCCGCGGATGCCGACGGTCAGCGCCGACTGCCGCGCCTCGAAGGTGGCCACGCGCAGCGACGGAACGGCGCCGGCAAGGTCGATCAGGCTCTGGACGTGGCGGTCCCTGATCTGCTGCGGATCGACGACGGAAATGGCGATCGGCGTCCGCTGGAGGTTGGTCTCCTGCCTGGTGGCGGTGACGACGATTTCCTCGAGGCCGTGGTCCGCCGGCGCGGCCGGGGGTGCGGGATCGTCGCCTGTGGCCGCGGCCTGCGCCATGGCTGGAAGAACCGAACCGCTCAGTGCGAGCGCGGCAAAAAGCGTGTTCATCTGGCGAGACCCCCTGTTGGATCGAATCGGATCCAGGAGGGTCTAGAAAGGGCACGCGACTCCTGCGGGACTCAGCTGTTACAGTTCCGCGTACTTTCACCGTCAGTGCGTGACAACATCGATAGTGGCGCGCGGCGGGCGGCCTTACCAGCTGGCGCAGATCCCGGTCGCCCTCGCGAAATGCGACCGGCGTGCGCACGGATAGAAAGACAGAATGGTCGGGGAGACAGGATTCGAACCTGCGACCCTCTGCTCCCAAAGCAGATGCGCTACCAGGCTGCGCTACTCCCCGATCATCGGGCCAAAGTGGTACTTTGGCCGGGGGCAAGAAGGAAGAAGAAAGGGCTTCCTCTCCTCGGTCAAAGTATCACTTTGACCGAAACGTGGTGGGCCCGGAGGGATTCGAACCCCCAACCAAGCCGTTATGAGCGGCCGGCTCTACCGTTGAGCTACAGGCCCTGAATCTCGCGATGCCCGGCGATAGGCGAGCCGGGGCTGGCTTGGCAATGCGCGCGTTCGACCGGCGTCAGCTCCCCTGGCCGGTCGACCGCTCCGCCGGCTCGAGCGCCGGGAGGTAGAGGGCGAAGCGTGTCTCGCCGACGGTGAGCGCGCCGCCCACCGCGTCGGCAAGGTTGCGGACCAGCCGGAGCGCGAAGCCGAGGCCGAGCGCGGGCGCGCCGGGCCAATCGCCGTCCGGGCTGTAGCCGGGGTCGAGGAGGGCGCGTTCGTCGAGGCCGGCAATGGCGCGCGGTCGGTCGATCGACAGGCACAACATCTTGCGGCCGGCGATCTGGCCAATTGCCATCGTCGCCGCGATAGTCTCGCCCTGCCCCGCCAGGCCGATGGTCGCGGCGAGCATGCGGGCGAACATCCGCTCGGCGGCCCCGAGCTCGACCCGGGCCGGGGGCAGGTCGCGCTCGATCTCGATCGAGATCCGGCTGCCGCGCTGCTGGGCGACGCGTTCGTAGGCGTCGTGGAGGCGGCAGAGCAAAGCCACCGCGTCCACCGAGCTTTCGGCGAGCTGCAGGCGGCTGGTCTCGATCCGCGCCGCGGTGTCGAGGTCGTCGACCGCCGAGAGCAGGCCCCTCGCCTGCTCCATGATCGAGCCGGCGCGGGAGCGGTAGCCGCTCGCCGCCGGGCCCATATACTGGCCTTCGATCATCTCGGCGAAGCCGATGATGGCGTTGAGCGGCGTGCGCAGCTCGTGGATCAGCTGGCGGAGCGCATCGGGCGGGAGATCGGTGCCGAACAGACCGCCGCCTCCGGTCGGCGGTGTGGCGCCGGAGCGGGCGACCTCATCGACGCGCGGCCGCCGGGCGCTGCCGCGATAGCCGAGGAAATGGCCCTGGCCCGGCTCGAAGAAGGGTACGCCCGAAATCCGCCAATCGCCCGAGGCAGCGCCCTCTCCCGGAACGCTGAAGCGCGCGTCGCGGAACGGCGCTCTCTTCTCGAAGGCGCCGGCGGCCTGGCCGTCGACCCCGAACTGGCCCCGCTCGGCGATGGCGGCGAGGCTCTGGCCGATCAGCGGCCCACGCGGAGCCCCTTCGACCCAGAGGATATTGCCGTCGGGCCCCGTCTCCCAGTGGAAGAACTCCGCCCGCCCGAGCGCCTCGGCCGGCTGGGGCGCCCGTGCGACGGCGGCGTCGCGCTGGCGGCGGAAATTTTCGATCCGGGCGACAAGGTCGCGGATCTGCGTCTCGCTCCGCTCGAAGGCGGGGCTGCCGGGCGCAGCGGCTTCGGCGACCGTGCCGGACAAGGCGAAATCGGCCGCGCCGAAGCTGGCGAGCGCCCGCTCCACCTCAGGTCCAAGGTCCCGCCGGTGGCGGAGGAAGGCGCGTCCGGTCGGCCCCAATGCCGGCAGCAGGGCGATCCATTCGTCGCTCGCCATCCGGGCCGAGGCGAAGAGCGGCGCCGCCACCTGCGGCTCGTCCTCGGCGAACAGGCGCAGGGCTGCCGGCGAGACGCCGCGCCCGCCGAGGGCGGCAGCGGCCCCCCGCCGGGTCGCGAGCGGCACGCCGTCGCGACTCGCGCGGAGCCAGGCGAGCGCCTCTCCCGAAGCAGGCCCTTCGCCCCGTTGCGCGAGGAGATCCACGAGCTGCCGCCACTTCGCGCCGCGCGCCGAGGGGCTGTCCTCGCGCTGCGCCAGCACCGTCGCGATCATGTCGTCGAAGCGCAACTTTCCGGTTCCTCTAATGAGAGCCGGCCCGCGACAGGCCTTGCCGACAATCGTTAACGCGCGTCGCAAGGCGGCGGAAGAGCGCAAAACGCCGCCGTCGCAATATGGGACGCGGCGGGACGTCGTTCGGCCGAGAAAAGGGCGCCGGATCGCTCCGGCGCCCTCGGTAGTTTCGGCCCCCAGCCGGTCAGCCGCGCTGGCTCAGCCAGGACAGCCAATAGCCCGCGAGGTCGGCCCGCGAGCCGGTGACGGCGCGGAACGCCGTCTCCGCCTCGGCGCGGTTTCCGGACATGGCGAGCGCCATGCCGAGGCGGAGCTGGACGGTGCTAGCGTCCACCCCTCCCTTGGACTGGGCGGTCCGATAGAGCTCGATCGCCTTGGCATAATCGCCGTAGCCGTAATATCCATCGCCAATCTTGAGCGCGCTGGCTCCGGTCGGCGCCGCCATCGCCCGGGTCGCGTCCACGGCCAGCGCGGCGCGGTCGCCGGCGAGGCGGGCGCTCGAGGTGCGCAGCAGCTCCGCGAAGGCCTGTTTCTTGGGGTCGACCATGTGGAGCGAGACGCCTTCGTCGAGCACCGCCTTGGCCTCGCCCGGGAAGCCCGCGTCGTTGACGGCGGACGCGTAATCGTACCAGTCGCGCTCGCCGGCCAGCGCCTTGGAAACGCGCATCAGCCGCAGCAGGTCGAGCTTACCGGCCGCGTCGAGGTTGCCGTAATCGCGGTAGACGAGCAGAGAATCGCGCCAATTCTCCTTGGTCGGGAACCCGCTGACCAGGCCGCGGCTGAACTTCACGGCCTGCGGGCCCAGGCGATTGTCGTAGGCGATCTTCAGGCCGTATTTGTACCAGCTCTCGTCCACCGGCTGGCCGGCCGCCCGCTTCGCGTCGATGGCCCGGTCGAGAAGCGCCACCGCCTCCTGCGGCTTGCGGTTTTCGTTCTTGATCTTGGCCAGGTTGACGAGCGTGTCCGGATCGTTGGGGACGAGCTCGATCAGCCTCGCATAAGCGGCTTCCGCCTTCTGCGCATTGGGCGGGCTCGCGCGCAGCGCCAGCGCCGCCTGGTTGCGGTAGAGGTTGGGCAGCTCGGACGCCTGCGCTCCGCCGCTGGCGAGCAAAGCGTCGACCGCCTGCGCCTGCAGCGGCTCGTTGTTGGTGCCGATGCCGATCTGCAGCTGGAACTGGCCGACTATATATTTGGCGTCGGGGCTCTGCGCGGCGGCCTGTGCGGCCGGCAGGGCCGCTTGCGCCGCCGCCCAATCCTTCGCGACGACCGCCTTCTGCGCCGGCGCGAACGCGGTGCGCTCTTCCTTGGTGATGTTGTAGGTCCGGGCTCCCGGCGCGGGCTGCGGCGCCGGCGCCGGCGGATCCTTTTTCGCGAAAGCGGGGGTGATGGCGACGACCGAGGCGCCGCCCAGGGTGAGCGCGACGCCGAGCGCGAAGCGGGAAACGGACTTCATAAGATGCTGCCTCCTGTTGGCCGGCGCCTTGAAGCGCCCCCGGCCTTGTCGAATGGGCGAGTGGAGCGGCCTCTACCGCCAAATGCCCGCCGTTTCTAGGGCATCGGCGCTGAACCCCGGTTGAACCGCAAACGACGGTAATCGTGGGATAAATTCCGTTTAGTGCCAAGGCCTTGGCGGCCGCGGCCGAGATTCCCGCTAGTGAGGGTGGCGTTTCCCGCGATCGTCACCATCTAGCCGGCAATTATATATTTGAGTGAGCAATTTGCCATGCTAGACGATTCGAGACAGGCCGGCGCTCCACCCAAATGTTGATTGCCCCTCCCCGTAATGGGAGGAGGATAATCAAACGTGGATCAAGACCAATGGCAGGGACACGCGGGCGGTACGTTTTCCAGCCCCGCTGTCAGTCTAGAGGATGCGACGTTCCACGATGTCGATGGTGCGCTCCACGAGCTTGACCAAGCGATGGAGTACACCGGCAATGGGCTCGCTCTGGGTGACCTGCGTCTTGCCGAACGTTATCTCGAGGGTGACCTGTATATTTTCTGCAATGCCCAGTGGGCCGACCTTCGACCGGTACACTTCACAATTATCATAGATAATCTCGACCAGGGGTGCCCCCTCGGGGATTCCAAACATCGAGCCGGGCCTGAATGGGGTGTAGCCGGGGCCGGGGTTCTGACCGAGGAAGCCCTTCCCGCCCTCGCCCCAAAAAAGGAAGGGGAGGCCCCACTGGACTGCAGCTTGGGCTTGCCCGGCCGCGACAGGGACAATGGCGTTATGCTTGTCCATGTTGTCGAGTTCGGAAAGCAACCAGAACGAGGCATTCCCGCCTTTGTAAGGCTTCAGCCGGCGGATAAACCGATCCGCCTTGGCGCCCACATTTTTCAGCTTTCCGACTGCGGCGTCTTCGAAACTTTTACGAGATCCCATGATGGGAAACCCATTCCCTCCGGTCACCTGCTTTCTGTTAGCCCTGACCAAGCCGCACACAAGCTGGTCAAGCGCAGAGCGGAGGTTGTGGACGACATCGCCGACGATGATGCTGAACTCGTCTGGAACGCATTTGTGAACGCGCACGCGGTAGACGTGTTCTCCGGTGTTAGGGTCTTGCTCGGGGAAAAGTTCATAGGGTTTGCTATCGAAGAACGCCTTCACGGCCGTCTCGAAATCAGCAAGGTGGCGTTTTGCCCTGTCCAGCTTTAACTTCGGCCCTATCAAGGGATCAGGATTACCCATGGCAGACGACCCAAAGAGTGACACCTACTCCGAAGCGGAGACAGAAGCGCGCCGTGAGGCCGCGCTAAAGCGGATGCTGGCGACGCCCCACAAGCCGCACAAGGCGGAGGAACGTCGAGGGCGGGCCGGAGCCCGCCCCCGTTCACAGAAACAGGCCGGCTAGGAACACTAGCGCCCAAAGGCATTTGTGAACTTCGCAAGTCACTGTAACCGTTACTGTCTTCCGAAATTTCATCGCTGAAACTCCGGGGCGTACCGGTACAACCCCGTGGAGTTGTGCCAAACGTCCTAGTGCAACGTGTAAGGACGGTTGCGAGCAATCTCCCCACCATCGCCAGTCGCGAACCGGCTCCGGCAGTGTCGAGATGCATTCCACTGGATTCGGGTTTGTCTAGATCGGCTAGGCGTTTGGCTAACGCTGTGCCGAATCCCGTCTCCTTGGTGGTCTCGACGCGCGCGGCCTTGCTGGGTCCGGATGCCTCCTAAGACTGCCCGGCTCACGACTTGGCGATGGTGCGGCCACTCTGGTCAGAAGTCGAGTCACTTCTGAAAATAGCGCTTTCGCGGCGTCCCGATCTCGCGAGGCGGACGGTAGTAATTAGGCCCGGAAGCTATGAGGCCGCCGATAGGTGAGACGCTTGCCTTCCATGGCGGCGAGGGCCAGCGCGGCGCGCTCGCCGTCGCTGATCTCGCGGGTGTTGTAACGGAAATCGAACTCGGCGGTGTAGCGGTGAAGGTGCGCCTCGCTCATATGGTGATAGGTGCCGATCACGCCGCGCTTGAAGATGGAGAAGAAATTCTCGGCGGTGTTGCTGTGCTCGTAGCGGCGCACGTACTCGCCCGCTTCGTGATTGACGGACGAGTGGGTTGAGAACTCGCGGCCGAGCTTGATGTAGACCGGGTTGCCGTCCGTCATGAGGTGCGAGCGGCGATCGATGTTGGTTACGACCAGCGGGCGGAGCGTCTTCGCGTTGACGTTGGCGACGTGGAAGCTGCGGGCACGGCCGTCGCGCTCGACCAGCGTAACGACCGCCTTCTTGGGAGCCGGGAGGCGAAACGCGCGGTTGCCCTGCTTGCCGCCGATGAACGTCTCATCGACCTCAACGATGGCGCCGGAGCCGCCAATGGGGGCGGCGTTCGCGCCGGGGGCCATGGCTTCGCGGATGCGGTGGCAGAGGAACCAAGCGGTCTTATAGGTGACGCCAAGCATGCGCTCCATCTGCTTGGCGCTCATGCCCTTCTTCGACGCGGCCATGAGGTGGGTCGCGAGAAGCCACTTGTGAAGCGGAACGTGGCTGCGCTCCATCACCGTGCCGGTGCGGACGGTGAATTTGTCGCGGCACTCGTTGCACAGGAACATGCCCGCCTGGGTTTTGCCCGCCATGCGGCGAACGCGGGTCGATCCACAATGCGGGCAGCTCGGCTCACCGTTCCAGCGGGACGCCTCGATATGCGCCAGCGCCTTGGCTTCATCGTGGAAAATGGGGTTGGTGATGTTGATGTTCATGGCCGGGCTTCCCTATGGAGCCGGTCTAGACGGAGCGGATTGCTAAGTCAAGTACATAATTGCCATCTAGCCCTTCTCGCGCGTGCACGCGTACGCGCGCGGGGTGGCGCCCGGCTTCCTCATCGGCTAGGCTCTCCTTCCGAGCCGGCGCGGCCCGCCGCGCTTCCCACAACTGCAGCAGGAACTCCCCTTGGCCAGCGTACCGCCGACCATCGACAGCAGTGACATTTCGCCCGTCTCCATCGTCGAGGAGATGAAGACCTCTTATCTCGACTATGCGATGTCGGTGATCGTCGCGCGCGCCCTTCCCGACGTGCGCGACGGCCTGAAGCCGGTCCATCGCCGCATCCTCTACGCCTGCCAGGAAGGCGGCTTCGTCGCCGGGCGGCCGTACCGCAAGTGCGCGAAGATCGTCGGCGACGTGATGGGCAATTACCACCCGCACGGCGACAGTGCGATCTACGATGCCCTCGCGCGAATGACCCAGGACTGGTCGATGCGCGTGCCCTTGGTCGACGGCCAGGGCAATTTCGGCTCGATGGACCCCGATCCGCCGGCATCGATGCGCTACACGGAGGCGCGGCTCGCCCGCGTCGCGATGACCCTGCTCGACGATCTCGACAAGGATACGGTCGACTTCACTCCGAATTACGACGCCTCGCGCGAGGAGCCGCAGGTCCTCCCCGCCCGCTTCCCCAATCTGCTGGTCAACGGCGCCGGCGGCATCGCGGTCGGCATGGCGACCAACATCCCGCCGCATAATCTCGGCGAGGTCATCGCCGGGTGCAAAGCCTATATGGACAATCCGGCGATCACCATCGAGCAACTGATGGAGATCGTCCCGGGCCCGGATTTCCCGACCGCCCCGCTGATCCTCGGCCAGGCCGGGGTGCGCAGCGCCTACCATACCGGCCGCGGCTCGATCCTGATGCGCGCCCGCCACAAATTGGAGGAGGGCCGCGGCGATCGCCGCTCGATCGTGCTCACCGCCATCCCCTATCAGGTCGGCAAGAACGGCCTCGTCGAGAAGATCGCCGAGGCCGCCAAGGACAAGCGCATCGAGGGCGTCTCCGACATACGCGACGAATCGAACCGCGAGGGCGTCAGGGTCGTCATCGACCTCAAGCGCGACGCGACGCCCGAAGTGGTGCTCAACCAGCTCTGGCGGCACACGCCCGCCCAGTCGAGCTTCCCGGCCAACATGCTGGCGATCCGCGGCGGCCGGCCCGAGACCCTGACCCTCAGGGACATGATCGAGACCTTCGTCAAGTTTCGCGAAGAGGTCATCACCCGCCGCTCCAAGTTCGAGCTCGCCAAGGCACGGGACCGCGCCCACATATTGCTGGGCCTCGTCATCGCGGTCACCAACCTCGACGAGGTGGTTCGGATCATCCGAGGCTCCGCCTCGCCCGCCGAGGCCCGCGCCGCACTCCTCGCCCGCGACTGGCCGATCGCCGAGATCCAGTCCTACATCGCCCTCGTCGAGGCGGTGGAGCATGAGGTGGAGGGCGACAACTACCGCCTGTCGGACGCCCAGGTCCGCGCCATCCTCGAGCTGCGCCTCCACCGCCTCACCGCGCTCGGCCGCGACGAGATCGGCGGCGAGCTACGCCAGCTCGCCAGCTCGATCGGCGAGCTGCTCGAGATCCTCGGCGACCGCGTGCGTCTCTACGCGGTGATGCGCGAGGAGCTGGACGCGGTCGCCGACGCCTTCGCGACGCCGCGGGTCACCGAGATCGCTCCGGCCTGGGACGGGATCGAGGACGAGGATCTGATCGAGCGCGAGGACATGGTCGTGACCGTCACGCTCGGCGGCTACATCAAGCGCACGCCGCTGGAGACCTTCCGCGCTCAGAAGCGCGGCGGCAAGGGCCGTGCCGGCATGGCGACCAAGGACGAGGATGCGGTCACCAACCTGTTCGTCACCTCGACCCACACGCCGGTCCTGTTCTTCTCGACCCAGGGCAAGGTGTACCGCCTCAAGGTCTGGCGGCTTCCGGAAGGCGCGCCCCAGGCGCGGGGCCGCCCGATGGTGAACCTGCTGCCGCTGGCCGAGGGGGAGACGATCTCGACCGTGCTGCCGCTGCCGGAGGACGAGACGGAATGGGCCAAGCTCCACATCATGTTCGCCACCGCCCACGGCACCGTCCGCCGCAACTCGATGGACGCCTTCACCAACGTGCCGACCGCGGGCAAGATCGCGATGCGCTTCGGCAGCGATGACGAGGGCGACCCCACCGACCGCCTGATCGGCGTGTCGCTGCTCACCGAGGAGGACGACGTCCTGCTCGCGACCAAGCATGGACGCGCCGCCCGTTTCGCCGCGACCGACGTCCGCGAGTTCCAGTCGCGCACCTCGGCGGGCGTCCGCGGCATCCGCCTCCGCGACGGCGACGAGGTCATCTCCTTGTCGATCCTCGGCGGCTTCGCGGCGACGGTCGAGGAGCGTGACGCTTATCTCCGTGCCGCGCCGTGGAAGGAGAATGAGAATGAGGCCACCCTCCCGGCCGAGCGCATGGCAGAGTTCAGGGAAGCCGAGGAGTTCATCCTCACCGTCACCGAAAACGGGTACGGCAAGCGCACCTCCGCCTATGAATATCGCCGGACCAATCGCGGCGGCCAGGGCATCACCAACATCGAGACGAGCGCGCGCAACGGCTGCGTCGTGGCGAGCTTCCCGGCCCATAACGGCCAGCAGCTGATGCTGGTCACAGATCAGGCCAAGCTCATCCGCACCACGGTCGGCGACATCCGCATCGCCGGCCGCAACACCCAGGGCGTCACCCTCTTCAAGGTGGCGCCCGATGAGCATGTCGTCTCCGCGGCGCGAATCGAGGAGAGCGAGGACGAAGCCGAGGCGATCGTCGACGTCGAGGACCAGATTCTGGCGGCGAGCGACTCGGTGATCGAGGGCGGCGAGGGCTAGGTTCCTTTGCGCCCGTCGGTCGGAGGAACTTGAACTGCGTTCGTGGGGGGCTACCCTCCGTGCCATGCCCCGCCGCCGCGCCGCGCGCGCCGTCACTCTGCCCCAGCTCGCGCTCTACGGCGCCCTGCTCGCCACGGGCGCGCTGGCGCTCGACTGGGTGCAATATCAGCGCCTCGCCCGCGCCCGCACTGGTGACGTCTACCTTTTCCTGGTGGCCGCCGGTTTCCTTACGCTAGGCCTCTGGGCCGGCACTCGGCTTTTCTCCCGCCGTGAGCCGCGCCCGACCGGCAACCCCGCCGCCCAGGCCTCGCTCGGCATCAGCGACCGCGAGCTCGCGGTGCTGGAGGCGCTCGCCGACGGGCGCTCCAACAAGGAGATCGCGTCGCTCCTCCACATCTCGCCGCACACCGTGAAGACCCACGTCGCCCGCCTCCACGAGAAGCTCGAGGCGCGCCGGCGGACCGAGGCGATCGCCCGCGCCCGGGCGCTCGGCCTTCTGCCCTAAAATGCGAAAATCGCCCTTTCGGGCGATTGATTTCCCCTCTTGGCTGCGGCCTCTTTCGGAGCGAAGTTGACACCAGGGGGAGACCAACATGCTGAAGACCATATTTGCCTACGGCGCCGCTGCAGGGCTCATCGTCGGCGTTCCGCTGACAATCCTCACGCTCTCGATGAGCGGCGGCGAGATGATGCACTGGGGGATGCTCGTCGGCTACGCGCTGATGCTCCTCGCCTTCACCACCATATTCGTCGCGATCAAACGCCGCCGCGACGGGCCGTGCGGCGGCGTCATCCGCTTCTGGCCGGCCTTCGGGCTCGGCCTCGGCATCGCCTTCGTCGCGAGCCTCCTCTACGTCGCGGCCTGGGAAATCGGCCAGGCGCTGAGCGGCGCCGATTTTGCCGCGACCTATTCGAACGCGCTGATCGCGCAGCAAAAGGCGGCCGGCGTCAGCGGCGAGGCGCTCGCCCGCTTTATCGCGGGGATGGAAGAGTTCCGCCGCAATTATGCCAACCCGCTCTACCGACTGCCGATGACCTTCGCCGAGATCTTCCCGGTGGGCGTGCTGGTCTCGCTGGTCGCCGCGGCCCTGCTGCGCAACAGCCGGTTCCTCCCCGCCCGGGGCTAGTCGCGGAGGGCGGCGCGGGCTACCGCCGCGAGCGATGTCCCACCAGGTCCACATCGTCGGCGGCGGTCTCGCCGGATCGGAAGCCGCGTGGCAGCTCGCCAAGGCTGGCATCGGAGTGCGCCTCTCCGAGATGCGCGGCGGCGGAGACATGACGCCCGCCCACCAGACCGACGGCCTTGCCGAGCTGGTCTGCTCCAACAGCTTCCGTTCCGACGATGCCGAGCACAATGCAGTCGGGCTCCTCCACGCCGAGATGCGGACGCTGGGCTCGGTGATCATGGCGGCGGCCGACGAACACCGCGTCCCCGCCGGATCGGCGCTCGCCGTCGACCGAGACGGTTTCGCGGCGGCCGTGACCGAGCGGGTCGCCGGCCATCCGAAGGTAGAGCTGGTGCGTGAGCGGGTGGACGCACTCCCCGCCTTCGGCGCGACGATCGTCGCCACCGGTCCGCTCACCGCGATGACGCTCGCTCGCTCGATCGGCGCGGCCACCGGCGCCGACGCCCTCGCCTTCTTCGACGCCATCGCGCCGATCGTCTACCGCGACTCGATCGACATGGACGTGGCGTGGCTCGCCTCGCGCTGGGACAAAGGCGAGGCGGCCTACATCAACTGCCCGATGACGAAGGACCAGTATCTCGCCTTCCACCAGGCTTTGCTCGACGGCGAGAAGACCGAGTTCAAGGATTGGGAGAAGGACACGTCCTATTTCGAGGGCTGCATGCCGGTCGAGGTGATGGCCGAGCGGGGGGTGGACACTCTCCGCTACGGACCGATGAAGCCGGTGGGCCTCGACGACCCGCGCACCGGGCGCTGGCCATACGCCGTCGCCCAGCTCCGCCAGGACAATGCGCTAGGTACCCTGTTCAACATGGTGGGCTTCCAGACCAAGCTCAAACATGCCGAGCAGGTCCGCGTGTTCCGCATGATCCCGGGCCTCGAGCGGGCGGAGTTCGCGCGCCTCGGCGGCCTCCACCGCAACACCTTCATCAATTCGCCGCTTCTGCTCGATGGAACGCTGCGGCTGAAACGGGCGCCGCACATCCGCTTCGCCGGCCAGATCACCGGCTGCGAAGGCTATGTCGAATCGGCCGCAATCGGCCTGCTCGCCGGCCGTTTCGCGGCGGCCGAGATCCGGGGCCGCGACCTTGTCCCGCCCCCGCCGGAGACCGCGCTCGGCGCGCTGCTCGGCCACATCACCGGCGGCGCCGCAGCGGAGACCTACCAGCCGATGAACGTCAATTTCGGCCTGTTCCCGCCGGTCGAGGGCAAAGCGAAAAAGGCCGACCGCAAGCGCCTCTACACCGAGCGCGCGTCGCACGCGCTCGCCGGCTGGCTGGCGAGCGCGGCCTAGGCCATGGCGGGAAGCTCGAGCCGCGGGAAGATCGGCTGCGGCGCCTGCAAGATGAAGCCCGAGGCGGCGAGTCGGGCGTAGCGGTCCGGGTCGGCGAGGGCGGCGAAATTCCGCTCCCCCGCAGGCACCCCCATCAGGTCGAGCAGCCGCGCCGCGCCGGCCGGCACGACCGGCTGGATCGCCAGGGCCAGGTCGACGAGGGCGGCGCAGAGGGTGGCGAGTACGGCCTCCATCCGCTCCGGATCGGTCTTGCGCAATGCCCACGGCGCCTGCGCGTCGATATATTGATTGCAGGCGAAAACGGCGCGCAGCCAGGCTTCGATGCCCTGGCTGAGCTCGAGGCGTTCGAAATGGGCCGGCAGCTCCTCCGCGGCCGCGCGGCGGACGGTGTCGAGCAATTCGGCGTCGGCGGGCTCTCCCCGGCCCCCGACGGGCAGCCGCCCGGCCAGGTTCTTGGCGACGAAGCTGAGCGTTCGCTGGGCGAGGTTGCCGAAGCTGTTGGCGAGGTCGGCGTTCACCCGGGCGACGATGGCCTCCGGACTGTAGCTGCCGTCCTGCCCGAAGGTAACGTCGCGGACGAGGAAATAGCGCACCGCATCGACGCCGAACGCCTCGGCGAGGCCCTCAGGGGAGACCACGTTGCCCGCCGACTTGGACATTTTCTCGCCGCGCAGCAGGACATGGCCGTGGCCGAACACGTGCTTGGGCAGCTTCAGGCCCGCGGACATCAGGAAGGCGGGCCAGTAGACGGCGTGAAAGCGCACCACATCCTTGCCGATGATGTGCAGGTCGGCCGGCCAGAAGCGCCGGTAAGTCTCTGAGTTAACGTCCGGATAGCCAACGCCGGTCAAATAATTGGTGAGCGCGTCGAGCCACACATACATGACGTGCCTCTCGCTCCCGGGCACCTTCACCCCCCAGTCGAAGCTGGTGCGCGAGATGGAGAGGTCGGAGAGGCCGCTCTCGACGAAGCGCAGCACCTCGTTGCGGCGGCTGTCGGGCCGGATGAAGTCCGCATAAGCGGCATAATGGTCGAGCAGGGGCTGCTGGTAGGCGGAGAGGCGGAAGAACCAGCTCTCCTCCACGGTCCACTCGACCGCCGTGCCCTGCGGCGAGAGCCTCTCGCCGCTTTCCGCCTCTACCAGCTCCTCCTCGTCATAATAAGCTTCGTCGCGGACCGAGTACCAGCCTTCGTAGCGGCCGAGATAGATGTCGCCTCTGTCGGCCATCGCCTGCCAGATCGCCTGGCTGGCGAGGTGGTGGGCGGGCTCGGTAGTGCGGATGAAGCGATCGAACGAGATTTGAAGGCGCTCGTCCATTTCCTTGAAAAGAGACGACATCTTCTCCGCCAAGGCGGGCGGCTCCACGCCCCGCTCCCGTGCCGCCTGGGCCATTTTCAGGCCGTGCTCGTCGGTGCCGGTCATGAAGAAGACGTCGCGGCCCTTGAGGCGCTGGAAGCGGGCGACGACATCGGCGGCGATCGCCTCGTAGGCATGGCCGATATGGGGCGGGCCGTTCGGATAGCTGATCGCGGTGGTAAGATAGAAAGGCTCGGCCATGGCCGGGCTTTAGCGGGGGGCGGCAGCGGGCGCCAGCGAGGCAAGGAGGCCGGCGAGCTCGAAGACGACACTCTCCGGCTCCAGCGAAAGGCCCCTGGCGCTCGCCGCGAGCGCCTGCGCCTGCTCCCAGGTCCGCAGCGCCTCATCCAGGGCTTGCCCACCCCGCTTCCGCGCCTCCGCGGCGACTAGGGACGGGGCGCGGGCGAGGAAAGCCTCGTAGCGCGGTTGCGCGGATTTGAGGGCGAGGCTCTGCGCGAGTGCGCTGCGGCGGGCGTTGGTCGGGTCGCCCTCCCGGGTCAGCTCGGCCATCGCCTTGTCGAGCGCGGCAATGTCGAGGCCCTGGAAGGCAAGGGCCCGCCCCGGCGAGCCGGGCGCCGCGGCGGCGAGCTCGGCGATCTCCTTGTCGGAAGCCTCCGGCAACGCCTCCCGTAGAGCTGACGTCATGGCGTCGTCATCGAGCGGAGAAAGGCGGAGCTGGCGGCAGCGCGAGCGGATGGTGGGAAGCAACCGCTCCGGCGCGTGGCTGACGAGGAGGAACAGACTGTGGGGCGGCGGCTCCTCGAGATTCTTGAGAAGGGCGTTGCCGGCGGCGCGCTCGAGGTCGTCCGCTGCATCGACGATCACGACCCGCCACGGCGACATCGAGGCCGTCGTCGTGAACAGCCGCGAGAGGCCGCGCACCTGGTCGACGGTGATCGAACGCGCCAGCTCGGCCGGGTTGCTCTCGCGCGGCAGCCGCTCGAGCCGCATCAAATCGGGGTGGCTGCCGGCCGCGACCAGTCTCGCGGCGGGGTGATCGTCGGGAACATCGAGGCCCGGCGCCTCCACCCTGCCCTGCCCCTCGGCGAGTACCCGCAGCGCCGCTTTCTCGGCGAACAGCGCCTTGCCGATCCCTTGCGGGCCGGTGAGCAGCCAGGCGTGGTGCAGCTTGCCGGCGCCCAGGCTCTCCAGGAAGGCGCCGCCGGCGGCGTCATGGCCGTAGAGCGGCGTCACAGCAGATCCTCGATCGCGACGAGGGCGCGGGCAGTCACCTCCGCTTCCGCGCCGCTCGCATCCACGCGCCTGAAACGGTCCGGCTCCTCGGCCGCCAAGGCTCCAAAGGCCGCGGCCACCTTTTCGTGAAACGCCGGGTCACGGGCGCCTATCCGATCCGCCCCCCCGACGTCGCGAATGCCGAGGCGCTCGGCCACCGCCTCCGCCGGCAGCTCGAAGAGCAAGGTCCGATCGGGGAGGAAGTCACCGCTGCCGAATCGGTGGAGAGCGCGGACGGCCTCGATGCCGAGGCCGAGGGCACCGCCCTGATAGGCGAGCGAGCTGTCGATGAACCGGTCGGAGAGCACCCATGCACCGCGCTCGACCGCCGGACGAATATTGCGGGCGACATGGTCCGCCCGCGCCGCCGCGAAAAGCAAGGCTTCGGCCTCGGCGCTCCAGCGCTCTTCCGGGCCCTCGAGCAGCAGACGGCGGATCATTTCCGCGCCCTCGCTGCCGCCGGGCTCGCGAGTCTCGACGATCTCCAGCCCCCGCGCGCGCAGCGCCTCGGCGAGGCGATGCAGCTGGGTCGACTTGCCGGCCCCTTCGCCTCCTTCGAGCGATATGAAGCGCCCAGGCTTCACCTGTCTGTCCGCATGGCTGGTGCGGAAAACCGGTACCCACTTTTCCGCGCCATGCTTGCGGCCACCTCAGCCGAAGAGCGAGGTGAAGCCGAGCCATATCCGGCCGAAGAAGCCCGCCTTGCCGACCGCCTCCTGGGCGACCAGCGGCATGGTCTGCGGCGGCGTGTCGGGCGTCGAGACGACTAGGTCCGCGACGTGCTGTCCCTTGGCGATCGGCGCCATGATCGGGCCGTCATAGACGACACGCACGCGGATATTGGCCGCCGCGCCCGCCGGGAGCGTCACGGCGAGGTTGCGGGGCGCGACCAGCGGCACCGTGGAATCGCTGCCGAGCTGCACCTTGGCGTCGGCCACCTTGCGGCCGGCGGAGAAGAGCGGCTGCGACTTCCAGGCCCGGAAGCCCCAGTCCATGAACTTGACCGATTCCTCGATCCGCGAATTGTAGGTCGGCAGGCCTGCCACGACCATGATGATGCGTCGCCCGTTCTGCTGCGCCGACCCCGTGAAGCCGAAGCCCGCTTCCTCGGTGTGACCGGTCTTGAGGCCGTCGGCGCCGGGGATGCGGCCGAGCAGCGGATTGCGGTTGGCCTGCTCGATCGGCTGGTTGGCTCCCAATGTCTTACCGTGGGTGAAGGAGGCCTGGGGGTAAAATTGCTTGTAGAGGTCGGGCGTGGTGCGGATCGTCGCCTCGGCCAGCTTGGCGAGGTCGCGCGCGGTGACGTAGGTCACCCCCTCGTCCGGCCAGCCGTTCGAATTGCCGAAGTTCGAATTGGTCATGCCGAGGCGCTTCGCCTCCTGATTCATCAGCGCGGCGAAGGCGGGTTCGGTTCCGGCAAAGCATTCGGCGAGGACGACCGAGGCGTCGTTGCCCGACAGGGTCACGATGCCGTGGAGCAGCTCCTCGACGCTGACCTGCTCGCCCGGCGAGAGGAACATGGTCGATCCGCCGGCGGTGCCGTGCCATTTCTGCCAGGTCTCGGGACGGACCTGGCACACCTCGTTCATCTTATGCTCGCCGCGCTTGATCATGTTGAAGGCGATATGGACGGTCATCATCTTCGCCATCGAGGCCGGCGGCATCCGAACGTCGCCATTCTTGTCGTAGAGCACTGCGCCCGACGACAGGTCGATCATGAAGGCGACCTTGGCCGGAGTGTCGAACGGTGGCGCGGCAGCCGCCGCGGGGATCGAGAGGGCGGCGGCTGAAAACAGTAAAAACAAAGACTTGCGCATCATTCCCTCGAAATAATTTGAGAATTGGGCCCGGCGTAGGCGCGGGTTGGCATTCCTTCTAGCCCCTCGTCCTTTGCGGCACCACACGCATTCACCGCGCGATAGCGTCGGCGAGCAGGCCGACGGACAGAGCGTAGAAATTCGAGCAATTGTAATCGAGGATCACCCGGTAATTGGTGGTGAGCAGATAGCCGGTGCGGCCCGGTCCGTCCGGCTCGATCAGCGAGGCCATCTCGGTGTCGCGCGGCCAGCTGCCGGATTGCGGGACGAGGCCGAGCCGGCGCCATTCCGCGACGCTCAGCCAGCGCGACTGGCGGTCGTGCACGCGCGGGCAGCGCGGCGCCGCAACGCGTGGCCTGAGGCTGACGCGATCGAGGTCCGCCGGCACCGTCACCGCGATGCCCCACGGCACGCCCCGCCGCCATCCGGCATTGGACAGGTAATTGGCGATCGAGCCCAGCGCGTCGGCTTCGTTGCGCCAGATGTCGGCGCGGCCGTCGCCGTCGGCGTCGACGGCGAGGCGCAGCCAGACGGAAGGCAGGAATTGCGGATAGCCGGTGGCCCCCGCCCAGCTTCCCTTGAGGAGCGAGCGCGGCACGCCGCGGTCCAGCATCTTCAGCGCCGCGACGAACTCGTCGGCGAAGAGCTGGCGCCGTCGGCCCTCGTAGGCGAGGGTGGCGAGGCTGCTCAGCAGGTCGAAATTGCCGGTGACCGCGCCGTAGCTCGTCTCGTGCCCCCAGATCGCGACCAGCACCGAAGGGGTGACTCCGTAGCGCCGGCCGATCTCCTGCAGGCGGCTGTAATTGGCCTGGTAACGCTGCCGGCCTCCGGAGATGAGGGCGGCCGTGACGTGCTGGGCCCGATAGGGTGCGAAGGGCGGCGTCGCGCTGCTCCCGGCGGTGCCGCCCGGCTGCGCCTGGTCGAGCTCGATCGTGCGGGTGCTGAAGGCGAGGGTGGCAAAGACGCGCTCGATCGTATCGCCGCTCACTCCGGCGCTCTCCGCCTGCCGGCGAAGCTCGGGCAAATAGGCCTGGAAGCCCGCTTCGCTGAGGCCGTAGCCCTGCGCCGGCGCCGGCCCCAGCGGCAGGGCCGCGGCCAGCGCGAGGGCCGCCAACGGACGCACGATCGACAAACGCAACACCAAACCTCCCTGCTCGCACGCGAGGATGGCACAGCCGCCCGCCCGCGCCTACTCGGCTCGCCGCGCGGCTTGCACGTAACGCCTCGCACAGCCTAGGGATGCCGAGCCACGGGGACAGGTGGCCGAGTGGTTTAAGGCAGCGGTCTTGAAAACCGCCGTGGGTTCACGCCCACCGTGGGTTCGAATCCCACCCTGTCCGCCAGCACGCCGGCTCGCCCCTTCACCGGCCGGTTCCGGCGACCGGACGCCCCGGCCCGGCCTGCTCGGACAGGATCTTGCGGGCCAAGAGCGAGGCGTAGACGTTGGCGGCGACCGCCAGGTGGGTCTTTGAATCCCAATGGGTATCGTCCGGCAGGTAGACGTCCTTCTCGCCTCTGCGGATCCGGTCGAGGACGAGCTGGTCGAGCCTCACCGCGGGGACGCCGGCGGAATCCATCAGTGCCGCCAGCCGCTCCGGCGGCCGCGGTCCCGGTCCCTTCACGAAGGAGGCGTAGACGGTGGATTTGTCCGGCGCGATCAGCAGCAGGAAGGAGGTCCTCCCGTTCCGCTCGACCTCGCGCCGGATCGCTCTCAGCTTGCACGCGAATTCCCTCCATTTCCGGTCGTTCCAGCGGTCCTTGACGTCGTCCTCTTTGAAGACGAGGAGGCGGTCCGGCCGACGGCTGGAGAAGAGATCGCCGCGGATGAGCCTCAGCTCGCGGGCGTCGTTGTTCCCCCTCGCAAAGGGGGGGAGGTGCGCGAGATAATCGACGGCGTAACCGAGCTGCGGCCGGAGAAGGCTTTCGCGCAGCATTCGATGTGCGGGAACGGGTTCGACCTGCCTCGGCGCGACGCTCAACGGCGCGGTCGAAACTCCGCTGTCATCTGCAGCGGGACAGGCGGCGCGCACCGGATCGAGGCGGGTGGCAAGCGACCGCTCGGTCACCTCGTAGACGAACAGCCGCGGCGCGCGGCGGCGGAATCCGGGTCCGCGAACGATCCGGTCAACCGAGTAACTATCGTGATGAAAAAGCGCGATTTCGAGCCCCGTCCTCGCCCCCAGAAAGTCGGTCCAGCGGTGGTAGCTCACCCGACCGTCGGGGCCCAGGAAGCTGTCATTGACGTGGATCGAGAAGGAATCGCCGAGCACGACGATATCGGCGCTTTCGCGTGGCGACGCTTCGTGCGCGTGCGGCGCGCGGAGGCCGATCTGCGCCGACCGCCAGCCGAAATCATTCTCCCTGTAGCCGCCGACGCGGGCGAGATCGCCGCTGAGCGGCTCGAGCCGCCATGCCACCGCCAGCCCGACGAGAAGGATCAGCAAATATCCGCCCACGAATAGGGCGGTGAAGAGACGGGCGCGCGCCATCATCGCGTCTCAGAACTGAAAATAGAGGAAAGGGCTGATCCCCGTCATCCGCGTCAGGCAGAAGGCGAAGACGATGAGCGCAGCGAAAGCGGTGCCCAGACCGGGCCGCCAGGTGGTCGCCCGCACCAGCCGGCCGGCCAACCGGTCGCCGCCCAGGCTCTCTACGAAGCGGACGGATGCCCGTTGCTCCGAGCGCTGGAAGCGGCCCAGCACCGGGTTGAACATCTCCATTATCTGCTGGGTGTTGGGCGCCGCCCAGACGATGCCGTAGAGCAGGGCGATCTCCGCCCAGAACCGTTTCGACAGACCGATCTCCTGAACCGGTCCCGGCGCCCCCCCCGCATGAAGGCCGACGAGGCCGGCGAGCATGTCCAACGCCTGCCCGACCGATGCCGAACGGAAGAAGATCTGGGCCATCAGGACGCAAAGGCAGGTCAGCAGCACCTTGCCGGCATGCAATGCCGCCTCGACGACGGCGGGCCGTTGCTGCGCGCCCCGCTTGGGAAGCAGATTGCGGGCGGCATGGTTGACCACCAGATAGGCGCCGTTGAGCAGGCCGAAGATCAGATACTGAAATCCCGCTCCGTGCCAGATGCCCAGCACGCCCATCGTGAGGAGCAACGGAAAGGCGACGAGGATCAGGAAGCTTCCCGGCCTCGACGTCGCCGCCTTCAGAGTCCCCGGGTGTCGGGACAGCCAGCGCCGCGTCAGCGCGAGGGAGACCGGGGTGAACAGGTACATGTTGACGAACCGGGTCAGCGTCATGTGCCAGCGCTGCCAGTAATCGATGATCGAGGCGGCCTTGAACGGCGAGTTGAAGTTCATCGGAAAGCGCACGTTGAACATGCGCGCCAGCCCGATCGCCATGTCGCTGTAGCCGGAAAAGTCGAAGTAGAGCTGAAATGTGAACGTGATCGCGGCCATCCAGGCGGCGAGCGTGCCGATATGGCCCGCCCCCCCGAAGCCGAGCGCGACCCGGTCGCTCAGCATGTCGGCGATCACCACCTTCTTCACCAGCCCGATCAGGAAGATCGTCACGCCGACGGCGAAATTCTCCGCGTTGAACCGCTGATTCGCCCGGTCGGCGAACTGCGGCATCATTTCGGCATGGTGGAGGATCGGGCCCGCGATCAGATGCGGGAAGAAGGTGACGAACAGCGCATAGTCGAGCAGGTTGCGATGCCTGGCCGTGCCCTGCTTGACGTCGACGAGATAGCCGATCTGGGTGAACGTGAAGAACGAGATGCCGAGCGGGAGTGCCACCTGGGCGAAGGGCACGTCGAGATGGGCGCTCGCGCGCAGGAACCCGAATATCGCGAAGAGATATTTGTAGTAGCAAAGCGCCGCGATGTTGCCGGCGACGCCGACCGCCAGCAGCGACGTTTGCAATCGTGGCCGCTCGGGCGTCGAGAACAGTCCCTGCGCGACCGCGTAATTGGCTATGATCGAAACCGCGATCACCGGCAGGAAACGGATGTCCCAATAGGAGTAGAAGAACAAAGAGCACAGGACGATCCAGCCCCACGCCGCGCGCGAGGCGTGCCGGCTCAGCGCATAGAAGCCGCACAAGCAGACGGGCAGGAAGGCGAATATGAAGATGAAGGAATTGAAGAGCATTTTCGGCCTGTTCAGCGTCCAGCGTTCATCTTGCGGAGGATCGCAACTACCTTAGCCGAGGGATCGGGCAGGCTCTGCGGAACTACCGAGGCGGTCTGGTCCGTGAGCAACCGCGGCAGGCGCTCGACATTTATCGTCATGCCGCGGAAGAGGCGCGGCATTTCCTGGCACAATATCTCGCCGGCCGCCTTGGCCATGGCATATTCGACCAGCTCCTTGGGCCGCTCGGCCACCGCCACGGATGAAGGGTAGAAGATGCTGAGCCCGATTCCGTCCGCCGCCTGCCAGGCGGCTTGGCAGAGCTCGAAAAAGGCGGTGACATAGAAGCGGGTGAAGCTTTCCAGCAGAATCGGATCATAGCTTCGCCGTTTCGCCTGGAAGATGGGTCCGGTCGCGAAATAATAGAGATGCGTGATTGGCGGCAAAGCGCGCATCAGGTCTTCGGGCCTGGTTTCGAGCACATCGAAGCGATGGCATGCGGCTCGGCCGCCATGCCGCCCGATTTCACCGGCGAGAGCTTGGGCGTCCTGGACGCCGGAGGCGTAGGTAAGATGCACCTCGGCCCCGCCCGCGGCGAGCAGCTTCGCGGTCAAGGCTCCCAGCCCGCGCGACCCGCCGACGACCAGCGCCCTCTGCGCGGCGAACTCGCCCGGGTTCACGGCCGCGGCGAGCGTCGAGATATCGGGCTGGGCGACCGGGGGGGGCGGCGAGAAGGCCTCGATCTTCGCGGCCATGGCCCCGCCAGCAACGTCGATGCGCAGCAGCCGGAACCTGTCGTCATAGCCCGCCACATGGTAGCGGAGCCCCTCCCCCTCCCGGCCCGGACGGGGAAAGACGATGAGGCGCGAAAACAAGGACCGGCGGCCCGGGCAAATCATGCCGACCAGGCGCGAGCAGCCGCCGATATCGCGCAGGAGCGCGTCGCCCAGAAGCGCCGCGGCCTGGGGAAAGCGGCGCCCGTACTCCGCCGCCGGGCCGCCGGTGATCAGCACGCCGCGCTCGCCCTCGATCCGGTCGAGATCCGTCTCGCGAGGGGCGGCGTCGAGCGGCGCCGCGTCGGCGAGGGAGCCGGCATCCGGCTCGGCGGCAGGCGTGGGTGTCGGGGAGGTGCCCACGAGGATCGTGGCGACGACCTTTTCCGCCACCTGCACCCGCAACATCAGCGAGCCGTCCGCCCGCGGTTCGAGCCGGCATTCGGCCTGCTCATCCAGGTATAGCGGCTTGGGAAAACGCGCGTCGATACTGCCTACGGCAGCGGGACGAAATTCGCCGCCGGCGAGGAGGTCGAGGCTCCACAGCAAGGTGTGGGCGCCGTGGACGACCACCGACCCGACCATCGAGCGCCGCGCGGCGGCCGCATCGGTGTGGATCGGATTGCGGTCGGCGGCGAGCGCGGCAAAGGAAGCCTGCTCGGCAACGCCGATCGAGCGCGATCCAAGGATTATCGCCTCGCGCGGAGCTCTGGCGGTCCCAGGCGAGGTCATCGGACTGCCGGCCATCAGGGGAGCTTGGCTTCGATCAGCTCGACGAATCCGCCGACGTCGCGCAATTCCTCCGTCTCGGCGGCGCGGAACTTGATCCCGAACTGGATTTCGCTGGCCACGATGATGTTGATATGCGCCATCGAATCCCAGCCGGGCACGTCCTCCGCCGTCATATCGGGGCGAAGGACGAGCGTCTCGTCCTCCAGCACCTCCCGGACGATGTCGGTCAGCTGCGCCAGTATCTCTTCCGAACCCATCGGAGCCCCTCTCTTTACGCCTTGCTCAGCGCCGCGGCTTTGCTCGGCGCGGCTTCCCTCAGCTCGATTTCAGTCGCGATCGGCTTGAACGTATCGAGGTCGAGCGTCCAGGTCGTGGCGCCGCCGGCGGCGACATCGCCCTCGGTGAAGCCGAGCTTGCGGTAGTGGTCGCGCACCATGCCGTTCTTCGCGGTGGGAATATAGGTGCCAATGAGCCGCTTTGCGCTCCGCCGCCTCGCGAGGTCCGCCAGCAGGTTCAAGGTCGCGGCCTCGACCTGCCGGCCCAGCACCCGGCAGCTCATCAGCCACAGCTCGACGTGCATCGCGGCGGAGGCGGGGACTTGTCTCGCGATGACCACGCCGATGATGCCGTTGTCGCCGAGCCTGTCGACGAGGCGCAGCTGGAGCGTCAGGCATTCCGAGTCGGCCGCCGCGTCCGCCACTTCCTCCTCGGCGAGGCGGCGGGTGGTGAGGTTGAACTGGTTGCTCTTGTTGATCAGCTGCGTAACGCGCTTGAGATCAATGCGGGTGAAGTGGCTCCAGCGCAGCTCCATGGAGAGCGAACGAAGGTATGAACCAAGGTCGGTAGTCGACGCGAGCAGCTCCTCGCGCTTGCGGTTGTCCTGATAGAGACCCGATCGGCGCAGATCGTCGTCGGTGACCGCCACCGCCTCGAAATAGCCTGCGCGCGCGAGGGTCGCGGCATAGAGCGCGGGGTCGTCGGGCAGCTCCGGCACCGCCACCATCGGCAGCTCGCGCCGGACAAGCTCCCGCTCGAACGGATTGTCGTCCGCGAATACGAGAGAATCGAGGCCGATGTTGAGGCTGCCGGCGATCCGGCGGAGATTCGCGGGCTTGTCTTCCCAATTGGCGACGAGGCAGGCGATGTCCGACCGCTTCAGTACCATTTCGGGATGCTCGTCGAAGGGAAGCCAGGCGTTCTCCTCGTCGTTCTTAGAGCAGACGGCGAGGATGATCCCGCGCTGCGACAGCGACTTCGCATAGCGCTGAAAAGAGCCGAACGCCTCCCCGCCCGCGCTTCCCTCGCCGAGCAATATCCCGTCGAGGCCGTCGTCGCCGATGACTCCGCCCCAAATCGTGTTGTCGAGGTCGAGTACGAGGCATTTCGCCGAGCGGCCGAGGCGGGCGGCGACGATGCGAGCGGCCAGCTCGCCGTACATGGGCGCCGCGGCTGGCGAGATTTGCTGCTTCGCACGGAGCCAGAGGGCCCGGTCGTGCCACGCATCGAGGCCGTCGGTGCGGACGGCGTCGTCGATGGCGAGCAGGTCGACGTCGTCCTCCGCCGCCGCGTCCCGAAGTCTCTCGTTCAGCGCCGCAACGAGGCGTTGAGGCGACCCCGGAAGCCTGTGCTCGTTGCTCCCGAGAAGGGACAGCGGCGTCGGCAGGAACGTCTGCTGGATGATTCTTGCGCTGAGATTTTGCCGGGCGTCGCGCCAGACGCGCCTCAACGCCCCGACGGCTGCCTCGACCTTCGCCGCCGCCGCCTCGGCGGACAGGCCGACGTCGCCCTCGCTCCCCAGCAGCTCCTCCGCGTGGATCGCGAGAACGACCATGTCGGGTGCGAACCGACGAAGCTCTTCCGGCGGATCCCCGAGCTCCTGGCGATACTGATTGTACCCGCCCGCATAAGTCGTGATCCATGCGAGGCGCCGCAGGGCCGCGACGCGGATCGCCGGTTGCAGATAGTCAAGGGTGCTGGAGCCGAGCAGCGCCAGGCGCACGGGTCTTGCGGAAAGACCGTCGGGAGTGCCGTCGAACGCTCTCGCGAGGTAGTTCCCGAACCGGTTGGTCTTCAGGAAGTCGAGGCAATGGTTGGCAAGCCTCTGTAGCTCCCCGATGTCCGGCTTGCCGTGACTCGTGGCGGCTTTGAAATCGTCGGTCCAGGCGGGATTGCGGGGTAGCCAGTCGAGGTCGGGAAAACGCATCCCTTGCCAACCTGTTGCTCTCGATGGGAAAGCGGTGGCTATAGTGGCGGCGCTCTGGGCTGTCCACCGCTCCAGCGGACCGCAAACGGCTCGTTCGCCCTCCCGCGCCGGAGTGGACAGCCCGTCTGCGATCGGCGACAGGGATCGCGTTCATTGCGCCCGAGGACATGCATGGCCGACCTCCGACCCCTGCCCTTCGACTGGGCTGACCCGTTCGCGCTCGATGCGCAGCTGTCGGACGAGCAGCGGCTCGTCCGCGACACCGCCCGCGGCTACGCGCAGGAGAAGCTGCTGCCGAGGGTCACCTCGGCTTTTCTCGACGAAAGGTTCGACCGCGAGATCATGAGCGAGATGGGAGCGCTAGGCCTGCTCGGCGCCACCATTCCGACCGAATATGGCGGGGCCGGCCTCGACTATGTCAGCTACGGGCTCGTCGCTCGGGAGGTGGAGCGGGTCGATAGCGGCTATCGCTCGGCGATGAGCGTCCAATCCTCGCTCGTCATGTTTCCGATCCATGCCTACGGCTCTGAAGAGCAGCGCCGGAAGTATCTCCCCAGGCTCGCGACGGGCGAATGGGTCGGCTGCTTCGGCCTGACCGAGCCGGACGCCGGCTCCGACCCCGGCGGTATGCGCACCCGCGCCCAGAAGGTGGACGGCGGCTACCGGCTCAGTGGATCCAAGATGTGGATCACCAACTCGCCGATCGCCGACGTCTTCGTCGTCTGGGCCAAGTCGGAGGCGCATGGCGGCGCGATACGCGGCTTCGTCCTCGAAAAGGGAATGAAGGGCCTCACCGCGCCGAAGATCGGCGAGAAGCTGTCGCTCCGCGCCTCGATCACCGGGGAGATCGTGATGGACGGGGTCGAGGTACCCGAGGATCACATGTTCCCCGAGGTCAGCGGCCTCAAGGGCCCGTTCGGCTGCCTGAACCGCGCCCGCTACGGCATCGCCTGGGGCGCGATGGGAGCCGCCGAGGCCTGCTACGGGGCGGCGCGGACCTATACGCTCGACCGCAAGCAATTCGGCCGCCCGCTCGCCGCCACCCAGCTCGTCCAGATGAAGCTCGCCAACATGGCGACCGAGATCAGCCTCGGCCTGCAGGCGGCGCTGCGGGTCGGCCGGCGTCTCGACGAGGGCGAGCTGATCCCCGAGACGATCAGCCTCATCAAGCGCAACAATGTCGGCAAGGCGCTCGACATCGCGCGGGTCGCGCGCGACATGCACGGCGGCAACGGCATCTCGGCCGAGTTCCACGTCATGCGCCACGCCATGAACCTCGAGACGGTCAACACCTACGAGGGCACCCACGACGTCCACGGCCTGATCCTCGGCCGCGCGATCACGGGGATCTCGGCATTTTGACCGTCATTGCGAGCGAAGCGAGGCAATCCAGCGGCTCGAGCGGCGGCAACTGGATTGCTTCGGCGCCTCGCTCCTCACAATGACGGGTTCGATGGATAAGCCCCTCGCCGGCCTCAAGGTCCTCGAGCTCGCCCGCATTCTCGCCGGGCCGTGGGCGGGGCAGCTGCTTGCCGACCTCGGGGCGGAGGTGGTGAAGGTCGAGCGGCCCGGCGTCGGCGACGACACCCGTCACTGGGGTCCCCCCTTCGCCGCCGACGGGGCGGCTGCCTTTTTCCACGCCTGCAACCGCGGCAAATCCTCGGTGGCGTTCGACCTCGAGGCGCCGGAGGGTCGGGCGGCGGTGCGCGCGCTGGCCGCCGAGGCGGACGTTCTGATCGAGAATTTCAAGGTGGGCGGGCTCGCAAGATACGGGCTGAATCACGCAGCGCTCTCGGGCGTGAATCCCGGCCTTGTCTATTGCTCGATCACCGGCTTCGGCCAGGACGGTCCCTATGCGCCCCGGGCCGGCTACGACTTCATCATCCAGGGCATGGGCGGGTCGATGTCGCTGACCGGCGAGCCGGGCGGGGAGCCGCAGAAATCCGGAGTCGCCTACGCCGACCTCTTCACCGGCCTCTACGCCGCCGTCGCCATCCTCGCGGCGCTGCGCGAGCGGGATCGTACGGGACGGGGCGCGTATATCGACATGGCTCTTCTCGATACCCAGGTCGCGGTGCTCGGCAACCAGGCTCTGAACTGGATGGTCTCGGGCAAGGTGCCGCACCGGATTGGCAACGGCCATGCCAACCTCGTCCCGTACCAGGCCTTCCGCGTCGCCGACGGCGAGGTGATAATAGCCGTGGGCAACGACCGCCAGTTTGCGCGATTGTGCGGGATACTCGGCCTGCCGACGCTGACCGAGGACGAACGCTTCCGCACCAACCCTGCGCGAGTTGTGAACCGGGAGGTGCTGATCCCGATGCTGGCCGAGACAATGGCGGTGCGGCACAAGGCGGAGTTCTCGGGTGCCCTCGAGGCCGCCGGCATCCCCGCCGGCCCGATCAACGCCGTCGATGCGGTGTTCGCCGATCCGCAGGTCCTCCACCGCGGCCTGCAGCTCGCGGGCGGGATACCCGGGCTGGCCTCGCCCATAGTCATCGACGGCAAGCGACAGACCGCGCCCCCGGGCGGCCCCCCTCTCGGAGGCTCCGGCGGCCGATTTTCCGGCGGAAGCTGAGAGACTTAGACTGACGAAGGTTATTGCGCCCACCCTCTTCCCCCGCGCATTACCGACGACGAAATGAGCGACCGCGGCCGTGAAATAGAGCAGTTCGGGGTGGTAGCCTGGCGCTTCGCCGCGACCGGCGGCGCCGTCGAGATATTGCTCATCACATCGCGCGAGACCCGCCGTTGGGTCGTTCCGCGCGGCAACGCGATTGCCGGGCTGCGCCCTTACGAGTCGGCGGCGCAGGAGGCGTTCGAGGAAGCAGGAGTCCGCGGCGGCGTCCGGCAGGACGAGATCGGCACCTATCGCTACGACAAGCGCGCCAGAGACGGTCGCGTGACGCCGGCGCTCGTCCACCTCTACCCCATGCTCGTTACCGAAGAGGCCGACGCCTGGCCGGAGCAGAAGGAGCGCGAGCGGCGCTGGTTCGCCCCGGGCGCGGCCGCGGACGCGGTGGCCGAGGCCGATCTGGCGGATTTGATCCGCGATTTCGCGCATTCTGTCACGAAACCGTAACGCGCGTCCTTATCTATCCAGCTCGCGCTATCGCCTGTAGAGGGCGGCGGAGCCACAGGGGACGCCGATGCTGAAGCTGTTCAAGTCGCTGATGCCGAAGGAGACGGCGTTCTTCGACCTCTTCGCCCGCCACGCCGACGCTCTCAAGGCCGGCGCCGAGGTTATGGCGCGGATGTTCGCGCACCAGGAGGATATCGGCGCGGCCTGCGCGAGAATCGCAACGCTGGAGAATGAGGCGGACGCCGTGACGCGCGAGGTGCTCCATGCCGTCCGCCGCACCTTCATCACCCCGTTCGACCGCAGCGCCATCACCGGCCTTATCTCGTCGATGGACGATGCGCTCGACGAAATGCAGAAGACGGCGAAGGCGATCACCCAGTTCGAGGTCACCCGCTTCGAGCCGCAGATGTGCGAGATGGCGGCGCTCGCCGAGCAGGCGTCGGGGCTCGTCGCGGAAGCAGTACCGCTTCTCAGTTCGATCGGCCGCAACCATCGCACGCTCGACCAGACCACCGAGCAGATCGTCCATCTCGAAGAGGAGGCCGACAATCTGCACGATGCCGGTCTCAAGGCGCTTTTCCAGCGGCACCGCGAAGGCAATGCCATGGGCTATATCGTCGGCCGGGAGATCTACAGCCATCTGGAGAAGGTCCTCGACCGGCTCGAGGATGTGGCGAACGAGATTTCCGGCATCGTCATCGATCACGCCTGAGGAGCAGGACGGATGCACGAGCTGGCCCTGCCGCTGCTCATCGGCCTCATCCTCATCGCGCTCGCGTTCGATTTCCTCAACGGACTCCACGATGCCGCCAACTCGATCGCGACGGCGGTCGCGACCCGGCTGCTGAGACCCGTCCCGGCGGTCGCCTTCGCGGCCTTCTTCAACTTCGCCGCTTACTTCCTCTCGCTCGCCGTCCCCGGCCTCCACAAGGTCGCGGACACGATCGGCAAGGGCCTGATCGACAAGGACCTCGTGACTCCCGCGGTGGTGTTCGGCGCCCTCGTCGGCGCGATGTTCTGGAATGTCGTCACCTGGCTGAAGGGGATTCCCTCCTCCTCGAGCCATGCGCTCGTCGGCGGGCTGCTCGGCGCCGGCATCGCCCATGCGGGCCTGACCGGCGTGCAATGGTCGGGGCTCAACAAGACCTTGATCGCCATCGTCCTGTCGCCAGTCCTCGGCATGATCCTGGCGATGCTGATCATGCTTGTGACGAGCTGGATGGCGAGCGGCGCGACCGCGCGCGGCGCCGAACGAAAATTCCGCGCCCTCCACCTCGTGTCAGCGGCCGCTTATTCGATCGGACACGGCCTCAACGACGCGCAAAAGACGATGGGCATCATCACAGTGCTGCTCTACTCGACCGGTTACCTCTCGGGTGATTTCCGGGTGCCGCACTGGGTGGCGATCAGCTGCTACATCGCGATGGGCCTCGGAACATTGAGCGGCGGCTGGCGCATCATCAGGACGATGGGTTCGCGGATCACCAAGCTTTCGCAGCACCAGGGCTTCAGCGCCTCGGCGGGGGGCTCGGTCATGCTGTTCGCCGCCTCCTGGCTGGGCATCCCGGTCTCCACCACCCATACGATCACCGGCTGCATCATCGGCGCGGGCGTTGCCCGGCGCGCCTCGGCGGTTCGCTGGGGAGTGGCTCAGAACGTGGGAGTGGCGTGGATCATCACCATCCCGGCCTCGGCGGCCGTCGGCGCGGCCTTCTATGGGCTGACGACGCTCTTCTAGAATTGTGGGCAGCTAACGCTCAGGCGGGACCGGGCCGTCGGAAGAGCAGGATAGGAGCGCCTCGATAGGTCGCCTCCTCACGCATCGAAAAGCCGTTCTTCTCCGCCACCCGGATCGAGGGGGCGTTCTGGTGATCGATGATCGCCGTCACCTCGGGCGGATTCAGTGCCCGGTCGATCCACTCCAGCCCCGCCGCAACCGCCTCGGAGGCATAGCCATGGCCTTGCGCGCCAGGCGCGAAGATCCAGCCCATTTCGGGGCCGCCTTCGATCGAAGGCTGGAGGTCGCGCTTGAAGTCGGCGAAGCCGGCCTGGCCGAGATAGGCGCCGTCTTCCTTTCGCTCGACCGCCCAATAACCATAGCCGAGCAGCGGCCAGAGACCCGAGGCCATGGCGATGCGACGCCAGGTCTCCTCGCGGGAGAAAGGGGTGCCGCCGAGGTGCCGCACGACCTCGGGATCGCCCATGACCTTGGCCTGGGCTTCGAGGTCGCTCTCGCGGAAGGCTCGAAGGCGGAGCCGCTCGGTCTCAACGATCGGGACCAAGCGCGCAGTCTTACTTCTTGCCGAGGGTCAGGCCGCCGAAGCGCTTGTTGAAGCGCGCCACCTGGCCGCCGGAATCAACCATCTTGCCGTGGCCGCCGGTCCAGGCCGGATGCACCTTGGGATCGATATCGAGGGTGAGGGTGTCGCCCGCCTTGCCCCAGGTCGAGCGGGTCTCGAACAGGGTGCCGTCGGTCATCTGCACCTTGATCATGTGGTAATCGGGATGGGCGTCGGTCTTCATCTTGGTTTCCTGCAGGTTCGGCTGGTTCCGACCAGCCTCGAAAAGGTCCGCGGCCCATAGCCGGGAGGGGCGGAATTGACAAGCGTCGCGGCCGCGGCGTAGCCCGGCGGTGCCGAAGGTGCCGGGCCCACGGGTCCGGTGAAAAGGGAAGCCGGTCGTAAAGCCGGCGCTGTGCCCGCAACTGTAGGCGGCGAGCCCCACATCCGCAAAGGATGGAAGGGGCGCGGAAGGTCGGCAAGACCTTCGGGAGCCGCGAGCCAGGAGACCTGCCTTCAGCATGTCGTCCGCATCCGGCCGGGACCAGCCGCGGTGCGAGGACGAGGTGTGCTCCGGCGCGCCCCGATCCTTCCGAGACGACAGCAATGTCGTATCGGAAAGGATTGAACATGAACCCGATTCTTCTTCTCACCCTCCTCGCCGCGTCGGCTGGGGACGCGCCGTCCAGCGACGAGCCGATCGTCGTCACCGCCTCCCGCGAGCCGGAGCCCAGGGAGAATGCCCCGGTCTCGGCGACCGTTTTCGACCGGACGACGCTCGCAGCGCTCTCCCTGCCTGATGCTGGCGACGTGCTGCGGCTTGCGCCCGGCGTCTCCGTCTCGACTTCCGGACCGCGGGGCAGCCAGACCCAGCTGCGGATCCGCGGGGCCGAGGCCAACCATACCTTGCTGTTCGTCGACGGCATCCGCTTCAACGATCCCGCCGCGGGCAACGAGGCGAGGTTCGAGCTGCTCGCCGCCGACGCCTTGTCGCGCGTCGAAATCGTGCGGGGCCCGCAATCGGCCTTGTGGGGGTCGGAAGCCCTTGGCGGCGTGATCGCGGTCGAAAGCGCCGACCCGCGCCGCGAGCGCGGCCTCAGCGCGCTCGGCGAATATGGCGGCCTGAAGAGCGGCCGCGCCGCCGTGCAGGCGGCGGCGCAGGCGGGTTCGCTCGGGGTCTCGGCCGCGACAGGGTGGATGGGCAGCGAAGGCACGGATGCCTTTGGCCGAGGGGGGGAGCGAGACGGCTTTCATCATAGTTTCGCCACGATCAAGGCGGTGGTGACGCCCATCCCCTCCGTCGAGCTGGGCCTGGTCGGGCACCGAATCGAAGGCAGGAGCGAGTTCGACGGCTTCGATCCGGTCAGCTTCCAGCGCGTCGAGACGCTCGACAATAGCCGCAACCGCCTGACCGCGACCCGTGGATGGGCGAGCTGGCAGGCGGGCGGCTGGCGCGCCTCCGCGGATCTCGGCTGGCTGGGCAGCGCCAACCGCAACTTCGTCGGGGACGCGCCGCTCAACCGAACCGCCGGCGAGCGTCTTACCGCCAACGCGCAATTGTCGCGCCGGCTCGGCGGCCACCGCCTCATCGTCGCCTACGAGCATGAAAGCGAGCGGTTCCGCGCCCGCGACCAGCTCTACTTCGGCGCCACGGACCAGAACCGGTCGCGCCGCCTCGACGCCTTCCTCGGCGAATGGCGGGCGGATTGGGCGCCGGCTTTCTCCACCGACCTGGCCGTCCGCCACGACAGCTTCAGCGCCTTTCACGACGCCACCACGCTTCGCGCCGCCGCGCTTCTCTCTCCAGGCGGCGGCTGGCGACTGCACGCCGCCTTCGGCCAGGGGATCGCTCAGCCGACCTTCTACGACCTCTACGGCTTCTTCCCCGGCTCCTTCCGCGGCAATCCCGCGCTGAAGCCGGAGCGGTCGGACAGCTGGGAAGCGGGGCTGCGGTGGGAGGGGGAGCGGTTCAACGCGGGGATCACCGGCTTCACCGGCCACCTGCGCGACGAGATCCTCGACGTCTTCGATCCCGTGACCTTCCTCTCCGGCACCGCCAATGCGAGCGGCCGAAGCCGGCGGCGCGGCCTCGAGGTCGAAGCCCAATACCGGCCGTCCGCCGCGCTGCAGCTCACCGTCAACTACAGCTTCGTCGATGCGGGCGAGCAGCAGGTAGCGGGGGGCCTGCTCGTCCGCGAGGTGCGACGCCCCCGGCACGGTGCCAATCTCATCGCCGCCGGCGCTTCCGGCCGCTTCGCCTGGAGCGCCACCGCCTCCTATGTAGGCGTCCGCACCGACACGGATTTCGACGCCTTCCCGGCCCGCGCCGTCCGCCTCCACGATTACGTCCTCGCCTCGGCACGGATCGGCTATCGGGTGACGAAGCAAATCGAGGCCTATCTGCGGGCCGAGAACGCCTTCGGCAGCCATTATCAGGACGTGTATGGCTATTTCACACCCGGACGGACGGTCTATGCGGGCCTTCGCCTGCGCCTTGGCGCTTAGCCTCGCGGTCGCCGCGGCAGGGAGCGCTGCGCCGCCGCGGCGGGTAGCGTCGCTGAACCTGTGCACCGACGAGTTGCTGCTGCTGCTCGCCGCGCCGGGGCAGGTCGCATCGGTCAGCCACCTCGCCCAGAGCCCTGCCGAAACCCCGCTCTGGTCGCGTGCCCGTTCGTATCCCCGCAACGACGGCAGCCTCGTCTCGGTGGCGCCGCTGCAGCCGGGCCTTGTCCTTACCATGGGGGGCGGCGCGCGGGACCGAGCGGGGATCGCCGCGCGGCTCGGCATCCGCACCCTCGACCTTCCCTACCCCCGGAGCCTCGGCGATATCGAGCAAGCGGTGACGCGCACGGCGGAAGCGCTCGGTCGGCCGGGGCCAGGCGCGGCCTTGGTCGCTCGTATCGAGGCGTTGAAGCGGACTCGCCCCTTACGGTCCGCCGACACGATCTGGCTTGGCGGGGGCGGCCGCACGGTGCCGGCGGCGGGCCTCGCCGCCGAATGGATGGCGCTGGCGGGCTTCAGGCAGCGTCCCCTCGCCGGCGACCGGGTGCCGCTCGAGACTTTGCTCGTCCGCCCGCCGGCCGTGCTGCTCCGAAGCGACTATCGCGCTGGCCAATATTCCGGCGAGCAACGCTGGCTGCGCCACCCGCTCGCGGCGCGCGCCAAAGCGGGGCGGACGATCGCCACCGACGGCCGCGTCTGGACCTGCATGGGGCCGTTGATGATCGGCGAGGTCGAGCGCCTCCGGCGGGAGGTCGCGCAATGACGCGGCTTTTGCTCCTCCTCGGTCTGGCCGTGCTCTTCGGTCTCTCCCTGCTCCTGCCTTTCGGAAGCCTCGCCGCGGTCTGGCACGACGACCGGGCGCTCGCCCTCGCCATCCTGTGGGAGCTTCGCCTCCCCCGCGCCGGCCTCGCTCTCGCCTACGGCGCGATGCTGGGCGCGTCGGGCGCGGCGATCCAGGCACTGTTCGCCAATCCCCTCGCTTCCCCCGATCTGACGGGCACGACCAGCGGCGCCGCGCTCGGCGCCGTCGTCATCGCCTATTTGCTCGGCTTTGCATCCCCGCTCGCTCTGTCGATCGGCTCGGTCGCGGGCGCCCTCGGCGCGCTGCTGCTCCTGCTCGCGCTCGCCGGGCGCCGCGCCGAGACGGCCACCCTGCTGCTCGCCGGGCTCGCGATCAGCGCCTTGGCCGGCGCGCTGACCACCCTCGCTTTGGCCCTCGCCCCCTCCCCCTTCGCCTTCTACGACGCCTATGAATGGCTGATGGGCTCGCTGGTCGATCGGAGCCTCGGCCAGGCCGCCTTCGCCGCCGCGCCGGCCTTGATCTGCATCCTGCTCCTGCTTCGCCTGCGGCCGGCGCTCGACGCGCTGACGCTCGGCGAGGAGGTGGCGCAGTCTTTTGGCCACGACGTCGCTCGCCTGCGCCTCTGGGTGGTGTGGCTGACGGCGATCGGCGTCGGCGCCTGCGTCGCCGTCTGCGGCGCGATCGGCTTCGTCGGCCTCGTCGCGCCGATCTTCGCGCGGCGGCTGACGGGCGGCCATCCCGGCCGCGCCATCCTCCCCGCGGCCTCGATCGGCGGCGCCCTGCTTCTCGCCGCCGACCTCGTCGCTCGTTCCGCGCCGCTCGGCCGCATCCTGCCGATCGGCGTCGTCACCGCCTTGCTCGGCGCGCCCTTCTTCCTGTGGCTGGTGGTGCATATGCGCTGGAGGCTGAGGTGACGGCGCTGCTCGACGCAAGTGGATTGACCCTGACCGGACGGCTGCACCCGACCGATCTCGTCATGGGCACCCCCGCTTTGGTCGCCATCGTCGGCCCGAACGGCAGCGGCAAGACCAGCCTGCTCCACGCCCTCGCCCGTATCGGCCCGGCCGAGGGCGAGGTGCGGATCCGGGGAACCGATCCCGCCCGTTTGGCCCCCGAGGCTCGCAAGTGCTTGCTTGCCTACCTTCCAGCCAGCCGCGATGTGGCATGGCCGGTGACGGCGCGCGACCTGATCGCGCTTGGCGGCGGCACGTTCGACGCCGTGGCGTCAAGCCTCGACCTCGAGCCGCTGGCGGACGGGCGCATGGACCGGCTGTCGACCGGCGAGCGCAGCCGCGTCCTCCTTGCCCGGGCGCTCGCGCCGCAGCCGAGGCTCCTGCTCCTCGACGAGCCGGCGGCGAACCTGGATCCCGCCTGGCAGCTCAGGCTGATGGAGACGCTGCGCGCCTGCGTCGCGGCCGGCCGGGGCGTTGTCGCCGCCTTCCACGACCTCGACCTCGCCGCCCGCTACGTCGACCGGATGGTGGTGATGAGCGGCGGCAGGATCGCTGCCGACGGCGCGCCGGCCGAAATCCTCGACGGTGAGGTGGTGGAGCAGGTGTTCGGAATCAGGCGCGAGGGCCGGGACTGGGCGCTGGTCAGTCCGACGGCGGGTCGGCGATCATTGCCGTGAAGTTGGCCTGAGCGGCGAGCTGGCCGTCGACCAGCGCACGGCCGGCGAACTTGCAGACCTTGCCGCGGTCCTGGACCAGATCGACCTCGATCCTGAGCAGCACGCCCGGCTCGACCGGCTTCCTGAACTTCGCCCCGTCGATTGCCATGAAATAGACGAGCTTGCCGGTACCCGAGAGGCCCAGCGATTCGACCGCAAGCACGCCCGATGCCTGCGCCATCGCCTCGACGAGCAGGACGCCGGGCATGATCGGCCGCCCCGGGAAATGGCCCTGGAAGAAGGGCTCGTTGATCGTCACCGCCTTGATCGCGACGATGCGCCGGCGGGGGACCAGCTCGTCCACCCGGTCGATGAGCAGGAAGGGGTAACGGTGGGGCAGCGCCGCCATCACCCGCCGGATGTCCAGCGGGCCGAGCGGAGCGCTGCCCTGTCCGTCGGCGCTCACCGGCCCTGCGGCTGCGCCGGGTTCGGGGCCTGTTGCGGCAGCGGCGTGACGCTGACGCTGGGCACGGCCGCGTTGAGGGCGGCCAGCACCTCGTTGGTGACGTCGAGCGCCGGCGCGTGGTTGAGCGTCGCATCGGTGTCGAGCACCAGATTGGCGCCATGCGCGTTCATCACCGTCGTGTAGATCGGGTTGAGCCGCTCGTTGAGCTGGCGGGCGACGTTGGCCCGCGTCGACTGCAAATTCTGCTCGAGCCGCTGGATCTCCTGGTTGGCCGAGGTCTGGCGCGCGTCGAGCGCCTGGGCGCGCTGGCGCAGGCCGTTCTCGGTCGCGGTGCGGGCCGGGCCGACGGGCTGCGTCGAGGCGGCCTGGGCGGCCTGCTGAATCGACTGGCCCTCGATCTGGATGCCCTGGCCGAGTTGCTGGGCGCGCGCATTGCCTTGCTGGACCATGGTCTGGAGCTGGGCGGAGGCGGCGCGGCAGGCGATGCATTCGCTGAAGACGCGGCCGGTGTCGACGACGATGATGCTCGCCTGCGGCGCCCGCTGGGCGGACGCCGGAACGGCGAGGGTGGCGGCGGCGATCGCCGCGCCGAAGAGGAATTTGTTCATCAGAATGCGGTCCCTACGTTGAAAGTGATAAGCTTGGTGTCATCCCCGGGCGACTTGATAAGCGCCCTCGCTATATCGATCCTGAACGGGCCGAACGGGGAATTCCAGTTGATGCCGAACCCGACCGACAGGCGCGGCCGCGGCGAATCGCCGACGAAGCGCTCGAGGAACGGGTTGATGCCGCCGATCAAAGCCCCCGTGGCGCAGAGGCCGGTGGTGGCGTCGGGAAGACCGATCTTGGCGCCCCCGCTGTCGACGCAGCGAGTGATTGTCAGGTCGCTGCCCGGCGCCACCGACTGGGTGGTCGGATGGCGGACTCCCCATAGGGCGCCGACATCGACGAATACCGAAGGCCTGAGGCCCAGCTCCTTGATGCTCGAGCCGACCGGCAGCTCGAGCTCGACGCGGCCGAGATAATAAGCCCGGCCGCCGATCGGATCGTCGGCGATCGTCTTTTTGTCGGTATTGAGGACGAGGGCGCCGCTTGCGTCGGTCTTGTAGAAGAAGCGCTGGATGCGCGGCCCGACCCCGCGGATGTCGAAGCCGCGGATCTGAGGCTCACCGAGGTAGAAGCGGTCGATCAGGCGCACCGGATCCTGGTCCGGGGCGGTCGACTTCTCGAAGCTGTGGATATAGCCGCCCTCGATCGAGGCGGAAAAGATGAAGTTGCCCGGCAGGCGCCAGAATTTGGCCGCGTTCAGCTTCGAGCGCAGATATTTGACGCTGCCGCCGAGGCCGGCGAAATCCTGGCTGAACACCCAGCGCTGGCCGCGCGACGGATGAAGCTGGTTGTTGGTATTGTCGAACGCGACCGAATAGCCGATCGACGAGGTGGTCCGTTTGCCGACGGCCTCGCACAGATAGCGGCTCACCGTCAGCGGATCGCAAACGGCCGGCAGTGGCCCGGCACCGTCGGGATCGGTATAGTAAAGGTTCTTGTCGAGCGTCACGTCATCGAGGTTGAGGCTGTAGCGCACCGCCGCCGACATATATTCGGTGAGCGGCAGGCCGGCGCGGAGCTGGCCGCCGGTCGTCACCTGCTTGTAGGTCGTATTGCGGTTGTTGTTGACGAAGTTGAAGTTCGAATAATCGCGCCGGTAGAGGTCGACGCCCGCCGCGATGTTGTGGTCGAACACGTAGGGTTCGGTGAAGCCCAGCTCGACCGATTTCGAGTAGCTCGAATAGTTGATCGCGGCGCGCGCCTCCTGGCCCTTGCCCATGAAGTTGCGCTGGGTGATGGCGAGGTTGACGAGGAACCGCTCCAGGCTTGAATAGCCCGCCGAGACCTGCAGCTCGCCCGTCGACTTCTCCTCGACGTTGACGCCCAGGATGACCCGGTCGGGGCCGGAACCCTGGGTCTGCTCGATCTCGAGATTGTCCTGGAAGAAGCCGAGCGACTGGATGCGGTCGCGCGAGCGCTTCACCTGCACGGAGTTGAACGGATCCCCTTCGGCGAGGCGGAACTCGCGGCGGATGACCTTGTCGCGCGTCCCAGTATTGCCGTTGATGTCGATCCGCTCCACATAGACTCGCGGAGTCTCGGCGACGTTGAAGACGACCGACATCGTCTTCGCGTTCTTGTCGTGGGTGATATCGGGCTGGACGTCCGCGAAGGCGTAGCCGAACAGGCCGGCCGTCTCGTTCAGCGAGGTGATGGTGTCCTCGACCAGCGTGCCGTTGAACCAGTCCCCCGACTTCATCGGCAGGACCTTAGAGAGCTGGGCGCCCTTGAAGTCGCGGATGTTGCTTTCGACCTTCACGTCGCCGAACTTGTAGCGGTCCCCCTCCTCGACGACATAGGTGATGATGAAGTCGCGCCGGTCCGGGGTCAGCTCGGCGACCGCGGAGACCACGCGGAAATCGGCATACCCCTTGGTGAGGTAGAATTGCCTCAGCTTCTGCTGGTCGTAATTGAGGCGGTCGGGATCGTAGACGTCCCCGGAGCTGAGGAACGACAGGAAGTTGGCGCGCTTGGTGGCCATCTGCGCGCGGATCTCGCGATCGGAGAACTTGTCGTTGCCGATGATGTTGATCTGGCGGATGCGCGACTGCGGCCCTTCCGTGATCTCGAAGACGACGTCGACGCGGTTCTGCTCGAGCTGGACGATCTTCGGCTCGACCCGGGCGGCGAAGCGGCCCTGGCGGCGGTAGAGCTCGATGATGCGGGCGACATCGGCCCGGGCCTTGGAGCGGGTGAATATCTGTCGCGGCGCGAGCTTGATCTCCGGATTGATCTTCTCATCCTTGAGGCGCTTGTTGCCCTCGAGAATGATGCGGTTGATGACCGGGTTCTCGCGTACCTGGACGACGAGGTTGCCGGTATCGCCGCCGAGGATCTGGACGTCCGCGAACAGCTCGGTGTTGTAGAGGTCGCGGATCGCCTCGTCGAGCTTCTCGCGGTCATAGGGCTGGCCGATTCGCAGCTTCATGTACGAAAGGACGGTCTCGGGCTCGAGCCGCTGGTTGCCGGAGACGGTGAGCGAGTGGATCGTGCCGGTGCCGGGCAGCGGTGCCGCCGGCGGCTGCAACGCGGCGGCCGTCGCCGGAGCGGCGGGCTGCGGCTGCGTCGGAGCGGGCCGTGGCGCAGGCTGCGCCAACGCAGGCGTCGCGAGGCCGCCGAGCATGGTGCCGACCAGGAGCGCCGAACATAGCCGGCGGCGATTGGAAGTCATATTTTTGGGTATCACGCGTCCCCGCCCTCAAGTCTCTCGCCGGCCTCGGTACGCCGGTGGATTCCCTGTCGTGTGCTGCCCTGCCCGATCATCGTCACCCGATCAAGCCGCCAAGCTTCGCCCAAAGGCCAAAAGACGCCAGGTCGTTCAACGTCACCAAGATCATGAGCGCGAGGAGCGCGGCCAGGCCCGTCCGGAAAGCCCATTCCTGCGCCTCCGGCTTCAAAGGTTCGCGGCGAACCGCCTCGATCGCATAGAAGAGCAGATGGCCTCCGTCGAGCATCGGGATTGGCAACAGGTTGATGAATCCCAGATTAATCGAGATTATGCCCATGAAGGCGACGAACGGCAGCCAACCGAGGCTGGCGCGCTCGCCCGAGAATTGGGCGATCTTGAGCGGCCCGCCCAAATCCTTCACCGAACGCTTGCCCGTGACGATCTGGCCCAGCCCCTGCAGCGATGTGGCCAGCGCCTGGCGGATGTCGGCGAAAGCCCCGGTCAGCGCCTGCACCGGGCCGGGCCGCACGACGACGCTCTGCTTGGGGGAAATGCCGAGCACGCCCCGCTTGAAGACGTGGCCGAACGCGTCATTGTCGACCAGCTCGCGGATCGTCGCGCGGACCCGAAGCGGCTGCCCGCTCCGGACCGCGTCGATGGTCAGCGTCTGGCCCGGTACCAGGACGACCTGCGGCACGATATCCTCGAAGCGGGAGATCGTCTTGGAGTCGATCGCGGCGATGCGGTCTCCCGGCCGCAGCCCCGCTTCCCAGGCCGGCGAGCGGTCCTTGATAGAGTGAATGACGGGCGGGGTGTCGAATTCGCCGTAAGCGAGGTTGAGCGCGGTGAAGACCAGCAGCGCGAAGGCGAGGTTGGTCATCGGTCCGGCAAGCACGATCAAGAAGCGCTGGAAGACGGGCTTGGCCTGAAAGGTGCGTGCCCGCTCCTCGGCCGGCAGCATCAGCCATTCGGGCGACGCCTGGCTCGCCGGGTTCATGTCCCCGGCGAACTTGACGTAGCCCCCCAGGGGCAGCGCGGCGACCTTCCAGCGGGTGCCGCGCCGGTCGGTCCAGCCGATCAGCTCGCGGCCGAAGCCGATCGAGAAGACGTCCGCCTTCACGCCGAACCAGCGGCCGACGAAATAATGGCCGAGCTCGTGGATGAATATGAGCGGTCCGATGAGCAGCAGGAAGCTCAGCACCGTCCACAGGAAGCCGGGATTGGCGCTGATCAATACAAAGCCTTTCCGATGATGCCGTCCGCCGCGGCGCGGGCCGCGCGGTCGATGGCGACGACGTCGGCGATCGTCGCCGGCGCCGGCGGATCGCAGCATTGCAGGGTTTCCGCCGCGATTGAAGCGATATCGAGAAAGCCGATGCGGCGCGAGAGGAAAGCGGCGACCGCTGCTTCGTTTGCGGCGTTGAGCACCGCCGGCCGCGCCCCGCCTTGGTTCAGCGCCTGCCGCGCCAGCGCGAGGGCCGGAAAGCGGCGCTCGTCGGGCGCCTCGAAGGCGAGCGTACCGATGCGGGCCAGATCGAGCCGCTCGCAGGGAGTCTCCATCCGCTCCGGCCAGGCGAGCGCATAAGCGATCGGAATGCGCATGTCTGGGGGGCTCAATTGGGCAAGGACGGAGCCGTCGACATATTCGACCAGGCTGTGGACCACCGACTGCGGGTGGATGACGATGTCGAACGCATCGGCGGCGAGCGGAAAGAGGTGAAAGGCCTCGATCAGCTCCAGCCCCTTGTTCATCAGCGTGGCGCAGTCGACCGAGATCTTGGCGCCCATCGACCAGTTGGGATGGGCGACCGCCTGCTCCGGCGTGACCTGGCGCATCTCCTCCAGGCTCTTCTCGCGGAAGGGGCCGCCGCTGGCGGTGAGGACGATGCGCCGAACCGAGCCCGGCCGCGCGCGGTCGAAGCACTGAAAGATCGCATTATGCTCCGAATCGACGGGGAGCAGGGTCGCGCCGCTGGCGCGCGCCGCCTCGATCATCAGCGCGCCGGCCGAGACCAAAGCCTCCTTGTTGGCCAGGGCGACGGTGCGGCCCTGCCGCAGCGCAGCCATCGTCGGGCCGAGTCCGGCGATGCCGACGATCGCCGCCATCGTCCAATCCGCGCCCATCGCCGTCGCCTCGAGCACCGCTTCGTCGCCGGCGGCGGCTTCGATGCCGCTGCCCTCGAGCGCCGCCTCGAGCGCCGCCCGCCGCCCGGCGTCGGCGATCACCGCCCGGCGCGCCCCGACCCGCCGCGCCGCCGCGGCAAGGCCCTCGACATCGGTCCGCGCCGTCAGGGCGAGCACGTCGAACCGCTTCGCGTTGCGCGCGATGAGGTCGAGCGTCGAGCGGCCCACCGAGCCGGTCGCGCCGAGGATGGTGACGCTGCGCCGCGCTGCGTCCCCGGTCACAGGGTCGACAACAGCAGAAGGAGGGTGGCGACGGCGACCGGCAGCAGGCCGTCAACCCGGTCGAGCACGCCGCCATGGCCGGGGAGGAGCGAGCCGCTGTCCTTCACCCCGCAGCGCCGCTTGACGGCGCTCTCGTAGAGGTCGCCGAACTGGGCAAGAAGCGCCAGTGGCGCCCCGGCCCAGCGAAATGTCGAATCGATGTCGAGCAGCTGCCCGGCGACCGCGCCGACCAGCCCGGCTCCGAGCATGCCGCCGATCAGGCCGGCCCAGGTCTTGTGGGGGCTGATCCGCCGCGCCAACTTCGGCCCGCCGACACCGCGGCCGACGAAATAGGCGAAAATGTCGGTCGCCCAAGTGACCAGCATCAGCCAGAGCACCAGCTCCCACCAGGCCCAGTTGAGCACCGCCAGCGCGAAAGCGGGCACGCCTATGTAGATATAGCCCCAGCCCATCGCCACGCGCCGGCACACGACTCCGTAAAGCAGCCCTGCGATCGCAGTCCCCGCGACCCCCATCGCCACCGGCGCCAGCGTATCCGCGTCGAGCGCGGCGGGCTGGCTGTCGGCGGCGTGAAAAAGCAGTTCCGGGAGGATAGCCGTCGGGATCAGGAGGAGCGCAGCGCCGATCCACGACCACAGACGCTTCACCCGGTGGAGGTCGCCCCATTCGACCATCATCACGGCGGCGCCGGCGGCAATCAGGGCACGAAAGGCCCAGCCGTCGGCATAGACCGCTCCGCCGGCGACGGCGATCATCACCACCGCCGCGGCGAAGCGGGTGGTGAGGTCGGAGCCTGCCGTCTTGACGTCAGCGCTCATCGACCACCGAAACGACGGCTCCGGCCGGCATGATCGGCGAGGGCGGCGCGGAAGGCGTCGCCGTCGAAATCGGGCCAGAGCGTGTCGACGAACAGCAATTCGGCATAAGCCGCTTGCCACAGAAGGAAATTGGAGAGCCGCAATTCGCCCGACGTGCGGATGAGGAGGTCGAGCGGCGGCAGGCCGGCGGTGTCGAGCGCTTGGTCGAAGGCCGCTTCGTCGATTGCCCCGGGCGAAGTCTCTCCCGCCACGGCGCGGGCGGCGAGCCGGCGCGCCGCCTTTACGATCTCCCCGCGGCCGCCGTAGTTCAGCGCGATGACGAGCGTCATGCGCGTGTTGCCCGCGGTATGCTCGATCGCCTCGTCCACCATCCGCGCCGTCTCCGGCGTAAAGGCATTATGGTCGCCGATCACCTTCACCCGCACGCCTTCCTTGTGGAGGGCGGCGAGTTCGTTGCCGATGTAGAGGCGGAGCAGGCCCATCAGGTCCTTGATCTCGGCCTCCGGCCGACGCCAGTTCTCCGATGAGAAAGCGTAAAGGGTGAGGCATTCGACGCCGGCCTCGCCGGCCGCGCGGAGCACCTTGCGCGCCGCCTCCGCGCCCTGGCGGTGGCCGGCGGCGCGCGGCAGCCCGCGCTTCTCGGCCCAGCGGCCGTTGCCGTCCATGATGATGGCGACGTGGCGCGGGACGGCGGCGCCGCCCCCCGCCGCCTTCGGCGCCGCCTCGACCCTGGCCGCGCGGAAGATCACTTCTGGAGGATTTCCTTTTCCTTGGCGTCGGCCGCCGCGTCGATCTCCTTGATCGTCTCGTCAGTGAGCTTCTGGACCTCGGTCTCGAGCCGCTTATGCTCGTCCTGGCTGATCTCGTGCTTCTTCTCGTCGGTCTTCAGCGCCTCCATGCCGTCGCGCCGGACGTTGCGAACGGCGATCCGGGCTTTTTCAGCATATTGGCCGACGAGCTTCGCAAGTTCTTTGCGCCTTTCCTCGGTGAGATCCGGGATCGGCAGCCGGAGTGTCGTGCCGTCGGTGATGGGGTTGAGGCCGAGGCCCGCCGAGCGGATCGCCTTCTCGACCGCGCCGACGTTCGAGCGGTCCCACACCTGCACCGAGAGCATGCGCGGCTCCGGCGCGGAGATGGAGGCGACCTGGTTGATCGGCATGTGCGAGCCGTAGACCTCGACGGTTACCGGCTCGAGCAGGCTGGTCGAGGCGCGGCCGGTCCTGAGGCCCCCGAGATCGTGCCTTAGCACCTCGACCGCTCCGTGCATGCGCCGCTGGATGTCGGCCTTGTCGTAAGCGGGCATCTCTCACTCCTCGTTGCTGACGATCGTCGCTTGGCCTTCGCCGCTCAGCACGCGGGCGAGGTTGCCGCGTTCGCGGACGTTGAAGACGACGATCGGGATGTCGTTGTCGCGGCACAAAGCGACGGCGGTCGCGTCCATCACCTTCAGATCGTCGGTGAGGACGGTCTGGAAGCTGACCCTGTCGTAGCGCTTGGCGTTTTTCACCTTCTTGGGATCGGCATCGTAGACGCCATCGACACTGGTGCCCTTGAACAAAGCGTCGCAGCCCATCTCAGCGGCTCTCAAGGCTGCCGCTGTATCCGTTGTGAAATAAGGATTTCCGGTGCCGGCCGCGAAGATTACCACGCGTCCTTTGTCCATGTGCCGGACGGCGCGGCGGCGGATATAGGGCTCGGAGACGGTCGCCATCGGAATGGCGGACAGGACGCGGGTGTCGACGCCCGCTTTCTCCAGCGCGTTCTGCATGGCGAGCGCGTTCATCACCGTCGCCAGCATGCCCATATAGTCGGCGGTCGAGCGGTCGAAGCCCTTGGCGGCGCCGGCGAGGCCTCGGAAGATGTTGCCGCCGCCGACCACGAGGCAGAGCTCATGGCCCGCGTCCTTGGCCGCCTTGATCTCCTCGGCCATGCGCGAGGTCGTGTCCGGATCGATACCGAACGCCCCCTCGCCCATCAGCGCCTCGCCGGAAAGCTTCAGGAGGATGCGGTCAAAGCGCGGGCGCGGCATGGGGTCGAGGGGTCCGTTCTTGCGTCTGAGTGGAAGGCGGCGCGCACCTTAATCAGGCCGGGGCGCGGTGCCAAGTGGAGCGGGCAAGGAGAAAGCAAGCCCCTCCCCTTCAGAGGGGGTTGGGGTGGGGCTTGTCCGAAGGCGACGCGCAAGGACATCCCCCACCCCTCGATCCCTCCCCCTGGAAGGGGAGGGGAAGTTTACGCGACCGGCTCCGGCTTGGCGCCGACGCCTGAGGCCGCGGCCACTTCCGCTGCGAAGTCGCTCTCTTTCTTCTCGATCCCCTCGCCGAGCTGGAAGCGGACGAAGCCGGGGATCGCGATCGGCGCGCCGATCTGCTTGGCGTGGCTCGCTACCACGTCCTCGACCTTGGTCTTGTTGTCGATGACGAAGAGCTGCGAAAGGAAGGCCATCTCCTTCCGGAACTTGGCGATCGCGCCCTCGACCATCTTCTCGACGATGTTGGCGGGCTTGCCGCTCTCCTTGGCCTTTTCCGACGCGATCGTCCGCTCGCGCTCGACAAGGTCCGGATCGAGATCCTCGCCGCGCAGCGCCAGCGGGTTGGCCGCGGCGATGTGCATGGCGAGCTGCTTGCCGAGCGCCTCGAGCGCCGCCTTGTCGCCTGCTGATTCGAGCGCGACCAGCACGCCGATCTTGCCGAGGCCCGGCGCCGCCGCATTGTGGACGTAGGAGACGACGACGCCGTCGCCGACCTCGAGCAAAGCGGCGCGGCGCAGCGACTGGTTCTCGCCGATCGTCGCGATGTTGGCCGTCAATTTCTCATCGACGCTGCCGCCGGCCGGCCACTGGGCCGCCTTAAGCGCCTCGACGTCGCTGCCGGCGTCCAGCGCGAGGCTCGCGACGGAGCGGACGAACTCCTGGAACTGCTCGTTCTTGGCGACGAAGTCGGTCTCGCTATTGACCTCGACCACCGCGCCCCTGGTGCCGCGCACGGCGACTCCGACCAAACCTTCGGCGGCTGTCCGGCCGGCTTTCTTGGCGGCGGCGGCGAGGCCCTTGGTGCGAAGCCAGTCGATCGCGGCCTCCATATCTCCCTGGGTCTCGCCCAGCGCCTTCTTGCAGTCCATCATGCCGGCGCCGGTGCGCTCGCGCAGTTCCTTGACAGTGGCGGCCGTGATCTCAGCCATGTCTCTGATCCTCTTGGGTTGGTGCAAAAACACCGTTCGCCCTGAGCCTGTCGAAGGGCTTTCCTTCGCTTTCGCGAGCCGGAAAGGGAGGGCTTCGACGGGCTCAGCCCGAACGGGCTTGGGGCCTTTGCCCCCCGATTACGTGGCTACGCTTCCGCCAGCGCGGCTTCGGCCGGCGGCTCGTCCATCGCGCCGATATCCTCGCCGCGCGAGGTCGCGCCTCCCGATTTGCCGGCGAGCACCGCGTCGGAGACCGCGTCGCAATAGAGGCGGATGGCGCGGCTGGCATCGTCATTGCCGGGGACCGGAAAGGCGATGCCCTGCGGGCTGACGTTGGAATCGAGGATGGCGATGACCGGGATGCCGAGCACGTTGGCTTCCTTGATGGCGAGCTCTTCCTTGTTGGCGTCGATGACGAACATGACGTCCGGCAGGCCGCCCATGTCGCGGATGCCGCCGAGGCTCATCTCGAACTTGTCGCGCTCGCGGGTCAGCTGCAGGACCTCCTTCTTGGTGAGGCCGGCCGTGTCGCCGCCGAGCTGCTCCTCGAGGCTCTTGAAGCGCCTGATCGAGCCCGAGATCGTCTTCCAGTTGGTCAGCATGCCGCCCAGCCAGCGGTGGTTGACATAATGCTGGCCCGACCGGCGCGCCGCCTCGGCGATCGGTTCCTGCGCCTGGCGCTTGGTGCCGACGAACAGCACCTTGCCGCCGGCGGCGACGGTCTGCCGGACAAAGTCGAGCGCCCGCGCGAACAGCGGCACGGTCTGCGACAGGTCGATGATGTGGACGCCGTTGCGGTCGCCGAAGATGTACGGCTTCATCTTCGGATTCCAGCGGTGGGTCTGGTGGCCGAAATGCGCTCCGGCCTCGAGCAATTGCTGCATGCTGACGTCGGGTGACGCCATGGTCTTTCTCCTTCCCGGTTATGCCTCTGCAGGGCCGAGAAACCCGCCGTCGCTTTTGCTCAGGCGGGCACCGGTATGATGACCCTGCATGTGGGATGGGGCGCAACTAGGCGCTGACGCCCGCAAAATCAAGGCTTGACAGTCGTGAACAAAACACGAACAACGTGTTCCATCAACCTGATATGGATCAAATGCCACGGCGCCGCGTTGTAAGGGCTGTGGATAATCAAGGGGATAAGTCGTGACTTACCTGGCTGCGGCGCTTTTCTTCACCTTCGCCCTGCTGGCGGCGGCGGTCGCCATCCACATGACGGTGCGGGCCTATTGGGCCGAAATCCGGCTCGCCTTGCGCGGGGAGCTCGGCCGGCCGGTCACCTACCGGATCGCGCCGGTCAGGCGGAACCAGCGGGCTCGGGCCTATGCGACGATGCCGCCGCGGCGCGCTGCCGCCTGACCCTCGCATAGCTCGCGACGCTCAGCGGCAGGGCGATCAGGTAAAGCAGCGACAGGACGCTGAGCGTCTCCCACGTCGCCGAGAGCAAGGCCGCGCCGACCAAGGCGATGATTCCGATCGCCTCGACCCGCACATTCCGCCGCAGCCTGAACGACGTCCAGGAGAAGGTCGGCAGGCTCGAAATCGCCAGGAAGGCGACGAAAGCCGCCCACGGCGCCACCAACCGGTAATCCTGCAGCCAGCGCCAGCGTTCGTCGGCGGCGAGCCAAAGGTAGATGGGCAGCAGCAGCAAGGCCGCGCTGGCGGGCGCCGGCACGCCGGTCAGGAAGCCCGCCGATTTTTGCGGCTGATCCTCGGCGTCGATGCGGGCGTTGAAGCGCGCGAGGCGCAGCGCCATGCACACCGCATAAGCAAGAGCGAACAGCCAGCCGATCCGCGGCCAGTGCTGAAGCGACCACAGGTGGAGAATGACTGCCGGCGAGACTCCGAAGGCGATGACGTCGGAGAGCGAATCGAGCTCGGCGCCGAACCGGCTCTGGCCGTTCAGCATCCGGGCGATGCGGCCGTCCATCCCGTCGAGCACGGCCGCGATCAGGATCGCGTAGATGGCGCTCTTCCACTCGCCGGCGATGCCGAAGCGAATGGCGGTGAGGCCCGAGCAGAGCGCCAGCGCGGTGACCGCGTTGGGGACTACCGCGCGCAGCGGCAAGCCATGCCCTTCCCGCCTCGGCCGCCTCACTGGGCGACGCCCTCCAGCACGGAGGAATCGCCGATCTTGGCGACCACCGTCTCGCCGGCGATGGTGCGCTGGCCGAGCAGCACCCGCGACGAGGTGCCGGCGGGGAGGTAGACGTCGACCCTGCTGCCGAAGCGTATCAGGCCCACCCTCTGCCCCGCCGCGACATGGTCGCCGGCCCTCACCCAGGGGACGATCCGCCGCGCCACCAGGCCGGCGATCTGGGTGAAGCCGATCCGCGTCCCGTCGGTCCCCTCGACCAGGAAATGCTGCCGCTCATTGTCCTCGCTGGCCTTGTCGAGGTCGGCATTGAGGAACTTGCCGGCAATGTAGACCACCCGCCTGATCTCGCCGGCGATCGGGGCGCGGTTGATGTGGACGTCGAATACCGACATGAAGATCGAAACCCGGGTCATCGGCTCGCTGCCGAGGCCGTCTTCGCCGGCAAGCTCGGGCGGGGGCGGCACCGCGGCGATCATCGTCACCATGCCGTCGGCCGGCGCGATCACCAGCCCCTCCCCCTTTGGCGTGGTGCGGATCGGGTCCCGGAAGAAGGCGGCGACCCACAAAGTCACGCCGGCGAGGATCCAGCCCAGCCAGTCCCAATCGACCACGAACCAGAAGAACAAGGCGACCGCCGCCGCGATCACCACGAACTTGCGGCCCTCCGGATGGACCCCCGGCATCCGGTAGCGCACGTTGGTGGTGACGAGGTCCGGCTTCTCGAGCGAGGTCATGGCGGGCGTCCTTACGCGCGGGGGCCAGCGCTGACAACCGGAAGGCCCGGTTGATCGCGCCCGCCCCACCGCCTACAGCGCGCCGCGAAATCCCGCCCTAACCGATCCGAGGGAAGCCCGCCCACATGGCCAAGATCAAGGTGAAGAACCCCGTCGTCGAGCTGGACGGCGACGAGATGACCCGCATCATCTGGCAGTGGATCCGCGAGCGGCTGATCCTCCCCTATCTCGACGTCGATTTGCTCTATTTCGACCTCGGCATCGAGCATCGCGACGCGACCGGGGACAAGGTGACGGTCGAGGCGGCCGAGGCGATCATG
>JAXDOX010000005.1:0-113784 GCA_034668625.1 Sphingomonadales bacterium
GCACGAACCGACCAAACGCACGCACTCGTACTCTGAGGTATCAGTCGCATGAATGAACTGATGAAGATCCTCGGCCAGACCGGCCAGGCAATGACTTTCGACCAGATCAAGATCCAGATCGCCAGCCCGGAGCAGATCCGTTCCTGGTCCTACGGCGAGATCAAGAAGCCGGAAACCATCAACTACCGGACGTTCAAGCCGGAGCGTGACGGCTTGTTCTGTGCCCGCATCTTTGGTCCGATCAAGGATTACGAGTGCCTGTGCGGCAAATACAAGCGGATGAAGTTCCGCGGCATCATCTGCGAGAAGTGCGGCGTCGAGGTCACCCTGGCGAAAGTGCGTCGCGAGCGGATGGGTCACATCGAACTCGCGTCCCCGGTCGCGCATATCTGGTTCCTCAAGTCGCTGCCGAGCCGTATCGGCCTGATGGTCGATCTGACGCTGAAAGAGCTTGAGAAGATCCTGTACTTCGAAAGCTATGTGGTGCTCGAACCCGGCACCACCGACATGAAGATGCTGCAACTGCTGACCGAAGACCAGCTTATGGCCAAGCAGGACGAGTTCGGTGACGATCAGTTCGAGGTCGGCATTGGCGCCGAGGCGATCAAGAAGGTGCTGAACCGCATCGACACCGATGCGGAAAAGGTCAAGCTGCGCGCCGATCTCAAGGACACCACGTCCGAAGCCAAGCGCAAGAAGCTGGTCAAGCGGCTGAAGCTGATCGAGGCATTCGGTGAATCCGGCTGCCGCCCCGACTGGATGATCCTGGACGTGGTCCCGGTCATTCCGCCCGAGCTGCGCCCATTGGTGCCACTAGATGGTGGCCGCTTCGCGACGTCGGATCTGAACGACCTGTATCGCCGTGTGATCAACCGCAACAACCGCCTGAAGCGGCTGATCGAATTGCGTGCACCGGATATCATCGTTCGCAACGAAAAGCGCATGCTGCAGGAATCGGTCGATGCGCTGTTCGACAATGGCCGTCGCGGCCGAGCGATCACCGGTGCGAACAAACGTCCGCTGAAGTCGCTGTCGGACATGCTGAAAGGCAAGCAGGGCCGCTTCCGGCAGAACCTGTTGGGCAAGCGGGTCGATTACTCCGGCCGCTCGGTCATCGTGGTGGGTCCTGAACTGAAGCTGCAACAGTGCGGCCTGCCGAAGAAGATGGCGCTGGAGCTGTTCAAGCCGTTCATCTACTCGAAGCTGGAGAAGTACGGCCACGCCACGACCATCAAGGCGGCCAAGCGGATGGTGGAAAAGGAACGCCCGGAAGTCTGGGACATTCTGGAAGAAGTCATCCGCGAGCACCCGGTGATGCTGAACCGCGCGCCGACGCTGCACCGCCTGGGCATCCAGGCCTTTGAACCAGTGCTGATTGAGGGAAAGGCGATCCAGCTCCACCCGCTGGTTTGCACCGCCTTCAATGCCGACTTCGACGGCGACCAGATGGCGGTGCATGTGCCGCTTTCGCTGGAAGCGCAGCTTGAAGCGCGTGTGTTGATGATGTCGACCAACAACATCCTCAGCCCGGCGAATGGCAAGCCGATCATCGTGCCGAGCCAGGACATCGTGCTCGGCATCTACTACCTTTCGCTGGAAACCGTGCTGTTCAGGGAAACCAAGGACAACGACGCGCCTGCGTTTGGCAATATCGGCGAGATCGAGCATGCGCTGTTCGCCCAGGCGGTCACGTTGCACGACAAGATCCGCGCGCGCTTTGAAACCGTGGATGCCGGCGGCAATCCGATCAAGCCTGTTGTCGTGACGACTCCGGGCAGGATGATGATCGCGCAGATTCTGCCGAGGCATCCCGACGTGCCGTTCGACCTGATCAATCGGCAACTGACCAAAAAGAGCGTCTCCGATGTGATCGACATGGTCTATCGCCATTGCGGTCAGAAAGAATGCGTGATCTTCGCCGACCGGCTCATGGGCCTCGGGTTTGCCCAGGCAGCGAAGGCGGGCATCTCGTTCGGCAAGGACGACCTGATCATTCCGGACAGCAAGGGCACGCTGATTTCCACCACCCAGGCGGAAGTCAAGGAGTTCGAGCAGCAGTACCAAGATGGTCTGATCACCGCCGGTGAGCGCTACAACAAGGTCGTCGATGCCTGGTCGCGTTGCACGGATGAAGTGGCCGGGGCGATGATGAAGGAGATCAGCAAGCAGGAGAAAGGCGTCCAGACCAACTCGGTGTGGATGATGTCGCACTCCGGCGCGCGTGGGTCGCCGGCGCAGATGCGCCAGCTGGCCGGCATGCGGGGGCTGATGGCCAAGCCATCGGGTGAGATCATCGAGCAGCCGATCATCGCCAACTTCAAGGAGGGGTTGTCGGTTCTCGAGTACTTCAACTCCACCCACGGGGCGCGCAAGGGCCTTGCCGACACGGCGCTGAAGACGGCGAACTCCGGCTACCTGACACGTCGCCTGGTCGACGTGGCGCAGGATTGCATCATCGTCGAGGAAGACTGCGGCACCGAGCGCGGCCTGACCGTCAAGCCGGTCATGGATGGCGGTGAGGTCGTGTCGTCGCTGGCCGAACGGACCCTGGGCCGGACTACGGCTGAGGACGTGCTCGATCCGGCGACCGGCAAGGTGCTGCTGCCGAACAACACCCTGATCGAGGAGCCGGAAGCCGAAATGCTGGAAACGGCCGGCGTCGAAGCGGTGAAGATCCGCTCGGTGTTGACCTGCGAGTCCGACATTGGTGTGTGCGGCCATTGCTATGGGCGTGATCTTGCCCGTGGCACACCGGTGAACATCGGCGAGGCGGTGGGTGTTATCGCCGCTCAGTCGATCGGTGAGCCTGGCACACAGTTGACGATGAGCACGGTCCACATCGGCGGTGCGGCGCAGCGCGGGGCGGAAACGTCCAGTGTCGAGGCTTCGCACGAGGGCACGATCACCGTGCGAAACCGCAACGTTATCCCGAACAGCACCGGTGCCTTGGTGGTCATGTCGCGTAATTGCGAAATCATCCTGGTGGACGACAAGCAGCGCGAGCGAGCCCGCTTCCGCGTGCCGTACGGTGCGCGCCTGCTGGCAGAGGAAAACCAGGTGGTCACCCGCGGCCAGAAGTTGGCCGAATGGGATCCGTTCACTCTGCCGATCATCACCGAGCGTGCCGGTAAGGTCGAGTACATCGACCTAATCGACAGTATCACGCTCGTTGAGCGGATGGATGAGGTGACCGGACTGACCTCTAAGGTCGTCGTTGACTACAAGCAAGGATCGAAGAGCATCGATCTGCGTCCTCGCCTGCAATTGAAGGACGAGAAGAACGAGGTCATCCGGTTGGATAACAACACCGACGCGCGTTATTTCCTGGCGCCTGATTCGATCCTGTCGGTCGATAACGGTGCCATTGTGCAGGCCGGCGACGTCATCGCGCGTATCCCGCGCGAGGGCAGCAAGACGCGCGACATCACCGGTGGTCTGCCGCGTGTGGCCGAACTGTTCGAGGCGCGGCGTCCGAAGGATCACGCGGTCATCGCCGAGTGCGACGGGCGGGTGGAATTCGGCAAGGACTACAAGGCCAAGCGCCGCATCATCGTGAAGAACGACGAGACCGGCGAGGAGACCGAGTACCTGATCCAGAAGGGCAAGCACGTGTCGGTGCAGGAGGGCGACTTCGTCCGCCGGGGTGACCCGCTGGTCGACGGCCCTCGGGTGCCGCACGACATCCTGAAGGTGCTGGGCGTGGAGGCGCTGTCCGACTACCTGGTGAACGAAATCCAGGACGTCTATCGACTGCAGGGCGTGAAGATCAACGACAAGCATATCGAGGTGATCGTCCGCCAGATGCTGCAGAAGGTCGAGATCATCGAAAGCGGCGATTCGACCCTGCTCGTCGGCGAGCAGATCGACCGCACCGAGATGGACGAGGTCAACGTCCGGCTGAAGGCGCAGAAGAAGCGCCTGGCCGAGGGCAAGCCGGTCCTGCTCGGCATCACCAAGGCGTCGCTGCAGACCCGCAGCTTCATCTCGGCGGCCTCCTTCCAGGAGACCACCCGGGTGCTGACCGAAGCCTCGGTGCAGGGCAAGATCGACACGCTCGACGGCCTCAAGGAGAATGTCATCGTCGGCCGCCTGATCCCTGCGGGCACCGGCGCCGGCATGAACCGGATGCGCATCGCTGCCTCGAGCCGCGACGCGGCGCTCCGCGCGCAGCACCGGCGCCTCCAGGAGGCCCTCTCGGCGCCGACCAGCGCCGCGGAGGAGCATGAAGCCGAGCTCGCCCAGGGGCCCGAAGCCGCGATCGGCGACGATCCGCTGGCGGCGGTGGCTCCGGAGGGCCACGGCACCGACGCCGACGCGGGCGAGTATCTGCAGGATTGAGCCTGCCATTACGTTGGAAACGAGCGCCCCGCCGGCTACCTCCGGTGGGGCGTTTGCTTTCGGGAGGCAGGCATGGAGCTGAAGATCGCGATCACCTTGCTGCTGGTCGCGGCTTTGGTGCTGCCGGCGCTGTTCGTGATCCGGCGGCGGCTGGGGCGGCGGGACGACTGACCTCCCCCTCCCTGGAAGGGAGGGGAATGAGGGGTGGGTACGGCGAGCCGTACTTTGGTGCCGCGGGGAAAGGGTTCGCTGCGCTCGCGACCCACCCCCGGCCGCTCCCTTTCAGGGAGGGGGTTAGAACGCCGAGCCGGTCAGCTGCACATCGGCATGTGTCCAGGCGGCCCTGACCCCGCCTTCGACATCGCCGGGGTAAGTGTGACGCGCCGCGACGACCGCCTGCAGGCCGTGCAGCGCCCAGCCATTCTTCGGATGGCGCTTCAGATCCTCGCGGTAGACCGCCTCGGCCTCGGCGGGCTGCCCGGCCGCGAGGAGGGCGGCGCCGAGCAGGTGGCGGGCGGGGAAGAATTCGTCCTCCGGCTCGTCATAGGCGAGCTTGTCCTCGAGCCCGACGGCCCGGCGGAGGAGGGCGATCGCCGCTTTCTTGTCCCCCCGCGCCGAGGCGATCCGCGCCTTCGCCCGCAACGCGCCGATTTCGTACAGCGCCCGCGCCTTATTCTGGCCCTGCGTCGCTGCGGCCGGAGTCTCGGCGATCAGCCGGTCGAGCGCGGCGACCGCCGATTCCGCCTCCGGCACCCGGCCCCTGGCCGCCAGCGCCGTCGCCCGCGCCTGCAGCCAGGCGGCGGTGAGGCCGGCAAGCCTGGGGTTCGGGGCGGGCTCGGCGATTATCTCGTCCCACATCCCGAAGCGGACCATGCCGTCGTAGAGATAGCCGACCGACCAATCGAGGCCCGGCATCGAGAGCATCATCGCCTCCGGCACCGCGCCTTTCGCCTTGCGGAGCGCCTCGATCGTCTCCGCCTTCCGCCCTTCCATCGCCGCCGAAAAGGCGAGGAACTGGTAATTGTGGATGAGATACATCGGATAATAATCGGGCGGGGCGGTGAGGCTGAGGTAGGCGAGGTCGGCCGCCGCGCCCTTGCGGTTCGCCTCCGCCGCCTCCTCGTAGCGGCCGACCCGCTGCATGATGTGGGCGGGCATATGCTCGAGATGGCCGGCGGCGGGCATCATGCCGGTCAGCATTTCGGCGGACGCGACCGCCTGCTCGGGATGCGGCGAGGCTTCGACGGCGTGGATCCAGTAATGGTTGGCGCCCGGGTGCCTGGGGTCCTTCGTCAGCACCGCCCGGAGCGCCGCGAGGATGTCGGGCGTCCCCGGCCCGGGCGTGCCGTCTGGGTTCCACAGCTTCCACGGGTTCGTGTTCATCAGCGACTCGGCGTAGAGCGTCCGGACGTCCATATCGTCCGGGAAGCGATCTGCGACGCCGCGCATCCCCTCGACATAGGCCTTGAGCGGGGCGGCGCTGTTCGAAGGATCGAGCGGCGCGGGGCCGAGGAAGCGTTTCGCCAGCGCCTCGATCAGCGCCTGCTCGACCGGGGCGGCGGCCGGCGCGGCGGCGCGGGCTTTGGCGATCGCCTCCCAGCCGGCTTTGGCGCGCGCCTCGGCCATCATCGGCATGTTGTAATTGGGGCCGAGGGTGAGCGCGACGCCCCACCAGCAGGAGGCGCAGGAGGGGTCGATCTCGGCCGCCCGGGCGAAGGATCGGGTCGCCTCGTCATGGTTGAAGGCCCAGACGAAGCGCATCCCCTGGTCGAAATAACGCTGCGCCTCGGGCGATTTGGTCGTCACAGCGCGGTGGAAGCCGCCGAGTCCCTCGTAGAGCCGCGCGCCCTTCGCCCAGTCGGCGAGGGTCTGCGGCGGGGCCGGTGCATGATCGTCATGCTGAGCCGCCGCGGGCGAGGCGGCGGCGAGGAGAGCGAAGGCGAGAAAGCGGGCTGGCTGACGCATGTCGGCGGCCCCCCTGGCCGCGCCGCCACTTTACCGCCGGCGGCGCGGACGCTCAACGCCCTTCCTCCCCTGCCTTCCAGGGAGGGGAGCCCTGCTTTTGGCTTTCGCGGGCAAAGCCGCTATCCGGGCGCGGCGATGGACGTGACGGGCCTCAGGATCTGCCTCTTCACGGGCAATTACAATTACACGCGGGACGGGGCCAACCAGGCCCTCAACCGGCTGGTCGCCTATCTGCTGAAGAAGGGCGCGGCGGTGCGCATCTATTCGCCGACCGTCGAAGAGCCCGCTTTCCCCCCGAACGGGGAGGTCGTCGACATACCCTCGCTGCCGGTGCCCGGCCGGTCCGAATACCGGATGCCGGTCGCCCTGCCCGCGCGCGCGCGCCGCGACATCGAGGCCTTCCGCCCGAACATCTTCCACGTCGCCAGCCCCGATCTGCTCGGCCACCGGGCGGTGACCTTCGCCCACCGGCTCGATCTGCCGGTCGTCGCCTCCGTCCACACCCGCTTCGAGACCTATCCGCGCTATTACGGCCTCGCCTTCCTCGAACCCCTCGTGCTGGCGGCGCTGCGCCGCTTCTACCGGCGCTGCGACGCCATCTACGCCCCTTCCGAGTCGATGGCGCAGCTGCTTCGCGACCAGCGCATGAACTACAATGTCGGCATCTGGAGCCGCGGCATCGACGGCGAGATCTTCGATCCAGCCCGCCGCGACCTCGCCTGGCGGCGGGCGCTGGGGGTCGAGGACGAGGTGCCGGCGATCGGCTTCGTCGGCCGCCTGGTCATGGAGAAGGGCCTCGACGTCTTTTCCGATGCGATCGACGCTCTCGAGCGGCGGGGTGTGCGTCACAAGGTGGTGGTGGTCGGCGACGGACCGGCGCGGGACTGGTTCGAGCGGCGGCTGCCCGAGGCGGTGTTCGCCGGCTTCCAGGGCGGCGGCGACCTCGGCCGGGCGATGGCCTCGCTCGACATGCTGTTCAATCCCTCGGTGACCGAGACGTTCGGCAACGTCACCCTCGAGGCGATGGCGGCGGCCCTGCCGGTGGTCGCGGCGGTCGCCACCGGCAGCGAGAGCCTGGTGACCGACGGCGTCACCGGCCGGCTGATCCGCCCGGGAGCGGTCGAAGCCTTTGCCGAGGCGCTGGCTTTTTACTGCGGCGACGAATCGGCGAGGCGGGCGGCGGGCAAAGCGGGTCGCCGGGTCAGCGAACGCTACGGCTGGGACGAGGTCAACCAGGCGCTGGTCGATTCCTATTGCCGAGTCGTCCGCCTGCACGGTTCCTGGACCCGCCTGCCGGCCTCCAGCCCGGTGCCGTGAAGCTAGGGTTTGGACCCTGACCATCCTGTCACTTGATTAGTACGCCGGCGGAACTTAACATGCCTAAGCACGTTGGTTCGTGCGTCGGGCTCCAATGGTCACGCGGGGCTCCCACGGACGCCTCAGCCGCACAAGCTGGGGCGTCCTTTTGTGAACAACAGAGGGGAAAGACATGAAGCTCATCCTGACAGCCGCGGCCGCCGCGAGCCTGCTGACGCTCGGCGCCTGCAACAGGCACACCGATGCCGGTGACAACGTCGTCGCCAACGCCGACAACGCCGCCGACAATCTCGAGGCGGTCGCCGACAACACCAGCAACGACAACGCCGCCGCGGCGCTCGACAACAAGGCGGACGCCACCCGCGCCGCCGGCGAGAACAAGGCCGACGCGATCGACAACGCGGTCGAGAACAACTCGACCAAGAAATAAGCTTCAGCCGCCCTCGGGCGAAAGAGGCGCTCCGGAGCGGCCGCTCCGGAGCGCCTTTTGGCTGGTCTGCGGCTCAGCCCAGGGCTTCGATGAGGCCCTCGAACAGCCGCCGGCCGTCGGCGCCGCCATGGGCGGGCTCCACCATCCGCTCAGGGTGGGGCATCATGCCGAGGACGGTGCCCGCCTCGTTGAGGATGCCCGCGATGTCGCGGGCCGACCCGTTGCATCCGCCGGCATAGCGGAAGGCGACCCGCCCCTCCCCCTCCAGCCGGTCGAGCGTCTCCTCGTCGGCCTGGTAATTGCCGTCGTGGTGGGCGACCGGGATGATTATCTCCTCGCCCGCGTCATAGCGGCTGGTGAAGGCGGACTGGCTGTTCTCGACCTTCAGCGGCACGTCGCGGCAGACGAAGCGTATGCCGGCGTTGCGCATCAGCGCGCCGGGCAGGAGGTGCGCCTCGGTCAGGATCTGGAAGCCGTTGCAGACGCCGAGCACCGCAATGCCCCGATCCGCCGCCTCCTTCACCGCGCGCATCACGGGCGAATTGGCCGCCATCGCGCCGGAGCGCAGATAGTCGCCGTAGGAAAAGCCGCCGGGAACGGCGATCAGGTCGAGGCCTTGCGGGAGCTCCGACTCGCGGTGCCAGACCATCGCCGGCGCCTTGCCCGACACCTCTTCCAACGCCACCGCCATGTCCCGGTCGCAATTCGATCCCGGGAAGACGATCACGGCGCTCTTCAAGCCGCCGCCTCCCGCTCAATCCGGTAATTCTCGATCACGATGTTGGCGAGGAGCTTGCGGCACATCGCTTCGACGGCTTCGTCGCTGACCCCCTCGGCCAGGTCCAGCTCGATCAGCTTGCCGGCGCGGACGTCGTTGACGCCTTCGAAGCCGAGCCCCTCCAGCGCATGGTGGATGGCCTTGCCCTGAGGATCGAGGACGCCGTTCTTCAACGTGACGTAGACTCGGGTCTTCATGCCCGCCCCCTATGCGGGGGCCGAGCCGGCAGCAAGGCCGTTCTCCTCGGCTGCAGGCAAGAGCCTGGAGAGGAAGAAGCCGAAGGCGGTCTGCCACGGCAAATAGAGGGTGAGGACCAGACCGTAATCCTTGAGGATTGTGCCGGCAAAATAATCCATCTGCCACACGCCCAGCCCGCCCAGCAGGCCGAGGAGGGCAACGCCGACGAGCATGATGCCCGCGCGCCGGAACCTGGCCAGCCGGAGCACCGGCAGCGCCGCGAAGGAGAGGGCGGCCCCGGTCAGGCCGCCGATCATCCCCGGCAGAAAGCCGGAGCTGCGCCAGTTCACGCTCTCGATCGCGGCAAGGACGGCCAGATAATGAAATGCCGGCACCAGCAGAAGGAAATAGACGGCAAGGCGCCATCGCGTGCGCCGGCTCGACAGCAGAAAAGGAAGGCCGAACAGGGGGACGGACAGCTCCAGCAAGGTGAGCGCGCCGCCCCCGCCGGCTCGGCGGATGAAGATCGCGACGACCGCCGCATAGAGCAGCGCCCCTGCGACGAAGAGCGGGAAAGGCGTGCGCCATCTGCTGATCATCGTCTTCCCCCCGAAAGCCGGTTCGCGACCTCTTATCCCTCTGTCTCCCGCCCCTGGCAACGCCAAGGCGCGGAAACGCATCAGCGTTCACCGGCTGTTTACCGCCTTTTGCGAAAATGGGCGCCGGACCAGGAACCGGGAGCGACCCATGACGGGTCTCGCGTTGATGCTGTTCATCGGGCTGTTCGCCTTCGGCGCGCAGTATTTCGGCTGGTCCGATCCCCATGGCGAGATCCAGCTCAGCCTGTTCGCCGCCTTCGTCTTCGGCATCATCTGCGGCTATCGCACCAAGGGCTGAGAGAGGCGGCCGCGCTTGTGGCGTGGCGCCCCGCCCCCTATCTCTCCCTACATGGCCGAAGCGCTCGACATCGACCTGACCGCCGCCGCCGCCGCCCGAGTCGCGGCGATCGCCTCGCGCCAGGGCAAGCCGCCGATCCTGCGCCTCAGCGTCGAGGGCGGCGGCTGCGCCGGATTCTCCTATCGGTTCGGGCTCGCCGAGGAAATCGAGGCGGACGACCTCGCGGTCGAGCGAGACGGAGTTACGCTTGCCGTCGACTCGATGACGCTGGAGCTGGTGAAGGGCGGCATGGTCGATTTCGTCGACAATCTCGGCGGCGCCCATTTCGAGGTCCGCAACCCCAACGCCCAATCCGGCTGCGGCTGCGGCTCCAGCTTCTCGGTCTGACCCGCCCCGTCATTCCCGCGAAAACGCGAATCGCGCTTCTTCACTTGGTACGCAAGAGGAGAAGAATGAAGAAGCAATACCCCCCGCTTCCATGGGGGGTGACGAATGGTCTCCGAGCCGCACTGGCGGCGCGACGCGGGCCGGTGACGCGGCCGAAACCAGCCGCTAAGCCGGTGCGCGATGAAGATCGTCACCTACAATCTGAACGGCGTCCGCGCGCGCCTGCCACGCCTCGTCGAATATCTCCAGGAGGAGAAGCCGGACGCAATCTGCCTGCAGGAGATCAAATGCGCCGACGAGGTCTTCCCGATCGAGGACGTCCGCGCCGCCGGCTATGACGGGGCCTGGCACGGCCAGAAGGGCTTCAACGGAGTCGCCATCCTCACCCCTGCCGACCGGCCGAAGCCGGAGGTGCGCCGGGTCGGCCTGCCCGGCGATCCGGACGACACCCACAGCCGCTATATCGAGGCCGAGGTGGCGGGGGTGGTGATCGGCTCGATCTACCTTCCCAACGGCAACCCGGTCGGCACCGAGAAGTTCGCCTACAAGCTTGCCTGGATGGACCGCCTGCGCGCGCACGCGCAGGGGCTGCTCGCCGAGGAGAAGCCGACAGTGCTCGCGGGCGACTGGAACGTCATCCCCACCGACCATCCCGACGACGTCTTCTCCGCGCGCGCCATGGCCCACGACGCTTTGATGCAGCCCGAGAGCCGCGCCGCCTTCCGAACCATCCTCCACCAGGGCTGGACCGACGCGATCCGCGCCCGCCACCCCGACGGGCCGGTCTACACCTTCTGGGATTATACGGCGGGCTGCTGGCAACGCGACGCGGGCTTTCGCATCGACCATTTGCTGCTGAGCCCGCAGGCGGCGGACCGGCTGCTCGATGCCGGCGTCGACAAGGCGTACCGGGGGCTCGAGAAGGCCTCCGACCACGCCCCGACCTGGGTCCAGCTCGAAGAGTGAGGACCGCCGGCTTCACCCCGCTCGACTGGGCGGTGGTCGCGGCCTACGCGCTGCTGTTGGCGCTGGCCGGCTGGCTGTCGACCCGCCGCCAGCAGGACGCCACCGATTATTTCCTAGCCGGCCACCGGGTGCCGATCTGGCTGGTGGCGGTCTCCGTCCTCTCGACCACCCAATCCGCCGCCACCTTCCTCGGCGCGCCCGATTATTCCTATCGGGGCGACTATACCTACCTGACCGGATCGCTCGGCGCGCTGCTGGCCGCCTTCTTGGTCGCCAAGGTGCTGATCCCGCGTTTCTACGCGCTGAAGGTCACGACCGCCTACGAGCTGCTGCGCCACCGCTTCGACGCGCGGGCGATGCGGGCGGCGGGCGGCATGTACCTGGTCGGCCGCATCTTCGCGAGCGGCGCCCGGCTCTACCTCGCCGCCATCGCCGTCTCGATGATCGTCTTCGCCGACATCGCGCCGTTCGACATCCTCGCCTCGTCGCTGATCCTCGTCGTCTTCGGCCTCGTCTTCACCTATTTCGGCGGGCTCCGGGCCGTGATCTGGAGTGATCTCATCCAGGTGCTGCTCTACGTCGGCGCGGCTTTGCTCGTCCTCGTCCTCTTGTGGTCGCGCATTCCGCTGAGCACCGGCGAGATGATCCACGCTCTCGTGGCGCCGCCGACGGGAACCAGCAAGCTCCGCCTCTTCGATCTCTCGCTGAACCTGTCGGCGCCTTTCTCGCTCCTCGCCGTCGTCACCGGCATCACCTTGCTCAACTTCGGCAATTCCGGGCTCGACCAGGACAATACCCAGCGCCTCCTCGCCTGCCGCAACTCGAAGGAGGGCAGCCGCGCCCTCTACGCCGCGACCCTCATCGGCCTGCCGGTGATCCTCCTCTTCCTGATGATCGGCTCGCTCCTCTACCTCTTCTACGACCGGCCGGAGCTGATGGGCCAGGCCGCCGGCGCGGCCTCGGGAGGCGGGTTCAAGGGCGAGAAGATCACCATCTTCATGCAGTTCATCCTCGCCGAGCTGCCGCCGGGCGTCCGCGGCTTCGTCGCGGTGGGGGTGCTCGCGGCGGCGGCGCTCAACTCCGAGCTCATCTCCATGTCGTCGGTGCTGGTCGAGGATTTCTACCGGCCCTGGGTCGAACGGCGGCGCCGCGACGTGCCGGAGCGGCATTTCGTCCAGGCTGGGCGGCTCGGCACGATCCTCCTCGCGCTGGCGCTGCTCGCCATGTCCTTCCTCTGCTACTACTGGCAGCGCTATACGGCGACGCCTTTGCTCACCTTCGCGCTGGCGGTGATGAGCTTCGCTTATTCCGGCCTGCTCGGAGTCTATTTCACCGCCCTGTTCACCCGGCGCGGCAACTCGGCGTCGGTGATCGCGGCTTTGGCCATTGGCTTCCTCGCGATCACGCTGCAGCAACCCTATGTCGTCGACACTCTCGGCCTGCCGGCGGCCTGGAAGGCGCTCGCTTTCCCCTACCAGCTGTGCCTCGGCACCGCGGCCGCCTTCCTCACCTGCGCGGCGGGCCGGCCCGGCCCGCATCGACATTCAGCCCTCCCTGTCGGCGAAGCCGATGGAGCTCCGCTCCACAGGGAGGATCATGACGTTGAGGCGCTCGGGCGGATCATCGCCCGCCGGGATGAGGTCGATGTTCATGGTGGCGACGCGCCCTACTCCCCCGGCGCCCCGAGCGTAGCCCGGTAAAGCTTTCTCAACCCGCGTCGGCGATACTCGGCCGGGTAGGACGGAGAAGCAGGCATGGCGCACCGGCTGAGGTCGAAGGTGAAGGCGGCGGAGGCGGGCGAGGCGCTCGCCCCCGTCTCGCTGGTCGAATGCCGACGCGATCTCCACGCCCCGCCCCTCCCCACCCCGCTGGAACGGCGCCGCGCGGCGCAACGGACGGCGGAGCGGCACCAGGGCCTCATCGAGCGCGCCGCCATCGTCTTCCGCGGCAAGCCGGCGCTGGTCCAGGTCGTCAACCTCTCCAGGGGCGGCCTCACCATCGAAAGCGCGTTGACGCCCGCACCGGGCGAGACGATCGGAGTCGCCCTCGCCGGCGAGCCGCCGCGCCCGGCGGCCGTCAGATGGGTGCGCAAGGGACGGATCGGCCTCGCCTTCCAGCTCGTTTGAGCTTCGCAGCCCGAGCCTTCCCCCGGCCCTGTTCCGCTGGCCCTCAAAGCGGGTTAGGGAAGCGGTGGGCGCCCGTAGCTCAGTTGGACAGAGCACGAGCCTTCTAAGCTTGGGGTCGCAGGTTCGAATCCTGCCGGGCGCGCCAGCGATTTCAATGACTTAGCGGGTTTCCCGGTCTCTAGGGTAAGCCCGGAATAGCGGCCACATTTCCGCAGCTTGCAGAGTCCCTTCCGGTGGCTTGTGACTGCGAGACGATTTGTCCGCACGAGGACGGTGCTTTTGTGGCCCGATTCTCCGCGGCCGGATAAGTGTCCCCAAACCGATTTTCACGAACTCGGAGCGTCCGCTCATGGCCGAAAGCAGATCGTCGCTCTTGACCGTCGCAGCCGCCATTTCGAGCTTTCGTTAATATCGCCGCAACAGCGCAGCGTCCGATTCTGAAAACATTAGCGCAACAATAGTCTCCCAAGTCCACTGACCACCCGCTTGTCATAATGCGCTCATCTGATAATCAACCCGTGGCTCGGAACCCGTCGTGATATGCCGAACGTGCGCTAGTCCCAGGCGCGATCGCATCCGTTTGACAACTCGGTGGGGAGGCCAAGTGTCGTGAGGATCCTGTCATACAATCCCGGACACGACGGCGCCGTCGCCTGCATCGAGGACGGCCGACTGCTGTTCTCGATCGAAGCGGAAAAGAACTCCAACTATCGTTATTCACCGATCTCGAGCCACAACGTTTTCCATGCGCTGGGTCAGCTCGACGGGGTGCCGGATGTGGTCTGCACCGGCGGGTGGTGGCCGCGGGAAGACCGCGGGCTGGGGTTGGTCGAGCATGTCGGCTATCGTGGGATTGACCAGGCCAGCATCCTCGTTGAAGACAAGCGGCTCCTGGGGAAGCCGATCCGCTTCTTTTCCTCGTCGCACGAGCGATCACACCTGCTTTGCGCCTTCGGCTTGTCCGACCTGCCGAAGGGAACGCCCTGCTACGCGCTGATTTGGGAAGGCGCGATCGGTGCATTCTACAGGATCGATGCGGAGCTCAACATCTCGCTACTTGGCGACGTCCTGAACGAGCCAGGCAACCGCTACGCCGCGATCTATGGTCTTGCTGACCCAAACTTCCCGAAGGACGCGCCATTCTCGCGCTTCTCGGATGCTGGGAAGCTGATGGCATTGGCGTCCTTCTCCCGGCGCAGCATTGCGACAGCGGACGAAGAGCGGCTGATCGCCTTCCTATTATCGTCGCCCGATGTCCGACTGTCGCTGTATGAAGACTTAGAATCCTCCCCCTACTTTAATGTCGGGGTTGAGGATCAAGAATTTCGCAATTTCGTGGGCATCTTCAGCGACAGGATTTTCGAGAGCTTCCATCGCTTCGCGCGCGAGAATCTGCGCGAAAAGCTGCCGCTGGTCATTGCCGGAGGGTGCGGCCTTAATTGCGACTGGAATTCAAAGTGGCGGGCGACAGGGCTCTTCGAGGAGATCTTTATTCCGCCTGTCGCCAACGATTCCGGCTCCGCCATCGGCACCGCGATCGACGCGAAGTTTTACTTTACGGGCGATCCCAAGCTCGAGTGGACCGTGTATGCCGGCGTCGACTTCGTATCGATCGGTCCCTTCGAGGAGGACGCCTACGACTGCTACGAGCCGAACGATTGGCTGGTTGCCGATATGCTCGCCGGCGACCTGATCTTTGGCTGGGTCAGCGGCCGATATGAAATCGGTCCCCGCGCCCTCGGGAATCGGTCGATCGTAGCGGCTCCTTTCAAGGACTGGACGCGCGTACGATTGAACGAGATCAAGCAGCGGGAGCAGTTTCGCCCCATCGCACCCGTCTGCCTTGAAAAGGACGCCGCCCTCTGGTTCGGATGCGAGCGACCGAGTCCCCACATGCTGTTCACCTTCCAAGTGAAGACCGGGAGGCTCGCCGCCGTTACTCACGTGAACGGCACTGCCCGGCTGCAGACGGTCTCGGCCGCAAGCAATCCACGCCTTCACGGGCTTCTCACAGCCTTCAAGGCAAGGACCGGCTTCGGAGTTCTCTGCAACACGTCGCTCAACCTTCATGGCCGCGGCTTCATCAACACGATCAGCGACCTCTCTGCTTACACAACCGAGCACGGGCTTGATGGGTTTGTCGTCGACGGCAGGATATATGCCCGCAAGGCATCAGAGGGCTATCAGGCTTATCTTGCTGCACAAAACCCGGCCATACGATCAAGAAATAATCCGAATGCTCTTACCGGATCGGCTCAGTGAGAAGCGTCAGCGATCGTCGGGGTCCGGGTGCGATGCGCACGCGCCGGTGGCGGTTAGTGTCGAGACCCTAGCATGACCGCGCACGCCCTTCCGGTAGGATTCGAAGAAGATCATGACTTGCGGTCGGCCTTCATCCGCAAGCTAACGCTGGAGCAGTTGGTAACTGGCTCGGTGAGGCGCAGGCAGCGCTCTCGCAAGAAAATCCCGCGAACGCTCGTTCGCTACTGGCACGATCCCCATGCGCTTCCCGATGATGTCGGCGCCTGCATAGAAAGCTGGACCCGCCTTCGGGCCCAAGATTTCCAGTTCCGTATGTTCAATGACAGCTCGGCGGCTGCCTACATAGCCGCAAACTACGGAAGCCGCGAATGCGCTGCCTTCGGGCGCTGCCGCCATCCGGCGATGCGCAGCGACTATCTGCGCCTCTGCTTCATGCTCGCCGAAGGCGGGCTTTATGTCGACGCGGACGACGTTCTCGGTGAAGGAGACGGGTGGACGCGGCTGTTTGAGGATGATCGCCTCAAAGTCCAGCCCTTGTGCTACGACGTTTCTGCCGGCGAGATGGTTCCGGCGGCAGCAATCTGGCGGGCGGACCTTCCGACCGAAGGGCGCATCTTCTACGTCAACAACGACCCGATTGTGGCGCCGCCAGGCCACCGTGTCTTGCGGCGGGCTCTTGCAAGGGCAACCGAAAGGCTGCTCGCCAAGAATGCCCAGCCGGAGATCCAGGAAACCACCGGTCCCGGTAACCTCACCGCGGTACTCGCCGGCTACGCCCGCGAACTCCGCCTTCGGGGGCATGGCCCGGATTTCGTGTTTCTGAAAGACTGGGGGGCGATCGCGCAGACGCGCTGGGAGCTGTCCTACCGCGGCGACGAGCGCAATTGGCGCAACATGGATGGGTCCTGAGGCCGTGCGCGAGGCGTCAGTCCCGTGAATATAAGCAAAGCATCCGGCTCGATGCGCGCGTTGGCGTTCGAGCTTAGGCGGGCGGCGGCGGCGCTCTTGCCCGCGCAACGGATCGCGGCGTTCGGGAGGGATAAGAGCCGGGTCGCATCGGTCCTTGTCATAAACCTCGAACGCCAGCCGCGACGCTGGAGAAGGATCCTTCGCGAGCTCGGTCGCTTCTATACCGCCGACGGATCGCCGCTGCCGTCCATGGTCCGGCGCCTCGCAGCCGTCGATGCGCGCGACGGGCGCGCGGTTGCCGCCACCGCCGACGTCGATCCTGTGTATCGGATGCGCGATCACCTGTTCGTCCAACCGGACGCCCGTCTCGAGGAATGCTTCGGCCTCGACACCGCCATTCGGATGACGCGGCAGGAAATCGCCGTTGCGCGCTCCCACATCGAAGCGTGGAAGGCGATCGCCGCCGGTGATGACCACTATGTGCTGGTGCTTGAGGATGACGTCTGGTTTCGGGGCGGCGCAGCCGGCGCGATCAAGCGCGGTTGGGATGCCGCGCTGCGCCGATGGCCGGATTGCGAAGGACCACACCTGCTCTACCTGTCCTACAAAGACGCCGGAGGAACGGCGGAGCGCGCCGACCGGTGCGCGGCGCTGTTTCGGCCGGCTCGCGGACTGTGGTTCCTGTCGGGCTATGTGCTTTCGCGGCAGGGGGCCGCAGCTTTGCTGCGCGCCATGCCGGTGGTTGGACCCGTCGATCTCTGGATCAATCATCGCTTCAGCCAGCTTCGCGTCCTCGCCTTGTCCTCGCCAGCGCTTCTGCAGACCGGGTATGACGGTTCCGACAATTCCTATTCCATCCTGCCCTACCTCGCCCGTGCGGGGATCGTCGACGCGAACGCCGGCCGCATGCGCCCAGACCGCCGCGCGACAGGTCAAGTTTTAGCCTGGACACGCGGGGAGGAGACGGACAGCCTGGCCATGGCGCTTTCGATGCTTGGCCTTCGCGTCCGGACTTTCGACGGCCACGAACCGCCTCTTGCGGCCGCCGATCTCTTCAGGCTCGGTCAGGTCTTCGACGCGCTCGTCGATCCGCCAATTGCATCGGACGCGCTGCGCGCCGCGATCGCGGCCGGGCTGAATTTCGTTGTCGAGGGGGGAGGCCCGAATAAGACGGCGCCGGGCTTGGACTTGTTGCCGGGTTCTCGCACGGCGGTTCTGGATACCGAGGACGCGAGCTCCTGGAGGCCCCTTTGCGCCTTGCTTCAATTGGACGAGCCTGCCGACGCATACCCATGCGGGACGCCGCGCCGCTGGAGAACATTCGGCGACGATCGGCCGGAGCCGCGTAGGGGCCGCGTCGCGCCGTCCCTCGACGGATCGCTTCCGCTCGATGACTCGCCGTGGGTCCTGCCGGCGGCAGCCAACTGGCGTCCGGGCAATGCTCTGGTACGCGCTGCGCCCGCTTCAGCAAAGAAGCTCTTCAAGGCCCGTTTGACCGAAGCGTCGCTTCTGTTCCCGGCGCTCGTGGAGACCTTCCCGGGAAATCTCGCTTCGTTTATGCGCGCCGGCGTCGAACATGGCCCAGACGCCACCCGCCTCGTGCTCGATCTGGATGATGCCGGGGTCCGCCCTTATCGCTCAGGCGCGCTCGCAACGGTCCACAAATATGAGCACGGGCGGTTCGAAGCGGAAATCCGCGCCGCGCGCGGATCCGGTCTTGTGACAGGATTGTTCCTGCACCGCGACTCGCCCCGGCAGGAGATCGACATCGAACTCCTCGGCGCCGATCCCCGTATGATGCTCGCGAACGTTTACTTCAATCCCGGCGACGAGGGGGCAGCGCTCGGGTTTGGCTACCGAGGCTCGCCGTGCCGCATCGATCTCGGTTTTGATGCGAGCCTCGATTTTCATCATTATGCGATTGACTGGCGGCCTGGCCGCATTCTCTGGCTGGTCGATGGCAAGGTCGTCCACGGACGCGTTAGCTGGGACCCGACGCCCATTCCGCACTTGCCGATGCGCCTACATGCGAATCTCTGGGCCCCACGTTCTGAAGTCCTTGCCGGAAGCATTGACTCGAGGCTTCTGCCGGCGACAGCAGGCCTGCGCAATCTTACCATCTCGGCCTGACGGCTAATCGTGCGGCCCACCTCCGAAGTCGAGCTGCTGAAACAAGTACCGACATTGGTTTTGAAGCCGGAGATTCGGCAAGTGCTGCACGAGCGTCCGCTCACGGGTCACTGCCAGAGTCCCTCCGGCGTCGAATGATGGCACGAAGCGGACATGCTCGTACCTCCCCCACGGCCAACTTTGGGTCCCCTATGTTGCTGCATCCCCCTCGACGAGCGAATGGCTGAGGTGCGCGCAGTCTGGTGCGAACCCGTCTCTGAGAGAAGGCGTACCCTTCCCCGCTTCCTGCAAGTCTTTAAAATCGCGGCTTTATTTTTTCCAGGATGATTGTTGGGGTCGCCAGTTCGAATCCACATCTGGGGCGCCAGTGATTTCAATGACTTAGCACGATTTTGGGTCTCTCCAATAGGGCGGGAATAGCGGCCACATTTCCGAGGCTTGCAGGCGTCGTCGCCGAGACTTGAGACCGAGAGACGATTTGTCCCGCCGCGGCAGGCGGTTTGGCGGCCGAATTCTCCCAAGCGAAATAAGTGTCCCCAAACCGGAATTGCGCCATCAAGGAGGTGTCGGCGCGGCCGCTGATGATAGGTTCAGGACTCGCTCAGGGGCGCTGCAGCGGCTCGATGAAGCGTCCCCAGTACAGTTCCGCGGCGCCCTCCAGGCTCAGCTTCTCGTCATCTCGTCTGCCGCCGAAGCTCATGAATCCGAGGCTGCGGAGGAACATTGACTGGTCGTCGGCCTCGACCATCAGCTGCTCGTTGAAGCTGTTGCTGTCGCTGCTCTCACCGTGGACATAGGCGATGCCGTTATTGAAGCCGTGGCTGCCACCCATGTAAATGGTACAGCGCGCCTGCGCCTTACCATCGCGGTAAACGGCCGCGGTGAAGCGGTTCGCATCTACGCGTCGGAAACTACCCTCGATGCCCGGGTTGCGAGCCTGCAGCTCCGTCAGCGAACTTTCGAAGAAATGTGCGATGTAGTCGAATGCCTCCACCCGGAAGGCATCCTTCCCACGCTCCGTGAAGCTCTTTGCGATTCGCAAATTGCTCGACCGAGCCGCGTGTGCTGGTGCGGTAGCCAGACCCCCAGGACGCGTCGCTGGGGCTTCCGTCGGTAGAGCCGGTTTTGTCCGCTTTGAAATACGCTCAGCTGCGCCGCGAACTGCCTGCGCAACTTCCAATAATGCGGAATCGCGATCAGGCATCAACGTGATCGGCTTGCCGTCCTTCGGGACCGCCTGAAGCTTGCCGAAGGGCGCGCCGTGCCAGTCACAGGCGCGAAGGATGACCGGGATGACGACGGCCTCGCCGTCCTCATGGCGTTGCATCGCGCGGCGCAGTTCCACGTCGTAGCAATAATTAGAGGCGAGGAAGTCGGGGCTGACCAGCAGCAGGATAATGTCATCGGTTTCAACGTGGTGGTCGATTGCCGCGGCCCATTCCTCACCGGCGCCGATCCGACGGTCGTGCCATGTCTCGATCACACCCTGTCTCTTCAGCATGGTAAGCTGGGTTTCTAGCTGATCGCGCAACGCCTCGTCGGCGTGTGAATAAGAAAAGAAGACGCTGGCCAACGACCGCCCCCAGCTCGATTATTTCTGCGTCCCGTAGGGACGTTGGTTTGTCGGCTTCAGCGACACACCGAGCTCACTAGCCTTGGCCTGAACCGCACTAGGCGTCCTGCCAAGATGGAGACCAAGCACCCGTGTGGGGGTATTCTGCTTCACCTCCTCGCGAAGCTGTCTGACCTGCGCTGGCGTCCAGCTGGCGCCGTGATTCTTTGGGCTCTTCGCCATGGGCCGCTCCTCTCTATGTTGCGGGACGGTCTAACGCCGCCTTAGAACAAATAAGCAACGGCGATGTAGGCACGGGGGATGCTTTTGCAAGCGCTAGGTGACAGAAATTTCGAAGAATGCGGCGTCCACGGCACCGCGTACGAGTTCGTGGGCGCGAGGAGGGTGGGCTTCTCTATCGGGCAGGCAATCAGCAATTCACGTTAGCGGCGTGAGTGTGGTCAAGTGGGGCGGCGAAGGATTGATTCCTCGGCTCTGGATCGACAGAAAAAGTTCATGAGCGGTCGTCGTTTGAGAAACCTGGAAAGGCTCGGGCAGCTCCGCCAGTCGGGATTACTCACCGGCATCCAGTACGAAGCTGAAAAGCGGCGCCTCCTTGAGGATGACGGGCGCGGACACCGTGCCGCCATGCTCGCGATCGGCCTGTTGGTTGTGGTCGCGGTGGCCGGCTACCTGGCGTTCAAGGCTTGGCCGCGCTTCAGAGCTGCGGCGCCACCTACAGCGTCGTCAACAGCACCCGTGGCTGTGGTACCTTCAAAGACGCTCGCGACGCGCGGAGCCGCGACGCCGCCGGCTCCGGCCTTGCGAAGTTTGGACAAGGTGCTCGCCTTTGCAAATCCGCACACTTGCGCTTTCGGCAAACGGCTGGACTCGATCTTCGACGCAATGGCCCGCTGGAGCGATAAGGCCAACCGAATGGTCGGCGATGAAACTATTCGGATCCCCGAGATCGAGGCATCGATCCGTTCGAGCTTCCATCGGACACCCCACGAGGACGGAACAGTCGAATATGAGGCATCTCTGCCCATCCAAGGCACATGGCTTGGGCTGAAGGTGACGAGACTCACAACCGCTGGTTATGAGCAGTCGGATAATCTCGCTTGGGCCATCGAATTTGACGAGCCACCGGCGCACGTCCGGTCGGCTCTCAATGAGCACGGGTTTCGCCTGTCGCCGTAGGTCGTTTCACTTCGGTCCCGGAAGGTGAGCGGACAAGCGCAGTTGTTCAACATGGTAGTGGAGCGACACTAACCTGCTCACCGTATCTCTGATCGATCTCACTGAGCTCCTTCTGCGCAAGGCGGCTAGTCTGAGACGAAGGCACAGGCGGAAGTCCACCAGCAACGGTGCCGCGCGACGCTTAGGGTCCTGATGGTACACTGGAGTTGATGACGAGCGGTGACGTTCGCTCGGCACTAGAATGCCCGCGGTTCGGGGAGTCTCCTGCGAACCCGTCTCCTAGCGCCGAAAGTGCGCAAATGACGTGGCCCCAAGCCATTGAAATTAAGCGGGAAAATTATTGTGGTGTCGCGAGTTCGAATCCTGTTCGAGGCGCCAGCGATTTCAATGACTTAGCACGATTCCGGGTCTCTCCGAATGAGCCGGAATAGGGGCCACATTTCCGAGGCTTGCGGGCGCCGTTCCTTTGATTTGGGAGCGAGAGACGGTTTGAGCGCATGGCGCCGGTCCTTTCTAGCCCGAATTCTCCGCCGCGCAAAAATTGTCCCCAAACCTCTTTGTGGCCAACTCCGCGGCGTCCGCTCATGGCCGAAACCGGACCGGCAGCTTTGCGGCGCGTCCCTGGCGGAAGCGGCCATTCAGCTCGCGACACATTGGCTATGCCAGGCCTGCGCCAACCGGGAGCCGAGCGCCGAAGTCTGTCTGGCGCACGAATTGGCCATGGAGCCAGTGACATCGGTGTTACTCGGTTGGAAGCGAGCCGACCTCCTGTCACCGCCTCGCGCTCCTCAGCTCAGAAGGCAGCGCGATATGCTTATCGGCGCAAGGGCCTTCTCGGCGATGCTCACCAGATGCTGGTGATGGGTGAAGAACAGAACTTGCGTGGTCCGCGCCAATTCGCCGAGCACCTCAAAACCGGCCGCAGCCCTCTGATCATCGTAGTTGATGAACAGATCGTCGGCGAGAAATGGGAGGCGCGCGCCGGCGGCGGCTGCATCCTCGACCGCCGCCAGGCGAAGCGCCAGGAAAAGTTGGTCGATGGTCCCATCGCTCATGCCGGCCACGGGAACGACCCTGTCATCCTGGGTGATCCCCGCGAGCCGTGAGGTGTCGCTGTCGAAATCGACGAGCAGCTCTTTGAACCGACCGAGCGTCAGTCGCGAGAAGAGTTGCGACGCCCGCACCAGCATCGGCGCCTGCTTGCTCGAGCGATATTTTGCGATGGCGGAGCGCAGCAGCGCAATTTCCGCGCGCTTGCGCACATAGGCTTCTGCCTGCTCCGCCATTTCGGCTCGTGCGATCTCGCCATCGGCGGCGGCGAGCGCGGCGTCAGGCCCGGCATCGAGCCGCTCAAATTGGGCACGAGCGGTCGCAAGCTCCCCGCTAAGCTGCGCGATCGCATTGGAATTCGAAGCGATGTCTTCGTCGAGCTGCGCGGCGCGAGCGCTAAGCGCGGCGACGTCCGACTCCTCGCATTCGGCGAGCAACTGCTCGAGCGGCGGACCGCCACCGGCCGTCAATATCTGGGAGCGATGACGTTCGAGATCGGCCTCGAGGAGGCGGCGTGAATCCGACCTCCTTATCGCCTCCTGCAGCTCTTCCCGGTCTTCGGTCCCAGCCGCGGCAAACAATGGGTCAAGACGCCCCACGGCGCGCGCACGCGCGGTTTGCGCGTCCTGCAGTTGGACGTCCGCATCCGCGACCTGGCTGATCAGGTCCGCCCGCCTCTGCACGGCGGTCTGCGCCTCCGCCACGGCCGCAACAAGGCTTGCGAGGATCTCGCCCGGGCTTCGGTCGGTGCTCGCGACCCCGCAGGCAGTCGCCGCCTCCTCGACCTGCTTCGCGAACTGATCGATGTCGCGCACCATGCTTTCGATGCGCTGGTCGAGGCTCCTCACCTCCTCGACTTCGCTGCGAAGCTCCTCGAGAAGCTCAAGCTGGGCCTTGATCACGTCCTTCGGCTGGGTCGGATCGAGGGCCGCTGCGCGCACTGCTCCTTCCCAGCGCGCCGACCAGCCTGCGAGCTCCGCCTCTGCTTCGTCCAGTGACAATATGGCAGCGCGATAGTCTTCGGCATTGCCGTTCTGGCGGGCGACGATTTTCTCGCGCGCCACGTCCGCGGCCTGCGCCGCGTCGGCGATGAGCGACACGCGATCCTGCAATGCCTTGAATGACAGCTCGCCAGGCACATTTTCGCCGAGATCCGACATCTCCAAGCGAAGCCGGGCCATTACCTCGTCTCTCTTACGCTCCGCCTCGGCCTTGGCCTCCTCGGCAATGCGAACCTCGTCGGCGGCCGCGAGCGCCTGCTCCCGCCGCTGAAGCCAGGCCGCCAGATCTGCCGGCCCGAGATCCAGCCCCAGGGAAGAAATGTGATCTTCCCACCCGTCGATCGCCTTGCCGTGTTCCTCCTCGGCCCCGCGCAACCGCGCGCCCTTCTGCTCGAGCGCGAGCTCGTGACGCTCGATTTCCTCGTCCAGTCCCACCGCGCGAGCGGAATTCTCCGCGTCGTCGAACCGGCGGTCCGCAAACTGATCGGCATCAGCCAGGCTGGCCTCGAATTCGCCTGCGGCGCCGAGCGGATCCGAAAGCGGCGCCTCGCTCCGGACATGCCCGGCTATGCCGTGCCAAAGATTGTCGCGGCGAGACCGGGCTTCGGCCAGGGCTTCGGCGGTTACCGCCCCTGTGTCCCGAAGCAATTGGGTGCGCGACAGCGCGAGCTCCTGTCCGCGCTCGGTCTCGGCTTGCGCCGCGCGGCGTGCGTCCTCGAGCGCCTCCTGCGCCCCCTCGATCAGGGCTTTCGCGTCAGCAAGCTCCCCGCTGTTTGGGACCGCCAGCCCCAGCAGGGCTTCCGCTGTTCCCTGCCACGGGGCAAGCCGGGAGATTGCCGCGGACAATGAGGTGCTTCGACGCAGCACATCCCGCTCCGCAGTCGCGACGGCCTGGTCAATGTCGCCAAGTGCGGCAGCCTGCCTGAGCGCGGCGGCGAGGGCGGAAGTGCTCGGCGGCGGCGGCAGGGCACCTAGCTCCCTGGCCAAATCCGCTTCCACGGCCTGATGCCTCGCCTTGGCGGCGCGAGCGGCGACAAGGCGGGTCTCGATGGCCCCGTGACTCTCGAGAAGATTGCGAACCCCGGCCAAGCTGATCTTTTGAGGGAGCGCGGCCGCCGCCGCCGCCGCATCCTCGATCTCCCAGCCAAGCTCCCGCAGCAGCACGAGCATCCGTTCATGGTGCGCGGCGCGGTCCGCCCGGCGCCGCGGCAGATGATCAACCCTGTCGTCGATAGTCCCCTTGCTTTCGCGCAGGGCCTGGACCCGGTCATGCTGGTCAACCAGGCGCTGGTCTACCTTGATGGCCTCATGGCTCTCGCTCAGCTTCTGCCCGCGCTCCGTAGCGAGTCTGATCTCGATATCGGCGGCGGCTATCGCCTGGACCGCGGCGGCAAAGGCATCCGACGCGTCGCCTGGCAGCACGGGGGCGTCCTTGACCGCCGCCAGTTGGGACACCGCGTCCCGATAGAAAGCCGCGTGCGGCAGCACCCGGCGCCGACGCTCGACGCCGCTGCGGTCGAGCTCGAGTGCGGATCCGTTCTGTCGCAGGTCCTCCAGCTCGCTTGCGAGCCGCTCGACCGTCTTGCGAAGCTCGTCCCACGCGGCGGGGCGGACCTGTGCCTCCTTCTGACGGGCGCGGGCTTCCTCGTAGGCGCGTTGCGCCATCGGGTAGCGCCGCTCGCCGCGTCCCCCTTTGGTCCAGATCTCCTTCGCTTCGGTTTCGAGCGCCTCGAGGATGCCGGCAATGCCGGTGAGGCCCGAACCGGCCGCGAATATCGCCTGGCCGATATCATCCTCGGCCTCGATGATCGCCTTGCCGCCCTCGCGAAGCCGGTGATGATCGAGGCTGAACATGCGGCTGAAGTTCTCGGCGGTGTAGCCGCCGAGCAGCGCGCTCAGACGGCCATCGTCGATCGCCTCGTCGTTTTCGTCGAGCAAGGTGCCCTTATTGCCCTTGCGGCGCCTGCAAATGAGCTCGGCTCCGTCGCATTCGAGCACGGCGCCGACCCGCAGCAATTGCTGATCGTGCTGGAAATCGTAATTCGTTCGTCCCCCGAACCCGAAGAGCAGATCGCTGACCGCCGCCATCGTCGTGGACTTGCCGGCTTCATTCGGGCCGAACACGATCTGAAGATCGAGGTCTGCTGCCGGAAAATCCAGGTCGCAGCCGTCGAAATGCCCATATTTGAGGAGCTGGAGCCTCGCGAAGCGCATCAGCCGCCCTGCCCCTCGAGCCGACCGACCAAGGATGCGGAAGCATCGGCGAGGAGAGTGTCCAGCTCTCCTGTCCTCAGCCCGGCGAGCACTCCGTCGGCCCCGCCGAGGTCCGGCGGCGTTTTGGCCAGGAATTCCGCCAACTCCTGGCGCAGCGCCGCCGCCAACTCCGGATCGCCGATGCCGGCTTCCACGAGCGCATTGAGCGCGTCGCCCGCTTCCTCGTCGATCCGGATCGCGCTCGCCGGAGGACGCGTCGCCACCACCACCTTCTCGACCCACAAGGTGTCCGCGATGGCAATGGCGATCCCGCGCACTTCCTCGCGCAGATATTCGCGCCTAAGATTGAGATCGTTGTGGAGAGCACTATCGCCGCGCAGCTCGATCCGCACCATCAGTGGCCTGCCATGTGCGTCGGCCGAGTGAATTGCGGCGAGCTCGGTCGCCAGCCGACCGTGCAGCCCGCTCATTGCAACGACATCGGAAATCTCGAGCTCGAGACGGGACCAGCGCACCGCGTCGAGCGGGACATGCTCGGGGAGGCCATGGATCTTGTCGTCCTCGACCGTCACCAGGACCGCCCCCTTGGGGCCCACCTCGCGGATTGTCCGTCCCTGCAAATTACCGGGATAGACGATGAACGGTGCGTCGGCGACGATCTCGAAGGCGTGGACATGGCCGAGCGCCCAATAATCATAACCCTTACTGACGAGGTCCTGCACCGTGCACGGGGCGTAAAGTGCGTGCGGCGGCCGGCCGGTCAGCGCGGTGTGCAGGACGCCGACATTGAAACGGTTCCGGACGGCCGGCGGATAGCTTGCGGCAAGATTATCATTCGTGTCGCGGTCGCGGTAGCTCCAGCCGTGCAGCACGGCGCCGGTCCGTTCATGGGTGAAGGACACCGCCTTGCGGGTCCCGAACACATGGACGTTCGCGGGCAGCGGAAGCTTCTTGGTGATGCTCGATTCCGCGTCATGGTTGCCGTAAAGCAGGTAGACATCGATGCCCGCGCCGGCGAGCCTACCCATAGCGGCGCAAAAGGTCAGGCCGGTCGCAAAATCGATCCAGTCACCGTCGTAAAGATCGCCGGCAATGACCAGGAACGCGACCTCCTCCTCGATGGCGAGGTCGACGAGGTTCGTGAGCGCCGTTCTTGTGGCTAGGCGCACCTCGGCTGCGGGCACGCCTTCGTAACGAGAAAGGCCACGCAATGGGCTGTCCAGGTGGATGTCGGCTGCGTGCAGGAACTTGAATTGCGCCAGAGTTCGATCCTTTGATCTTCCTGTTAACCGCAGCCTGATCGAATGGGAACCGGAGGGATCAGACTTGTCCGAGGCGCACGTCGCGAAGTTCGGCTTCACCGTGCTGGGAGCGAAACTAAAATTTCCTGATCTCGTAGGGGCCCAACGCCCGCTCGCGCGCCCGTCGTGATTGGTAAGGCGGTGGGCAAGTCGATCCTGGTCGACCTGATCAAGTCATACATCAGGACGAGCACCGGCTGGCCGCTGTAATAAAACGATTGATAACCCCGCAATCGATCCTGAGGATCAAGTCTGAGCCAACGTCCGCTTTGGAGTTTCCGCAGCCCTGGCGAGCATGACGGTTAATGGCGCAAAGCAGAGGTGCCCGCGCGACCGTCGTTTGTCGCACTAGGGAGCGTTGACCATGAACAAATGCCTGACGTGCACGGAGTCCGGTGCAAACCCGTCTCTCCGCAACGGAGTGCGATTTAACGCCGCTGCAAGCCTTTGAAATGTCGCGGCTATTTGGGCCCAGATTATTGTTGGTGTCGCGAGTTCGAATCCTGTTCGAGGCGCCAGCGATTTCAATGAATCAGCACGATTCCGGGTCTCTCCGATAGGGTCGGAATAGCGGCCGCATTCCAGAGGCTTGCAGGCGCCGTCGACGCGACTTGTGACCGAGAGACGATTTGTCCGCACAGGAACGCGGGTTTCGTCACCCAATTCTCCGCGGCCAAATAAGTGTCCCCAAACTGATTTACCAACTCGGCAGCGTCAGCTCGTGGCCGACAGCGGCTCGTCCGCTTGCGCCTGCTTTCGAAACAAAGCCAACGTTCGTGAAGGGATTCTATATAGAGCGGCCGTCATGCGCTGAGGCGCCTTGGTCGCGCCTCACTTGTTGCGCATCCGTCCGCGAGCATCCGGTACGCCGCGCTTTCCGGGGGCAATGGCCACCATGCGTCCGTCAGCACCACGAAGGCCCCGATAACCGGCAGGGACAGCAACCATCCGCCCATCGGGTCCCTGCAGGCCGCGCGCTCCGGCAGGAATTGCAGCCATCCGTCCATCAGATCCCTGCAACCCGCGACCTCCTGGAGGGACTGCGACCATTCGACCGTCCGAGCCCTGAAGCCCTCGCCAGCCCGACTGGACTTCAACAAGCCGGCCATCGGATCCCTGGAGGCCACGGGCACCGGGCCGGACCGGCACCATATGACCGTCCGAGCCTTGGAGGCCGCGCCACCCGTCAGGGATCGTAACAGGGCGCCCATTTGCACCCGCCAGTTTTCTCGGCATGCTCAATACTCCTTAACAAGTGGTTCTGGCGATGCGCCGAGCACTTGCGGGCGACCGGCATGCAGAATCCCGGGGCAATCGGGAGTCTCGGCCGCCATCGCCCGCCGGACGTGGAGGGCGGAGATGCGGCGCACAGTTGAGGCGGGCACGGGCTGCCCGGATACGAGTGCATTCATTCGCGCTAGGCCAACGGCTGCGGCAACCGCGCTGACGTGAGGCACGGCGACACTGGCGCCAGCGATTTCGGCGGCTCCGCACCGGTCCTCTTCGGCCAGCGCCTGGTACGCCGGCGATTTTGGCACACCGCGCGGCGCTGGATCATTCATGCCGGCGAAATGGGCTGTTACGAGTCGCGGGTCATGAAAAACTGTCACACGGAACCGATCGAAGTCGGTGGCGGTGCGCCCGAGTCCGGCGTCAACAATTACGTGGAATCCTACGGATGCCATGTCGCGCCGCGCCCCTATTTTGTCGAGGCCAGAGAAGGCAAGCGTGGGCTCCCCGTTGACCAACCGGTCGGTCGGCAGAAGCCGACGGTCAACCCGCCGGACGCTGAACCCGCGACGGTCAAGCCATCCTCATCTACGATGATCGGGTCAATCACGCCGAAGCGGTCGAACGAACGCGCCAGTCGCTCGATCGAAGCGGCGGAATGCTTGCGCGCGTTTTTCGAATTGGGTTTCAGCGACCCGCGCTCGACGATCTCTATGTGGGGGTGGTTTCGTAGGTCCATTGGATGCTCCTTGGCGGTAAGGAGCCATCCAGTTATCGCCTTCCAGCCACCTCGCTAAGGACAATAAATCGGTGCCGCAACCTCGAAATGCTCGAGCCGATGGTGCGGGCCGGGTTGCGGGACAAGCGTCGTCGGATCGACGTTGCCGCCGTAGAACGGAAAGAAGTCCCGAAACCGCATTCGTTTACCGGCATATTTTCGTCGTGCCGCGCGGACGATGTTGACCAGCTGGACGGTCGTTACGACGGGGTCCACCGCGGAGAACACGATCCGGAGGCATTGACTCACACCTTCCGCCAGTTGCGGATCATAGATGCTTTCTTTCTCGCGAAGTGCCAGGACCGGTGTGCCGCAGGCTTCCTGGATCAGCGCCATCAAACCTTCGACATGATGGCGCAGGCACGCATTTGCCGGCCGACCCCGGATAGGGGATGCGGTCGCCGCGATCTCTGCGGCTGCCTGTTGAACGAACTGGTTATGCGCGGGATCAAGTCTTGCTGAGCCTTCGATGCCTGCAAGTCCCCGGGCGCGCTGAGTGATCCGGATTTCGAGGGCGGGGTGAAGGCGATACTCCGTGCGGCCCGGCCTCTTGGGTCGTCCGACCGCTCGTTTGAGCCTCGCGAGAGACCGGTTGTAGCTTTTCAGGCCGGCAGTCTGAGCCTTGCAGAACGCATAGCTTGCCTGGACATAGGCGAGCCTTCGCTTGATCTCTCCGACCTGCGCCGCGACACGCACCCCATCAATGGCGAGCTTCGGGTTGTCGGAGATCCCGAGGGGATCGTTGCGACGGCGGCGCGGCACGTGAGTCAACCTCCGCGGGACACTTTACCCCCGATCATAGGGACACGCTACTCACGTCGGGCACCCGGCCCCGACTCGAAGCTGACTTCGGTATCCCGCACCCTGTGTGCATGTTCGTATGAATGAACCTATCCCGACTGACGGAGCGTTCCGGCCGTGGCGCATGCGCTGAAGATCGCCTGCCGTGCTGCTATTCGGTGCGGCGCTCAGGGCTCCGCGAACGATGAACGTCGACGATCTCGAACAATGTGGTGCTCTCGCAGAGCGGGTTCACCGGTTGACCGTGGAAGTTCCAGTTCAGGTGATACTCACCTCCAAATCCTCGCCGGTTGAAATAGTCCGGATGGACTATGACGCGAATTTCCACCGCCGTTCCTCGCCGGCTGGCGCCGCGGAGGATGCGCATTTGCCGATGGCTCAAGGCGACCGCTGTAACACAGGCATCGGAATCGTACGCGAGGGAGGCCTTTTGGTCGGTGAAGACATAAACGGATGGGCCTTCGACCCGCACGAACGCGCGCCTGGGTCCGTCGCCCGGCGTCACTGCGGCCGCAAGCTGGAGGAGCGCCAGCACCATGAGTTGTCCTGCTACCATCGTTGCTTGCACGACTTATTTGCTATGCCGGCATTGAGAGCCCCTCCAGATACGGTCGAACCGCCGTGCCTGTTGAATTTGGTGAGCTGCTCGATCACGCTCCCGTAGGATTGGCCGAACTCCCCACGCACCAATGTCGCAGAGTAGGTTCCGTTCGGGCCCCGTTCGATTCTGACGATCCCCTCGGGTGAGATTTTATAGGCGCGTCCGGTGGGGTTGTTTGCCGCAAGAGCGTCATCCGGACCGAGGTCTGGACTGGTATTCTGTGGCGCCCAGTCGGATCCGTTTGGATGCGTGTGCCCTGGGACTCCGCCGTTGAAGAGGGGCCTGGATGCTGAGTTGGCAATGAAATCGCCGCAGTCCCAAGAATGCTCCGCCGGAAATACGTCTAGGTGCGACCCGACAACGCTTATGTACATCTCGTCGCCTTTGAGCGGTACCTTCTTAAGTCTCACTCCATTAATCACCACCTGGTCCGTCGGGTCAGGCTGCTCGCCGTCGTCCTTACATTTCCCGGACGCCCCGGTTTCCGGCACGTCGGATTCTGGCGGAGGAGGCGGAGGATTACCCTCACAGCGCGTGTTGAGGCCAAACGGATCCATGGCATTGATCGGATCGTTTCTCACATAGCCGTAAAGATTGGTCTGGTCCTCATACCCCACCGGGTCCGTTTGAAGGAATCGGCCCAGCGTCGGCGAATAGATCCTCGCCTTGTAATACCACATCCCGAGCTCTGGGAGCCACGCCTGGCCGGTGTAGCCGAAACGTCCGACGTTGCTTGCATTAGGTATACCCCAGGCGTCGTAGGCGTTGTTGGCGATCGGATTGCCGTTCTGGTCGGCGACGGCGACGATCGAGCCTTGGTGGTCGGCGTGGAGGTAGCGGCGGCTGACCCCGCCTGGCACCGTCTCGTACCAGACCAGCGGCTCGTCGGGACCGGCGCCGTGGTCGTAGGCGCGTAGCACGTTGTTGGCGCCGTCATATTCGATCGCGATCCGGTGGCCGTCGTAAAGGAACCGGGTGGTGGCGGTGGGCGAGCTCACCTGCCAAAGGCGGCCCAGCGGGTCGTAGGCGAGTGTGGCGGTGTGGGCGCCGCTCGCCGACACCAGGCGGTTCTCGGCGTCGTAGACGTAATTGTTCGAACCGTCGGAGATGAGGTTGCCATTGGCGTCATAGGTGAACGACGCCGAGGGCGTGCCGCCGCTGTTCGTTGCGGTATATTGGTTGAGGCCGTTCACCGCATAAGCGCGGCTGACGTCCTGCGCGGTGTTCGAGGCATAGGAATCATTCGAGCTGGTGCGCGTCACGATCTGGCTCGCCGGGTTGTAGCCGAACGTCAGCGCCTGGTCCGAGCCGCTGCCGGCGAGGTCGTGGGTGAGGCTCTGCAGCCGCCCGGCCGGATCGTAGCCATAGGCCGCGGACGAGGGGAACGTGTCCAACCCAAGGCCGAGGCTCGAGCGGCGTCCCGTCGCGTCGTAGCCGAGCTGGGCGACCGGATGGCCGCTCTCGATCAGCCCGGTCAGGCGGCTCGCGGCGTCGTAGCTGTACGCGCTCGTATAGCCCCAGGCGGCGGCGTCGCCCGTCAGAGCGATGCGGTCCGAGGCAGCGTCATAGCTCGAAGTCAACGTCCGCGCCGCCCCATCCATATTCGTCGTCGACGAGACGACGCGCCCGAACCCATCATAGGCGTTGGCGATGCCAGGCCCCGCGTCCGAACCGAACCGCGCCCAGGTCTGCAGCCCTCGCAGGTCGTAGCCGTAGAAGACACTGTACCCCGCCGCGCCACTCACAGAAGCGGGGACGCTCTTTTGCGTAATCCGATTGAGAGCGTCGTACGTGTAATTGATCGTGGTCCCGTCGCGTTTCCTGAGGCTGTTGCGGTTGCCGTTCTGATCGTAGCCGTATTGCTCATAATCGGCCGGGTTTACCGATCCCGCCGTGGTCGGCGAAGGGAAGGTCCAGCGCACCTGCCGGTCCAATCCGTCGTACGAAAGGCTCGCCAGGTTGCCGTTGGCGTCGGCGACGGTCGTCCGCTTGCCGTTCGCACTGTAGCCGTAGCCGGCGTAATTCTGCTGCAGGCTGGTTCCAAACGCCCTTTGCACGGTCACGAGCTGGCCGGCATCGTCATAGACGTTCCGCGTGATCCGGTCGGGACCGTAGCTTCCCTCTGCGCCCAACGAACAAGCCGAGGCCGGAAGCGAGCCGAAAGCGGCCGGGTTCATTCGGGTCGCGACGCATTGTGGTCGACCGTCAGCGTCGTAGCCATATTGGGTGACCGCCACGGTCTGGCCGCCGGCGACGACGTTCTCACTCGCCGCGCGGCCGCTTGCATCGTAGGTCGTCACCACCTTGCGGTCGACGGTCATAGCGGTGAGCGCCGCATCTGATTGGTCGGTCGCGTGGCCCGTCTCCACCTGCGTCGTCTGATTGTCGCCATTGTAGGTGGTACGGGTCACCGGAACCGGCAGCGGACCAGCCCCGTCCGGATCCGGCCCCATCGTCGCCACGACCCGCCGCAGCGCATCGTAGACGTAGCGTGTCGTGTCCGCCCCGCCGGGCAGCGGCCCATCGACGGAAATGACGTTGCCGATCACGTCGTACGTGTTGGTCGTGGTGCTGCTGATCGACCAGTCGCCAGTGCGGATCGTCTCGGTGACCGGAAGAAGGTTATCGTCGTAAGTGTAGCTGGTCACGATCTCGTCCGCGGTACCGGCGCAGCTCGCCTGCGTGCGGCACATCGAAGTCGAGGCGAGCTTCCAGATCGGCGCCTCGGCGACCAGCTGTCCCGAGGCGTTCAGGACCTTGGCGGAGAGTTGCTGATAGGTATAGCGGACCTGCGGGCGGACACCGTTCGCACCGGCCGGCAGCGTCTTCGTAAGCACGCCGCCATGCACCGGGTCGTAGGTGAAGTCGGTCCGGTTGCCGCGTGCGTCAATCTCATACGAGGGCTTATTGCAGGAGATGAGAGTCGCGACGGTGCAGCCCGTCGGATAGCCCCACGACCACGAAACAGCGGCTTCCACAGACCCCGGCTTCGGAATCGCAGTGGCGCTCAGCAGATTCTGCGGGCCGTAGCCCGCGCCATAGTCCCAGACGACCTTGTTGCCTTCCGGGTAGGTTACGCTCGTGGTCTTGTGAATCGGACCCCCGACGGTGGCGGTGTTGCCGAACTGGTCGATATATTGATACGCCGTCGTGCGTCCGAGTTCGTCCCCGAAGCTTGCTCCGTTGCGGGTCGCCTGCTTGCCGAGCGCGTCGGTTCGCGTCGTGGTCGCGAAACCGTAAGGGCAATTATTCGTGTAGGCGTAAGACGTGGTGCCGGCCGCGTCCTGGATCCGCCAGATGGCCGCGCTGTCCACACAGGGAGCGACCGAAGACGTTTGCCGGCCGAAATAAAGCGGCATCGGCCATGTCGACGTCGTGCTGTACCGGCCGGTATAGGTTTTTGTGATGCCAGCTCCACTGGTGAACAGCGCGTTCCATTCGTAGGTCCCGCCCACTTGTGCACCCTGCTGCCTGGCGCCGTAGACGACGCTGCGCAGCCCGGACGTGGTGACCGTCGTGTCGCCGGAGGCGTCGGTGGACCAATTGAGGGTCGGCCAGGCATACGACCCGGTGCATACTCCGGTGAAGGGATCGCAATAGGCGTAGCGCCGATTGGTCAGCGTGACCTTGGTCAGGGTGTACGTGCCCGGCGCCGGCGCCCATTCGAATTTGACCTGATAGCCGGCGCTGCTCGTGATCGAGCTGAGCTTGCCGCGTATGTCGCCCGTGGTCGGGATGCTCGAATAATTGTAGGTCAGGGTCTCGCCGTCGGGGTGAACCACCGTCGTCACGTACATGTTGGGCTGGTATTGGTAGGAAGCGCCGGTGTTGGCGAAGTTCCAGCGGGTGCCGTCGCCCTCGGTGAGTACATTGCCTTGGAAAACCATTCCGTCGGGCAGGGTTCGGCGCGTCGCGTCGCCGGCTTGGTTGCTCTCGCCCCTGTTTCCGAGGACGAAGAAGTCGGTAAAATTGGGGTAGAAGCCGTCCACATAGTGGAATCCCGCCACTGGAGTGCCGCCGAGGCCGTCCGTGCCGTCGGTGATCTGGAGGACGGGTTGGTCGGCCGCGCCGATCGAAATGGCGCTGTCGGTCGCGACCCGCCGGCCGTTCATGAGGTCCACTCCGGCCGCGTCCGGCGCGACCATCTCGGGAAGCGGAGGTCCATTGCTTGACGTCTGCGCGTGGGCCTCGATTCCGGCCGATCCAAGGACAAAAAAGAAAACTATCCTCAGGAGGAGGGCGATCGGGCGTCGGATCCTGTTCACGGCACCCTCCGCACGACAAAGTTGTCGATCACTCTGTTCAGTAGGGGCACCCTCATGGCCCGGCCGCCACGCTGACGACGTCGATCGCCGCCGAAGCGTCCGCGGACCCGTTGGGAACCGAGAAGGTCAACGCGCCGGTTGCCGCGCTTGCCGTGAAGCTCGCGCTCGTCACGAGCGCGAAGGCGGTCGAGGCGGGCGTGAAGCTGCCGGCCGAATTGCCGTTGAACGAGACGCTGACGGTGGCTGCGCCGCCGTAATTCGGGCGCTGGGAAACATAGAAGCTGGCCCTATAGACCATGCCCGGAGTGAGGCCCGAGACGGTGAAGGAGATGCTGCCGCCCTCTCCGCCGTAGCTTTGCAGGACTCCGGTCTGGATGCCGTCCGGCGCGCTGAGGAAACCCCAGGCGCTGCCATTGCCCTGCACCCCGGCTCGGCCGCTGAACGTCACGCCCGCCACCGTCGGGTTATAGGTGAAGCTGCCGTTCTGGGCCGGCGTCTCGAACGAGGAGTCCGGCACGGCCGGGCCGGCGACGAGGCTCACGGCGTCGATCGCCGCCGAATTGTCGCCGGTCCCCGCGGGAACCGAGAAGGTCAGGGTGCCGGTGGCCGGGCCTGCCGTGAAGCTCGCAGTCATGACCTGCGCGAAGGCGCTGGAGGCGGGCGTGAAGCTTCCGATGGGAGTGCCGTTGAACGAGACCGTAACCGTGGCGACGCCACCCCAGTTCGTCCGCTGGGCGATCGAGAAGCGCGCCTGGTAGGAAGCCCCCGGGGTGAGGCCGGATACGGCGAACGCAATGCTGCCGCCGACGCTTCCGGTCTGCAGGAAGCCGGTCTGGCTGCCGTCCGGCGCATTGGCGAATCCCCACGCGCTGCCATTGCCCTGGACCCCAGCGCCGCCGCTGAACGTCACTCCGGTGACGGTCGGGCCGTAGGCGTAGCCGCCGTTCTGCGGCGGTTGCTCGAACGAGCCGTCAACAATGACCGGCGTACCGCCTCCGCCGGTCGCGACATTGTAGCTCTGGCGGTTGCCCGCGGGGTCGTAGGCAATGGTCGTCGCGAGGCCGCTATTGACCCTGCCGCTGTTCGTCGACGAGACCAGCCGGCCGAGGGCGTCGTAGCTGAACGTCGTCGTCTCGGCCGCCCCGGCGGCAGTTGCTATCGCCGAAATTAGAACGACCAGGAGAAGCCTGGCGCCGCCGTTCCCCACCTGCATCTGCGGTCCCCCGATGCTCCGCCAAGCGAACACGCGGAAAGCGTCGAGTCAATTGGAAGACCCACCATTCTGGCAGCATTATTGGATGCTTATTCGAGGTTAGTGGCGCGCTACCAAGCACGGCCCGGTGGAGGCGTTTGTATTGAACCCAGGTCACACTCATGAAACGCTTAGCTGCGTCAACATCCGTTTTTGGCCGGAGCATCCGCGGACCGCGACCTCTGGAGCTGAGGTGGGGCGCCTGCCGCGGTGATTTACTCAGCGTTTGGAATGGCGGTTCCATCCGGCTCAACAGCCTTATCTCCAGCTGACGCGCACAAGCGGAATAGGACGCCTTGTGGCCACGGAACTTGTCTCTTCGCACTGACTGCGTCCGGAAGGATGATCGATAATCAGGGATTATGCCTCAGTCGATTTGGGTGCTCGCTTTTATCGACGACCCGTTCGACCCGCCTGGCGAGGGACTTTTGGGCGGTGGCCAGTCGTTCATCTTCGATTTGGGACGGAGCTTCGTCGCCGCGGGGTTCGACGTCACCTTCGCGACCCGGCTGAACGACCCGCAGAAGCGTCGGTTCGAGGCGCTGGGGCCGCGATGCAGGATCCACAGGATCGAAGCCGGCGACCCCCGCTACAAAGCGGGCGAGGAGCTTGCGGACGACATCGACCTCCTCGTGAGCGCGACGACCGGGCTGATGCGTGATGCGCTGCCGGTCCTCGCCGTCCATGCCCAATATTGGGTCTCCGGCGTCGTAGCGGCGGCGGTCAAGCGCGAGCTGGCCGTGCCGTTCTACCTTTACCCGATGTCCTTCGGACGCGCGAAGCGCAGCGCAATCGATCCGCACGACCGCTTTGCCCTCCGCCGCGAGGCTGAAGAGCCAGCGATGCTGAGCGCCTGCGACCACATCGTCGTCGGCACGCCGCACGAGCGCGATCTCGCGCGCCGCCACTATCCGGAGATCCGCGATGACCAGCTGCTACTCGCGCCACTCTGGTGCAACTCCAACATGTTCAGCGAGAGACCTGAACCCCCCGATCATTACGTTCGTCGGGCGGCTGCACGTTTCGCACAAGGGGCTTGATACCTTCCTCGAAGCCCTTTCGCTGATCGAGGAGACCGGCGAGACCAACCACTCCGCCTGGCTGGTCGGGGGCAGCGTCGCGGAAGCGCGCCGGCTCGCCGACACGGTCGCCGGCTATCCGGCGGTTGCCGCGATGCATCGGAGCGGACGCCTAACCCTCTGGGGCCGTATCTCCACCGAAGCGCTTCCGGAAATCTATTCGCGGAGCACGGTCGTCGCCATGCCATCGCGGCGCGAGACGTTCGGCCTCGTAGCCGTTCAGGCGATGCTCTGTAACACGCCGGTCGCCGCGGCGGCCGTCGGAGGGCTTCGCGACACCGTCGTCCCCCGGGTGACCGGTGCCCACTTTGCACCGGACGACAGCTACGCACTCGCGTTCATCCTGCAGAGCCTGACCCGCAACCGCCCTCTAGCCCGCTGGCTCGGCGGCCGCGCGGGGCGATGGGCTGAGGAAAATTTCGGCCGCTCCAGCCGCGCCGGCGGCTTTGGCCGCATTCTGGAAAGCCAGGTCGGGAAGGTTGCGTCGCCGCATCCGCTCGAGTCGCCTTGCGACTTCTGGGCAGGTGAGGACGAGAAGGAGGTACGAGCGGCCCTAGGCTGCGAGGTCGAAATCGCGCGTCTGGCCCCAACTCTTCATTCCGCGTTCCGGGTCGTTCGGCAAGGGAGGCCTGCCTTCGCAAAGCTGTTCACGGAGCGGCCGGATGCCGATGGTTCAGTCTACCGGCTGAGCGCAGGCCTGGTGCCGGCGTTGTTCGATGCGCGGATGGCGCGCACCGCCGCAGCGGGAGGCTCGGCGGTGGGATTGGGGGTGAGCGAGACGCACGGCAGAGTGATCGTCCATCCTTGGTGCGAGGCGGCCAACGATATCCCGGCCGATGAGGCGTTGGATCTTGCCGACCGCTTCGCAGCGGGCGGGCCAGTTCCGCACGCCGCGTCGGTTGCTGCCTGTGCGGATGCGCTCCGACGCTTCGCGGAGGCGCAGGACCAGCAGGCGCTGGATGCCTTCGACGTAGCCGCCGCGCGGATGAACGCGCCGCTGACCGGCTCGACCGACGTCTTCATCCGCTGCCATTCCGGTGTCGAGATCCTCCGGCTGAGCCTTCACGCCGAGTCCGGCTCCTGGCCGCTGCGTCCGCTGCTGAAGAAGGCGTTGGTTAACGTACTCGGCGTCTTGAGGCACTCCCCCGCCGCAGTGCCGATGCAACCCCGCATCCAACATGGCGACTTCACCGACCGCCACGTCATGCGCAGCGAGGGCCGCTTGCTCCTTGTCGATCTCGAAGAGGCGCGCTTCGGCTACGGCGACCTGGATCGCGGCCGATTCGCTTTTGAAACTTTCCTGGCCGCCTCCAAGCGCGGGTCTGATCCGAAGCCTGCACTTGCCCTGCTGCGGGGAGATGCTGCTGGCGGGTCCGCAAGCGACGCGGCCTTGTGGTTTGCCATCGAAGCGTTTCACCGCGCTTTGGGCAAGGCGAGCTGGGGCGACTGCGCAGCACTGGAATCCGCAATCGCCGTCTGCGAAAAGATCCTTCTTCCCTGGCTCAGACGGCGATGAAGCGGGGGCCGTGCCTGAAACGGCGCAGGTGCTCCTGAGGGAAGCGCCCGATTAGCGGCGTCTCCGTGTCGACGGCAGCCAAGATGGCGTCCACGGAAGGGCGGGCTGCCGAACCGATGGACCGGCTCAGCGCATCATAGCGCGCCTCGGTTGGATGGTCCCTGGCCCTCAGGGTGATGTTGGCCGGCGCCAACGCGATCCTGCGCTCCCACGCCACCGCGCTCAGCACGCCCAGCATCACCCGATCCTCCTCGTAGGCGCGGTCGAGATCGCCCTTCTCTTCGTGGGCGATCGCGCTGTTCGCATGTATCTTCCAAAGCCGCCGCTTGGTGTCGTTGGCGTACCCCAGTCGACGCGCCTCATCGAGGCGCGACAGTGCCGCGTCGGGCTTTCCCTCAAGAAGGTCGATTGCGCTCGCCATGATAAGCGCCCGCACCAGCGAGTCGTCGAGCCGGCGATGGACGGCAACCTCCATCAGGCGCTCGACCCGGGCGCGGACGTCGGGCCGGTCCTCCATGATGTCGAGCCCGGCGACGTCGCCATCCATGTGCACCTGCAGGTCCTCGAACCCAGCGCGTTCGGCAATAGAAAGCGCTTCCTCCCAATGCTTCCTCCGCTTTCCGGCATCGGAGTAGAAGAAGAGGGCACCGTAATTGGCGTGATAGCGTATCTGGGCGAATGGATCGTCCGGGCTTAGCGCCAGCGCGCGCTGCAGTTCCGCCGCGGACTGATCCGTTTCGCCGAGGAGCCGGAGAGCAATCCCCTGTCCAAGCACGGTCTGGAAGAGATCGACCACTCTCGTGGGCGTGCGGCTGTAGAGCCGCTCCGCTTCACGGTAGCAGTCTACCGCCTGTCGGTCCTCGCCCTGCGCGATCCACAAATCCCCCTCCCACCGCAGGGCCATTGCGGAGCCCGCGACGTCTCCAAGCCGCTCGGAGAGCATCCGGACTTCGGTGATGATCCGTTTGGCGAACTCGCCCGCAGCGCCGGTCACGAGCACCGATGCCTCGTAGAGCCGCTTCTTGGTGTCCAGGAGCGCGGCCGCCGTCGCCGCCTTGCTCAGCAACGGCCTCGGCGATGCGCGGTACGCGGCATCCTCGAACGCCGCGGGCGGAGCAAGCGGGTCGGTAACGTAATTTTCGAGCGCCAGGCAGAAAGCGGCTTCGTAGGGATAGCCGGCACGCTGCTGCTCGCTCGCATAGTTTTTCGCCCGTGCGATGAACGCGTCGCCGTCGCCCGATTGGTAGGAGAGCGCAAGGGCGACCGGGGGCGGCCACGATCCGTCCTCCGGATCCAGGCGGCGTAGCAGCCTCAGGTGCCGGGGCCGGTTCTCAGGCGCGGCCAAGCGGCGCAGCACCGCCTCGCGGATGATGTCGTGCTCGAAGCGCCAGCGATTGCCGAACGAGCGGGGTGCCGGGCCGAGGATACCGTCGCGGAAAAGGCCGCCAAGCAAGGCATCGACGGCATCCTCGGATTCCATCGACGATCCGCTTTTCCGAAGCACGAGATCGGGGTCGAATTCACGGCCGAGACAGGCCGCGGCATCGAGCAGGTCGCGTCCGGCCGGCGTCAGACGCTCGGCGATCAATGCAAGCCTTTGGTCGGTAGCGGTGCGGGCGATCAGTTCAGGCCGGCGCAACTCGCTCTTGAGGTCTGCTGACGGGGTAACCCTCAACACTTCGGGCGTGCCAACTCTTTCGAGGCAGCGGCGTTCGAGTAGGAAGTGGATCAGTTCCGTAAGCGAGAACGGCGTCGTTCCCGCGCGGTCGATCATGAGGTCTGCGACCTCGGGGTAGAGGTATGGGATGGCGCCTTCGAGGATCGCACGTGCGTCCCCCTCGCTCGGCGTGTCGAGGCGCAGGCGGTAGGCTTGTTCGTCGCCGAGCAGGCGCTCGCGCTCCAGCGCCCAGCCTTCGATCGAGGCTTCGGCGGTGGTGCCTTGCGCCTGGAACCTGGACGTCAGGCAGAAGAGGATCTGAACGTTGCGTTCCGCGCGCAGCCGTTCGCGGGTCGCGTGCAGAAGCCGCAGCACGCCGCCGCCAACTTTGTGGAGATCTTCGTAGACGAAGCAGAGCGGCCCCTGCACGGCCAGCTTGCGGAGCATCGCGGCGAGCACATCCTCGAGCTCGCCGGGCGAGAAGCTCTGGTGGCCTGTGACCTTGCCGCAAATGGCACGCGCGAGACGCGTCGCCACCGGCGGCGGCGCCGACAGCTGCTCGAACCGCTCGCGCACCGACCGGACGTCGAAGGTGCGCGCGAGCGCTCCGTCGGTCGGCAAGAGGTGCGCGAGGATCGCGGAGAAGAGCGACCAGACGCTGTTTTCAATCGCTCCGTCGACGACGATCTCGCGCACACCGTCTTCCAGCCAGGACCAGCGCAGCTCGCGCAGAACCGCCGACTTGCCCACGCCGGCGGCCGCCTCGATGCTGAGCGAAACGACGCCGCCCTTACGCTTCCACCGGGCATAGGCGTCGCGCGCTTGGCTCAGCGCCGCCCGCTGGTCCTCGGTCGGTTGGAACTCGACCTGAGGGGCGATGAATTCCACTTCCGGCGCGGTCGCCCCCGGTTCGGGCTGCCAGGAGGCGCTCGCCTCGCAGCGCGGTTCCCCCTCGCGTGCAGTCACCGCGCAGACCCGTAAGTCCGAGGAGGAAATGCGCACGCCCGGGCGGCCCCGGATCAGAACAATACTGTTGAGCCGCTCGTCCGCGCCGGCGCTGAGGACGGTCCGCGATGAGATTGTCCGCACCTCGACACCCGGAACCGCGCAGTCGATGTCGACGTCGATGTTGCAGCAGCCGGACCCCAGCCGGAACTCATATTGGACGACGGCGAAGACGGGCGTGCGCCGATCGACAGGGAGCGACCGCGCGGACGAGTCGCCGCCCTGCGCAGCGCTGACCGCGAAATGGACGGCGCGAACGCGGATCGTCGGCGCAGCCGGAACCGACGGCAGCGCGACCGGGTCGCCGCCGGGCGCGGCCCGGTGCCGTCGCAGTTCATCGGCGATGGCAATGAGGTTGACGCCGTCGATCAGCACAGCGCGCATGCCTGTACGCAGCGAAAACTGTTCCACTTCGCTGCGGAACGGACGCGAGAATCCGGACGAGGAGACGAGCACGAGAATGTTCGCAGCGGCGTTCATCGCGGCGACGAGGTGGCTACCGCTCGCCTTGCGTCCGACTCGGGCCTTGTGGTGCTTCACCTCTAGCCAGAGCAGCAGCTCGACCGCATATTTGTCGACAACGCCGATCCGCATCGCCGCCTCGCCGTCCCGTCCACCATCGGGCCCGGTCCCAGTGCGGCGGAGAATGATTCCCTGCGGCTCGTAGAGGCATCGGACGACTTCGAAGGCAAACGCCTCGAACTCTTCGTGAGACAGCGCCCGCAACTGATCCGCCTTGCGAGGACGCTCAGCTTTATCGAGCCACCCAAGCTCGGCCATAATCCCTGATTATCAGTCCCTGCGTGGCGAGTACAGTTGCTTGAGTTCTAGGGTAGAAAGCGAGCGCGGAGACTAGGTGATGTCTTCCGAGGCTTCTTGCCCATAGACCGGCAGAGCGTTAGGTCGCCTCCAGTGAGGCAGCGTCCGGATTTCAGCGGCGCCGCCATACGGCATTGGCGCTATAGCAAATCGACCGCGATCCGTGTCTCTAGCGCTTGGAGCTGCAAGTCGAGGCTCCTCCGCAAGCTTAGGTTGCCTTTGACAAAGTTGGCGTAAGTGTCACGAACCCAGCTCGCAATTGCGGACTCCCGTTCGGCCCGTCGACGCCGGACCACGGTCATCCGCTCGGGCGAAACTCGCGTGCCGTCGCGGAAGGCCCGCCACTCGTCGTCCGGCACGTAGGCTGGGAGGGGGGTCGCAAGCCGCCGCCCGGCCACTTCCGCCAGGACATTGCCATGACGCCAGCGCGTGCCGCGCGTCGGCGAGGATCGCACGTCGCCTCCTATGAAGACTTTGACCGACGGGGCCGCGAGACGAGCGGCGATCAGCGCAGTGCTGACCCGGTTGCCGACTCCCCGGCAAAATCGCCATTCGAGCTCCGACCAGCGCTCCTCAACGGTTGCGGACGCCGCGTCGCCTGGCCGGTGGCGCGCCCGCCGCGCGAACACCTGGTTGCAGCGGTTGCGGGTGAAGATGGCCTCGACCCGGGCCGCATAAGCTTCGTCGGGACGGGCCTGATACCGTATCGGGAGTCCGTAGCTTCGAACCGTGAGCAGATTCGCGATATGGTCAGCCTCGAAATCGGAATCCTCGCGCGCAAGCCCGCGGAACGACCCATAATTGGTCTGGTCGATCCCCTGGATCTCGCCGTGGACGAAATTGTGCCAGAAGTTCTTCACCAGATAGTTGGTGGCGCAATGTTTCACATAAGCCGGATCGTTCTGGCCACGCGGAAAATCTTCCGCCACGAGCGGATCGAGCGGCGGCCGCTGCAGGCTCTGGAAGCCCCAGTCGAGGAACACTTGCGGAACCTTGAAGACGGCGACTCGGCGGCCGCCGCGCCAGACGAAGCGTGCATTTGCGTAGAAATGGTGCTCGGCATGGTGCTCCGCGGATCGCGTATAGACGTCATATCCCTCGACGTTGAACTGGATCAACCGCTCATCTAGGTCGTGCCGCTCGAACGCCTCGGCAACCTCCAAGTCGCAGCCGGCGAGATCGATGCGCGCGCACTCCTTCACAGCCCGTCGGTTGAGAACGGTGACGACGCGACGGAGCGCGTTCCGGAAGACTTCGTCGACATACCAATCCGGTGCCGCACGGCCGGCGAAAATCGGAGAGGGCCAGGCAGCTGCACGCGATCTCGCCATGATGACGCTTCCCCTTTTCCGGCACAGGGTGTCTACTTAGCCGAAAGACAGCCCAAGAATAGCCGGGCGGGTTATTCAGGGCCGGGCTCTCCCGCGCACATGCCCGCCGCCTCCCGCACGTGCGGATGGTCCCGCTGCCTGTCGAGGCCCCGGGCGGTCGGCCGAACGATAACTCAGAATTATGTGCGGCTCCCGCGGAAAGGTCACCTTTCTCATCCCCGCACTGAACGAGGCTGAGACTATCGGGCATGTGATCCGCGCGGCCCAGAAATGCGAGGCGGTCGACCAGATCCTAGTTGTGGACAATGGCTCGACCGACGACACAGGACGCGTTGCTCGGGAGTTGGGGGCAGAAGTGACCTGCTGCCCGGAACGCGGGCTCGGCCACGCAATCAAGGCAGGTCTGGCGGCCGCCAAAAATCGCTGGGTCGTCAAAGCCGACGGTGACATGCAAAATTTCGAAACTCGCTGGATCAGCGTCATGCTTGACGCAATCGATGAGGGCGTAGGCCTGGTGAAGAGCTACTGGCCTCACGAGGTCTCCGGCTGGCCGGAGACCTATTTCCTGATCAAGCCGATGCTTCGGCGCATCGACCCCCGTCTCGCGACCGTCAGGATGCCAATCTCGGGCGTGTACTCTGTGGATACAATGTTGCTAGACGTTGGCATACTCGCGAACGACTGGTCTATTGACCTCGATCTTGTCTACCGCGTGTCGCAGCAGGGAGCGAGCATACGCGAGGTAGAACTGCCCGAGGTGCAGCACAACGAAAGGCCGCTCTCCGCCTATTTTGAAATGGCCGATCAGCTCTTGGCGTATCTGCTTCGTATCGCGCACCGGCACTCTCATCAGCACATGTTACTGGTCATGGCCCATCCGGACGATGCGGAGATTTGGGTCGGCGGTTCTTTGGTCAAGCACCTTCTGGACGGCGGCACTGCCGATTTAGTGATCCTGTCCGGGACCGAGGAAAGACGCGCTGAGGCAGACGTCTTGGCCGGATTGTATCGGGGCCTGACGGTCCATCATAGCGGGTCCGAGGGTGGCCAGCAGATTGACAACTCCGAGGCGCGCGCGCTGATCGAGCGCGTCGCATCGGCGAGACGGCCGTTCGCGGTCATAACGCACGCGCCGGGAGACCCGCACCCTGACCACATTTCGACCAACACGGCGACGCATTCTGCGCTGATGCGGCTTGCGCACGCGGATGCTCCGGCGCGGCTGCTCTACTGCAACGGCTATTTCGGCGGAAATCTGCACCTAGACGGATTCAAGCCGGATACTTTCGTCGACATCTCGGACGTTGCAGAGACGAAATACGCAGCTATTCGGAACCACGTGTCGCAGGACCCTGAACTTTGGGTCGAGATGGCAGGCGCCATGGACATTCTCAACGGTATGCGATGTGGTGCCAGAAGAGCGGAAGCCTACCGTAGGTCGCCGTATCCATTTTTCCAGGAAAGTGTGGAGACGCTTATCTAGGTGGCGACAAGACGCCTTGGCGGGCAAAGCTCACGAAGCGCGTACCGGTGGAAATAAGATCGTTGACGACCTTATTTCTGGCGGCTGCGTTCCATTCCGCTTTCGTCTCATATTCCTCGATGAGAGCGTCAAAACGCGAGATCAGATTGCTGAACCCGTCCGCGAACGCTCTCGCCTTCCGAGCGCGTTCAAAATCGCTGCCGGCGTTGCGCTCCTCTGCCAAGCCGAGCACGCGCAGCAGGCAGGCCATCTCACGATAGTGGGTGGTGGAGCCCTCAATGAAGGCCAGTCTGCCGACGACATCCTCAAGCTGCCGGTAGAGCGAGGCGTTGTCCGTCGAGTCGATAATACCTGTGAGCACGAGCTTCGACTGCAAGGCCGTCTTGAACGCGTCTCCGAGCTGGCGCTCCGCCTGTTGCGCACTGCCGCTTTCGCTCGCCCCTTCGAGCACGGTCTTGACAACGATGAGCTCTTTGGCCGCGCCATCCCGGGCTCTCGGGTCCAGCTTCTCAGCGACTGAGTTGACTAGCTTGTCGATGAATAATTCAGTGAGCTTCTTCGACCCGGTCGTGAGAATCGTGGGAAGTAGGCTGCCGAATAGCGACGGTTCCATATGATGCCTCGGTTCGAATGGCTTGTGGGAAAGAATGAATTTCTCCCACGCCCGCAGACCATCGCCTGCAATGGATGTGAGAAGGAGGACCGTCAGAGCGCGACCGCCGTCGGGGTGCAGCACGACCGGCTGGTAGAAACTCTCGTTGAACCGCAGCTGCCATAGCCGGCTGATCTCGGGAACTGCGCCTTGAAGGTACTCCCCGATTGGACCCGGAGAATCCGGGCCCCCGATTACCACTCGAGGGCCGCGGCAACCCGCGATCACTGCAGCAACGTGATCATTGTCGCCGATGCAGACGAGCTCAACCCCACGATGCCACTCAAAAAGAATCGAGCTCGCGATCATGATCGCAACCCCAAAGTCTCGTCGGTTGAAGAGAAGGTGCCACCGATCGCTCTCCACTCTGGCTTCCCTAGGAAGTGGCTTGCGCGAGGTCTTTTCTGCCTTACCCAGCCGAACAAGCTCTTCCACGGATGTTACGACGCCGTGCGACGTGAGCAGTTCGAGAACCAGCTCCGCCTCGGTTGCCGTCACCCTGTCGTCGGAAAAGAAGAGCGCCTGGGCCGCGAGGTCGTAGGTGAGAGAGGTTTCGCCGAGGGTCCAGGAAAGGCCTGTCCCACGGGAGGGGCGGCTGAGAAGGGCAGCCTCGAAAAGTCGACTCCGCGCCCGGCGCAAATCGCCCACGTCGTGATGAAGCCACCCAGAGAGATAGGTGCCGAGAACCTCCTCCCCCGGATCGGCGGCGGGGCTGTCCGCATCGAGTATCTCCAGTGCCTGGTGCGTATAACGTCGCGTGTCGACGAGACCGAGGCGGGCCCTGACCTCGTGCGGCGCCTGTTCATACAAATGGGCAAGGCGGGTGATCCGTTGAGCCCGCTTGTACTGCGTTGCCACGGCGTCCACCTCTGAGCCGAGTGCGTTTAGCGCGTACGTCAGCTCTTCGGTCAGCTTGAACAGAGGACGATCGAACAGCCATGGCTCTCGGAAGGCCACCAGCGATAGATATTTCAGAACCTCGTCAAGCAAGTGGGCGTCGAGCGGGGACCACTCCATTGTTCCACTGCGCAGCATGCCGCTGAGGCGGTCGCCGAGATAATTGCCGAGGGTGGTGGAGCGGCCGATGCGCGCGGCAAGGCATGCGCCGACATTCTCGACAACGGACCCTTGGCGGTCGAGAGCGGCGTCAATTGTTCGTTTTGTCGATTCCAGCGGTCGCAGGTCCCTCGGGCGCAGCGCTGAAAGAAGATGGGCACCGTTCGCCTCGAGGATGCGGCGAGACGCTGCCAGCTCAGTCGCAGGCCGGAAGCTACCATATCTATCCGCGCCGAGATTGGTGAGGGCGAGGCCCCGATTCCGCAGCCGCTCGACGGCGCCCTCTTCTGCCAGGATTTCGATCGCCGTTTCGCCACCATCGGCGAGACTTGCGAGGTAGCTGACGGCGGAAGCCAGGATGGGCTGACCAACGAGAGCGATCGACGAGGCGGTGCGCGCAGCGGGCGCCTCGCCCGAGGTTCGGGCGCCCCTTGTCGCGGCCATCTGCCCGTAGCCAGAATCGCGGACCTTATGTGACCGAAGCAGCTCTAGGAGCTCGCCAACGTCTTCGCCGGACAGTATTATCGAGAGCCCTCCCCGCCGCAGCCGCCTGAGCCCACGGTGGGAGACAAGCGCGGGTGTTGCGAGAAGCAACATCGCGACGAGGTTGCGCGTATGTTGCGCAAGAAGCTCGTCAAAGCCACCCACCACCGCTTCAAGCAGGTCGGCGGTGTCCTCGGACGAGTCTCGAACATCGACCACCAGGACGATTTCGACGCCACTCATCTGATCCAGTATCCGGACCAGCTCGGGAGGCGGCAGCCCGTGGGGCGGCTCCGACTGCAGCGTTCCCGAGCTGACCAGCTTGCGCTCGAAGAAGCTCGTCTCGACTGCGTCGAGCTGGAGCCAAATCTCGATGAGCCCGGCCATGATGGCCTCCCAGAGCGCGCCGACTGACGTGCCCTGATAGACGTCGAGCCAGACCACGTTGGTCCGCGGTCGCAAGCTTTGGGCAGCCCTGACCTTTAGTGCCGCGAGAGCCACCTTTCGGGAGAGCACCGGCTCCTCCGACAAGAGGAGGACCGGATCTCTTGCAGCCGCGGAAAACCGCTCCTCAAGCTGGCGGACGCAGCGGCCGGTTTCGGCGTGGAGGTTGTAATAGAATTCGCCATATTTGGGCGTATCGCCGAAGAACTCCACCGCCTCCATAATTCTGAGTTATCCATCTGCCCCTTCTGGCATCGTAACTCATCGTCCGTTGCGCGGGAAGCGAGCAAACACTTCGAAAAGAAATCTCCATTATGGACGCCGTTTCGCCGCGGATGGGGGCGCGGCTGCCGTGGGCTGATGGAGGTGTGCGTGCTGCTCACGGAGAACATGGCTACGGCATATGTCAGCCGATTGAAGACAATGCGTGACCCTTCGGATCATACGATCCGAGCGTACACTAGCGACCTCAGAGACTATGTGTCTTTTGTCAGCAGCGGCCAGCTATGTGCTCGCCGGGGAGAGACGATCCTCGCGTACGCAAGGCACCTTTCGACGGAGAGATCCGCGGCACCACGCACTCTGCGCCGACGCATGGCCTGTTTACGGGGATTCTATAAAGATCTCGTGCGGGCGGGCGCCCTGCAGCAATCGCCGTTCGCGAGCTTGGAGATGCAGCTTCCGCGAGCGAAGTCATTGCCACGGGGCTTGGCCCGAGGTGACGCGGCGCGACTTGCAGCCGCCGGGTCGCACATTTGTCGAAGGCGCAATGGGACGACGGCCGAGAAGTCGTTTGCGGCGGCAGTCCTGCTGCTCCTCTCTACCGGTCTGCGCGTCGGAGAGCTAGTTCAGCTTCGACCGATCGATTTTGACCCCGATAGCGGTGGCCTCCATGTTTGCGGAAAAGGCCGCCGTGAGCGGCGGGTATTTGTCGTCGACGAGCGTTTGAATGAAGCGCTCGTTCTGCTCGCGAGCCGGAAAGGAGCCACGTCCCTCCTCAGTGTAGATGGACAGCTTTGGACGACTCAATCAGTTCGCCGCTCCCTTCGGCGCTTCGCCAAAGCGGCGGGTGTGGAAGCCCACGTGACACCGCACATGCTGCGACACACCTGCGCCACTTTGCTGTTGGAAGACGGAGTGGATCTCCGATTCCTGCAGCGTTTGCTGGGGCACGAGAACATCGCGACGACTGCCATTTATGCGCATGTTGGTGACGTGGGTCTTCGAACGGCTCTCGAGAGTGCGGCGCTGCTGTCCCGCCTGGAGAGCACGGCCCGAAGGTAGAATGGTCTCTGCTGCTGAAAAGCCGGCGCAACGTGCGATAACGGCATTTATGTCAGCGACCATAAAGGCGGCGAGCCGGTGTTGACGTCCCACCCTCGCGAGCGGAGGAGAAACGTGGAGTCATTTTGAGCATATGGTTGGCGGCCTAAGTTTGCTAACGCCTTGCCACTTATTGTGAGGGCCAGACCAGCGGACTGGGCCTCCGGTAGACTGAGCGCACGTAGCCTATTCGGAAGCTGGAACATACGAGAACCCCTCTATGCCCGAGGTGGTTACCGTTGTGGGACGTCGCGTCCGACAATAAAGTCCGCCAATCCAGCCTCGAGTGCGTCTGCTATCCTGACCATTACAAGCAGGCTGGGATTGCGAACGCCCCTTTCGATGCCACCGACATAGGTTACGTCAATCTTAGCTTCGAAGGCGAGCTGTTCTTGCGTTAGACCTTTGGCCAGACGAAGGCGCCGGATGTTCCCGCCAACAAGACTCTTCCAGTTGGTCATGGAAGAGCATGGTAGTCTCTAAGTTGAGAACACTAGGGACTATATTCCCTAGATTCCCCTCTGCAAACAGCTACGAAGGCATCAGGGGCTCGTGGTGTGGGTTCCGGCTGTAATTCTCGAGACTAGCGTTTGCGACCTCCAACTGGAGAAGCGACAATGGCCGATTCGATCAAGATAGCCAAGAAATCGAACCCCGCCTCTTTCAAGAAGGCGTTAAATCGTCTCGCGACGGATGAGCGTTTCCGTTCCGTCGCGACAGCGGAGCCCGCCAAACTGACCGAATCGTTCGAACTCAGCGTCAGAGAGCTTCATGCGCTGCGTCAGGCTGCGATCCTATCGGGCGTCGACATGACGAGGATCAACCGCGTGCGCCTCAACGAGATTGAGCGGATGCAGGCGACGAGCGTCAGCTTGGCTGCCGATTGGGATATCGACATCAGCTGCTGCTGTTGCTGTTGCTGCGGCGAAACCGGCGTGGTCCGCGCCTACGCCTGACGGCGCAGCATTGCTCGATCTCACAAGGCGACCCGTTTAGCGCTCGCCGTACCGGTGGCCGCGGGACCGGCGGTCGTCAATTCCCGCGCCATCGGGGGACCGCCGTGGATATGAAAGCGACATTGCCCACCGACTTCATGCTCCGCGCCACCGGCCCGGAGCGCCTGTGTGAGCTATTCCACGAAAACTCGAAGCTGACGTCGCACACGGCGGTGACGTTCATGCCCGGCGCAGTTAAGCCTTCCACGTTCGAACGTTATCTGATGACTCGCGGCTTCCGCCAATTCCCGACAGGCCGGCGCATAGCCCTGACGGATGCGCGCCAATCGGCCGCACGCTTCAAGACGGTGCTGCGGCGGCGGCGCACGCGCCGGGAGCTGGGCGGCGCCCTTGAGCTGGCCGACGTCGGGTCGTTGCTGATCCAGGCGCTTGGATGCACCGCGGTGGTCGAGGAAGGCGAGGACGGATTAATTCATGCCTTGCGCGCCTGGCCCTCGGCGGGCGGCCTCTATCCGCTCGACGTCTACGTCCTAGCCTCCGCGGTGGCCGACCTCGAACCCGGCGCTTATCATTTCAATCCGATCACGTCGGAGCTGGAAGGCCTCGGTTCGCGCCCGGTGGGCGACATTGTGGGCGAGGCCTTCTTCGGCCAGGCCTTCGCCCGCGACGCAGCGCTGCACGTGGTGCTGGCGGCCACCTTCGAGCGGACCCTCTGCAAATATGGTGAGCGCGGTTATCGGCTGCTGCTGCTCGACGCCGGCCATGCAGCCCAGAATCTTTTGCTGGCAGCCGAAATGTTGGAGCTAAACGCAGCCGCAATGGGAGGATTTTGCGACGATAGCCTGAACCGGGATTTGGGGCTGGACGGAATCTCTGAAGCAGTCGTCCACACTCTCTTGTTCGGGAGAGCGTCGTGAACGAGCCCTTCGCCCAGAAAGATAACGAGTTCGTAGCCTGGTATCCGCTGAATCTGACGGCGGAAGGCGCCAAAGACGTCTGGCGGACGCGCCGCACCGGCTATTACGTGCATATACCGTTCTGCACCGCAATCTGCGATTATTGCGGCTTCGCCGTGGAGCGGCTGAAGGGGGCTCCGGTGGGCTCCTATATCGAAGCGCTCAAGCTGGAGATCCGGCGCGCCGCGGATTCCGGGCGCCTCGCCCGCCATCGCTTCGTCTGCGGCCATTTTGGCGGCGGTACGCCTTCCGCGATCCCCGCCGCCGATCTGATGGCCGTCAAGCGCGCGATCGACGAATCTTTCGACGTCGCGGACGACGCCGAAGTGACGGTCGAAGTGAACCCGATCAGCTTCAGCGTCGAGAAGGCCGAGGCCTATCGCGACAATGGGGTCAACCGCATCAGCTTCGGGGTGCAATCCTTCGACGATCGCATTCTCAAGACGATTGGCCGGCCGCACCGGGCCTCGGACGTGCAAAATACTCTCGACGTCATCCGGAACGTCGGCTTCCAAAACTTTTCTCTGGATCTGATCTACGGCGTGCCCGGCCAGAGTCTTGCCGACCTGCGGACCGACCTCGAACGTGCCGCCCAATGTGGGCCTACCCACATTTCCTGCTTCCGACTGGAAATTATCCCGTTGACGCTGCTCAAGCTTCGGGAGGCGGCATACCAGATTCCGGCCCGTCTCTCCGTCGCACTGCTCGACGAAATGGACGATCTCGTCTCCAATATTCTGACGGACGCCGGTTACAGCTGCTACGGGGCCTTCAATTTCGCCAAGCCGGGTTTCGAGAGCGTGCACAACTCGGTGGCGTTCGTCGCTCCGCAAGGGGAATATATCGGCTTCGGAAACAGCGCCTATTCCTTCGTCGACGACCAGATTTTCTGCAATCATGCTGAGGTGCACGCCTATGCGCGCGCGGTGCTCGGAGGCGACAGCCCCATCGCATTGGCCGCCCGCGTCACCGCGCTGGAGTCTATGGCGCGCTATTTCATCCTCGGGCTCAAATTCTTCCGGGTTAGCCGTTCGGCTTTCGTTAGCCTGTACGGGCTCGAGCCCGAGCAGCTCTTCGGAACCGTCTTGCAGGAGCTCGAGGACCAGGGGCTGCTGGTCGTCGATGGCGAGGACTATGTCCTCACGGCCCTCGGACGCCGCTATGTGAATAACGTGGTCAAGCGCTTCTTCGTCGGGACCAGCCGGGGCCGAAGCCAATATCCCCAATTCGTGTCGAACCTGTCGGTCGAGCAGATCAGCAGATATGCGGACCTCCGCGCGAAGGCAGAGCAGTCCGCTTTGTCCTAGCCGAAGGAGACCGCCACAGAAGGGCGAGCGATGGGGACTGGCACAGTTGAGGAGCGCCTCCGCTCGGAGGCCGGCCCCCGGCCGTTCCGTCCGTGGCTGCGGCCGGGTGCCGAGGTGATCGAGGTACACGAGGATCGCCTGCACATCGCCTTTGCCAATCATACGGTCACCTTCAACAGCCCGGTGACGGTGCGGTGCGTCAAAGCGCTGCTGGCTCGGCTGGGTGAAGGCCTCGACGTGACTCATCTGGTTTCCGCGGCCGCGGCCGAGACCGAAGTCGGAGAGGGATTCGCGCGATATGTTCTCGAGATGCTTGCCGGCGCGCATTGCCTCTATTGGTCGGACGAGGATGCTGCGGATGGCCCCCTCGACGCCTATTGGGCTTCCGTCGGGGAATCTCCCGGCCGGGTCGCGTCCCTGCTCGGCACCGGGCGGCCGCTGGTGCTGACGACGTCCCGCAGCGCCTCGATCTTGGAGGAGGCGCTCACAGCGGCGGGAATACCGGGGCGGATAACCGCCTTCGCTCCCGGCGATGCGATCGAATCCATCGCCGCTGCGGCCGAGGCGATGGCGGAAACGCCGTCCCTCGTCCTGGCCTGGGACCTGCCCTACCGGTCCGTCGCTGCCTGCACAGTGAACGATTTGGCTATGACCGGAAAAGCGGTTCTGTTCGGCGCTTGCGAGGGGGGCGTCGCCCGACTCGGACCGTACGTGATTCCCGGCAGCACGGCTTGCCTCGCCTGCCTGAACAGCCGCTTCCTGAGCAACTCCGCGCCGGAGGAAATGGACCTCGCGACCGCCTGTCGCGCCCGCGCCGGCCGGCGCTTGGGCGAGCCCGCGCCCACCCATCCGGTCTTCCTTAGTTCGATGGCCGGACTGTTCGTCCTCGAAGCCGGCGATATTCTCATGCGGCGCCCGCCGCGCACTCTGGGCGGCCTCATCGAATATGGGCTCGCCGACGGCTCGTGCTGCCGCCGCACCATCCTGAAGGCGCCTCGCTGCGCCGCTTGCCGAGCGGCGCGGCCGCCACGCTTCGCCTGGAACGCCGGATTCCTGTCCCCCGACGTCAAGGACGCGGCCCATGACGCTTGAGGCGGACGAAGCGCTGGCTAGCTTTGCGGCCGCGGTCGACGACAAGGTCGGTCTAATCAGGTCGATCGATTTCGTCGCGCTTTCGGAACGGGATCCCGCCGTCTATCTCGCCCACGCCACGCCGGCCGATACGAGATCGCTTACCGACCTCCAGGCTGCCAACCGCGGAGCCGCTTGTGCCTGGACAGCCGACCGCGCCGCTCTGCGGGCCTGCGGCGAAAGCGTGGAGCGCTATTGTGCGGCGATTTGCGATCTCGCCTCGCTGCGCTTAGCCAGCGAGGCCCAGCTGTCGGAAGAGCCGATCCGCTTCGTCCGGGTCGCCGACCTCTATCCCTTCTCCGAGAGCCAATATGCCGCATCGGGCTTCCCGTTCGAGAGGATTGAAGCGACCCAGCCGATCCGCTGGAGCCGGGGCTCGACCCTGGACGGCGAAGGGGTGTTGATTCCGGCAAGCTGCACCTACGTCCCCTATTTCTTTGAACCGGCGATCGAGCCCTTTAGCCATATGCCCATCTCCACCGGTCTCGCCGCCGGCCGTTCCGTCGATCGTTGCATCGAGAAGGGTATTTGCGAGATTCTCGAACGCGACGCGCTAATGATCGTCTGGCTTCATCGCTGGCGTGCACCGCGCATCGAACCGGCCAGCTGCCTGGGCTTCTCGGACGAGATCGACGGACTCCTGGCGGCGGGCCGGATGCCTGGAACACGATGGTTCCTGAACTACCTTACCCTCGACGTGGACGTCCCTATCGTCAGTGCCGCACTGATCGACGATTCAGGAGCGCCTCTCACCTCCTTCGGAATCGCGGCGGATATCGACCCGATGTGCGCGCTTCGGGGCGCGCTCGAGGAAGCGTTGCTGACGCGCCTGCTGGTGAACCGGTCGCGCGTTGAAGCGCCGGGCGAAGGGGAGAAGGAGGCCGTGGAACTGCGCACCCTGCGCGGCCATCTTCTGGCCCATGCCGGGTCGCCGGCCCTTCGCGAAGCCATGCGCTTTCTCACCGATGAGGGCGCCGCTCTCGATTTCGCAAGCCTCGCCGCCGGCATGACGCCTTTCGCCAAGGCTTCGGACCGCTGCCGCCTCGCCGGTCTCGAGCCGGTTTGGACCGAAATAACCACGACGGACGTCGCCGAACTCGGCTTCAAGGTCGTCAGGACGGTAATTCCCTCCGCCCAGCCGCTGGACAACGATCATCATTTCGCCATCTCGGCGGCAGTCGGCTCAAGTCGGTGCCCCACGCCCTGGGCTGGCCGCCGAGAGTGCCCGACAGCCTCAACCCCGACCCCCATCCCTTCCCATGACCGGGACGGCCGCGTCATCCTGGGATGTGCATGGCTGTGCGGCCACCGATGCCCGCCTGCTTGAGCGGCTGCTTGAGCCCATGGATCCTAACCGGTTCTTCGACCACATCTGGGCGGGGCGGCCGCTCCACCTTCGTGGCCGGCCAGTTAGATTCGCCGGCCTGTTCGACCGCCGCCGCTTCGATCTGGCGCTGTCGAGAGCGGCTGCGGCGTCCGACCCGCGCAATTTCCAAGTCCGGACGGTGGTGGAGGACGGCCACGGCAGCTACACCTGCACCGAGCCGATAGCCCCTGAGGAAGTCGAGGATGTCCTCGCGGGCGGCTCGACGATTTGTGTGCGCGACATCGGGGTCGGCGACGATCGGCTGGCCGCGTTCGGCGACGCTGTTCGCCGCGCGGCGCATTTCACCGGTTCGATCTCCTTCAACGCGTACCTCTCGCCCGATCGCTCTGGCGCCGATTTTCACTTCGACCGCTGCATCGCGACCACCCTTCAGATCGAAGGTCGCAAGCGTTGGAGATATGCCCCTCATCCCAGCGTGGCCTGGCCTCCTGCCAATGCTCGCCTGCCGCGCGGCGGGGACCCGGAATGGACGTTGCCGTGGATCGGGAATCGGGGATGGGACGAGCTACCGCCGGTCGCTCCGCGCGATTTCATCGAGGTGATCCTGGAGCCCGGCGACGTTCTCTGCCTGCCCGCCGGAACCTGGCACGCAGCCAAGGCGGTCGGTGGATCGCTGGCGTTGAACATGAGCCTTTCCGCTCAGGATGGCAGCAGCTTCTTCGCCATCCTCTTGAAGCAAATATTCGAAGGCGACCCGGCCTGGCGATCCGGCCCGCCGCCGACAGGGCCGGCCCAACGTCCTCCCGGCGACGGGCTGCCTGAAGCGGTCCGCGACTATTTCGAGGCGCGCATAGGCGACCTGCGGGACAGGCTCGATGGATTGAACGGGGACGATCCGCTGGTCGTGGGCCTGTGGCGCGGTCTCGTGGCGAATGACGGTTTTCGCTGGTCCGATGGGAGGATTGAATGAGGCTCGAGGGAAAACGGATCGTCGTGACCGGTGGGGCGAATGGACTGGGCGCCGAATATGTCCGCGCTCTCCATGCCGAGGGAGCGCAGGTCGTCATCTTCGACATTGACCCGGGTGCGGCCGCCGCGCTTGGCGAGGAGCTGGGGCCGGGATGTGGATTCGAGGTGGCCGACGTTTCGGTTCCGGACTCGGTGGAAGCCGCTTTCGCTTCCGCGGCCGAGCGGATGGGAGGCCTCGACGTTCTCGTCAACAACGCCGGCGTCTATCCGCATCGAGCGCTGGAGAAGATTTCCCACGGCGATTGGCGCAACGTCATGCGCGTGAACCTCGACGGCGTGTTCGTGTGCACCAGTGCGGCGCTCGATCACCTGAGGGCGGCGGGTGGCGGCAAGGTGGTCAACATCGTGACCAACCTCCTTTGGGTAATGGCCCCCGATATGGCGCATTACATCGCCTCGAAGTCCGGAGTGCTGGGCTTCACTCGGGGAGCCGCCAGAGAGCTCGCGAGCTGGGGCATAACTATCAATGCCTTGGCGCCGGGCGCGAACATGCCGCCTGGGGAATTCGATCAGGCGGGCCAAGAACGGATGCGCGAGATCATCGGATACCAGGTGATCAAGCGTCCGCAATTCGCGTGTGATCTTACCGGAGCGATGGTGTTTCTCTGCTCATCGGACTCCGATTTTATGAGTGGTCAAGTCCTTTGCATAGATGGCGGGGTAGCGACCCACTGACGGCAGCGAGTTCGTCTAGGCGGCGGGAAGGGCCCGAACATATACCTGTTGAGTCTGACATTTACCCTGTTTCGCGCCACAGGGAAATGGACGCGAATGGTGCCGCTCGCATGCCCGACGTCCTCGGTTCGGGAGCAGCATATCATCCGAAAAACGCCGGCCGATCCCTGTATATTCCCGCGGAACAGGGTATCAACCCCAGAGACTGGTTCGCACCAGACTGCCGGGCGCGCCAGCTTCCATCATCCACCGCCTGGTGGCTCCGGCTCGCTGGAGCTGACGTGGTTCAAGGCGATGACCCAGCGCCCGCCGACCTTGCGAAACAGGCGGGTGTTGATGCCGTCCTGCGGCTTGCCGCCGCCTTCGAGGCGGTAGCGGCCGACCAGCTGGGCGGCGTCGGGGGCGAGGAGCTGGATGCGCAGGTCCCAGAAATGGAGGCGGCCGCGCCGGGCCGGATCGCCGCCATAATCGCGCTGATAATGATCGAGCGTTCCCTGCCAGCCCTGCTGGAACCGCCCTTTGGAGACGAACACCACGTCCGGCTTCTTGAAGGCGGCCATGTAGCCCTTGAAGTCGCCGCGGTTCCAGGAGGCCTCCATGTCGGCGACGACCCGGCGGATCGCCGCCTTCTCGGCCGCGGCGTCCACCCTCGGAGCAGGGGGCGGCGCGCGGCAGCAGGCAGCGATCGCGAAGGACAAAGCGAGGCCGGGCAAGCACTTAGCAAGCCCCCGACTCAGCTTCCGTTCAGCTTTTATGGCGCGTTGTACGGGCCCCGGAGGGCGATGGACGGTTGAACGTCCGCCTCCGTCGCGCGTTTGGTTAAGCAAGCGGGTCAAAAGACAGGAGTATTTGTCATGACGAGCGTTTTCAAGAAGAGCATCATGGGCATCGCCGCGGTATCGACGCTGGCGATGGCCGCGAGCCCGGCGGACGCGCAATATCGGCGCTACCGCCATCACCACGACGACGCCGGCATCGCGATCGGCGCCGGCATAATCGGCCTCGGCCTCGGCGCGGCGATCGCGTCGAGCAACCGCGGCTACGGCTACGGCAGCAGCTATTACGACCCCTATTACGGCGGCTACAGCAGCTACGGCAACGGCTACGATCCCTATTACAGCGGCGGCTATTACGGCGGCAGCAATTACGGCGGAGGCTATTATGACGGCTACCGCCGCCATTGCACCACCCGCCGCCAGTGGGATCCCTATTACGGCCGCTGGGTCCGCGTCCGCTACTGCTGAGGCGAGGGGACAGTCTGTCTGACTGTCCCCGCTCCAGGGCATGAATGGGGACAGCCTAGGCTGTCCCCGGGTGTCCGCGCAGAGCATCGGCCCGCCGCCCCGGACGTCAGGCCGGAAGCGGGAACGAGCCCGGCACGGGCCAATAGAGCCATCGCATCTGCTTACCGCCGAGCAGGCCATGGTCGGTCCACACGCCGAGCGTCTGGCCGACATTGCCCTCGGTGCCGATGCCCCACGATATGCCCTGCCTGTCGTAGAAGAGGCCGTTGAACGACCAATTGCCGAATGCCATGGTGTAATCCGACCAGACATTGGTGGTCGGGTACCATTGGCCGATATTGCCCTGCGTCCCGACGCACCACATCGTGCCGAACGAATCGTAGACGAGCATCTTCACCGTCCAGGAGTCCATCGCGCTCTGGTCGGCGAACTCGGCCTCGGGCGTGGCCATGCCGATCTGGCCGCTCGGGCTCACCACCCACATTGTCCCGTTCGGCCCGTAGAGAAACTGGACGATCCCGTTGTTCCAGCCCGAGGGCGCGGAATAGCCGCCGCCGCCGCCGGCATGGGAGTTGGTCCAGCCCTTCGCGCCCGGATTCCAGAAATCCATGAATCCGTCGAGGCCGACGCCGTAGAGGTTGCCCTGGGGATCGGTCCCCACCATGGCCAGCGGCCAGCCGCCCAGCATGCCGAAATCGATCCACGAGCCGAACTCGTCGCACATGAAGATATCGCCCGCCGTGCCGATGCAGACCAGATCCTGAAACGGTGTCGGTGCGCTTGCCATGTCGCTTCTCCCCTCCTCGTGCCGCCGGTCAGCGGGTGAACTTCTCCCCCGCATCCGCCTTGCCGACCAGCAGGTCCGACAGGGTGAAGTCGGGGCCGAGGCGCGCCTGCTGGTTGCGCAGGCCGTCGACGATCTTGCCGAGCCCTTCCGTGTCCGCCCAGAACATCGGGCCGCCGCGGTAGACGGGCCAGCCGTAGCCGTAGACCCACACCACATCGATGTCGCTGGCGCGCTGGGCCATGCCTTCCTCGAGGATCTTCGCGCCCTCGTTGACCATCGTGTAGAGGGTGCGCTCGATAATCTCCTGGTCGGAGATGGTGCGGGGCTCGACGCCTTCCTTGGCGCGGAACTCGTCGATGATCTTCGCCACCACCGGTGAGGGCGAGGGGCGGCGCTTCTCGTCATAATCGTAGAAGCCGGCGCCCTTCTTCTGGCCCCAGCGGTCGGCCGCGCAGAGCGCGTCGCGGACGTTCTCGATCCGCGTCGGGTCGCGGTGCCAGCCGATGTCGACGCCGGCCAAATCGGCCATCTGGAACGGCCCCATCGGCATTCCGAACTCGACATGGACGCGGTCGATCTGCTCGGGGGTGGCCCCTTCGAGGAGCAGGCGGTTGGCCTGGACCTGGCGCGGCATCAGCATGCGGTTGCCGATGAAACCGTAGCAGACGCCCGCCACCACCGCGACCTTGCGGATCTTCTTGGCAAGCTGCATCGCCGTCACCAGCACGTCCGGCGCCGTCTTCGCCCCGCGCACCACCTCCAAGAGCTTCATGACGTTGGCCGGCGAGAAGAAATGGAGGCCGAGCACGTCCTCGGGCCGCGAGGTCGAGGCGGCGATCTCGTCGATGTTGAGGTAGGAGGTGTTGGAGGCGAGGATCGCCCCCTTTTTGGCGATCCGGTCGAGCTTGCCGAACACCTCCTTCTTGACGTCCATATTCTCGAACACGGCCTCGATGATGAGGTCGCAATCGGCCAGCTCTTCGAGGTTCAGGGTCGGCTTGAGGAGGCCCATCGCGCCTTGCGCCTGCTCGGCCGTGATGCGGCCTTTCGAAGCCGAGGCTTCATAATTCTTGCGCATGACGCCGGTGCCGCGGTCGAGCGCTTCCTGCTGCATCTCGACGATGGTGACGGGGATGCCGGCCGAGAGGAAATTCATCGAGATGCCGCCGCCCATCGTGCCGGCGCCGATCACGCCCACCCGCTGGATGTCGCGAGGCTTGGTGTCCTCGGGCAGGCCGTCGATCTTCGAGGCCTTGCGCTCGGCGAAGAAGAAATATTGCTGGGCGCGGGCCTGGGTGCCGCTCATCAGCTCCATGAACAGCCGGCGCTCGTCCTGGACGCCTTCCGCATAGGGCTTGGCGACCGCCGCCTCGATCGCGCGGACATTGTATTCGGGCGCGTCGAAGCCGCGGAACTTGCGGGCATTGGCCTTGCGGAATTCGGCGAAGACCGCCGGGTCGGTGCCTTCGATCTTGTCCTGGCGCTCGCTCGCCCTGGGGATCGGCCGGACGTCCTTGACCTCCTCGGCATAGGCGACGGCGTGCTGCTCGAGATCGCCTTCGATCAGGCGGTCGACAAGGCCGATCTCATAGGCCTCTTTCGCGGAAATCGGGTTGCCGGTCGCCGCCATTTCGAGTGCCCTAGGCACGCCGGCGACGCGCGGCAGGCGCTGGGTGCCGCCGGCCCCGGGGAGGAGGCCGAGCTTCACTTCCGGCACGCCGAGCTTCGCGGAAGGGAGGGCGACTCGGTAGTGGCTGGCCAGCGCAACCTCGAGGCCGCCGCCGAACGCGGTGCCGTGGATCGCGGCGACCACCGGCTTGGTGCAGGCCTCGATGCGGTCGACGACCTGCGGGAGCATCGGCATCTGCATCGGCTTGCCGAACTCGGTGATGTCGGCGCCGGCGAAGAAGGTCTGGCCCTGGCAGACGATCACGACCGCCTTCACCGCCTCGTCGGCGTCCGCCTGCTCGATCGCGGCGACCAGCCCCTCGCGCACCGCATGGCCGAGCGCGTTCACCGGCGGGTTGTTCGAGGTGACGACGAGCACGTCGCCGTGGCGATGGGTGGCGATCGGATTCATGGCTTTTTCCCCAGCTGAAGCGTCGGGCTCCGATAGGCCCGGCTTTACGTAAACGTCAACCGGAGCCGCGGCGGCGGCGATCGCCTTTTCCCGCTCGACGAGGGAGGCGAGCGGACGGTGAGGCGCCGCCCAGCCGGCGGAAGTTTCGGAAGTTTCGGCTTCCATAGAGCCAAAATCTTCGTCTTCGGAATCGAAGCCGAAAAAGCGATCGCGACGCGCTTCCTCGCCGCGAGAATCTTCCTCGACGTCGCTCTCAATAACCCTAAGTTCGCGATCGGTGAGCGTGCGCTCGTAGCCGCCGAACGAGCCCGTTCCTTCCCGGCCATCGAAATCGGACGGCGGCGGGAAGCTCGTCCAATAGTCGCCGTCGGCGCCTTCCCAGACCTCGGAGCCATCGAACGGGCGTTCATGGAACGGGCGTGGCTCCGATTCCGGCGAAGGCGGCGGCGCTCCGGTCTCGATCGCCTCCATCCAGCCTTCCCAATCCTCCTCGACGCGCCGGCTTTCGCCCGGGGGCTCGAGCACGGGACCGAGCTTGCCGATCAGGAACATGAGCAGCCGGTTGTCGTAGACCCGCTCCTCGCTCACCAGCTCGCCATGGTAGTAACGGCCCTTGAGCGTGCCCTCGATCGCCCGCTCGTAGGCGGTCGAGACGATCCGGTCGCGCACTCCGAGGCGCTGGGCCGCGATGCAGGCGAGATCGAACGCGCGCGCCTCGGGCCGGCGGCGCAGGCGGCCAAGGCCCTGCTCCGAGAGCCCCACGCGCGAGAGCGCCTGGCGGATCACGCCGGTATCGCGAAGCGCTTCGACGAACTCGCGCTGCTTCGCCGGAGTCCAGCCATCGGTGCGGTACCGCAGTGGCACCGGCTCGAATTCGGGAGAGGAAGCGCGCTCATCGGTCGACGCTTCGGGGGCGGCGATGTTCGGTTTCTGTTCCATCCGCTAGGATAAATCACAGGGACGAGGGTGTAGGAAAATGGAATCTGATCCGATTTGGTAATTTCGATTCGGAAGGAGGAACCGGGGAGCAGGAAGGAAGAGAGTTTCGCGCAGAGACGCAGAGACGCAGAGGATCCGAGGTTGCGGTTCTCCTCCGGCGAAGCCGGATAAAGATGATGCCGCTGCGCGGGAGGGCGAGAACTGAGGGTCCTGAGAGACTGGGCCTCTCTGCGTCTCTGCGTCTCTGCGCGAATCTAACCCTTCTTCAATGCGCCGCGGCTAGAGAAAGCCCATGCTTCGTTTTGCCGCCCTTCGCCCCTGGTGGCCGCTGGCGCTTGCCTTTGGGGCGACGCTGGGGGTGGAGCTGGCGCTCGTCGAGCGGAAATACGGGATTTTCGGGGGCGGGTTCGGGAGCTCGCATGTTCTGCGGGGGGCGGGCGAGTGGGCCTTGTTCCTCGCCGGGCTCCTCCTCGCCCATGCGTTGCTGATCGGGCTGCTTTGGCTGGTCGTCAGGGCGGTGCATGGGCGCAGGCGGCGGGCGAGCCCGCTGCTGCCCCTCAACTTCCTGTTCGTCGCGGTAGGGGGCTATGTCGCACTGCTGGCCGCGAAGTTCGAAGTGCTGAGCTATTTCAGCGATGCGCTGAGCTTCGGGCTGATCCGCGACCTTGGCGGCGGCAGCCTCGGCGATGCCTTGCTGTTCGTCGGCAGCGAGGCTGGGCTGGCCGCCTTGGCCGCCGCGGCGGTCGTGGTGCTGTGGGTGGTGGCGCTGAGGATGCTGCGGCGCTGGCTGCCGGAGCGGGTGACACCGCCGCCGCTCAGGTGGCGGGATTTGCTCTGGCTCGCCGTGCCGGTGCCTTTCGTCGCTTTTGCCGCCGACCGGGTGCCGGACGTCCGCTACGGGCTCGCGCGGTTCACTGCGTTCGGGCTCGCCAATGCGGCGCTGTCGGAGGCGAGCGACTTCGACCGCGACGGCTATTCCTGGTTCACGCCGAGGCTGGACACCGCGCCGTTCGATGCGAGCCGCCATCCCTATGCGCTCGACGTGCCGGACGACGGAATCGACCAGGACGGCGTGGCGGGGGACTTCCATTTCGCCGAACGCGTGCCGGATCGCGGGGCGGCGAGGCTGCCCGCGCATCCCAAGCACCTCGTGCTGGTCGTGCTCGAGAGCACTCGCGCCGACGCGATCGGGCGGGTGGTGGAGGGGCGGCCGGTGACTCCGGTGCTGAATGGGCTGGCGGCGCAGGGGAGCGCGGCAAGCGAGGCGTACAGCCATGTCGGCTTCACCACCGCGTCGCTGAAGAGCCTGTTCTCCGGCAGGCTCGATCCGGCGCCGGGGACGCCGTCGCTGTTCCGCGACTTGAAGGCGAACGGCTACCGGATCGGAATCTTCTCCGGCCAGCCGGAGAGCTTCGGCGACATCTCGTCCGTCGTCGGGATGAAAGAAAGCGCGGACGTGTTCGTCGACGCCGAGACGCTGAAGGACGAGCGCGCCTTCGAATTCGCGGCCAAGGGCTCGCTGCTGGTCGACGGGCGCAGGCTCCTCGCCGCGTTCGACCGGGCGATGGGCGACCCGGCGGGATGGCAACGCCCCACTTTCCTCTATTGGAACTTCCAGGAGGCGCATTTCCCCTACTCGCACCCGGGAATGCCGCGGCTGCTGCCCGGCGCGCCGATCCCGCGCGGAAAGATCGAGGCGGCGAACCGGCGCTGGACGGCGCTCACCTATTGGAACGCCGTCGCCTATGACGACTGGCTGATCGGCCGGCTGATCGCCCGGCTGAAGCGGCTGGGGGTGTGGAAGGACACGCTGCTCGTCGTGACGGCCGACCATGGCGAGAGCCTGTTCGACGACGATTTCCTCGGCCACGGCCATGTCATCAACCGGCAGCAGACGCGCGTGCCGCTGATCCTCAGCGCCAAGGGCGTGACGCTGCCGGCGGGGCCGGTGGGGCTGTACGACTACCGGTCCATCGTCCTGCGCGCGCTTGGCGGCAATGTGCCGAAAGGGGAATCGCATCCGGTCTTCCAGCATATCGGCAGCCTCGACGCGCCGGCGGCGATCGGCATGGTCGAGGCGGGCGGAGTGTTCACGGTCTTCGACTTCGAGACGGAGGAAGTGCGGTTCGGCGATCGGGAGCCGCGGGCCCGCTACGATGCGCTGCCGCCGGGGAGCGCGGCGCGGGCGCGGGCGGACCGATTGTTCCGGGAGTGGGCGAGGCAGCGCTGGCTGGCGAGGCTGGAGCGGGGCGGGCGGTAGGGGTCGGAGATGACTCGTCACCCCGGACTTGATCCGGGGTCCACCTGTTCGGGATGCGAGCGTGGAAGGAAGGTGGATGCCGGATCAAGTCCGGCATGACGGGTAAAGTGATCCCACGCCCGTCCTAGAACGCCGTCCTGCCATATTCCTGGCGGTAGAAGGGGTGGGAGCAGGACAGGCCGCCGTCGACGACGAGGGCGTGGCCGTTGACGTAGGAGCTCTCGTCGGAGGCGAGGAAGAGGGCGGCGCGGGCGATCTCGTCGGGCTCGCCGCCGCGCTTCAGCGGATTCAATTGCCCGATCATCTCCTCGCGGCCGGCGGCGCGGGCGTTTTCGTATATGCCCTGGGTCATGCCGGTCTCGATCAGGCCGGGGCAGATGGCGTTGACGCGGATGTTGGCGCCGGCGAGCTGGGTGGCGGCGACCTTTACGAGGTTGATCACGCCTGCCTTGGACGCGGAATAAGCGGGGCCGCCCGCCCCGGCGCGGATGCCGGCGACGCTCGCGGTGCAGACGATGGAGCCGCCGCCCCTGTCCTTCATCGCCGGACCGGCATGCTTGACGGCGAGGAACGGGCCGATGAGGTTCACGCGCAATATCTCGTGCCAGTCCCCGGGGCTCTGCTCGAAGATCGAGGCGAGGCCGCCCGATATGCCCGCATTGGCGAAGAAGACGTCGAGCCCGCCATGGTCGCGCACTGCGCGCTCGACGAGGGCCCGGACGTCGTCCTCCGAGCCGGCATCGGCCGCGGCGACGCCTTCGGCTTCCGCCCGGTCGGCGGCGATGACGGTGGCGCCTTCCGCGCGGAACAGGGCTGCAGTCGCCTTGCCGATGCCGGACGCGGCGCCGGTGACGATGGCGACTTTGTTTTGAAGGCGCTGGGTCATTCTTTCCTCCGTCATGCCAGCGAAGGCTGGCATCCATGCTGAGTCAGCGCGGGCCTCGGAGTCAGCATGGACCCCAGCCTTCGCTGGGGTGACGCTACAGCCCCATCCCGGTCGTGCTTCCGCCGTCGACGACGATCGCCTGGCCGGTGACGAAGGTCGAGGCGTCGCTGGCGAGGAACACGGCGGCGCCGGCGATTTCGTGGGGCTCGCCGATGCGCTGGAGCGGGGTGTGCATGGTCACCGCCTTCAGTGTTTCGGGGTTTTCCCACAGCGCCCTGGCGAAATCGGTGCGGATCAGGCCGGGGGCGATGCAGTTGACGCGGACCTGGTGCGGGCCGAACTCGGCGGCGAGGTTGCGGGCGAGCTGGAAGTCGGCGGCCTTGGAGATGTTGTAGGCGCCGATCACCGCCGAGGCCTTGAGGCCGCCGATCGAGCTGACGATGACGATCGAGCCCGATCTGCGCTCGATCATCTCCGGCGCCACCATCTGGATCAGCCAATGGTTGGCGATGACGTTGTTCTCGAGGATCTTGCGGAACTGGTCGTCGGAAATGCCGCCCATCGGGCCGTAATAGGGGTTGGAGGCGGCGTTGCAGACGAGGATGTCGATGCGGCCCAATTGGCGGCGGGTCTCGTCGACCAGGTGCTGCAGCGCCTCCTTGGAGGAGATGCTGGCGGGGACGACGATCGCCGCGCCAGGGTGCTTCGCGTTGATCGCGTCGGCGACTCCTTGGCACGCCTCGGCCTTGCGGGAGGAGACGACCACCTTGGCGCCCTGATCGGCGAAGGCCTCGGTGATCGCGCGGCCGATGCCGCGCGACGAGCCGGTGACGATGGCGACTTTGCCGGTGAGGTCGAACAGGGAAGTCATACTACCTCCATCGTCATGCCGGACTTGATCCGGCATCCACCTTCTTGTCTCCACCGCTCCAGGAAAGGAAGGTGGACCCCGGATCAAGTCCGGGGTGACGGGTTAATCGAACACGATCACAGACCGGGCGGCCTCGCCCGTGCGCAGCTTGTCCACCGCGGCGTTGACGTCGGCAAGGCCGATCCGCTCGGCCACCAGCGAGTCGAGGTCGAGGCGGCCGGCGAGGTAGAAATCGACCAGCCGGGGGATGTCGAGCGGGAAGCGGTTCGAGCCCATCAGGCAGCCCTGCAGCTTCTTCTCGGCGAGCAGGTCCAGCGCGCCGATCGAAAGCCGCTCGGCGAGCGGCATCATGCCGACGATGGTGGCGGTGCCGCCGCGGCGCAGGAGCGACAAAGCAAGCTCGCCGGCGGAGATGCGGCCGACCGCCTCGATGGCGTGGTGGACTCCGCCTTTGGTGAGCTCGACGACCTGCTCTTTCAAGCGGTCGGCGTCGGGCGCGAAGGCGACGGTGGCGCCGACCTTCTCCGCCAGCGCCCGCTTGGCCGGGACCGGGTCGATGGCGATGATGTGGCGGGCGCCGGCGATGCGGGCGGCGTTGATTGCGGCGAGTCCGATGCCGCCGCAGCCGATCACCGCAACGTCCTCGCCCGCGCGCACGCCGGCGGTGTTGAGCACCGCGCCGGCGCCGGTCACCACCGCGCAGCCCATCAGGGCGGCGCGGTCGAACGGCATGGCGGGATCGATGACGACGCAGCCATTTTCGTGGACGAGGATCTGCTCGGCATAGCCGCCGACGTTGAGGAGCTGGTGGACCGGCGTGCCGTCCAGCGCGACGCGGGGCTCGTCGCCTTTCTTCCGCTTGGTCGAGGCGTCGGTGCAGAGCGAGAGGCGGCCGGTGACGCAGAACTCGCAGCGGCCGCAATAGGCGCTGAAGCAGGTGACGACAGGATCGCCCGGCTTCACCGCCGTCACGTCCTCGCCGACCGCCTCGACCACGCCCGCCGCTTCGTGGCCGGGGATGGCGGGGAGCGGCGTCGGATAGGCACCGTCGATGAAGTGGAGGTCCGAATGGCACGCCCCGCAGGCGCGCGTGCGGATGAGCACTTCGCGGGGGCGGGGGGCGGAGACCTGGACGTCCTCCAGCGTCAGCGGGGTGCCGGGCCGATGGAGAATCGCGGCCTTCATTTTCCTCCCCGGAACGGGGAGGGGGACCGCGACGCGAAGCGGCGTGGTGGAGGGGGCCCAGCGTATGCGCGGCGGAGAGGCGGGGCCCCTCCACCATGCTGCGCATGGTCCCCCTCCCCGTTCCGGGGAGGAGCGAGGCGAGCCTCACCCATGCTTGGCGAACTCGAGGCGGGCGATGGCGCGGTTGTGAACCTCGTCCGGCCCGTCGGCGAGGCGCAGGGTGCGGATGCCGGCCCAGCTCTTGGCCAGCTCGAAATCCTGCGATACGCCCGCCCCGCCATGGGCCTGGACCGCGTCGTCGATGATGCGCAGCGCCATGTTGGGCGCGAACACCTTGATCATGGCGATCTCGGCCTGGGCGGCCTTGTTGCCGGCCTTGTCCATGAGGTCGGCGGCCTTGAGGCAGAGGAGGCGGGCCATGTCGATGTCGGTCCGCGCGGCGGCAACGCGCTGTTCCCAGATGCTGTGCTCCATCAAGCGCTTGCCGAAGGCGGTGCGCGACTGAAGGCGCTTGACCATCGCCTTCAGCGCCTCCTCGGCGGCGCCGATGGTGCGCATGCAATGGTGGATGCGGCCGGGGCCCAATCGCCCCTGCGCGATCTCGAAGCCGCGGCCTTCGCCGAGCAGCATGGCGGACGCGGGGATGCGCACATCCTTCAATTCGATCTCCATGTGGCCGTGCGGCGCGTCGTCATAGCCGTAGACGGTGAGCGCGCGCTCGACGGTGACGCCGGGGGCGTCCAGCGGCATCAGCACCATCGACTGCTGGCGGTGTCTGTCGGCCGAAGCATCGGTCTTGCCCATGACGATGGCGACCTTGCAGCGCGGGTCGCCGGCACCCGACGACCACCATTTGCGGCCGTTCAGCACATAATCGTCGCCGTCGCGGCGGATCTCGCACTGGATGTTGGTGGCGTCGGACGAGGCGACTGCGGGCTCGGTCATCAGGAAGGCGGAGCGTATCTCGCCGTTCATCAGCGGGCGCAGCCATTCCTCCTTCTGCTCGCGCGTGCCGTAGCGGTGGATCACCTCCATGTTGCCGGTGTCGGGGGCGGAGCAGTTGAACACCTCGCTCGCCCAGGCGACCCGGCCCATCTCCTCGGCGCAAAGGGCGTATTCGAGATTGGTGAGCTGGGTACCTTCGAACTCGAAGCTCTCGTCGAGGTGGCGCAGCGCCTGGCCCGGCGGCATGAACAGGTTCCAGAGCCCGGCGGCCTTCGCCTCCGGCTTCAGCTCCTCGATGACGGCGTGCGGCTGCCAGCGGTCGCCGGTCTCGAGGTCGGCCCTGATCTCGCCGCCGCGCGGGCGGATCCGAGTCTCGACGAAGTCGCGCACCCGGTCGCGGTAAAAAGCCTGCCGTTCCGTAAGGTCGAAGTCCATGACCGCCGGTTCCCCTCGCTCGCGCTGCTTTTCTCCGGTGCCAGAAACGCCGGATTTGCGCCAGCCCGCGGGTTCCGGAGTCTATTCGTCGGCCAGCTCAAAGGACAGGAAGTCGTCGAGAACTCCCTTCCCATAGAAGTGGACCAGGGCCAGCTCGAATCGAAGCCGCGGCATCAGCGGAATCTGTTTCAGAAAAGCGTCCACCACGGGCCAGCCGCCGAAGGCGGCGAGATCGGCCGCCCAATCGCGGCTTCGATTCTCCCGACAGTCTGAAATAGGGTCGACTTCCATTCGCTGGTCACAGGCATAGAGGATCGATGCCAAGCGGTTCGTGAACCACCATCGCGAGATTGAGATGCTCGTCGAATAGGACCGCACGAAGTGCCAAGTGCGCGGCGGCATATAGACCATATCCCCGGCCTCGAGCAGCGTTTCCGCCAGCGTCCCGCATCCTTCCCAGACAGACTCGTCCCAGGGCGACGCCGCGGACTGCCGCGTGTTGCCCTCAACCGCCGGGCGCCCGAGGAAGAAATCCGAATCGAGAGGTGAGGCGAGGGCGACGTATTTGCGCCCCGTCACCTGAATGAACATGTTGTGATTGAGGAACAGCTGGTCGTGGTTGTCCTGATGGAAGGTTTGCACACAATCCTTGGGCCCGACCCAGCCGTGGTCGAAGTAGATCGGACCCCGGCCGGCCGGTTCGGGAAGTGCGGGCTTCAGGCCGAAGGAATTCAGCGGAATATTGCGCCAATAATATTGGCTGCCGCCGACATGCCGAAGAAACCGTGCCGCATCGACCCGCCGCCGTCGCTCGACCCAGCAGAGCCGATGGCTCAGGTCGATGATCGTGCCGCTCAACTTTGCCGCCAAGCTATCGAAGGAGAGTTGCGGTTCGAGGCGCCGCACCGCCGAATGGCCGCGTACCACGAACGGCTTTCCCCGCTTCACGAAGGATTCGACGTCGGCCTCGGCGACAACCGGAATTTCGCGCCTTGGCCCGCCCGGGGGAGGGCCGCGGGAAAGAGGAGGCACGATGAACGGGGCCGTCAAGTCAACCCGCCGGCGCCAATCCGGGCGCGAACCAATGGCCGCGCGGCGGATCGACCTCGATACGATAAGCGTAATGACCTTGGTGCAGTCGCGACATTGACGAAGTGGCGATCACGACCTCGAAATTGCCCGATTCCGCAAGAATTTCCGTGAAGTCGCCCGCCATCACATCGTCGGCAGATACGATGGCTGCCCGATCCAACCGGGCAAAGAGCTCCGCGACTTGCTTGTCCAGCACCTGCTCCATCCATCTATTATAGCATGGGATAGGTTTTGCTACGAGTCTGTCCTGCCGCCGTCCGCAATAGACGGACCATGCGGAAAAAGCGGGCTTGCGCGCCCCTGCCCGGCATGCTTCGCCTGCCGCCCCTCCGGCTCGCGGATGACGAGGAGACGATCATGGCCGACCGCCAGCCCGACCATCCGGTCGCCCCCCTGTTCCTCGAGCGCTGGTCGCCGCGAGCCTTCGACGGGTCCGAAATGCCCGATGGGCACCTCATGAGCCTGTTCGAGGCGGCGCGGTGGGCGCCGTCGGCGTTCAACTCGCAGCCCTGGCTTTTCCTTTACGCCAAGCGGGGGGACGCGAACTGGGAGCGGTTCCTGTCGCTGCTCATCCCTTGGAACCAAAGCTGGGCGCACAGCGCGTCGGTGCTGATCTACATCCTCTCCGACAGCACGCCGATGACCGGCAAGGACGGTCAGCCGCGGGGCTCGCACAGCCACAGCTTCGACGCCGGCGCGGCCTGGGCGTGCCTGGCGCTGCAGGCGACCGGGATGGGCTATCACGCGCATGGCATGTCCGGGATCCAGCTGGAGCTGGCGAGGACGGAGCTGCGCGTGCCCGAGCGCTACCGGATCGAGGCGGCGGCGGTGATCGGGCGGATCGGCGATCCGGCCATGCTCGACGACAAGCTTCGGGCAAGGGAGACGCCGAGCGGGCGCAAGGCGGTGGCGGAATTCGCGTTCGCCGGAGGCTTTCCCCTCTCCCAGGGGGAGAGGGGTCAGGGGTGAGGGGCTGCGGCCTCACCGGAAACGCACGAACCCCTCACCCCCTACCCCTCTCCCCAGGGAGAGGGGAGGAGTGGTCTTGTGCCGCCTCCACTTCTGGTCAACATTCCGCGGCGAGGAGGAACGGATGACGGTCGACGCGACGGCGGAAGGGCGGACGAAGCGGCTGGTCACCCTGCCGGCGCGGCCGGAGCCGATCCGGGTGGCGGTCGACGAGACTGCAGTGATCGTCATCGACATGCAGAACGCCTACGCTTCGCCCGGCGGCTATCTCGACCTTGCCGGCTTCGACATCGGCGGCGCCGCGCGGGTGATCGAGCAATCGGCGAAGGTGCTGGGCGTCGCCCGGACGGCGGGGATGCCGGTGATCTATTTCCAGAACGGCTGGGATCCGGATTATGTCGAGGCGGGCGGGCCGGGCTCGCCCAACTGGCACAAGTCGAACGCCTTGAAGACGATGCGGGCGCGGCCCGAGCTTCAGGGCCGGCTGCTGGCGCGCGGCGGCTGGGACTATGAGCTGGTCGAGGGGCTGGCGCCCAGGCCGGGCGACATATTGCTCCCCAAGACGCGTTACTCGGGCTTCTTCAACTCGCAGCTCGATTCGGTGCTTCGCGCGCGCGGCATCCGCAACATCGTCTTCGTCGGCATCGCCACCAACGTCTGCGTCGAATCGACGCTGCGCGACGGCTTCTTCCTGGAATATTTCGGCATATTGCTCGAAGACGCGACCCACCAGGCGGGGCCAGAATTCCTCCAGAAGGCCACGATCTTCAACGTCGAGACCTTCTTCGGCTGGGTCTCGACCGTCGCCGACTTCTGCGGCGCCTTCGGGCAGATCGGGGAAGAAGAGCAATGAGGGCCGAGGTCCCCATTCCATTCGCCCTGAGCCTGTCGAAGGGCTTCACTTCCTTCGCTGAAGGTGAAGGGGAGGGCTTCGACAGGCTCAGCCCGAACGGCGGTAGTGCGGCCGGAACAGGGAGATGAAATAATGCCGTTCGAATCGATCAATCCGCCGCAATTCCCGACGCCGATCGCGCCTTATTCGGCGGGGACGAAGGCGGGCGACGTCGTCTACGTCTCGGGAACGTTGGCGCTGGGGCCCGGCGGGACCGTGCTTCACGAAGGCGACGCCGAGGCGCAGACCCGGCACGTGCTGGAGACGATCCGGATCACGCTCGAGGCGGCGGGGGCGACGATGGCGGACGTCGCCTTCAACCACATCTTCCTGACCGACTGGGCCGATTATCCGGCGATGAACGCGGTCTATGCCGAATATTTTCCGGGCGCCAAGCCGGCCCGCTATTGCATCCAGTGCGGGCTGGTGAAGCCGGGCCTGCTCGTCGAGATCGCCAGCGTGGCGCATATCGGCGGGTGATCGAGGGGCTTTACTTCGAGGACCATGGGCCGGCCGACGCGCCGCCGGTAATCCTGTCGGCCGGGCTCGGCGGCTCGGGCGGCTATTGGGCGCCCAACCTCGCCGCCCTCGCCGAGCGGCACCGAATCATCCTCTACGACCAGCGCGGCACCGGCCGCAGCGACCGGATGCTGCCGGCGCATATGACGGTCGAGGACATGGCCCGCGACGTGCTCGCGCTGATGGATGGGCTCGGACTCGCGAGCAGCGACTTCGTCGGACATGCGGCGGGCGGGGCGATCGGCCTCACCTTGGCGCTCGAGGCGCCTGAACGCGTGTCGAGGCTCGTCGTGGTCAACGGCTGGAGCCGCCTCGATCCGCACACCGCGCGATGCTTCGAGGTCCGGCTCGATCTGCTGCGCGACACCGGCCCGCACGCCTATCTGCGCGCCCAGCCGATCTTCCTCTTCCCCGCGATCTGGATCTCGGAACACGGCAACGATCTCGACGCCGAGACCGACGCCCAGCTCGCTCACTTCCAAGGCTCGGACAATCTCGAGGCGCGGCTGACCGCGCTGCAGGCCTTTTACGTCGACGACCGGCTCGAGGAGGTCCGCGCCCCCCTCCTCGCGCTGGCGGCCAAGGACGACATGCTCGTGCCGTGGACCTGCTCGCGCCGCCTCGCCGAGGGGATTCCGGGCGGCACCCTCGCAACGATGGACTGGGGCGGCCATGCCTGTAACGTTACCGATCCCGAGGGCTTCAACCGCCTCGTGCTCGATTTTCTAAGGAGCTGAACATGGAAGTCGGCATTTTCATCCCGATCGGCAACAACGGCTGGCTGATCTCGGAAAATTCGCCGCAATACATGCCGAGCTTCGACCTCAACAAGGAGATCGCGCTCAAGGCGGAGAGCTACGGGGTCGATTTCCTGCTCTCGATGATCAAGCTGCGCGGCTTCGGCGGCAAGACCGAGTTCTGGGAATATAATCTCGAGAGCTTCACCTTGATGGCGGGGCTCGCCGCCGTCACCGAGAAGATCCGGCTCTACGCCACCTGCCCGACGCTGGTCATCCCGCCCGCTTTCTGTGCGCGGATGTGCAACACGATCGATTCGATCAGCCACGGCCGCTTCGGGCTCAATCTCATCACTGGCTGGCAGCGGCCCGAATACAGCCAGATGGGGCTGTGGCCGGGCGACGAGCATTTCCGCAACCGCTACACGATGCTCGGCGAATATGCGCACATCCTGCGCGAGCTGTGGGAGAAGGGCGTCTCCGACTTCAAGGGCGAATATTACAAGATGGAGGATTGCCGGGTGCGGCCGCTGCCGGAGGGCGAGATGAAGATCATCTGCGCCGGCTCGTCGGACGAGGGCCTCGCTTTCTCGGCGCGCTGGGCGGACTACGCCTTCTGCCTCGGCAAGGGGGTGAACACACCGACCGCCTTCTCCGCGAACAACGAGCGGCTGATGGCGGCGACCGCCAAGACCGGCCGAGACGTCCGAATCTACGCCTTGTTCATGGTCATCGCGGCCGAGACGGACGAGGAAGCGATGGAGAAATGGATCTCCTATCGCGAGGGCGTGGACGAGGAGGCGGTCGCCTGGCTCGGCGCGCAAGGGGCGGCGGACAAGATTTCGACCACCACCAACGTCCGCCAGCTCGCCGACCGCGAGAGCGCGGTCAACCTCAACATGGGGACTTTGGTCGGTTCGTACGAAAGCGTCGCGCGGATGCTTGACGAAGCCTCGACCGTGCCCAACACAGGGGGCGTGCTCCTCACCTTCGACGATTTCATCGAAGGGACGGAAGCATTCGGCACCCGAATCCAGCCGCTGATGACCTGCCGGAGGGACAAATGAGCCTGTACATTCTCGCGTTCGCCGCCGCTCTGGCCGCCCCGCCGCCGGCGTCCGCGCCGATGCTGCCCCCGTCCGCCGCGCCGACCGCGGCGCCGCCCGTGCACCTCCATGTCACCGGCCCGACCACCGCCGACCCGAAGATCGTCGGCGACGCACTGCAGGAGGTCCAGCACTTCACCGGCGGCAACATCCTCAAATGCAGCGACATCACGGCGGTGGCCGCGACTCCGATGCCGGCGGGCTGGGTGCCGGGCGACCCCAATTTCCGCCTCGGCCCGCGCGGCGCCCGCTACGAGCGCTGGGACGTGACCCTGTGCGGCCGGGTGGAGCCCTTCCTGCTGGTGTTCTGGAAGGAGAAGTCCGGCCCGGCCTTCAACGTCGGCCACCCCTTCCCGGCCGGACCGGCGCGGCCGCACAGATAGGCGATCGGGGCGGACGGGGGCCCGTTGACGCGCCGCGCGCCGCGCGGCATTGACGTTTACGTAAAGGAGAGGACGCGATGGCCGACCTCGACACGTTCCGCGCCGAGACCCGCGCGTGGCTGGAGGCGAACTGTCCCGCCGAGATGCGCGAGCCGATGCGGGACGAAAGCGACGCCTGTTGGGGCGGGCGCAACCCGAGCTTCAAGAACGAGGCGCAGAAGCTGTGGCTGGACCGGATGGCCGGGCGCGGCTGGACCGTGCCGGACTGGCCGCGTGATTATGGCGGCGGCGGCCTGTCGCCGGCCGAGACGAAGATCCTCAAGCAGGAGATGACGCGGATCAATGCGCGCAACCCGCTGATGAGCTTCGGCATCTCAATGCTCGGCCCGGCCTTGCTCAAATACGGCAGCGAGGCGCAGAAGCGGCATTACCTGCCCGAGATCGCCCGCGGCGAGATACGCTGGTGCCAGGGTTATTCGGAGCCGAACGCCGGCTCCGACCTCGCCTCGCTGCAGACCAAATGCGAGGACAGGGGCGACCATTGGCTGGTCAACGGCCAGAAGGTCTGGACCAGCTACGCCGACAAGGCCGACTGGATCTTCTGCCTGGTGCGGACCGACTTCCAGGCGCCCAAGCACAAGGGGATCAGCTTCCTGCTGTTCGACATGAAGACGCCGGGCGTCTCGACCCGGCCGATCCTGCTCATTTCCGGCAATTCGCCCTTCTGCGAGACCTTCTTCGACGACGTGAAGGTGCCCAAGGACCAGGTCGTCGGCGAGGTCAACAAGGGCTGGGACGTCGCCAAATATCTGCTCGGCCACGAGCGCGAGATGATCAGCGGCATGGGGCTTGGCGGCCAGACGGGAAGCCTCGGCGAGGCCTTCGCGGACCTGCTTGCCGACGATCCCGTGCTGCGTGCCGACATGGCGCGGTTCGACGTCGACGCAATGGCCTATCGGGCGATGTCGGAGCGCTTCATCGACGAGCTGAAAGCGGGGATGGCGCATCCGGCCCAGCCCTCGATGATGAAATATGCCGGCACCGAACTCAACAAGCGCCGCCACGAGCTGGTGGTCGCGTCCGGCGGCTCCGACGCGCTCGAATGGGAGAGCGAGCGCAGCCGCCAGGGCAAGGCGGCGCGCGAGTGGCTGCGCACCAAGGCCAATTCGATCGAGGGCGGCACCAGCGAGGTCCAGCTCGGCATCATCGCCAAGCGGATATTGGAGCTGCCGGGGGCATAATCCCCTCTCCCCTTCAGGGGAGAGGGTTAGGGAGAGGGGCAGTCGGTTGCGGGACCAGATTCTTCTCGAACGGGCACGGGGCATGCGCCGTGAGCTCACTGGGCCGGAGCGCCGCCTGTGGCATGAGCTGAGGGCGAAAAGATTCGAGGGCGCGAAGTTTCGCCGGCAGGTCGTGATTGGCCGCTATATCGCCGACTTCGCCTGCCGCATTCCGAAGATGCTGATCGTCGAAGTCGACGGAGACACGCATGCGGGACAGGCCTCATATGATAAGGCACGCACCGAGTTCCTGCGAATGCAGGGTTATGACGTACTGCGATTCACCAACTCGGCGATTATGGGAAATCTCGATGGCGTTCTCATGACCATCGCAGCCGCACTCCATACTCCCCCTCTCCCCGCCCTCTCCCCTGAAGGGGAGAGGGGGAAAGGCGAGTAATGCCGCTCTACCTCACCGATGATCAGACCATGCTGCGCGAGACGGCGCGGGAGTTCATGGCGGCCGAGGGCTCGATCGCCAAAGAGCTGCGGCACTGGCGGGACATCGGTTGCAAGGACGGGTTCGGGCACGCTTTGTGGAAGCAGCTCGCCGAGCTCGGCTTCACCGGCATACGGATTCCCGAGGATCAGGGCGGGCTCGGTCTCGGCCATGTCGAGGCGGGGATCGTGATGGAGGAGATCGGCCGCAACCTGACCCCCTCCCCTTTCCTGATCACCGCCGTCGCGGTGGTCGAGGCGCTGAAGGGCACGCCGCACGGCGCGCGCTGGTTTCCCGGAATTCTCGCCGGCGACACGGTGGCGGCGCTGGCGGTGGACGAGGGACCCAAGCACCGGCCCGACGCGATCGCGATGCGTGCGGAGCGCTCCGGCAACGGCTTCCGCCTGTCCGGCGCCAAGCAGTTCGTCGTCCAGGGCGCCTCGGCGGACCTGATCCTCGTCGCCGCGCGGGCCGAGGAAGGGCTGACCCTGTTCGCAATCGAGAAGGAGGCGAAGGGGCTCGACGTCGAGGGCGTGCGCCTCGCCGATTCCAGCATCGGGGCGCGGATGGTCTTCAAGGACGTCGAGGTCGATGCCGACGCCGTGGTCGGCGAGGTCGGGTCGGGCGAAAAACTGCTCGGCCGGGTGCTCGACGCCGGACGCGCCGGGGCGGCGTCGGAAATGGTCGGGCTCGGAATCGCCGCGATGGGCATGACCGTCGACTATCTCAAGCAGAGGAAGCAGTTCGGCCGGCTGATCGGCGAGTTCCAGGCGCTGCAGCACCGCGCCGCCCACCTTTATTCGGAGCTGGAGATCGCCCAAGCGGCGGCGCTCAAGGCGCAACAGCTGCTCGACGAGGGCAGCGCCGAGGCCGAGGCGATGGTCGCCGTCGCCAAGGCCAAGGCGGGCCGCGCCTCGACGCTGGCCGTGCAGGAAAGCGTGCAGATGCACGGCGGCATCGGCATGACCGACGAATATGATATCGGTCTCTACATGAAGCGCGACCGGGTGCTGAACGAGCTGTTCGGGGACCCGAACTACCAGGCCGACAAGCTGGCGCGGATGCGAGGGTATTGACGAGAAAATCCCCCTCCCTGCACGCAGGGAGGGGTTAGGGGTGGGTACGCCGGACGCGGCCGTGCCCATCCGGAGACGCCCCCACCCCCGGCCCCACCCAGCGTGCAGGGAGGGGGGAGTTCAACCATGCCCCTCGATCCTGAATCCTTCGACCTGCTCATCGCCACCGTCCGCCGCTACGTCGGCGAGCGCCTGCGGCCGCTCGAGGCGCGGGTGGCGGAAGATGACGAGGTGCCCGAGGAGGTGGTCGCCGAAATGCGGGAGATGGGGCTATTCGGCCTCTCCATCCCCGAGGAATATGGCGGGCTCGGCCTCTCGATGGCCGAGGAGGCGCGGGTGGCGCTGGAGCTCGGGCGGACCTCGCCCGCCTTCCGCTCCGTCTTCGGCACCAATGTCGGCATCGGCAGCCAGGGGCTCGTCATGGCGGGCACCGACGCGCAGAAAAGCGAGTGGCTGCCGCGGATCGCCTCGGGAGAGGTGATCACCAGCTTCGCGCTCACCGAGCCAGGCGCCGGCTCCGACAGCGCCTCGGTGCAGACGAAGGCGGTGCGCGAGGGCGGCGTCTATCGGCTGAGCGGGACCAAGCGCTTCATCACCAATGCCGACAAGGCCTCTTTGTTCACCGTGATGGCGCGGACCGGGGAGGCCGGGGCGAAGGGCGTCTCCGCCTTCCTGGTGCCCGCCGATACGCCGGGCCTCGGCGTCGGCACGCCCGAGCGCAAGATGGGCCAGCAGGGCGCCCATGTCTGCGACGTCACCTTCGACGAGGCGCCGGTGCCGGCCGCCAACCGGCTCGGCGAGGAGGGGCAGGGTTTTCGCATCGCCATGCAGGTGCTCGACCGCGGACGGCTGCACATCGCCGCCGTCTGCGTCGGAGTCGCCGAGCGGCTGATCGCCGACGCCGTCGCTTACGCGTCCGAGCGGAAACAGTTCGGCAGGCCGATCGCCGACTTCCAGCTGGTCCAGGCGATGATCGCGGATTCGAAGACCGAGGCGATGGCGGCGCGGGCGCTGGTGCTGGAGGCGGCGGCGCTCAAGGACCAAGGCGGGCCGATCACGCTCGAGGCGGCGGCCGCGAAATATTTCGCGAGCGAGATGGTCGGGCGGGTCGCCGACCGCGCAGTCCAGATATTCGGCGGCGCTGGCTACGTCGCCGATTACGGCATCGAACGGCTCTACCGCGACGTGCGCCTGTTCCGAATCTACGAGGGCACCAGCCAGATTCAGCAGCTGGTCATCGCCCGCGAGACTTTGAAGCGCGGCGGCTGAAAGCTAGCCGATGACGCGGTGGAACCAGCAGCAGTAGAGCAAAATCAGCAGCAATATGATGATTATGATCGTGGCGGCGTTGAAGCCGAGACTGTTTTTGGGTTCCATCGGAAGCTCCCCCCGTTGAGCCCGGCGAGGCTTAACTGATTTTGGGATGCGGCGGGGACGGAGACTGATCGGAATCGGATCGACCGCCTATCGCACCATCAGGTTCATCCTTGCCGCGGCGATCGGGCGGGCACGGTCCTGCTGCCAGGCATGGGCCTCGACGTTGGCGACCCGCTTGCCGAGGCGGGTGACGACCGCCGCCGCCCAGGTCTCGTGATCGATGCCGCCGCGCAGGAAATCGACGCTGACGTTGATCGGCTTGACCTTCGCCCCCGGCTCCAGTGCGTCGTAGACGGCGCCGAGGGCGGCGAATTCGAGCAGCCCGGCAATCGCCCCGCCGTGGAGGAAACCGGGACGCCCGACCACCTCTTCCCGGAACGGCATGACCCAGAGGCGCTCGCCGTCGCGCTCCTCGGTGGTGAGGCGAAGCAGTTCGGCATAAGGGGGGAGGGGTTCCAGCACCGCCACCGCCTGAGCCGCGCCGGCCGCGTTTGCAAGGCCGCGCGCGAGGCGGCATGGCTGCGACCGATGAGCGAAAGCCTGTTCGACGCGGCAGCGGCGCGCCTTCGGGCCGGAGACGGTGTCGCGGCGCGCGAGCTGTTCCGGCGCGCGGCGGCGGCCGGGGAGCGGCGGGCGGCGGTGATCTACACCCATCTCGTCGGTGCCGGGGTCGGCGGACCGGCGGACTGGCCGCGGGCCGTCGACCTGCTGCGCGGGCTGGCGGCGAGCGGGCGGCGTTCGGCGGTCGAGCTGGCGCTGGTCGAGACCTTGGCGCTGCGGCCGGACGGTTCGCCCCTCTCGGTGCCGGCGCCGGAGCCATTGGCCGAGCGGCCATGCATCCTCAGCTTCCGCGGGCTCTTCACGCCCGGGGAATGCCGCTACCTGATCGACGCCGCGGCGCCGATGCTGGCGGCGGCCGTAGTGATCGATCCGGCGACCGGGCGGCAGCGGCCCGACCCGCTGCGCAGTGCGGAGAGCGTCGGCTTCACCCCGCCGCTCGAGACGCTGGCGGTGCAGGCGCTCAACCGCCGAATCGCGGCGGCGAGCGGGACGAGTTTCGACCAGGGCGAGCCGCTACAGGTGCTGCGCTATCCGACCGGCGGCGAGTATCGCCCGCATTGCGACGCGATTTCGGGCTTTGCGAACCAGAGGGTGCTGACCATGCTGGTCTGGCTTAATGACGGTTTCGAGGGCGGCGAGACCGATTTTCCGGCGGCCGGGCTCGCGCTGCGCGGCGCGCCCGGCGACGCGATCCTGTTCCGCAACACCGGAGCCGACGGCCGCCGCGATCCTGCCTCCGCCCATGCCGGGCTGCCGGTGAAGGCGGGCGAGAAATGGCTCGCCAGCCGCTGGATCCGGGAACGGCCTTACGTCCCGCCTTTGCCCTGAGCCGGCCGGAGAATGCGCCCGCACACGGCGTCCAAGCGCGCCAGCATAGCGGGGTCGCGCGCGTCGGGCGCGGTGACGATGGCGCTGTCGAGCGCGGTGTCGATCGGCGAGGCCGGCCGCTCCGGCGGCAGCGCCCTGGCGAGCGCCTCGATCGTCTCCCGGGCGGTCCCCGCATTGGCGTGGAGCCGCGCGAGGATGTCCGAAGCCTCGACCGGCGCCTCGCCGGCGCGCCAGCAATCATAATCGGTGACCATGCCGAGCAGGGCGTAGGGGAGCTCGGCTTCCCGCGCGAGCCTGGCCTCCGGCATTGCGGTCATGCCGATCACGTCGCAGCCCCATAAGCGGAAGAGCAGGCTTTCCGCCCGCGTGGAGAATTGCGGGCCCTCCATGGCGAGATAGGTGGCGCCCCGCGTCACCGCGGCGCCCGCCGCCTCGGCCGCGTCGGCGGCGAGCGCTGAGAGGCGGGGGCAGACCGGCTCGGCCATCGAGACGTGGGCGACCAGGCCCGGACCGAAAAAGCTCCCCTCGCGGCGGCGCGTCCGGTCGATGAACTGATCGACGGCGACGAAGCGGCCGGGCGGCAGTTCCTCGCGGAGGGAACCGACCGCAGAGATCGCGACGAGATCCGTGCAGCCGGCGCGCTTCAGCGCGTCGATATTGGCGCGGAAGTTGACGTGGCTGGGCGGCAGGCGGTGGCCGCGCCCGTGGCGGGGCAGGAAGACGAAGCGGTGGCCGTGGAGGCGGCCGACCAGCAGTTGGTCGGACGGCGGCCCCCACGGTGTCTCGACCGCCAGCCATTGCGAATCCTCCAGCGCCTCCAGCGCGTAGAGGCCGGAGCCGCCGATGATGCCGATCGTCCACCCGCTCATGAATCCCTCCGGTGACAGCTATTAATGAGTGTGCCCTTTCCTGAGAATGATGCGCAGGTCGTTGACGTTGGTGCCGGTGGGGCCGGGGCGGAACAGGGCGCCGCGGCGGTCGAGGAAGCCGCCGCTGTCGTTGGCGGCGAGCGCGGCCTCGGCGCCGCGGGCGGCGGTGGCGCCGTCGAAGAAGGCGCCGGCGGCATCGCCCTGGCCGTCGATCCCGTCGGTATCGGCGGCAAGGCCGGCGAGGCCGCGCGCGCCCTTGAGGGCGAGCGCGCCAGCGAGCGCATATTCCTGGTTCGGGCCGCCGCGGCCGGGGCCGATGACGGTCACAACCAGCTCCCCGCCGGTGATCAGCGCCTCGCCCGGCGCCAGCGCGCGGGCGAGCGCGGCATGCTCGCGGCCGACCCGCTTGGCCTCACCCTCGCATTCGAACAGGCGGGGCCGGTAGCCGAGCCGCTCGGCCGCGGCCCCGGCTGCCTCCAGGGCGTCGCCGGCGCGGGCGATCACCCGATACTCGCCGGGTACGGTCTTGGCGCTTTCCGACCAGCCCGCTTCCGGCGGCGGCAGGCCGAGCTCGTGCATCAGCTCGATCGCGTCGCGCAGCGTCGTCGGATCGGCGGCGGTGGGGCCGGAGCCGATATCCTCGGGCCGGTCGCCGACGACGTCGGAGATGGCGAGCGTCACCAGCCGCGCTGGCTCGGCGGCGAGGGCGAGGCGGCCGCCCTTGATGCGGGAGAGGTGGCGGCGGATGCAGTTGACCTCGCGAATGCCGGCCCCGGAGCGCAGCAGCTCGTCGTTCAGCCGCCTTTTCGCCTCAAGCGTGAGCCCTTCGCCCGGCGCGGCAGCGAGCGCCGAGGCGCCCCCGCTCAGCAGGACGAGGACGAGGTCGTCCGGCCCGCCCGCGGCGGCGAGGCGGAGCAGGCGCTCGCCCGCCGTGACGCTGGCGCGGTCAGGGAGCGGGTGGCCGGCCGTCATCACCTCGATGCGGCCGAGCGGCGCCGCCTCGCCGTGGCGGGTGACAGCGAGGCCGCCGAGCGTGCCGCGCCACCTCTCCTCGACCACGCGCGCCATCGGCACCGCCGCCTTGCCGAGCGCGAGGAGGATCGTGCGGCCGCGCGGCGGCTCGGGCAGGTGGGCGGGAAGCACGCGGCCCGGGAGGCACGCCTCGACGCCCGCCCGCCAGATCGCCTCGAGATCCCGTCGCAAGTCCATGGCTTAAGGCTTGGCCGGTCGCCGCCCCTTCATCAAGCGCGGCTTGTCGGCTAGCGTCCCGCCGTGAAGCGCGCCCTCAGGATCGCAATCCGCACCCTTGCCGCGCTCCTCGCCATTCCCTTGGCGTATCTGGCGGCGGCGTTGGTGCTCGGCACCATCCCCGCCAATCCTGGGTGGCACGAGGCAAGAGCGGGGGTGCGCATCTTCATCCGCACCAACGGCCTCCACACCTGGATCGTCGTGCCGATGGTGGCGAGCGAGATGGACTGGCGGCCGCTGCTGCCCGGCGCCGACCTCAAGGACCCGCGCTGGGGGAACGGCGATTCCGTCGCGCTGGGTTTCGGCAACCGGACGGTCTATCTCGAGACTCCGACCTGGGCCGACCTCAAGACCAAGGACGCCCTCGCCGCCGCCTTCGGCTGGGGCTCCGCCCTGGTCCACGCCGATCACGACGACCACCCGCAGCCGAACGACGCGCAGCGGCCGATCATGCTCAGCCACGCGGAATATGCGCGGCTCGTCGCCTATCTCCGCGCCGCCTTCCGCTACGACGCGACGGGTCATACGATCGCGATCCGGGGCCGCGGCTACGGGCCGTCCGACTCCTTTTACGAGGCGCAAGGGCGCTACACCGCGCTCGTCACCTGCAACGAATGGACCGGGCGGGCGCTGCGCGCGGCGGGGGTCAAGACGGGCCTCTGGACCCCATTCTCGCAGAGCCTGATGTGGCGGCTCGACGACGGCCGAGGGGCGGAGTAGAGAGCTTCGATAAGGCTACGAACGAGGGGGAAATTACTCATGGCCAAGATGCTCGGCAACTTCCACCTGGCGCTGCTGATCGGCATCGTGCTGCTCGCCGCGGCGATGTTCGGGCTGCACCAAGACCTGCTCATGGGCGGCGGCTACCCCTGGGCGCAATTCCTGCGCTACCTCCACATCTTCGCCGGGGTCCTGTGGATCGGGCTCCTCTATTATTTCAACTTCGTGCAGATACCGACCATGCCGAAGGTGCCGGCCGAGCTGAAGCCCGCCGTCTCCAGATATATCGCCCCCGCGGCGCTGTTCTGGTTCCGCTGGGCGGCGGTGGCGACGGTGATCCTCGGCCTGCTCGTCGCCGAGACCCAGCAGGGCGGCTATAGCGGCCGGGCGCTGACCTTCACCCTTGGCTATCGCACGATCGGCACCGGCATGTGGCTCGGCATCATCATGGCCGCGAACGTCTGGTTCGTGATCTGGCCGAACCAGAAGCGCGCGCTCGGCATCGTCCCCGCCGACGACGCGGCGAAGGCGAAGTCGGCGAGCCTCGCGATGATGGCGAGCCGTATCAACCTCATCCTGTCGATCCCGATGCTCTACTGCATGGTCGGGCAGGCTCACATCGCGGGCTGAGGCGTTAGCCGCCGCGGATGACCGGAAGCTGGGCTTTCTCGATCGACCGCGGCGGCACCTTCACCGACATCGTCGCGCGTGCGCCCGACGGGCGGCTCCTGACGGCCAAATTGCTCTCCGACAATCCGGAGCAATATGACGACGCCGCCGTCGAGGGGATAAGGCGGCTGACGGCGGAGCATGGCGACGCCCCCCTCGAATCGGTGAAGATGGGGACGACCGTCGCCACCAACGCCCTGCTCGAGCGCAAGGGCGAGAAGCTCGTCCTCGCCATCACAGGCGGCTTCGGGGACGCGCTGCGGATCGGCTACCAGGCGCGGCCGGACATTTTCGCGCGGCGGATCATGCTGCCAGAGGCGCTCTACACGCGCGTGATCGAAATCGAGGAAAGGGTGACGGCTTCGGGTGAGGTGCTGCGCCCGCTCGACCTCGACCGGGCGCGGACCGATTTCGAGGCGGCGCGGCGCGAGGGCTTTCGCGCCATCGCCATCGTCCTGATGCACGGCTGGCGCTGCACGGCGCACGAAGCGGCGCTCGCGGTGCTGGCGCGGGAACTGGGCTTCATCCAGGTGTCGGTGAGCCATGAAGTGGGGCCGCTGATAAAGCTGGTCGGCCGCGGCGACACGAGTGTGGTGGACGCCTATCTCTCGCCGGTTCTGCGGCGCTATGTCGACAAGGTGGTCGCGGCCCTGGGGCAGGAGACGCGCCTCCTGTTCATGCAATCCTCGGGCGGTCTCACCGACGCCGCGGCGTTCCAGGGCAAGGACGCGATCCTGTCCGGCCCGGCGGGCGGCATCGTCGGGATGGTGAAGACCGCCGAGGCGGCGGGGTTCGACCGCATCATCGGCTTCGACATGGGCGGCACCTCGACCGACGTCTCCCATTATGCCGGCACGTACGAAAGGACCAACGAGACGATGGTGGCGGGCGTCCGCGTCCGCGCGCCGATGCTGGAGATCCACACCGTCGCGGCCGGCGGCGGCTCGGTGTGCCATTATGACGGCACCCGCTTCCGGGTCGGCCCGGACAGCGCCGGCGCCGTCCCCGGCCCCGCCTGCTACCGCCGCGGCGGACCGCTCACCGTCACCGATTGCAACGTCGTGCTCGGCAAGATCAGGCCCGAGCATTTCCCCGCCGTGTTCGGCCCGGGCGGGAGCGAGCCGATCGACGCGGAGGCGTCGCGCCGGCTCTGCGCGGAGATCGGCGCGCGTGCGGGCATGAGCGCCGAGGCGGTGGCCGAAGGCTTCATCCGCATCGCGGTCGACAACATGGCGGCGGCGATCAAGCAGATCTCGATCGCGCGCGGCCACGACGTGACCCGTTACACCCTCGTCTGCTTCGGCGGCGCCGGCGGGCAGCATGCGTGTATGGTCGCCGACGCGCTGGGCATGGAGCGGGTGATGATCCACCCGCTGGCGGGCGTGCTCTCGGCTTACGGCATGGGCCTCGCCGACCGGGTCGAGCTGAGGCAGCGCAGCCTCGCGGGCGAGCCGCTGGAGGCGGTGCTGGATGCGCTGGCGGCGGAGGCTGAGACGGCGCTCAGGGCGCAGGGGGTGGAGGACTTGACGATCCGCCGCCGCGCCGCTTTGCGCTACGAGGGCAGCGACACTGCGCTCGAGGTCGAGGTGGGCGAAGGCATGGAGGCCGCGTTCGAGCAGGCCCACCGCACCCGCTTCGGCTTCGCCTCGCCGGAAACGCCCGTGGTGGTCGAGACGGCGGTCGTGGAGGCGACAGAGAAATCCTCCCTTGCCTTTGCAGGGAAGGGGGACCGTCAGGAGGACGGTGGAGGGGCCCTTCAATCCAAAGAAGCCCCTCCACCGCACTTCGTGCGGTCCCCCTCCCCCGGAAATCCGGGGGAGGATTCTCTCGTCCTCGACCGGGCCACCCTCTCCCCCGGCGCCATCGTCCGCGGCCCCGCGCTCATCATCGACCCGTCCGCGACGACGGTCGTGGAACCCGGATGGCAGGCCGAGGTTGACGCGCGGGCCAACCTCATCCTCACCCGCGCCGTCCCGCGCGAGACCCGGCATGCCATCGGCACCGATGCGGACCCGGTCATGCTGGAGGTGTTCAACAACCTCTTCATGGCCACCGCCGAGGAGATGGGGGTGGCGCTGCAGAACACCGCCTCGTCGGTCAACATCAAGGAGCGGCTCGATTTCTCCTGCGCCTTGTTCGACCGGGAGGGGGCGCTGATCGCCAATGCCCCGCACATCCCCGTCCATCTCGGATCGATGGGCGACAGCATCCGCACCATCATCGAGGCGCGGGCCGAGGGGCGCGACGGGCGGGGGATGAAGCCCGGCGACGCCTATGTGCTGAACGCTCCCTATCGCGGCGGCACCCATTTGCCCGACATCACGATCGTCATGCCGGTCTTCGCCTCCGACCGCGGCGAAGCCCCCGCCTGGTACGTCGCGGCGCGGGGCCACCACGCCGATATCGGCGGCATCGCGCCGGGCTCGATGCCGCCCGACAGCAAGTCGATCCTCGAGGAAGGCGTGCTGATCGACAATGTCCTGCTGGTCGACGCGGGGCGTTTCCTCGAGGCGGAGATGCGGGAGCTGCTCGCCTCCGGCCCGTGGCCGGCGCGGCGGCCGGACCGCAACATCTCGGACTTGAAGGCCCAAGTCGCCGCCTGCGCGCGGGGTGCGGCCGAGCTGCGCCGGCTCGCCGGCGACTATGGGTGCGAGGTGATCGACGCCTATATGGGCCACGTCCAGGCCAATGCCGAGGAAGCGGTGCGGCGGCTGATCGGGCGTCTCAGCGACGGCGCCTTTCGCTATGCGATGGACAATGGCGCGGAGGTTTGCGTCTCCATCAAGGTGGACAAGGAGGCGCGGTCCGCGGTGGTCGACTTCACCGGCACATCGGCGCAGCAGCCGAACAATTTCAACGCGCCTTATTCCATCTGCCGCGCGGCGACGCTCTACGTGTTCCGGACGATGGTCGACGATGCCATACCGATGAACGACGGCTGCCTGCGGCCGATCACCCTCATCGTCCCGGAAGGGTCGATGCTGCGGCCGCACTATCCGGCCGCTGTCGTCGCCGGCAACGTCGAGACCAGCCAGGTGATCACCGACGCGCTGTTCGCCGCCTGCCGGGCCCTTGCGCCGAGCCAGGGGACGATGAACAACTTCACCTTCGGCAACGCGAACCAGCAATATTACGAGACGATCGCCGGCGGCGCCGGGGCCGGGCCGGATTTCGACGGGGCGAGCGCGGTCCAGACCCACATGACCAACAGCCGCCTGACCGACCCCGAGATACTCGAGACCCGCTACCCGGTACTGATCGAGCGCTTCGCGATCCGCCGCGGCTCGGGCGGCAAGGGACGGCACAAAGGCGGCGACGGCGTCGAGCGCCACATCCGCTTTCGCGAGCCGATGCACGCAAACATCCTCTCCAACCGGCGCGAAGTCGCGCCGCGCGGGATCGAAGGCGGCGGCGACGCGAAACCGGGGATCAACCAGGTGGTGCGGAAAGACGGGACGGTCGAGACGCTGAGCGCGACGGCCTCGGCCGAGATGCGCGACGGGGATATGTTCGTGATCGAGACGCCGGGCGGAGGGGGTTATGGCAAGGCGGAGTGAGCGAGTGAAAATCCTCCCCTCGATTTCGAGGGGAGGGGGACCGCACGAAGTGCGGTGGAGGGGCCTCTTGCCGCGGAAGGGCCCCTCCACCATGCTGCGCATGGTCCCCCTCCCCTGCAAAAGCAGGGGAGGATTTCGGTTGTGAACTATTTCGTCCTGCTCGGCATCCTGATCGTCATCGCGGGGTTCGCGGCGCGGCTCAATCCGCTGCTCGTGGTCACCGTCGCGGCGCTGGCGACGGGGCTGATCGCCGGCAAGCCTTTGCTCGTCGTGATCGCCGCTTTCGGCAAGGCGTTCAACGACAACCGCTTCGTGACCATCATCTACATCCTGCTGCCGGTCATCGGGCTGCTCGAGCGCTACGGCCTGCAGCAGCGCGCGCGGACCTTGATCGGCGGCATGAAGCGGGCGACGACCGGGCGGCTGCTCATCGCCTACCTGCTGTTCCGTCAGATTTTCGCCAGCCTCGGCCTGACCTCGGTCGCCGGCCAGGCGCAGACGGTGCGGCCCTTGGTCGCGCCGATGGCCGAAGCCGCCGCCGAGAAGCAGTATCCGGAGATCGACGAGGCGGGCCGCGAGCGAGTGAAGGCCTTCGCCGCGGCCACCGACAATGTCGGCCTGTTCTTCGGCGAGGACATCTTCATCGCGATCGGCTCGATCCTGCTGATGGTCGGCTTCCTCGAGCAGAACGGAATCCGGCTGCAGCCGCTGCAGCTCTCGGTCTACGCGATCCCGACGGCGGTGCTCGCCTTCCTGATCCACGGGGCGCGGCTGCTGTGGCTGGACCGGAGGCTTTCCTCCCCGGGACGGGGAGGGGGACCGGCGAAGCCGGTGGAGAGGGCCCGTCTCTCCGCCGCTTCGAAGGCGGGCCCCCTCCACCATCCTTCGGATGGTCCCCCTCCCCGTTCCGGGGAGGAGCAAAGATGATCGGGCTCCATCATCTCTACCTGCTCACCGGCGCCTGCTTCGCGGCGTTCGCGATCCTCAGCGTGCGGGACCGGGCGAACAAGAAGCGGCTCGGCAACGCGGCCTTCTGGGGCCTCGTCGCGGCCAGCTTCTTCCTCGGCGACTATCTCGGCGATCTCGGCAACGGCCTGCTCGTCCTCGCCCTTGTCGCGCTGGCCGGCTTCGGGGCGCTGGGGCGGGGGCAGCCGGCGACGACGTCGCCCGAGGAGCGCGCCGCCTCGTCCGAGCGGCGCGGCAACCGCCTCTTCCTGCCGGCGCTGATCATCCCGCTGACGGCGCTGGCCGGCACCCTGCTTCTCAAGAACGGCGGCTGGATCGACCCCAAGCAGGTGACGCTCGTTTCGCTCGGCGCGGGCGTGCTGATCGCGCTGGCCGTCTGCTACTTTTGGTTGCGACCGCCCGCGCTCGCTCCGCTGCAGGAAGGGCGGCGGCTGATGGATTCGGTCGGCTGGGCGGCGGTGCTGCCGCAGATGCTGGCCGCGCTCGGTGCCGTCTTCGCCCTGGCTGGGGTCGGCGAGGTCGTCGGCGGACTCGCGACGCGAGTCCTGCCGCCGGGGAGCCTGTTCGCCGCGGTCGCGGTCTACGCGCTCGGCATGGCCGCCTTCACGATGATCATGGGCAACGCGTTCGCCGCGTTTCCGGTGATGGCCGGGGCGGTCGGCCTGCCGATCCTCATCCACCATTTCCACGGCAATCCGGCCGCCGTCGCCGCGATCGGCATGCTGGCGGGCTTCTGCGGCACGCTGATGACGCCGATGGCGGCCAATTTCAACATCGTGCCGGCCGCCCTGCTCGAACTGAAGGACCGCAACGCCGTGGTCAAGGCGCAGGTGGGAACCGCGATCCCGCTGCTGCTGTGCAATGTGATGCTGATCTATTTTCTCGCCTTTCGCTGAGCGTCATGCCGGACTTGATCCGGCATCCACCTTCTCTATCGAAGCGCAGGAAAGGTGGACCCCGGATCAGGTCCGGGGTGACGGACCAAGACATGACCCACAGCCTCACCGCCGACACCGCCGCCGGCTTCGCCGAGATCGCGCTTGGCCACGTCACCCGCGAATTCCCGCACAAGCTCGACCATGTGATGGAGGGGCCGGAGGATTTGCTGGGGCCGCGGGCGCTGCACCCGATCTTCTTCGGCAGCTTCGACTGGCATAGCTGCGTCCACGGCTACTGGCTGCTGCTGAGGGTGCGGCGGCTGTTCCCCGAGCTTCCGGCCGCGCGACGCATCGAGACTTTGGCCGACGAGATGCTGACGCCGGACAAGGTGGCGGGCGAGCGCGCCTATCTCGACCGGGCCTATACGGGCGGCTTCGAGCGGCCCTACGGCTGGGCCTGGCTGCTTGCCCTGCACCGCGAGGCGCAACGCCATCAGGGCCAGCCCTGGGCGGAGGACCTCGCCCCCCTCGCCCGCGCCTTCGCCGACCGCTTCCTCGCCTTCCTGCCCAAGCTCACCTACCCAATCCGGACCGGCACCCATTTCAACACCGCCTTCGCACTGATCCTCGCGCTCGACTGGGCGGAGGCGAACGATGCAGGGCTCGCCGACCTGATCCGGGAGCGCGCGCAGACTTATTATGGCGGCGACCGGAACTGCTCCGGCTGGGAGCCGGGCGGAGACGACTTCCTTTCGCCGGCTCTGGTCGAGGCTTTGTGCATGCGCCGCTGCCTGCCCGGGCGCGCGTTCGGGCCGTGGTTCCACGCCTTCCTGCCGCGTCTGGACGAGGGCGAGCCCGCGAGCCTGTTCACGCCTGCCCACGTCTCCGACCGCTCGGACGGCAAGATCGCCCACCTGGACGGGGTGAACCTCAGCCGCGCCTGGTGCTGGCGGGCGCTCGGACGGCCGGATGTCGCGGAGGTCCATCTCGACGCCAGCCTGCCGCACGTCGCCGGCGACTATATGGGCGAGCATTGGCTTGCGACCTTCGCGCTCCTCGCCCTCGAAGCGGAAACTTAACCATCGCGGGCGCAAAAGTGGCGCGATGACGGGCTATTCGCGCCTCTTCCGCAGCCGCTGGGCGGCTTTGCTCTGGGCCGCCGGCATCTGCTGGACCGCCTATGAGGTGGCCGCGCCCGATCCGGCGCCGACCGAGGCGAACGGCACCCAGCCCGACGACGCCGACGTCGCCGCTCTGCGCTCCGCCATCAACCAGATGTAGCGCCGCTCAGCGGAACCATCGCGCGGGCGGCCCATTGGCCGGTCATGCCGAGCCATGTCCTCTTCGTCGACCTCGCCGGGCTGCTGCTCGCCGTCGCCGGCTTCCACCTCGCCTTTCGCCAGCGGCTGGTGCGTCGCTGGTGGGACGCCTTCCAGGCGGGCCGTGAGGCCGCTCCGGCCCGGCCGCCGAGACCGGAAGCGGACGACCCCGTTCACTATGCGATGATCATCTCCGGCATGATGATCTTCGCCTTCGGCCTCATCCTCCTCGCCTTCACCACTTTCTACTGGCTGCTGACCCGGCACAGCTTGTAGGATGGCGGAACGGCGGCGGGCGCCGCGACGTTTCCCCGCCGACCCGAAAAACGGAGGTCCCGCGATGATGAAGCCCCTCCTCCTGGCCCCGATCGCCTTCGTCGGCCTCGCAAGCGCGTCGCCGCCCCCGATGATGCCGGGCGGCGGGCCGGAAGCCGACGGCTATCCGCCCTGCTCGGCGACGGTCACCGACCGCTGCGTCCAGACCTACGAGCGCCACCGGCATCGCCATATGGACGAGGCCTACGGACCGCCGCCGCCGATGGTTGCGCCGCCGCCCGTGGAGGTGAGCGGCGCCGATTATCCGCCCTGCACCGCGATCCGCACCGACCGCTGCCAGCAGGGCGTTCGCCGCGCAGAGGCGGTGCGCTACGCCCGCTGGGAACGCGAGCGCGTCAGGATCGGCGAGCGGGGCTGAGGCCTGGGTTTCAGCGCGGCTGGAGCGGCGCCTGCGCCGGCGGCGGACCCAAAGTGACCGTCGTCGTGGTCGTCGTCGCGGTGGCCATCGCCGTCTGTCGGATCTCGTCGGCGCGGTGGACGATGTGCGGCGTCACGACGATGTAGAGCTCGGTCTTCGCCTGGGTATGGCGGTCGGTGCGGAAGGCCTGGCCGAGCAGCGGGATGTCGCCCAGGAGCGGGATCTTCGTCTTGGTGTTGATGACATTGTCCTGGCTGAGGCCGCCGATGATGAACGAATCGCCGTCGCGCACCGTCGCCGAGGTCTCCGCCTGGCGCTGGCTGATCGTGGGATAGCCCTGGCTGAAGCCGGTGACGCTCGAGACGACGCAGAAGACGTGGCTGGAGACATAGCCGTCGCTCGACACCCGCGGCGCGATCTGCAGGGTGACGCCGACATTGACGTACTGGACCTGCTGGCTGACTCCGTTGACGCCCGAGAGGGTGATGGCGGTGAGGATCGGCAAAGCGTCGCCGGTGATGATCTTGGCGGTCGAGCCGCTCTGCGCGGCGATCCGCGGCTTGGAGATGATCCGGCCGTTGCCCTTCTGGATCTGGGCGTAGATCGCGGCCTGCACGGCGGCGCTGAACAGCCGCGGGCCCGAGCTGTTGCCGAAGCCTGGCGGGATGAACTGGCCGCTCTGGCCGGTGATGACGGCGATCTGGCCGTTCGAGTTGGTGAAATCGATGCCGATCGCGGTCGCCCCGCTCTCGGTCAGCTCGACGAACTGGGTCTCGAGCACGACGCTGTCGAGCGGCACGTCGATCGTCGCGATCATCTGCTTCATCCGCGCGATGTAATCGGGCGAGCCGCGCAGCCAGATCGCGTTCAGCCGGCGGTCGATCGCCATTCCGGCGTCGATCGACTGGCCGAGCGGCGAATCGTCGCTGCCCGGCGACTGGGTGGTCGGCCCCGGATTGTAGGAGCTGCCGGTGAGGCTGTTCGAGCCGAAGGCGGGCTCGCGCGGCACGAACAAATCGTTCGATTTGACGCTGGCGCCCTGGCTCAGCAGCCCGACGATCTCGCTGACGTCGGCATATTTCAGCTGGATGAGCTCGTAGCTGTCGCCGGGCGTATAGCCCATCGGCGGCGGAACGTCGGAAGCGACGACTCCGGGACCTTCGCTCTTGACGGTGACCGCGGGCGCGCTGGTCGAGATGGTGACGTCGATGGTCCGGTCCCCGCTCGCCGAGGCGCTGACGCTGGCGGCGGAGCTGACAGAGAAGCGCAGGATGAGGATGGTTTCCGCCTGCTCGAAGCTGATCTGGCGAACCAGGCCCTTGAGGCCGGGCGGAGTGACGGCGCCGGTGCCGCGATTGGTGAGGGCGAGGCCGAGGGCGGGCCGGTTGACGTCGTTGCCGATGGGCGCGAAGCCGTGGGCTTTGGGAAGGAGCTCGAGCTGCAGCCGGGTTTCGGTCGGCGTGTCGGCGAGCACCGTGACCTTGCTCAGGATCGACGGATTCATCTCGGCCGAGGCGGGCGCGGCGGCGCCGATCAGCAGCAGGAAGAAAGCGAGCAGCCCCGCGACGAGCGAGCGCTCCGGCAATCGGTTCACGAGCGGTCCAGTGACATTTTTGAAAGGGATCGAGTGAGGTTAGAGGAAGGAGCGGGCGGCGGCAAGCCGCGCCCGCTCCTCCTCGTTCTGCCTTAGAAGGCGCCGGTGCCGTTGGGCGTGCCGTTGCCGGTCGGGCCGTCGTAACCCACGCCTGCGGTGCAGAAGTAGGTGCCGCCGCAGCTGCCGTTGGTGCCGCTGGTCACGTCGTTGAGCGACGCCTTGTTGGCGTAGATCCCCGCGGCGCCGTTGGTCGCGCCGTGGCCGGTGACGCCGTAGATGCCGCCGATCAGCGGAGCCGAGACGCTGGTCCCGCCGAACACCAGCCAGCCGGAGGCCCTGCGGGTGGTCGGGCCGTAGACCGCGACGCCCGTGTTCGGGTCGCCGACCGCCGACACGTCGGCTTCCATGCGGGCCGTGCAGAGCGGATCGGTCTGGAAGCTGGGCTTCGCATAGACCGTGCTGCAGCCGCTGCCGCCCGAGCTCCATGCCGTCTCGGTCCAGCCGCGGCTGTTCGACGCGCGGACGAGATGGGTGCCGCCGACCGCGATCACGTGCGGCGAGGTCGCCGGGAACTCGACGCCGTAGCCGGAGTCGCCGGTCGAGACGGTGACCGCCTTGCCGGGCTGGTTGTAGGACGCCTCGTAGCTGGTCGTGCCGGCTTCGCTGCCGCCATAGCTGTTCGAGATGACCGTCACGCCGGGCATCGCGGCCGCGGTGCGGACCGCGGTGGCGAGGTTGGCGTAGCTCGGCGTGGTGGCCTCGACGAGCACGAGCTTGCAGCCCGAGCACATGGCGCTGGCCATGTCGAGGTCGAGCGCGGATTCCTGCGACCAGCCCGTGTCGGTCTGCGGATAGCTGCCCTGCACCCCGTTCTGGTTGACCTTCTTGAAGCAACCGTTGGCGGTGGTGCAGGCCGGAAGCCCGTATTGCGCGCGGTAGACCGCAAGGTCCTGCTCGGCGTTGGGATAGCCGTAGGCGTCGACGATCGCGATCGTCGTCGTGCCGTTGGCGGTGATGGCGTAGGCCGAACGCAGGTCGTTCGGGCCATAGCCCGACGGCGTCACGTTGGGACTGGCCTGTCCGTCCGTCTCCTCACCCCGGGCGTCGGTGACGACGTGGGCGTGGCAGCGGGCGGTGCCGTTCGGATTGCCGTGGGCGCACACGGCCTTGTGATAGACGTTTCCGCTCCTCTCGAGCGGCTGGTTGGCACTTGCCACGGTGCCCGCCATAGCGCCGCACGCCAGCGCTAGGGCAGTTAAGCCCCACTTTCTCAGGTTCATGTTGTTACTCTCCCATTCGCGGCCAGGACGGCCGCGACCGGGATGCTGACAGCGAAATTCCCGAATGCAAGCATTGACTTAGCCGCGGCGGCCATGCCAAGCTTGATTTCGGTTAAATCCGCGACGAAGCGTTCTAAGAAACGGACGACTAGTTGTTTTGTGACAAAAGCTTAATGTGGGCTTTACCGCGTCCGCTCCATCGGCACTCGTAGTAATACCGTAGCTGAATGACATGAGTCGGGGTCATCTCCCCTGGTCTGGACGGCGGGCGCTGGAGCACGGTTACTCCGCCATTCAGTATCGTGATGCGGCCAATTCTGCGGGTTTTCGCGATACTTAGGTCCGACAGTTCACCTCTTACTTTCGATGCGATACCCGCCCGGCATTGTTTCATGCCCCGCCCTTGGGTCGAGTCGTTAGCAATCTGCGACTCATTGAGGGCAAGAGTCGCGATCAAAAGAAGTGCACTCATCAAAACCTCCTAATTCTGCCGGCCATGCACCGGAATGGGTGGAATAGCGGCCGCGATCACGGCCCCTCCGTCTTCGCCAGCAGGTCGATCAGCTCCTGCCGCCAGAATCTCGCCCAGGTATGAGTGCCGTGGCCGCGCGTATCGGCGGTGGCGCGGACCAGGATGTAGCGCCCCGTCTTCATGCGCCGCGCCGCCTCCTCGGCGATTCCGTAGCCGGGCGGGTTGATGAAATCGTCCTCGCTGTTGACCCAGGCAATCGGCGCGGTGATCCGCTCCAGCTTCGGCCACGGATTGTAGCCGCGCGAGGCGTCGAGCTGGTAGATGAGGTCGTTGGCGTCGCGGGTCGGGATGTCCCTGGCGATCCGGTCCTCGATATAGGCATCGGCGGCGGCGCGGGTCGGGTAGGCCTTCTGCAGGTAGAGCGGCGCGAAGCCCGCGATCTGCAGGACGGTGACGGCGGTGCGCAGCCCCTGCAGCGGCTCGGTACGGTACTCGCCGCCCATCCAGGCCGGATCGGCCTCGATCCCCTTGATCGCGGCGTCGCGCCACATCCGGTTGTGGCCGGCGATCTCGGTCGGCAAGCACGCCATCGGCATGATCGCGCGGGCGAAATCGGGGTGGGTCTCGGCCCAGACGAAGCCGTGCATGCAGCCCATCGACGTGCCCATCAGGAGGCGCAGGCGGTGGATTCCGAGCCCCTCCTCCAGCATCCGCCGCTGGGCCTCGACCATGTCGTCATAATCGTATTTCGGGAAGCGCATGTGGAGCCCGTCCGACGGCTTGGACGAGCGGCCGTGGCCGAGATTGTCGGGGAGGATCACGAAGTAGCGGGCGACGTCGAGCGGCTGGCCGGGCCCGAACAGCTCGCTCGCGAACTGGGGCGCGAGGAACTGGCGGCCGCTGCCGCCGGTGCCATGGAGCACCATCACCGCATTGTCGATCGCGCCTTTGGCGTCGCGGTGCGGCTTCCCAAGCGTTGCATAATGGATTCGGACCTCGGGCAGCCGCTCGCTCGTGCCGAAGCGGAAGTCGCGCAGCACCGCGTCGCCTTCATGAAGCCGCGCGGCATAATCCGGCGCCTGGGCGGCGGCCGCGGCGGCGCCGAGCCATGTTGCGACGGCGGCGGCAAAGAGGCCCAGGCGCATGCGATCCTCCTTCGTTTCCCGGGCTTTACTCCCGACCCCCGGCAATGCTCAATAAGCCGATCCGCTAACAGGAGGGACAGGATGAACTGGGTTGCCGTCGGTTTGATCGTCATCGGCCTCATCTGGTGCGCGGGCTTCGCCTGGGCGCATTTCCGCGCCGTCGGCAAGGCCAAGGCCGCGGAGACCTGGCCGACCGCGTCAGGCACGATCGTCAGCTGCGACGTCATCGTCGAAGAATCGAGCGACCGCGAGGGCGGCACCACCACATGGTACAATCCCGTCGTCACCTACGCCTTCAATGTCGGCGGCCGCGACCTGCGGAGCACGCGCCTCCGCTTCGGCAACTATCGCAGCGCCAGCCGCAAGAAGGCCGAGGCCCTGCTGGCGCCTTACGCGCCCGGCGGCCTCACCTCCGTCCGCTACAATCCGGGAAAGCCCGACGAATGCGTGCTCGAAACCCGCAAGCCGGGACCGCTCTACCTCGTCATGGCGGTGTTCGGCCTGCTGTTCGTTGTCCTGGGCATCTTCTGGATCAGCGCGGGGGGCGCCTGACCGAGCGCTCAGGTCAAAACGTGGGCGCGTTCAATCCTTGTCGACGAGCTTCAGCTGGGTGAGGCTGAGGCGCTCGTAACGAGCCGCCCAGGGCGAATCCGGCTCCAGCTCGGTCTCGAGGTAAGCGGGCTTCAGCACCGTGGGTGCCGGAACGCCCGTGCAGGGCTCGTGGGCCGGCGCGAGGCTGTCGAGGTCGAACTCGGCGGCGAAGCGCAGGCCGACCTGTCCGTCGTTCGACCAGCGCACCTCGGCCACCTGGAACCCGGCCTCGCCGAGGTCCAGCTCGACCTCGGTGCCGGACTCGAGCGGCCGGTCGGCCTCGAGCCGCGCGCCGCCACTGGAGATGTTGCGCAGCTTGACCGGGATCGAGACCCCGCCCCAGTAGAGCATGCCGGAGCGGAGCAGCCGCTGCCGCGGCTCGCGCTCCACCTGCGGGCGCTCGGGGTCGGCGCCGCCGACAGCTTGCGGTTCGTAGCGGAACACCGGCCCCTTGGGGTCGGTTTCCCAGAAGATGGTTTCGTTAACGAATTCGACGCCGACTCGGCCCTCGCGCACCCAACGTACAACGCAGCGCGTCTTGGTCTCGGGCGTGAACAATATGTCGAGCGATTCGCCGATCTTGGGCTCGATGTCGGCGGCGAGCATGGCGCCGCGCGAGGAGACGTTGATCACGCCGACCTCACGGCGCTTGCGGCGAAAAACGATTGTCGCCTGGGAGACGACGCCGTGGTGGCGATCCTCGAGCCTCTGGTTGGTGACCCGCGCTTCCTGGCGCTTGATGGCGATGCGGCTGAGGCCGCCGACCGGCTCCGCCTTGGCCTTGGCTTTCTGCGCGACCAGCGAGGGCTTCTGCTCGCCGGAAAGGATCGTAGAGCGGATTTCGTGCATTGCGCCCCTGGGCCTCGCGAATGTGGGAGGAAAGCCATGCCACACAAACGGTTGCCGAAGTGTTAGCCTTACCAGCCGGTGAGCCGGGATGACGGCGCCCCAGGGCGACCTCTTCGGCGCCCAGGCGGGCCTGCCGGACGGGCTTGCCTATTGCCCCGGCTTCCTCGAGGCGGCCGAGGAAGCGGCGCTGGCCGAGCGGCTCGCCGCCCTCGCTTTCCGGCCGTTCGAGTTCCACGGCTTCGAGGGGAAGAGGCGGACCGTCTCCTACGGCTGGCACTACCGGTTCGACGGCAGCGGGCTTGAGGAGGCCGAGCCGATGCCGGACTGGCTGCTCCCCTTCCGGGCGCGGGCGGAGGATTGGGCCGGGCTTGAGCCGGGGGCGATCGAGCACGCCTTGCTGGTCGAATACGCACCCGGCGCCGGCATCGGCTGGCACCGCGACCGCTCGGTCTTTGGCGCCGTCGTCGGCATCTCGCTGCTCGCCCCAGCCCGCCTCCGCTTCCGCCGCAAGAGCGGGGCGAAATGGGAGCGGGCGGCGTTGTGGGCCGAGCCGCGCTCCGCCTATTTGCTGCGCGGCCCCGCCCGCCACGAATGGGAGCACAGCATCGCGCCGATGGACCGGCTGCGCTACTCGGTCACCTTCCGGACGCTGAAATGAGCCGTCCTCCCCTCGTTTTCGAGGGGAGGGGGACCGGTCAGCTGTAGAAAATGTGGAGGCCGATCTGCGCCTGGCGGTTGAGGCGCTTGCCCCAGCCCGGCGAGACGTAGGTCGCGTGGTACCAGAGGCAGTCGGACGGAACCACCGCCGCGCTGGCCCTGGCCTCGGCGATCCTGGCGATCGCGACCGCCTTGCGCCAGGCCTCGGAGGCCTTGTCGGCGGCGGGGAAGCGGCCGTGGCGGATGAAGGAGAATTGCGCCTTCTGGGTGATCACTTCGCAAAGGTCGGCCGGGTAGCGGCCCGAGGCGGCGCGGTTCATCACCACCTGGGCGACGGCGAGCTGGCCCTCGATCGGCTCGCCGCGGGATTCGAAATAGACCGCATTGGCGAGGCATTCCTGCTCGCGGTCGGCCGGCGCGGCGGCCTCGTAGGTCCCGACCAGCTCGTCGAGCGTGGGCAGCGGGGCGGCGTCGGCGGGCGCCGGCTCACCGCCACCGGTGAGGGCCTCCATGGCCTTTTCGTAGATGGCGGCGAGATAGCCTTTGGGCTTGGCCGGGGCGTCGGCCGACACGGCCGCGGGGGCGGCGTTCTGGTGCAGGTCCTGGGCCAGGGAAGGCGCAGCGATGCTCAGCGCGGCCATCAAGCCGACGCACGCCGCGGCAAGCTCCGCGGCCCGAAAGGTCCGGTTCATTCGTTCCCGTTTTTATGTGCGGGTGCCGATCCCCCGGATGCGAGAACCGCATCCCCGATCGCCCCCGTCTCGCGTGCCGCCGGCCGGCGCGTTTCGCGCCGCGGGCCCCCGCTCTCGCTCAGTAGCTGAGAGGCAAATGACTATCGCGGCCCGGTTCCGCAACCTGCCGCATCGGGTTTAGCGGTGAGTCGTGTGTCCTCGGGGATACATGGAAGAAAAAAGCTTAGGTGGCCGGAACTTTTCTGGAAAACGTGGTTTTTCAGTCGCTTCCGTTGCCGCTGGCATTGCCCTCGCTTTGATTCACCGGCGCCGGCTCGTCCCCCGCCACCAGCCGCACGAACGGCGTCGATACCCAGCCGAACTCGCAGGGGCCGGCATAATCCCGCCGCGCCGGCGACGGATCGGAGACTCCGCAGCGCGGGTCGAGCCGTCCGCCTTTGTCGTAGACGATGCCGAACCATTTCTCGTCGAGCGAGCGCGAGCAGACGAAGAAGCGCCCGCCGGCCGGGATTCCGCCGGTCTCGGGCGCGTTGTCGAACGGTGACGAGCGGACCGCCAGCGGCGCCCCCGCCTCGATGTGGCGGGTCGTGCCCGTCGCCCCGCAGGCGGCGAAGCTCGGGCCGAGCTCGCCCACCCGCACCGCCGCCGGCGACGGGGTTGCCGTGTCGGCATCGGCGGAATTGCCGTCCGCGGCGTTGCGGTCATAGGCCGCCGGTGGCTCGCCGCAGCCGGCGAGGCCGAGGAGGGCGAGAAGGCTGAGGGCGGCGGCGGGTCGCATCCGAGCCTTGTGGCGCGACCGGCGGGAAAAATCTACGCTGTCGCCGCGACGGAGGATGGGATGGCGCATTGGCTGATGAAGTCGGAGCCGGGGAGCTACAGCTGGGAGGCGCTGGTCGGCGACGGCGGCACGGAATGGGACGGGGTGCGCAACCCCGCAGCGCGGCTGTACCTCAAGGCGATGAAGCCGGGGGACGAGGCGCTCTTCTACCATAGCGGCGACGAGAGAGCGGCGGTCGGCGTGATGCGCATCGCCCGCGAGGCGGCGCCGGATCCCAAGGACATAAGCTGGGTCTCGGTCCAGGTCGAGCCGGTGCGAAGGCTCGCAACGCCCGTGACGCTGAAGGCGATGAAGGCGGACGCCCGCCTGGCGCGCCTCGAGATGATCCGCCAGTCCCGCCTCTCCGTCTCGCCGGTGCGCGACGAGGAATGGGCAGCCCTGCTGGACCTCGCCGAGGGCGGCTCGTGATCCTGGCAGCGCTCGCTTTCGCCGCCGCGCCGGTGCCGGCCGCCGAGACCCCGCGCCATTTCGTCGAGCGCCTCTATGCCGGCTACAGGCGCCAGGATTACAGCCCGCTCGCCCGTCCCACCCTTGTCTTCGCGCCGCCGCTCGCCGCCGCGATAAGCGAGGACCGGCGCCTTTCCGGCGACGAGGTCGGCTTCCTCGACGGGGACCCGGTCTGCGACTGCCAGGATCCGGCGGGACTCCGCGCGAGGATCGCCGAGCTTCCTCCGCGGGGCCCGGCCGAAGCGACCATACGCGTCACCCTTCGCTTCGGCCAAAGCCGCGAAGGGCGCTTGCTCACCCTCCGCCTCGCCCGCACCGCCGCCGGCTGGCGCATCGCCGACGTCGCGACCCCCGACAGCCCGAGCCTCCTCCAGGACCTCGAGGCCGCCAACCAAAGGCGGCGGCGCTAGGCGGGCGAGCGCGCCGCCAGGGCGAACAGCCCGGCGGCGAGGAGCCAGAAGACTGCGAAGCCCATCGAGAAAAGGCCGCCGCGCGGATCGGTCGAGAGCCCCACCGCCCCGGCCGCGGCCTGCGCCGCCGCCGTCGCGAGCATTGCCTTGGCCATGCCCGCGGCGCGGAACCGGGCGAGCAGGGCGCCGGCGAGCGCAAGCAGCAGCACGCCCACGAACATCAGGTTCAGCGGATCGCCCTCCTCGCCGATCATGCCAACCGCCAGGTTGACCCAGAGGGTGAGGAAGGCGGCGAGCACGGCCATGACCGCCCCGGCCCGCCAGGCGAGGCTCGACGAGGCCCGGACGACCAGTTCGACGCCGAGGCCGACGCTGCCGAGCAGCACGCCCATCACCACGAAATCCATCACGCTCCAGTCCACCCCCTCGGCGTGGAACCGCATCGCGATCGCCGGCAGCGTGAGCAGCCCCGCGAGAAACCCCCAGAGAGCGAGCCGCGCCCCGCCCGAACGCCAACCCCCGTCTTGCCGCGCCATCGCAATCATCGTTCCGCCTCCCTGAGCCTGTCATCCCGGCCTCTGCCAGTGCGGATTGCACCCTTGGTCCGGGCGATGTGGAGATGCCGTGCAGAAGGGCCCGCGCGGAACGCGGAGGCGCCGGGCAGGCGGCGAAGGCTAGGTCTTCTCTAATCCCTGTGGAGCGCAGCTCCATGGGGAGGGCCTTGGGCGACAGGGAGGACTGAAGGTCGATACGACCTAGGCGATGCCCAGGAACTCGAAGGCCCGGGCGAGATATTGTTCGGGCGGCTCGTAGCTGACGCTCTCGCAATAGCCGCTTCCGGTCACTGCCACGCAGGGCCCGTTGTCGCCATTGTTCGCGGCGCGGTTGAGCATCGTCACCGTCACCGGAGTCTCCCCCTCGACCTTGAGGTTGCCGGTGGTGAAGCTGCCGTCGGGATAGATCGGCCCCGGAACCACAACCAGGTCGGCAAGGCCGCCGCCCTCGACGTCGGTCGCCTCGTAGCGCCAGGCGGTCGGCAGCAGGACGTTCTCGAGCCCCGGCAGGAAGCGGTCGAGGAAGAGCCGTCCCTGGAGGAAGACTTTCTCCCAGCCGGTATCGGCGCGCGTCAGGTAGAAGCCGTAGCTGAACGGCGCTTCGGTCCGGAGCGAGCCGATCTGGAAGGCGGCGCCGGTGAAGACGTCGCCGTTCGAGAAGTTGAACTGGCACCAGGACCAGCCGTTGAATTGCTGCATCGGCGCCCACCCGGGCGAGGGCGCCGGCGGCAGCGGCGAGGGCGCCGGAGACGGCGGCGCCGGCTCGTACATCATCATCTGGTGGTCGATCCAGCCGGTGCCGGTGACCGAATAGGAAATGCCCTCCACGACGACGGTGCCGCTGACCTGGAGCTGCGGCCAGCTATAATAGAGGCCCGCCTTGGGCGGCGGCGTATAGCCGTCCATGCCTTGAAGGAAAAAAGCCTCTTCGCCCTTCAAGTCCGAGCTCATGGTCAGCCGGATATTCAAATTGTCGCCGTCGTCGATCGCGACGGTCAGCGGCACGACGTCGCGAGAGCCGTCGGCGGGGCCGGTCAGCGAATCCGGGCCGCAGCGGTAGCAGAAGGGATCGGTGGCGAACTCGACCTCGCCGCCGAGCTTCGCCCATTGCACGTTGCGGCTGCGCCGCACGATCTTCGAGACCTTGGCGGTCGACAGCGTCACCGTCGCGGTCGAATCGACGACCTGGGCTTCGGCATCGCTCCAGCCGGCCTGGGCCTGCACAGCATTCGTCACCGTGCGGTTGCGCGCGATCACCACCAGCACCGCGAGCTGGTCGCGCCCCTCCGTCCCGTCCACCGTCAGATTGGCGCTCAGCCAATACCATTCGTCGCCCATGTCGAGGTGAAGCTTGTGGTCGTCCGGGAATTTGAGGCCGCCGAGCGGCGGCGGCGGGTTGGCGCCGTAGCTTGCCCCCTGGTCGCCGAGCAGGGCGCAGATCAACGCGGCCTGCGTCGCGTTGCTGACATTGGCCGCGGGGTCGAGCAGCTTGTCGAAACAGGGAACCCGCCGATCCTCCGGGATCGATTCCAGGGAAAGGCGCATCGCTTCGCCGGCGTTCATCGTGTCGGTCATTGGACGGTCCCCCACTCATGCGTCTGTCGACCGCGATCACCCGTCCCCTACGAGACGCCGGCAGCGGATTTTCGAGTCGTTATTGCCAATATCATCGGGGCCCGACAGGCGGTCAACTCGCCGGCGCCCGGCGCTGGCGCCCGCCCGGCAAAGCGATTAGCGCCGGCGCCGCATCATGTCGCGAAACGACGCCTTGGGAGGCCCCGCCGATGCGGAGGCCGCGGCCGGCGGGGCGGGCTTCCGGTCGCCCCGCGTGCTCGCCGCCTTCACGATCGCCACCCTGATCTGGGGCTCGACCTGGTTCGTCATCCTCGGTCAGTTCGGGCGGGTGCCGGCGGTCTGGTCGGTCACCTACCGCTTCGCGATCGCGTCGGCCGCCTTGTTCGCCTGGGCGCGATGGCGAGGCTGGCCGCTGCGCCTCGGTGGGCGCGGCCAGTCCTGGGCCGTCGCCTTCGGCATCCCGCAATTCTGCCTCAACTACAATAGCGTCTACGCGGCCGAGCATTTCGTCACTTCCGGCCTCGTTGCGGTCGTGTTCGCCTTGCTGCTCGTGCCCAATTCGGCTTTCGCGCGGCTGTTCCTCGGCCACCGGCTGAGCGGCCGCTTCCTGCTCGGCTCCGCCGTCGCCATGGCCGGCGTCGCCCTGCTCTTCGTGCAGGAGCTGCGCAGCAGCAGCGTCGGCCGGCACGACATCCTGATCGGCATTGGCTGCACTCTGGTCGGAATCCTCGCCGCCTCCGCCGCGAACACGATGCAGGCGGCCGAGGCGCTGCGCCGCCACGCAATCCCCTCGATCCTCGCCTGGGGCATGCTCTACGGGGTAATCGCCAACGCCATCCTCGCCTTCGCCGTCGCGGGCCCGCCGGTCCTGGACGACTCCCCGGCCTACTGGGCCGGCCTCCTCTACCTCGCCTTGCTCGCCTCCGCGCTCGCCTTCGTTCTTTATTACGAGGTGATCCGCGCCGTCGGCCCGGCCAAGGCGGCTTATTCGAGCCTGATCGTCCCAGTCATCGCCATGGGCTTTTCCACGCTGTTCGAAGGATATCGCTGGAGCCTGCTCGCCGCCATGGGCGGCGCGCTGGCGCTGGCGGGGCTGCTCATCGCGCTCCGCTCGGGCGGCCGGCCGCCCGCCGAGCCGGCATGAGCCCGGTGGTTCAGCGGGAGAGTTTCGCGCTTCGCCGGTAGATCCAGAAGGCGATCAAGGCGAAGAGCAGGGCGCCGCCCCAGACGGCGACCGGGCGGAAGGAGTCGCCGACGACGGCGAGCGGCGAGCCGCTGCCGCTGGCGACGACGATGCCCGCCAGGAGGACTCCGAACAGGCTTTCGCCGACGATCATGCCGGTGGCGGTCAGAACGCCGGTGCGCTTGTAGCGCTCCGGGTCCGGTGCCCGCGCCGCGCCCCGGTCATAGAGCCAGCCGAGGACCGAGCCGATTATCACCATCAGGGTCGCCGACATCGGCAGGTAGATGGCGATGCCGACGCCGAGCGGCGGCAAGCGCAGGCGCTTCGCCTTACCGAGCGCCGCGTCGAGCAGGACGAGGCCGATTCCGAGCACGACGCCCCAGCCGATCATCGTCCAGTCCATGTTGCCGCCGAGCACGCCAGTAGCGAGAGTGGAGATGAGGGCCGCCTGCGGCGCTCCGAGCGCATTGGGGCCCGCCCCGGCGACGCCGGCGAAGCCGTAGCCCTGGTTGAGCAGGTTCAGCACCGGCGGGATCACCGCGGCGCCGAAGATCACGCCGAAGAGGAGCGCAACCTGCTGCCGCCACGGCGTCGCGTGGACGAGCTGGCCGGTTTTCAGATCCTGGAGATTGTCGTTGGAGATGGTGGCGACGCCGAAGACGATGCCGGTGACGATCAGCGCGTAGGCGACCAGCGGCTTGGGATCGGCGACGCGGCCGAGCACGGCGACGAGCAGCAGCGACGCACCGATCGCCGAGAGGATGCCGATCCCCGAAACGGGGCTGTTCGAGGCGCCGATCAGCCCGGCCATGTAGCCGCACACCGCCGCGATGAAGGCGCCGGCGACCAGCACGAAGACGAGGCTGCCGGCGACGACGAGGACCGTGCTGCTCCCTGCGGCGGCGCCGAGCTGCATCCAGAGCACCAGGGCGATCGGGACAAGGCAGGCCAGACTGCCGAGCGCCACCCAGCCGATCGGGATGTCGCGCTCCTGCAGCGGCAGGTCCGCTCCGCCTCCCGACGCCCGTGCGCGCGACGCGGCCATCGCGCCCGCAAGTCCCTTGAGGATCGGGCCGATGACGATGAGCAGGGTCCAGATTGCGGCGACTCCGATCACCCCGGCGCCGAGGAAGCGGACCTGGTGGACCCAGACGTCGCCGGCCCAATCCTCGAGGCCGACGCCCGCCGCCGCGGGCGCCATCGCGCTCAGCAAGGGCACGGCGACGCCCCAGGCGATGAAGGTACCAAGCGCCATCGCCGCGCCGACCGAGATGCCGACGAGGTGCCCGACGCCGAGCAGGGAGAATTGGAAGCCGGGATTGACCCCGCTCACCCCCTCGCCGACCCGGAAGAAACCGCTCGCGTCGGCGGCGGTCAGCTTCATCGCGGCCAGCAGCGCGAACAGTGCCGAGACCACCGAGCCGGTGGCGATCGCTTCGACGCCGCGATCGGCCGCGGCTTCCGCGTCGCGCGCATTCTCGCCGACCCGCAGCACCTCTGCGGCGGCGACGCCTTCCGGATAGGGCAGCGGCGAATCGCTGACCAAAGCGCGGCGCAGGGGGACCGAGAAGAGCACGCCGAGGATGCCGCCCAGAGCGGTGATCAAGGCCGTCTCCCAATAAGGAAAGCCGTGCCACCAGCCGATCATGACCAGGCCGGGGAGGACGAAGCAGATCGCCGCCAGCGTCCCCGCCGCCGAAGCGACCGTCTGGACGATGTTGTTCTCGAGGATCGAGGAGGAGGAGAACCAGCGCAGCACCGCCATCGAGATGACCGCGGCGGGGATGGAAGTCGCGAAAGTGAGGCCGACCTTCAGGCCGAGATAGACGTTGGCGGCGGTGAAGACGAGGGTGATGAGCCCGCCGAGGATGACGGCGCGGACCGTCAGCTCGGGCGGAGAGGCGGTCGCGCGGCTGGCCATGAAGTCTGTCTCCGTCCGAATGTCGCCGCCCCTATCCGCGAAAGCGGCAAAGGCGGCAAGCGCTCAGCGGACGGCGGGGCGGCTCAACTCGACTCCGATATAGATGGGCGGCGCGTTGCCGCGCTTGACCAGCAGCAATACCGAGCGGCGTCCGGCGGCTCGCGCGGCCGCCACCGCAGCGGCAGCCTCATCGGGCGTGCGGGTGGCACGCTGATTGATCGAAAGGATGACGTCGGTCGCCTGGATCTCCTTGGCGGCGGCGTCGCTGTTCGGATCGACCGCGGAGACCACGACGCCCTTCAGGCTCGTATCGGCCAGCTTGAGCTGCCGGGCGATCTCCGGAGTCAGCGTCTGGACGGTGAGGCCGAGGCTCTCCCGCGCCGAGCGCTGGCCGGTCGATTGCTGCGAGTCCGACGGGCCGGTGACCGGGGTGTCGGTGTCGATGCCGTTCAGCTTCGCCAGATCCTCCTCGCTCGGCCGCTCGCCGATCGCGACGGTGACGGTGCGGCGCTGGCCGTCGCGGACCAGCTCGACCGGCACGCGCGAGCCGACCGGCTGCTGCGAGACCAGGTAGGCAAGCGTCTGGTCGGGCGTGACCGTCTGGCCGTTGACGGCGACGACCACATCGCCCTGCTGGATGCCGGCGCGGGCGGCGGGCCCGCCGGGGGTGATTCCGCGGATCAGCTCGCCCTGGTTCTTGGGCACGCCCATCGCCGCGGCGATATCCTCGTCGACCTCCTGCAGGCTGACTCCGATATAGCCGCGCGAGACGCGGGCGCCGCGGCGCAGCGCGTCGATCACCGGCTTGGCCTGCTCGGCGGGGATCGCGAAGCCGATGCCGATATTGCCACCGGTCGGCGAATAGAGGGCGGTGTTGATGCCGATCACGTTGCCGTTGAGGTCGAACATCGGGCCGCCCGAATTGCCCATGTTGATCGAGGCGTCGGTCTGGATGTAGCGGTCGTAGACGCCGCCGCCGGGGAGGTTGCGGTGGAGCGCCGAGACGATGCCGGCGGTGACGGTGCCGCCGAGCCCGAACGGGTTGCCGATCGCCACCACCCAGTCGCCGACCCGGGTGCGGGTCGAATCGCCGAAATTGACGTAGGGCAGCCCGGTCGCGTTGATCTTCAGCAAGGCGAGATCGGACGTCTGGTCGCGGCCGATCAGCTTCGCCTCATATTCGCGGCGGTCGGCAAGGGTGACGGTGATGCTCTCGACCGTCGCGCCGGTGCGGGCGGGCGAGATGACGTGGTTGTTGGTGACGACATAGCCGTCGGGCGAGACCAGGAAGCCCGAGCCCAATGAGCCGCCGTGCTGGGTGACGGGTGCGTTCCCGCCGCTGTCCTCGTCCTGGCCCGGGACCGGGGCGCCGAACTGCTTGAAGAACTCCTCGAGGCCCGGCGGCAACTGCTGCTGGCGGCTGACCTGGATGGACTGCTTGGTCGAGATGTTGACCACCGCCGGCTGGAGCCGGGCGGCGAGGTCGGCAAAGCTCAGCGGCGCGCCGGCGCGGGGCGCCGCGGCGGCCATCGCACCCGGCTCGTTCTGCGCCGTCTGCGCGCCGACGGGTCCGACGGTCAGCGTGGCGGCGGCGCCGCCCAGGAGCAGGGCGGCTGAAAGGCCATAAACGTAACGCACGATTGCAATCCTCCTGATATTCGACTCGCCCGGGGCGACCCCGATACGATTACAAGCCGTTTCGGACGGTATGTGGTGCGGCTGAACCGGATTTGAATAGGCATGCGCCCGCCGCTTCACGTTCATTATTTACGGCCGCGGAATTCCCTTAGATAATCGTTCTCGGGCGAGAGGATGATGGTCGTCTTCCCCTGCGGCGGCTGCCCCTCGGCGGCATTGGGCGAGAAGGTCGTCTCGTAGGACTGCATGGCGCGGTAGAAATCGTAGAAATCGGGGTCCTTGCCATAGGCCTCGGCATAGATGCTGGCCGCCTCGGCGTCGGCGTCGGCCCTGATGATCTGGGCCTGCTTGTAGCCCTGTGCGCGGATCGATCCCGCTTCCTGCTCGCGCGCCGTCCGCATCCTTTGGTAGGCGGAATCGGTGGTCGAACCCTCCGGCAGGTCGGCGCGCTTGATCCTGACGTCGATCACTTCGGCGCCGTAACGATGGGCGAAGCCGTTCATCGCGTTGCGGATGTTGGTCATCAGCTGGCCGCGCTCCGGGCTGAGCAAGGCCGCGAACGGCCGCTTGCCGAGCTCGTTGCGGATGGCCGAGGAGAGGATCGGCTTCAGCGCGTCGCTGACCCGGTCGGTGGTGCGGGCCGAGACGTACATTCGCACCGGATCGACGATGCGGTAGCGGGCGAATGCGTCGACCTGCAGCCTTTGCTGGTCGGTCGACAGCACCTGCTGCGAATCCATGTCGACGTTGAGGATTCGCTTGTCGATCCAGACCAGCTGCTCGACGAACGGATAGCGGGCGATGAGCCCCGCCCCGGTGCCGCCGAAATCCTGGCCGGGATGATAGGCGTTCACCACCCGCACCGGCTGGCCGAAGCGGACGATCACCGCCTGCTTGGTCTCCGGCACGGTCGCGAAGGTGCTTCCGGCGACGATCAGGACCAGGATCGCCAGGAAGGCGAGCGAGATGGGGTTGCGCAGGATCCGGCTCATTTCGCCGCTCCTTCCGGCGCCGGCTTCTGCACCGCCGGCAGCGCCAGATAGGGCGTGATCCCCGGCGCCTCTACGACCGTCTTGTCGACCTTCGACAGCACCCGCTCCATCGTCTCGTAATAGAGTCGGCGGCGGGTGACCTCGGGGGCGAGCTTGTACTGTGCGTAGACCTTGTCGAAGGCGGTCGCGTCGCCCTGCGCGCGGGCAGTGATCTGGAGGGCGTAGGTGCGGGCGTTGTTGATATCCCCCTGCGCCGACTGCTGCGCCGCCGAGACGCGCTTGAACGCGTCGATGACCGCCTCCGGCGGGTCGGACTGCTTGATCGCGAGGCCTTCGATCCTGACGCCGGCGCCGTAGCGGTCGAGCATCTGCTGCATCAGCAGGCCGGCCCGTTGCTCGACGTCGCTGCGGCCGGAGCCGATCGCGTCGTCGAGCGATACCGTGGCCATGATCGCCCGCATCGCGCTCTCGGCCACTTCGCCGATCGTCGCGTCCGGATTGTCGAGGCTGTAGAGGTAGAGCTGCGGGTCGCGGATGCTCCAGCGCACCGTGTAGGCGACGTCGATGATGTTGGAATCGCCAGTGATGATGAGGTTCTGACGGTTGGGGTCGCCCGCCGGGATGTCGATCGAGCGGATCTGGCCGACGTCGATCTTGTCGACCCGCTCGATCGGCGAGGGCAGCGTCATGCCGACGCCCGAGCCCAGAGTGCGGCTGTAGCGGCCGAACAGGGTGACGACGCCGCGCTCCTGCGGGCCGATGACGTGGAAGCTGGTGAAGATCACCCAGAGCAAAAGGAAGACCGCCAGGCCGTAGAGCCAGTAGGGCTTGCCGTCCTGTTGCGGGAAGCGGCCGCCGAAGCGGTCGCGGCTCTTCTTCCAGAAATCCTCGAACGAGGCGATGTTGCCGGGCGCGCCGATCGGCCGGCGGCGGCGCGGCGGCTGGCCCCAGGGGCTGCGGGGGCCGTCGCCCTCGCCGCCGCCCTCGCCTCCCGATCCGCCGTCTCCGGACGGGCCCCAGGGGCCGCCCTTATTCTCGCTCCAACTGCCGGCGAGGCGCGCGCCCCACCCCAAAATCGCTCTCATCCCCTCCTTATAGGAACGGGGCAGGCGGAAAAACAGTGGCAAGGCGGCGCGCGGTCCCTATCTGCAGGCGATGAGCCAGGACGCCCCTGATCTTGCCGCCGCCTTGGCCGCCCTAGGGGAGGACGCCGCCCGCGTCTCGGCGCCTCGGCTCAAGGAGGGCGTTGCCAGCCTGATCCTCGACGTCACCGGGCTCTCGGCGGAGGCGCGCGCGGCGCTGGAGCGCAGGATCCGCGCCGCCTTGGTGGGCGTGCCCGGAGTCGCGGACGTGCGCGTGGCGATGACGGCCGAGAAGCCGGTGCGCACGGTGATCGCCGTCGGCAGCGGCAAGGGCGGCGTCGGCAAGTCGACCGTCGCCGCCAACCTCGCCATCACCCTTGGCCGCCGCGGCCGCAAGGTCGGCCTGGTCGACGCCGATATTTACGGCCCCTCCCAGCCGCGGATCATGGGCAATAACAGCCGGCCCGAGCTCGCCGACAAGTTGATCGTGCCGGTCGAGGCCTGGGGCGTTCGCATGCTGTCGATCGGCCAGCTGGTCGAGGCCGGGACCGCGCTCGCCTGGCGCGGGCCGATGGTGGCCTCGGCGCTCGGCCAGCTGATGGATGCCGACTGGGGGGATGCGGACACGATCGTCGTCGACCTGCCGCCCGGCACCGGCGACATCCAGCTTTCGCTGATCCAGAAATGGAAGCCGGCGGGCGCGATCATCGTCTCGACGCCGCAGGATCTCGCGTTGATCGACGCGACCCGCGCGATCGACCTGTTCCGCAAGATGGACGTGCCGTTGCTAGGCCTGATCGAGAACATGTCGGGCTACGAATGCCCGCATTGCGGCGAGGTTTCGGATCCGTTCGGCGCGGGCGGGGCGGAGGCGGCGGCGAAGGTGATGGGCCTCCCCTTCCTCGGCCGCATCCCCTTGACCATCGCCCTCCGCCGCGCCTCCGACATTGGCACTCCGCCCGCCGCCGGAGAGGGCGAGGAGGCGGAAGTGTTCGCGGGGATCGCTGGGCGACTGCTGACAGAGAAACCCTTCGCTTAGCAGCGATTGGCGAGGCACGATTCTGCTGTTATGAAAAAACATGATCTCCAGAGGACAAGGTTGGTGGCAATTGTTCGTCTCGGTCGGCCTCGGAGCGATAATCGCCGGCGGTACGGGCTTCATCCACGACTTGATGATGGCCGGGCAGCAAAGCTGCTCGCTCTCTGAGCAGATTGTGGGAGACTCGACGCCAAATCCGGCGTTAAGCCCAATGGAACGGCAGCAGCTTGCAGCGAGAGCGGGCGCGAGGCTGCAACGCTGCCTGGGAGATGCACGATGACTGCGTTCTGGCTCATTCTCATGTTCTTCGGCGTGACCATGCTGACATACGGCCTGCTCATCAGACCGCGTGGCGCCGATTCGAGCGCGGAATGATCCGAGCGGACCGAACCGACTAGCCATGCCCCTCACCCGCGACGAAGACCTATACGCGCTGCTCGCCGGCACGCGCACGATCGCGATGATCGGCGCCTCCGACCGGCCCGACCGCCCGAGCTACGGGGTGATGAAGTTCCTGCAGGATTGGGGCTACCGCGTCCTTCCGGTCAATCCGCAGATCACGGGCGAGCATGTCCACGGCGAATATGTCTGGCGCGAGTTGTCGCAGATCGGGGAGCCGATCGACCTGGTCGACATCTTCCGGCGCCCGCAGGCCGCCGGCGAGGCGGTGGACGAGGCGATCGCGGCGGGGGCGAAGGCGGTGTGGATGCAGCTCGGCGTGATCAACGAGGAGGCCGCCGCCCGCGCCGAAGCCGCCGGCCTCAAGGTGGTGATGAACCGCTGCCCCAAGATCGACATCCCGCGGCTGAGGGTGCCGCGGGTCGGCTGACGGCTCAGCCGCCGGGGCCTGCCCGCGTCGCAGAGGCGAGCTGGGCCCAGGGCGCGCGTTCGGAGCGGCCGCGGGCGAGGAGGCGGACGCGACGCTTGGGGAAGTCGACCGACACCCGCTCGAACAGCTTCAGGGCGTCCATGCCGAGCAGCAAAGCGGGGCGGCCGGTCAGGCCGAGCTTGATGAACGGGTGCACATCCGCGAAGGCGACCGGCATGTCGTAAATGTCGACGCCGCCAAGGCGCATATGCTTGACCAGCGACGCATCGGCGCTGAGGCGGCCGCCGGTGACGCTCAGCAAAGTGATCGGGTCGAGCCGCTTGAGCTTGCCGTGCTTCTCCAATTTCAGCCGCAGCGCCGTGTTGCCGACCGTGACCTGCGCGCCGGTGTCGACGATCACCCACACTTTCTCACCTTCGACCGTGGCGTCGACAAGGACGAGGTGGCCGAAGCGGCTGCGGGCGGTGACGATGATCGAATCGTCGGTCCAGCGCTCCTCGCTCTCGCGCGAAGGCACCACCGTCATGACGTCCCGCGCGAAATCGAACGAGACGCGCTGCTGCTGCAGGGAATCGACTCCAAGCATCCCTTCGGCGCCGAGGTTGCGGCGGTCCATCGCCGGCGCCCTGATGTCGCGCACCTGCTTGCCGCCGACCTGCAGGCTGGGAATGGAGACGGTCTCGATCTCGCTGACCTCGGTCATGGAGTGGACCCGCGCCTTGCCGGCCGCGCCGAGCTGCAGCGCATGTGCGAGGTCGGTCGCGATCACGGTTCGCTCCGCGCCGGTGTCGACGATGAACGGGTAGGGGCCGTTGGCGCCGATGCTGACCGGCACCGTCATCCGCTCGTTGCGGTCCTCGCCCATCGCGAGCGAGAAGCCGTCCTCGGCGGCGGGAGCGGCCTGGGCCGGCGGCGGCGCGGCAGGCTCGGCTGGCGGCGGGGCGCCGCCGATCGCCGCGGCGGCGGCTAGCGGAAGGATGAAACTCTTCATCGGCAGCCCTCCAATCGGACGACCCTACGCTTTTCGCCGGCGGAAGTCGAAGTCGGCGCGCCCAACGTGGCGGACGGCGCGACGAAGGCGGTCAGACGAGGGCGAGCGCGCGCTCGCGCAGCCGCTCCGCGGCGGCGGCGTGGATGCCTGGAGTAGCTACCAGCACGCCGAAGGCGGTGCCGGCGGCGCTGTTGAAGGCGTAAGGCTGGCCGAGCGCCCCGGTCACCGTCGCGCCGGCTTCGGCGGCGATCAAAGCGGCGGCCGCTATGTCCCATTCGAAGCCCCATCTGAGCGTCGCGGCGAGATCCGCCTCCCCCGCCGCGACGAGGGCGATGCGAAGCGCGATCGAATTGGGCCTGGGCACCGCGACGAGATCGCCATCCTCGGCCGGCAGCCGGTCGGCCGGGACGCGGGCGCCGGCGAAAGCGGTGCGCCCGCTGACCCGCAGCCGCTCGCCGTTGCGCCATGCGCCGGCGCCGCGCGCCGCCGTCCATTGCTCGCCCCGCGCCGGGGCGTCGAGCACCCCGATCACCGGCACCCGTTCCTCGACCAGGGCGACCGACACGCACCAGCCGCTGCCGCCGCGCAGATAGTCGCGGGTACCGTCGATCGGATCGACCACCCAGAGGCGCGGACGCTCGATCCGGTCGGTAGCGTCCGCCGTCTCCTCGGAAAGCCAACCCGCCTCCGGATCGAGCCGGCCGAGCGCGTCGCGAAGGAAGGCGTCGACCTCGAGGTCGACCTCGCAGACCGGCGCGTCAGGCGCCTTTTCCCAGCGCCGGAAGGGGCCGCCGGCGCGGTCCGCGGCGATCCTCCCCGCCTCGCGGGCGATGCGGGCGACCTCGTCAAGCACCGGCGACCGTCATCGCATCGGTGCGCAAAGTGGGGACGTTGATGGAGTAGCGGAATTCGAGATCGTCGGCCGGCACCAGGCTGCGGAACATGTCGAGCAGATTGCCTGCGATGGTGATCTCGGCGACGGGGCGGCCGATCTCTCCTCGTTCGATGATGAAGCCGGACGCGCCGCGGCTGTAATCGCCGGTGACCGGGTTCACGCCCTGCCCGATCAGCTCGGTGACGTAGACGCCGCGCTCGATCCCGACGAGAAGACCCTCCCGGGAGACGTTGCCCGGCGCCATGTGGACGTTGGTCGCGCTCGCGCCGGGCGGGCCGGCGGCGCCGCGGCTGGCGTGGCCGGTCGGCTCGCGCCCCAATTGGCGCGCCGAGGCGCTGTCCATCAGCCAGCCGGTGAGGCGGCCGTCGGCGACGAGGTCGGTGGGGCGGGTCGGCAGGCCTTCCCCGTCGAACGGTTTCGAGCGCAGCCCCCGCCGGCGCAGTGGATCGTCTCGCGCGACGATGCCGGAGGCGAATATCTGGTCGCCTTCGCACTCGAGGAGGAAGCTGGTGCGGCGAGCGATGGCGCTGCCGACGATGGCGGAGACGAGATGGCCGAGCAGCGAGTTGCCTACGCGCGGATCGAACACCACCGGCATGGCCCCGCTGGCGAGCTTGGCGGGATCGAGGCGGGCGACGGCACGCTCGCCGGCGCGGCGGCCGATCGCCTCGGCCGCGTCGAGGTCGGCGAAATGGCGGGCGCTGTGATAGGCATAATCGCGCTGCATGCCGCCGCCGGTGCCGGCAATAACGCTCGCCGAGCCGGAATAGGAGCTGGCCGTGTAGCCGCGGCAGAAGCCGTGACTGGTGGCGAGGGCGATGACGGTGCGGCCGGCGCCCACTCCGGCGCCTTCGCTGTTGGTGATTCCGGCGACGGCGCGGGCGGCGTCCTCGGTCTCGAGCGCTCGCGCCTTCAGCTCGACCGGCGACGGGTCGCCGCAATCGTCGGCCTCGACGTCGGCGAGCGGACCCTCGAGCAGCCGGTCTTGGGGCGCGAGACCGGCATAGGGGTCTTCCGGCGCTTCGCGGGCCATCGCCGCGGCGCGCTCGACCAAGGCCGCCAAAGCGTCGACAGAGAGGTCCGAGGAAGAGACGCTCGCGGACCGCGTGCCGACGAAGAAACGCAAGCCGATCGTCTCGCCTTCCGAGCGGGATACGTCCTCTAGGTCGCCGAGGCGGACCTGCACGCCCGTCGAGGAGTCGCCGAAATAGAGCGCGTCGGCGGCATCCGCGCCCGCTTTTCTCGCGCGTTCGACGAGGGAGGAGGCGCGGTCTTCGGCTTGGGGAACGGTCAGCATCAAGGGCAACTAGGGTCGGCCCCGGCGAAATGCAAAGCCTCAGCTGGTGCCGACGACGAGACAGGCGAGGAACATCAGCAGCCCGGCGAAACGGTTGGAGCGAAACTTCGCCAGCGCGTCCTCGCCGTCGTCCGGCTTCAGCGTGACGACCTGGTGGAGCAGGTGGGTCGCCATCGGCAGCAGGGCGACGAGCGCCAACCCGTCCGGCCGCTCCCGCCACAGGGCAAAGCACCAGAGGATGAGCGCCGCCGCGTAGCAGACGGCAACCCCGCCCCTGACGCGGGAGCCCAGCGTCCGCGCCGAGGATCGAACGCCGACCAGCGCGTCGTCCTCGATGTCCTGGATGGCATAGATGGTGTCGTATCCGATGACCCAGAAGATGGAGCCCGCGTAGAGCAGCAGGATGGTCTCGGACATTTCGCCCCGCACCGCCGGCCATCCGACCAAAGCCGCCCAGGAGAAGACCAGGCCGAGCCAGGCCTGCGGCCACCAGGTGATCCGCTTCATGAACGGATAGGCCGCCACCAGCGCCAGCGAGGCCACGCCCAGGGCCACCGCCGTCGGCGGCAGGCTGAGGAGGATGGCGAGCGAGGCCAGGCAGCAGGCGATCACGAAGCCCCAGGCCTGCCCGACGCTGATCTGGCCGGCGGGGATCGGCCGCATGGCCGTGCGCGCCACCCTGGCGTCGATGTCGCGGTCGACGATGTCGTTGTAGGCGCAGCCCGCCGCGCGCATCAGGGCGGCGCCCAACGCCACCAGCCCCATCAGCCCGACATTCGGCGCCCGGTGCTCCATGGCGTCGGCCAGCACGATCCCCTGCCAGCCCGGCAGCATCAGGAGCCAGAT
>JAXDOX010000006.1:0-12155 GCA_034668625.1 Sphingomonadales bacterium
ACCTTGTCGAAAAACGCATCTACGGGGGCGCGAAGGCTGGCAAGCGCCGCCATCGCGCCTTCGAAACCCTCCGCCTCGACGGCCGCGCGAGCGCGAGGCTCGGCCGAATCGAGGGCCTCGATCAGCCGAGCCTCGTCCTTTTCCGGCGTGTAGGAAAGTTTTTTGTTCTTGGGATGTTCGGTTTCGGCAGGGGCGTCGGTGGGCCAGGGCTGGGCGACGTTGATGTCCCTCACCCTCCCACCCGGCTCCGCCGGGCGGGCCCCTCCAGCATCAGGTGAGGACAGCCCCCGGCTGTCCTCACCTGATGCTCCCCTGGAGGGAGAGGAGATTTCCCAGCCTTCCTTCTTGAGGATGTTGGCGGCGCGCTTGTAGCCGGCGAGCAGGTCGGCGCCTTGGGGAGTCTCGACGAACGCCTGGAGCGCGCGCACCCGGGCGAGCAGGCGGACGAGATCATCCTCCACGCCCAATGCGAACACCGCGTCGATTAGGTCGTGGCGAACCCCAGCCTCGCGCTGCTGGACCTTGAGGCGGTCCTCAGCGAAGATCAGACACGAGTGCATGGCGGACTGAACATCGGTCCATTTCAAGAACCAGAGATGCCCTAGGATCCACGACCGATGCATCGCACCAACTCGCCGCTGCTGGTTCAGTCGCTCGTATGCGTCGCCCGGCTCATCAGGCACCTCTGGGACTGATTCGAGGAATTCATCAATCGCTTGGGGAACTAACCTGCTGAGGTATTCGAACGATTCACGTCCCCTGGTCAATTCGATTTGTCGGTAGTGCTCCAGCTTCTCACCTAGGCCGGGCACGTCGTCGGCCATCCTCTCGGCGTAATCCTCTTGGTGAATAGCTGCGAGGGCAGCAAAGGCGGACGAGAGAGGAAGTCGAAGACGGTTTTTCAATATCAGGCCGATCGCGCCGAGGATCTGCCTCCTCAGAGCATATGGATCGCGAGACCCTGTCGGCCCCTCCCCGATTGCCAGAAATGCAAATAGTGTGTCGAGCTTGTCCGCCAGGCTCACCGCGACCGTCACCGGGGCGGTGGGGACCTCGTCGCCCTGCCCCGCCGGCTTGTAATGATCGCGGATGGCGTCGGCGACTTCCGGCGGTTCGCCCTGGGCTCGGGCGAGGTGGCCGCCGATGATTCCCTGCAATTCGGGAAACTCGCCGACCAGGCCGGTGACGAGGTCCGCCTTGGCGAGTCGGGCGGCGCGTTCGGCGAGGTCGGCCAGCTCCTCCCCGGAACGGGGAGGGGGTCCAGACGCTGGCTGGTGGAGGGGGCCAGAGTCTGAAGCGGCGGAGCGGTGGGACCCTTCCACCACCGCCTTCGGCGGCGGTCCCCCTCCCCGTTCCGGGGAGGAGCTAATTATCCCCTCCTCGACCAGCCAGCGGGCGAGCTTGGCTACCCGTTCGACCTTGTCGGCTATCGTGCCGAGCTTTTCGTGGAAGACGATGTCCGAGAGCTTCTTCGCCTGGTCCTCGAGCGGGACCTTGAGGTCCTGCTCCCAGAAGAACTTGGCGTCGGCCAAGCGGGCGGAGAGGACCCGCTCGTTGCCCTTGACGATCGCGGCGCCGCCGTCGGCCGCCTCGATGTTGGCGACGCAGATGAAGGCGGGGGCGAGACTGCCTCGCTCCTCCCCGGAACGGGGAGGGGGACCATCCGAAGGATGGTGGAGGGGCCCCGACTCTGAAGCGGCGGAGAGGTGGGCCCCCTCCACCGGCTTCGCCGGTCCCCCTCCCCGTTCCGGGGAGGAGCTCATAGCGAAATACTTCTGGTTGGTGCGCATGGTGAGCTGGATCACCTCGGGCGGCACGTCGAGATAGGCGGGGTCGAAGGCGCCGAGGAGGGGGACCGGCCATTCCGTCAAACCGGCATTTTCCGTGACCAGGCCTTCGTCCTCGACAAGCGCCAGGCCGGCGGCCTCAGCCGCGGCGCGGGCGCCGTCGCGGACGATCCGCTTGCGCTCCTCCTGGTCGACGACGACGTGGCAGGCCTTCAATTTCTCGACATAATCATTGGCGCTGCCGATGGTGATCGTGCCGCTGTGATGGAAGCGGTGGCCGACCGTGGCGGCGCCGGAGCGGATTCCGGCGATCTCGAAATCCACGATCTCCTCGCCGAGCAGCGCCACGATCCCTTGCAACGGGCGGACCCAGCGCAGGCTCTCGGTCGAGACGGAGGCTTCGCCCCAGCGCATCGACTTGGGCCAGGGGAAAGCGTGGATCATCGCCGGGATCGCCTCGGCGAGCACCGCGGCGGTGGGGCGGCCCGGATTCTCCACGACGGCGAAAAGGACACCGTCGCGCTCTTCGAGCTGGTCGCGGGCGAGGCCCGTCTTGCGGAGGAAGCCTTCGAGCGCCTGCGGCGGGGCGGAGGCACGGGGCCCTTTGGTTTCCTCGCGGACGGCTTCGGTCTCGGCGGGCAGGCCGCGGGCGATGAGGACGAGACGGCGGGGGGTAGCGCAGGTTTCCAGCGCGCGGGTCTCGAGCCCGGCCTTGCCGATCTCGGCGGCGAACAGGCGCGCGAGATCCTCGCGCGCTTTGTCCTGCATGCGCGCGGGTATTTCCTCGCTGAGAAGCTCGAGGAGGAAATCAGGCATCTACCCTCTCCCGTTCAGGGAGAGGGAGGGACCCGCCGCGAAGCGGTGGGAGGGTGAGGGCAAGGAGGCGAGAGCGCGTGCCCTCACCCTCCCAAGCCTGACGGCTTGGGCCCCTCCCTCTCCCTGAACGGGAGAGGGGTTTAGCCAGCGGCCACCCCTCACGCCGCCCACCCGTTCTTTTGCATCCAGGCTTCGCAGGCGCCCTTCGTGAGGTCCCTTACCCGCGCGATATAGGCCTGGCGTTCGGCCACCGAGATCACGCCCCTCGCCTGGAGGGTGTTGAAGATGTGGCTGGCCTTGATCGCCTGGTCGTAGGCGGGGAGCGGGAGCCGGGCGGCGATGCAGCGGACATTCTCCTCCGCCGAGTCCTTGAACCAGCGCAGCAGGGTGTCGGTGTCGGCACTCTCGAAATTGTACGCGCTGAACTCGCGCTCATTCTCGAGGAAGACGTCGCCGTAGGTGACGCCCCCCTCTCCTTCCTCGGCATCGTTGAACGCCAGGTCGTAGACGTTGTCGACGCCCTGGACATACATTGCGAGGCGCTCCAGGCCGTAGGTCAATTCGCCTGAGACCGGCTTGCAATCGTAGCCGCCAACTTGCTGGAAATAGGTGAACTGCGTCACCTCCATCCCGTCGCACCACACTTCCCAGCCGAGGCCCCAGGCGCCGAGCGTCGGCGATTCCCAATCGTCCTCGACGAAGCGTATGTCGTGCATCGCGAAGTCGATGCCGATGGCGGCGAGCGAGCCGAGATAGAAGGCCTGGAGATCAGGCGGGCTCGGCTTCAGGATCACCTGATATTGATAATAATGGCCGAGCCGGTTCGGGTTCTCGCCGTAGCGGCCGTCGGTGGGGCGGCGGCAGGGCTGGACGTACGCGGCCTTCCAGGGATCCGGGCCGAGGCTGCGCAGGGCGGTCGCCGGGTGGAAGGTCCCCGCCCCCATCTCCATGTCGTAGGGCTGGAGGATGACGCAGCCCTGCCGGCTCCAATATTCGTGGAGGGTCAGGATGAGGCGCTGGAAGCTCGGCGGACGGTCGGCCAAGGGGGGCTTTCGCAGTTTGACTGACAAGCAAGCAACAAAGGGTGGCGACGCTTTGGCGCATGGGGCAGAGACGGTCAAGAAAGGCGGATCGCTAGCGCGCTCCGATCCGGGTTGAGGAGCGGATATGGGTTTGAATTGGTTGAGAACGGTGTCGGCCGCGCTTGCGGCGATGGGCCTCGCGTGGGGGATCCCGGCGGCGGCGGAAACGCCGGCGGGCGCGCATCCGGCGATGTGGAAGCTCGCCGACGCGGACACGACCATCTATTTGTTCGGAAGCTTCCACCTGCTTCCCAAGGGCCTCGCCTGGCGCACGCCGGCCTTCGACCGGGCGCTCGGATCGTCGGACGTGCTCGTCCTGGAGATCGCCAATCTCGACGACCAGATGGCGATCGCCCAGACGCTGATGACGCTCGGCATGTCGCCGGGCCAGCCGCCGCTGGCGGAGCGGGTGCCGGCCGGGAAGCGCGACGCTCTCAAGGCGATGGTCGCCGAGAGCGGAATTCCCGAGGCCTTCCTCGACCGGATGGAGACTTGGGCGGCCGGGCTGATGCTGACCGGAGTCGAGTTCAAGCGGCTCGGCCTAGACCCCGATTCCGGAGTCGAGCGGACGCTTGGCGCCGCGTGGAAGACGAGCGGCAAGCCGGTCGAGGGGCTGGAGACGGCGGAACAGCAATTCGGCTTCTTCGACCGCCTGTCGGAGGACTCGCAGCGCAAGTTCCTGGTCGCCCTGCTCGACACGCCGGACAAATCGAAGCGCGAGTTCGCCGAGATGCTGACCGCCTGGGAGGCCGGCGACGTCGACGGAATCGCGAGGAGCTTCGACGATGAGACGCAGATGTCGGCGGAGCTGCGGGAAGCGCTGATGAAACAGCGCAACGCCCGCTGGAGCGAGTGGCTGAAGGCGCGGCTCGACAAACCGGGCACCGTGTTCGTCGCGGTCGGCGCCGGCCACCTCGCCGGCAGCGATTCGGTCCTCCGCCTGCTCGCCGCCAAGGGGCTGAAAGTCACCCGGCTGCAATAATGGCGATCCGCCTCATCTGCGTCGATGCCGACGACACTTTGTGGCACAACGAGGCCTATTTCGTCCGGACCCAGCGCGCGCTGGCCGAGCTGCTCAAGGACTTCGCGCCGGCCGAAACCGTGCAGGCCCGGCTGGAGGCGGTCGAGCATCGCAACCTCGAACCCTATGGCTACGGGGCCAAGGGCTTCGTGCTGTCGATGGTCGAGACGGCGCTGGAGTTCGGCGGCGATGCGCTGCCGGCAGCGACGGTGGGGCGGATCCTGGCGCTGGGGCGGGAGATATTGGCGCATCCGGTCGAGACGCTGGAAGGCGTGCCGGACGCGCTCGACGCGCTGGCGGCGCTCGGGCGGCTGGTGCTGGTGACCAAGGGCGACCTCCACCACCAGGAAGCGAAGCTCGCCGCCTCCGGCCTCGGCGAGCGGTTCGAGGGGGTCGAGATCGTCAGCGACAAGAGCGCCAACACCTACGCCCGCATCTTCGCGCGCTACGGCGTGCCGGCGGGAGAGGCGGTGATGGCGGGCAATTCGATGCGCTCCGACATATTGCCCGCGCTAGAGGCGGGGGCGTGGGCGGCCTATGTGCCGTTCGAATTGTGCTGGGCCCACGAGACGGCCGAGGCGCCGGCGGGCCATCCGAGGTTCCGGGAGCTCAAAAGCCTGGCCGAGCTGGCGGGCTGGATCGACAGCCTTTAGGCGCTGCGGGGAACTCCGCCCGCGGCTTTGCTTTCTCCAGACGCGCGTCTATGCTTTGAAGCACATCAGGAGATTACGACATGCGGAAGTACGAGAAGGTTTCTGGCCGCGGGGCGCCTGCCGCCGCTGCTGCTTCCCGGTCGTGGCAGGCCCCGAAAGTCCGGCGCCTGGTCGCCAGCTCGGCGGAAAACAGCAGCCACAACAACACAGATTTTACCGAAAACCTCTCCTGAGCCTGTGTCCCGGAGGTGGGAGCGCCAATCCTCTGGCGGGCAGCCGACCATGAAAATGTAGCGAATCCGAGCGCCATGCGGGCGGTGCTCCGCCGCGCGATCGAGACCCGGCCGGATGACGCCATCCTCCATTTCCGCCTGGCGAATCTCGAGCTCGACCAGTATGACTTCGCCGCCGCGGCGCGTTTGTTCGAAGCGGCATTGCGCCGGGACCCGCAGATGCCGAACGCGCGGCCCCGGCTGGCCCGCTGCTACAACGCCCTCCTCGAATATCATAAGACCCTGGATCTGTTGACGAAGGCCGATGAGCCCGGTCCGGACTATGAGCGCGGCGCCGCGTTCTACGCTCTGGGTCGGCTCGGAGAGGCGGAGGCGGAGTTCCGGGCCGTGCTTCGCGTCGATCCCGACCACAGGGAGGCGTGCCGCAGCCTTTGCAAGATCGTCCGCGAGGCAGGCCGCACCGCCGAGACGCTCGCCATCTGCGAGGCGCTCGCGGCCTGCGGCGTGCGCCACGCCCAATTGCTCTACGACTGGGGCATCGCCCTTGCCCTGAGCGGCGAAGAAGACAAAGCGCGGGCCATCCTTACCGACCCGCGACGCGTGCTGACGCAATCCTTGCCGGTGCCCGACGGATTCAGCGACCTTGCCTCGTTCAACGACGCCCTGGCCGAGGAACTGCTCGCCAATCCCCATCGCCTCGACGCATTACCGGCGAACCAGGCCAATCGCGGCAGCAGCCGCGTGCACAGCCTCTTCGCCGGAGCCAACCCCGACATCGTCCGGCTCCTGTTGCGCGCGATCAAGGCCCTTGCCGCAGCCTATCCTTGCGCGACGTCCGGCGGATTCGACCCTTGGGCGAAAGCACGGCCCGGCTGCGCGCACCTTCGCACCTGGGGACTGTTCCAGCGCAACCAGGATTTCGAGCAATGGCATCTCCACCCGGGAGGCTGGCTGAGCGGCGTCTATTATGTCCGGGTGCCGGAGCCCGTGTCGGCCGAAGGCGCCGGCCCGGGCTGCATCGAGTTCGGCCCGCCCGGGGCGATTGCTCGCGCGATGCCCAGCTTCCTTCCCGTCGCGCGCTTTCAGCCGCGCGAAGGCATGGTGTTGCTGGCGCCCTCGCACTATCGGCACCGGACGATTCCTTCGCTCGTCGACGAGGATCGAATAAGCGTCGCGTTCGACGTGGTTTCCGACGAGGCGCAGTCCGACCGGCCGCGTTTCAGCGCGCAGAGCGATCTGCGCCCCGCGGGGCCAGACATTCCCCTTTTCTGAGAGCGCTATCCTACGCCCGCGGCGCCTGCCTCCTGTAGCTCAAAGCCTCGGCGACGTGGACACGGCGGACGGCTTCGCTGCCGGCGAGATCGGCGATGGTGCGGGCGACGCGGAGGACCCGGTGGAAGCCGCGGGCGGAGAGGCGCATGGCCTCGGCGGCCTGGCCCATCAGGCGGCGGCCGGGATCGTCGGGGGTGGCGACCGAGGCGAGGAGGTCGCCGTCCGCCTCGGCGTTGGTGCGCAGGCCATGGGCAGCGTAGCGGTCCGTCTGGACGCGGCGCGCCTCCCTTACCCTCTTCGCCACTTCGGCCGACCCCTCGGCGGGCGGCGGCAGAACGAGGTCGGCGGCGGCGACGGCAGCCACGTCGACGTGGAGGTCGATTCGGTCGAGCAAGGGCCCGGAGACCTTGGCCTGATAATCGGCGGCGCAGCGCGGCGCGCGGGAGCAGGCGAGCGCGGGATCGCCGAGATGGCCGCAGCGGCACGGATTCATCGCCGCGACCAGCTGCACACGCGCCGGGAAGGTGACGTGGGCGTTGGCGCGGGCGACCGAGACGGTGCCGGTCTCGAGCGGCTGGCGCAGCGAATCGAGGGCGGAGCGCTGGAATTCGGGCAGCTCGTCAAGGAAGAGGATGCCGAGATGCGCGAGGCTGACCTCGCCCGGGCGGACGCGCAGGCCTCCGCCGACCAAAGCCACCATCGAGGCGCTGTGGTGCGGCGCGCGAAACGGGCGCTTGCGGATCAGCCGCCCGCCGGTGAGCGCTTCGGCGACGCTGGCGATCATCGACACTTCGAGCGCCTCGGAAGGGGTCAGCTCCGGGAGGATGCCGGGGAGACAGGCGGCGAGCAGCGACTTGCCGGCCCCCGGCGGCCCGGTCATCAGCAGATTATGGCCGCCCGCAGCGGCGATCTCCAGCGCCCGCTTGGCCGTCTCCTGCCCTTTGACCTGGGCGAGATCCGGGCCGAGGCCGTTCAGCGCCGCCTCGCCCGGCAAAGGCGGCGGCAGCACCGCGCTGCCGCGGAAATGGTTCATGAGGGCGATGAGGTCGGGCGCGGCGATGATCTCGATATCGCCGGCCCAGGCCGCCTCCGGCCCCTGCGCGACGGGGCAGACCAGGCCGAGGCTGCGGGCGGAGGCGTGCATGGCGGCGAGGAGCACGCCCGGCGACGGCGCCACCCGGCCGTCGAGGCCGAGCTCGCCGACCGCGACGTAGCCGGCCAGCGTCTCGGTATCGATCGCCCCCATCGCGGCGAGCAGGCCGAGGGCAATGGGCAGGTCGTAATGCGAGCCTTCCTTGGGAAGGTCGGCCGGCGAGAGGTTGACGGTGATCCTCTTGGGCGGGAGCGACAGGCCGATCGCCGCGAGCGCCGCATGGACCCGCTCCCGGCTCTCCGCCACCGCCTTGTCCGCCAGGCCGACGACCAGGAACTTGGGAAGGCCGCTCGATATCTGGACCTGGACCTCGACCGGCCGCGCCTCCAGCCCAAGGAACGCTACCGTGGCGACATGCGCGACCAACTCCCGGTTCCCTCCGTTTCGGACGCCGATTTGGAAGGTAGTCCGCGCCGTGGCCGGAATCAGTCGTTTGTTTTTGGGCAGAGGCGTCTTGCGCGGCTAACACAGTGACGCCACATCGCTCTCCATGAAGCATTGGTGGTCGCGGCAGACGGAGAAGCCTGCGGTGAGGATGGCCCTCGTCGTCGTCGGCCTGCTGCTGATCGCGGTGACGCCTCTGGTCGGGCCGATACCCGGGCCGGGCGGAATCCTCGTCTTCGCGGCGGGGCTGACCTTGGTGCTGCGCTACAGCGACTGGGCGAAGAAGCAATATGTCTGGCTCAAGAAGAAGCATCCGAAGAAGGGAGCCTGGGCGGATTGGGGGCTGAGGCGGAACAGCCACATGCGGCGCGAGGCGAGGCGCAGAGAGCGGGAGGCGGCCGAGGCGGCGAGACCGGCCGAAGCCCCGGCCGATCTCGAGGGCAGGGACGCGATCGAGACGGCAGAACTCCACGTCGGCACGCTGCATGTCGGCCAAGCCTCCGATCCGGGGCCCCGCGATTGACTTTCCGGCCGCCTTTGCCTATCGGCGCCGGCGAGGAAGGCCGTTCCAGGGGTTCCCGTGAAAGTGCTACTTTCATGGAGGGCCGGGAGAGCGGCCCTTTTAGTTATTTTCGAGGAATGAGCGATGAAGCGGACCTTCCAGCCCAGCAACCTGGTGCGCAAGCGGCGCCACGGCTTCCGCGCCCGGACCGCGACCCCGGGCGGCCGCAGGATCCTGGCGGCGCGGCGCGCCCGCGGGCGCAAGACGCTGTCGGCCTGAGCGGCCGGCCCTACACGATTCTCACCCGCCGGGCCGATTTCCTCGCGGCGAATCGCGGCCGCCGCGCCCCCATGCCCGGCTTCGTCCTCCTCGTCCGCGACCGCGGCGACGGCGATCCGGTAATCCGGCTCGGAATCACCGTCACCAAGAAGATCGGCGGCGCGGTGGTGCGCAACCGGATGAAGCGGCGCTTCCGGGCGCTCGCCCGCGACCTGCTGCCCGAGCGCGGCGTGCCGGGCGCCGACCATGTGCTGATCGGCCGCGCCGGCGGCGTCGAGCGCGACTTCGGCCTGCTCCGCGACGAGCTGGGCGGCGCGCTGGCGAAGCTGCGCCGATGATCGCGCATCTGCTGATCCTCGTCGCCAAGGGGTGGCAGAAGGGACCTTCCGTCCTGTTGCCGCCGAGTTGCCGCTTCCAGCCGAGCTGCTCGGCCTATGCAATCACGGCGCTCCGGCGCTATGGCGCGCTGCGCGGCTCCTGGCTCGCCGCGCGGCGCCTCGCCCGTTGCCACCCCTGGGGCGGCTCGGGCTACGATCCCGTGCCGTGACGGCGCCGACCACCTTAAGGGGAATTGAGTGAACGAGCACCGCAACATCATCCTCGCGGTCGTGCTGTCGGCGCTCGTGCTGATCGGCTGGACCTTCATCTCCCAGCGCTGGATCCCGACCGCCAACCCGCCGGCGACCAAGACGGTCAACGGCAAGCAGGTCCCGCTGCCCCGTCCGCAGGCCAGCCCTTCGGCGAGCACGCCGATGGCCACCCGCGATCGCGCGACGATGCTGCGCGAGACGCCCCGCATCGCCATCGACACGCCGCGCCTGCACGGCTCGATCGGCCTCAAGGGCGCGCGGATCGACGACCTCGTCCTCACCCAGCACCGGGAGAGCATCGCCGCCAACTCGCCGCCGATCCGCCTGCTCTCCCCGGCCGGAGCACCCGACGCCTATTTCGCGAGCTACGGCTGGACCGGCGAGGGCATCGCCCTGCCGGGCCCGGACACGGTCTGGACGGCGAGCGGCAACCATCTGACGCCGGGCAGCCCGGTGATCCTGAGCTGGACCAACCCGCAGGGCCTGCGCTTCGACATCGCCTTCGCGGTCGACGACTCCTATCTGTTCACGGTCGAGCAGAGAGTCTCCAACCCCACCGGCGGCGCGGTCGCGGTGCGGCCCTGGGCGCTGGTCAGCCGCGCCGACGAATCGCACGACAAGAGCAGCTATTCGACGCATATCGGCCCGGTCGGGGTGTTCAACGGCGCGGCCAATTACAGCTGGACCTACAAGGACCTCACCGAGAAAGGCGACCAAAGGCTGGCGTCGAGCGGAGGCTGGATCGGCTTCACCGACAAATACTGGCTGACCGCGCTCGTCCCCGACCAGGCGAGCAATGTCGACGCTTCGTTCCGCCACGCCGCGAGCGGCGCCTTCCAGGCCGATTACGCCCCGCCGCAGGCGGTCGTGCAGCCCGGCAAGGCCCTCACCTATCGCTCCCATTTCTTCGCCGGCGCGAAGGAAGTGAAGCTGCTCGACCGCTATACCGCCTCGCTGGGGACGCCGCTCGAGCGGGCGATCGACTGGGGCTGGTTCCGCTGGTTCATGAAGCCGATCTTCATGCTGTTGATGTGGCTCTACGACACGATCGGCAATTTCGGCTTCGCCATCATCTGCCTGACCCTCATCATCCGCACCTTGCTCTTCCCGGTGGCGCAGAAGCAGTTCCGCTCGATGGCGGCGATGCGCGTCGTCCAGCCCAAGATGAAGGAGCTGCAGGAGCGGCACAAGGACGACAAGCCGCGGATGCAGCAGGAGATATTGAAGCTCTACCAGGAGGAGAAGGTGAACCCGATGGCGGGGTGCCTGCCCATCCTCCTCCAGATCCCGATCTTCTACGCCCTCTACAAGACCTTGCTCGTTTCGGTGGAGATGCGGCACAAGCCGTTCATCCTGTGGATCAGGGACCTCTCCGCGCCCGATCCGATGACTCCGGTCAATCTGTTCGGCTATCTCCACTTCACGCCCCCCGCCTATCTGGCGCTGGGCGTGCTGCCGATCCTGTTCGGCGTCACCATGTATTTCCAGACCAAGCTCAACCCGCCGGTCGCGGATCCGGTGCAGCAGCAGATGATGGCGATGATGCCGTGGGTGATGATGTTCATCTTCGCCCCGTTCGCGGCCGGGCTGCAGCTCTATTACGTCTTCAACAACCTCTACGGGCTCGCCCAGCAGCGCTGGCTCTACGCCCGCTATTCGCCCGAAATGCTGAAGGAACGGCGCAAGCCGGCCAAGGCGTGAGCGGCGAAGCGGAGGACGAGGCGGCCGCAGGGCTGGACGAGGCGGCGCGAAGGGTCTTTTCGGGGCCTGTCGACTTCCTCAAGTCGGCCCCTGACCTCAGGTTCCTGCCCGATCCGGCGGTGCCGGAGGTGGCGTTCGCCGGGCGCTCCAACGTCGGCAAGTCGTCCTTGCTCAACCGGCTGACCAACCGGACTGGCCTCGCGCGCACCTCGAACACGCCGGGACGGACGCAGGAGCTGAACTTCTTCGACGTCGGCCGGCCGCTGCTTTTCCGGCTGGTCGACATGCCCGGCTACGGCTTCGCCAAGGCGCCCAAGGACGTCGCCCGCAAGTGGCGGCACCTGATCAACGACTATCTGCGCGGGCGGGCGGTGCTGAAGCGGGCGCTGGTGCTGGTCGATGCACGCCACGGTCTGAAGGACATCGACCTCGAGATAATGAGGATGCTCGACGAGGCGGCGGTGAGCTACCGGCTGGTGCTGACCAAGGCGGACAAGGTGAAAGCCTCCGAGCTGGAGACGGTGACGGCGGCGACGGCGGCAACCGCGGCGAAGCGGCCCGCGGCGCATCCGGAGGTGCTCGCCACCTCGAGCGAGACGGGACTGGGGATCGAGGCGCTGCGACGGGCGGTGCTGGAGGTCATTTAGCTCCCCCCTCCCTGCGCGCCGGGGGGGGGCGGGGG
>JAXDOX010000007.1:0-6343 GCA_034668625.1 Sphingomonadales bacterium
GGCCCCAGCCGGCGATCGTGCCGGCGACGCGGCCGACCATCTGCTTGACCGAGCTCTCGCGCTCGGGCGAGCCCATCTTGCCGCGGAAGTACTTCTGGGCGACGATGTTGGTCGCATTCTGCGACCAGCTCTTTGGGAACTCGACACCGGGCTGATCGAAGGCGGGCGCCGCGGGATCGCCGATCAGCGCGTCGCGGATCTCCCACTCGATTTCGTCGAAGGGATGGGTCCCTTCGGTCGTAAAGCGGCGTTCGATGGCAAGTCCTTGGCCTGCTGCTGTGCCCGTCTTTTGCGTCTTCTCTGCGGCCTTTGCCATCTATCCGTCTCCTCTATTTCGGCGTTTGGGGGTAACACCGGATCTTGCTCTTTGGATCGGACGTACTTCTGGAGCAGTTTGTCCGCGATTTGCGGGGTTTTTACCCAACGGCGGCTTCTCCGCTTCGCGTCCGGCGCTGCGGCCGATTTGAACAACGAGAGAGTCGAGCTCTTTCCCGTCGCGGTAAACGCCGGCAAACTGGAGGTAGGCGCCTGGGTCCAGCTCGCTCAAACCCTCGAGGCAGAGCTCGCCGACCCGCTCCGCCGAGATCTCGCCGCCGGCGCGCTCGGTCTCGGATTCGATGCGCTCGACAAGCTCCTCGACATCGCCGGCCGCGACCGGTCGCTTGTGGGCGGCGGCGAGCAGCGCCGCGCGAAGCTTGGTGTGGTCAAACCGCTGTCGCCTACCGCTGCGCTTGATCACGTAGAGCGAATCGCGCACCCGCTGCTCGTGGGTGGTGAAGCGCTCGCCGCAATCGGGACAGCTGCGGCGCCGGCGCACCGCACCGCTCGCGCCCTTGCGGGTCTCGAGGACGTTGGTCTGGGCTCCGCAAGCCGGGCAATCCATGCCGGCAAGGATAGCAAGGCTAGTGTTCAGGCATCAAATCCAAACACTATATGTAGTGCGTCTCACGCACGTTTAGCTCGATGACAATTGACCGTGGCGGGGATGGGTACCCTGGGGGCGATGGTCGATCGAGCGCGAGAGGCGCGTGACAAGGCGACGGATCGAGTCGTGTCAGCGCGAGATGCGGGGGCCGAAAGGATGGCGGCTGCGCGCGATGCCGGAGTCGAGAAGGTCGCCGCCGCGCGCGAGAACGCCGCCGAGGCGATCGAGAAGGTCAAGCCGAAGCTGCGCGGCGTCACCCACGAGTGGGCCTTCTTCCTCTCGATCGGAGCCGGCGCGGCGCTCGTGCTCGCCGCCGACGACGCCCAGGCGAGGATCTCGATGGCGATCTACGCCGGATCGCTGTCGGCGCTGCTCGGCACCAGCGCCCTCTATCACCGCGTCAACTGGAAGCGGCCCGACGTGCGCAGATTGATGCGCCGCCTCGACCACTCGATGATCTTCCTGCAGATCGCCGGCACCGTGACCCCGTTCGCGGTCCTGGTCATGGATGGACCCCTGGCGACGGCTCTGCTGATCGCCGTCTGGGCCGGGGCGATCGCGGGGATCGTCGTCGAGCTGATCTGGATCGACGCGCCGAAGTGGGTGACCGCGAGCGTCTATGTCGCGGTGGGCTGGATCGGCGCCCTCGGCTTCCCGGCGATTGTCGCCGCCGCCGGCATCGGGGCCGGCATCCTGATCGCCTTCGGCGGCATCCTCTACATGATCGGTGCCGTCGTCTACGCGCGCCAGCGGCCCGACCCGCGGCCCGCCACCTTCGGTTACCACGAGATCTTCCACCTGCTGGTGATCGTCGCCGCCGCGGCCCACTTCGCCGCGATCGCGATCTACGCGCTGCCCCAGGGCTGAGGTCGGGCCGCTAGGCGGAAGTGCCGAGCGCAGCGGTGTGGCGCTCGCGCGCCGCATCGATCAGCGCCAGGACCTCGTCCTCGCGGCCCTCGCGAAGCAACTCGACCGGGTCCGGATGCCCGTTGACGATTCCCTCGAAGAACTCCTTGCGGTCCTGGTATGTCGGCAGCGTGCCCTTGGCCCAGCCGCGGACGTCGTTGAGCATCACCGCGAGCCGCGCGTAGGGCTCGCCGAAGGTGTCGGCGATTTCGCGCTTCATCCGCTTGGCCAGCGCCGGCGAGGCGCCCTGGGTCGAGATCGCGATCGCCAGCGGCCCGTTGCGGACGATCGCCGGCAGGATGAAGTTGCAGAGCGGCGGCACGTCGACGACGTTGACGAGCATCGTGCGCTTGGAGGCGTCCTCGTAGACGCCGATGTTGATCTCGGAGTCGCTGGTGGCGGCGATCACCATCAGCGCGCCCTCGAGGTCGCCCTCTTCATAGGAGCGCTGCTGCCACTCGATCGACCCCTCGCGCGCGTAGTCGGCGAGCTGGGGCACGACCTCGGGGGCCACCAGGGCGACGTCGGCGTCGCAGGCGAGCAGCCCCTCGACCTTCTCGAGGCCGATGTCGCCGCCGCCGACGACGAGGCAGCGCTGGCGCTTGAGCATCAGGCAGGCGACATAGACCGGCGTCTCGAGCATCTCGCGCACGCACGATTGGTCGCACACCCCCTTGCGGAGCTGGCAGACGCACGGCTTGCCCTCATAGGCCTGGGCGGGCATGGCGGAAAGGTTAGAGGGCGCCGGTTAGCGGCCGATGGTGTCTCGGATGCCCCAGTAGTAGTCCGTAAAGACGGAGAAGATGCCGCGGCGACCTACGTAGCCGGGCTCGCGGCCCCGGGTGTAGGCGACGATCGCGGTCCCGGCGATGATCACTGCGACCAGCGCGGCGAGGACCGCGAGCGCCAGGGGAAACGCCTGGTGGGACACAAGGTTCGTGGGGGCGCTGAGTTGGCTGGCAGTTTCGGCAGCTGGTGGCTTCGGCGAGCCGTCCGCAGCCGCAGCTGCCTTCTTCTGAACGGCGCCGGCGGCGGCGCCACTGCCCGCACCGCATCCTCCCGCACGTTGGGCCAGGGCGTTGTTGAGGGCGTTCTTGAAGCGCGGGTCGTATTGGGCGACGTCGGTGGGAATTGATCCGAGCGCGTTCTGCAAGTCAGAGGCGGAGTAGTCGCAGCCGTTGATCGTCCCATCCTTTGAATAGTCACCGTAGGCGGAGCCGACCGATGCGCGCGCCACAGCCGGCGCGGCCAGGGCCGCGCCGAGTGCCGCCAGCACCAGGAGCCTGCGAAGTCCCATCGTCGGCACAGGTTAGAGGCACGGCTCCCGGGAGCGTGAGCTGGCGGGGCACGACTTTGGTGTCGTTAACCTGGCCCGCCGATGACTGCAGCGACCCCGCACCGCGAGTACCGCAGGCCGAGCGGCGCACGGATCGCCGATCTCGTCGCGGCCCCCCGGCTCGCCGGATGGTTGTCGATCCTGATCTTCTGTTGTTTGGCCTACGCGGCGTTCGCCAATGGCGCCACTGCGATTCACGAGGAAAGCCGCGTCCAGATCGGGCTCGCCGCGGCTGTTCTGGTCGCAGCCGCCGGGCTCGCTACTGGCGCCCTCGGCGTCGCCCGCTCGGCCCTCGCATGGGCTGGGGCGGCGGGACTGGCCGGTTTTACCCTCTTCTGCGCGATCAGCGTCTCTTGGTCGATCGCCCCCGACCTGAGCTGGGTCGCGGCCAACCGCGCCGCCGAGTACGCCGCGGTCGTCGCCGTTCTCCTCGTCGCGGCGCCGTCTGTGTATCGCGCGCCGGAGTGGGCGTTGGCCGCCTTCGCCGGCCTCGCGCTCTGCGTCGCCGTCTACGCCCTCGGTGGCAAGGTCCTGCCGCAGCTCTCGATCGGCCCGGTCAACCTCGATCAGGCTTCCCAGTTCTCGCGCCTGCGGGCGCCGCTCGGTTACTGGAACGCCCTCGGCATGCTGCTGGTGATGGCGACGCCGGCCTGCATCGCGACGGCCGCCGCCCGCTCCCGGGCGCCCGGCCTGCGGCTCGCCGCCCTGCTCGCGCTCCAGCTCCTGTTCGTCACGATCGCGCTCACCTACTCGCGAGGCGCCCTGCTCGCTCTGGCGATTGCGATAGGCGTCCTCGTGACAGCGGGGCCGGATCGGCTGCGGCGGCTCGCCATTGCCGCCCTCGGCGTGATCGCCGCCGCCCCCGCCTGCGCCTTCGCCTTCGGCGACGAGCAGCTGAGCCGCGACGGCATCGCAGCCGCCCAGCGTGCGAGTGACGGGCGCCAGTTGCTCGCGATCCTGGTCGGGTCGATGCTCGCTCTGGCCGCGGTCGCGCTGTTCGCCCGCCGGGCAGAGAAGCGGATGCGTTGGGGCCCGGCGCGCACCCGCGGCGTCTGGCGGCTGGTGAGCCTGTTGGCTGTCCTCGCGGTGTGCGTGGGCCTCGCGGGGCTCGCCGGCTCGCAGCGGGGTGTCACCGGCACGGTGTCCCACCAATGGGATGAGTTCCGCAAGCCCGTCGGGATCGGAAACAATCCCGCCAGGCTGATCTCGAGCAATGGCTCGAACCGCTGGATCTGGTGGCGCGAAGCCGCGGGTGCCTTCTCTGACAAGCCCCTCACGGGGTGGGGTGCGGGATCGTTCCCAATTCTCCACGGCCGCTACCGCGAGTACCGAACGGAGGTGCGCTCGGCGCACAGCGCTCCGCTCCAGTTCCTCGCCGAGACCGGCGTTGTCGGCGCGGCGCTGGCCCTCGGCGCCGTGGCGCTGCTGTTTGCAGCGGCGATCCGCACTACGCGAAAGGCCGAAGGCAACGACCGGGTGGCCCGGGTGGCCCTGCTCGCGGCGGCGGCGGGGTGGGCCGTCCACTGTCTTGTCGACTGGGACTGGGAGATCCCGGCGCTGACCCTCCCGGCGCTGGCCGCGCTGACGATCGCGGCGGTGCCGTGGGGCGCTGGCCGCGGGTTGACGACCCGGACGCCGCGGACGCGGAGCGGACGCCGGCTGCGGGGGGCGCCGCAACGGCGCCGGACGGTAGTTCCGCTCGCCTTGTTCGCGGCGCTCGCCGGCGTCGCCCTGGCGCTCTCGTCGGCGCTGCCGGTCGCCGCCGAGGACCGCCGCCTCGAGGCGCTCCGCGAGGCGGCGGACGCAGGATCCTCGGTGAGCGCCCTTTCCAAGGCCGCCGCCGACGCGCACGAGGCACACCAGCTCAACCCCCTGGACGCCGACGCCCTCCTCGACGAGGCGACGATTCAGGCGCGACTGCGAAATCTGCCGGAGGCACAGGACCTACTGCTGCGCGCCGCCCGCCTCCAGCCCGACAATCCCCGCGTCTGGGATGCGCTACTCACCTTTGCCGACCAGAACGGCTATGGCCCCCTCGCCGAGCTCGCCCTGCAGCGGCGCATAGCCGCCGATCCCCTCAGTTTTACGGGTGATCCGAGCGTGATCTCGGGCGTCGCCTACTCCTACGTGGTGCCGCCGCAGGCTTCACCGACGGCTTTCGGCACGCCGCCGCAGGGCTTCCCGGCGGCCGCACCCACGCCTCCCTAGTCGACGCTCGTCGCCGCCTATATGTAGGGGCCGGCGGCTATTAATCGTGAAGGGCCGCCCAGGACCCTTGCTACCCTCGCCGACTTGATGAGACTCATAGTCACCGAAAAGAACAACAGCGCCGAGAAGATCGCCGACATTCTCTCGGGCGGCGAGGCCACCGAGGAGAAGAGCTTCAAGGTTCCCTTCTACACCTGGACCGACTCCGAGGGCAACGAGCAGACCACGATCGGCCTCAAGGGCCACGTGCTCAACCCCGCCTTCCCCGAGACCTACAAGAGCTGGCAGGAGACCGATCCGCGCGACCTGATCGACGCCCCGTTGATCAAGGAGCCGACCGACAAGAACGTCGTCAAGGCGATCAAGAAGGTCGCCGGGGGCGCTGACGACATCATCATCGCGACCGACTTCGACCGCGAGGGCGAGTTGATCGGCTTCGAGGCCCTGCAGGAGATCGTTGAGGCCAATCCCAAACTGGCCAATGATGGCCCAGAGCTCGGAGTCGGGATCAAGCGCGCCCGCTACTCGGCGCTGACCAAGGAGGAGATCGAGGAGGCGTTCTCCAACCTCTCCGAGCTCTCGATGCCACTCGCCAACGCCGGCGCCGCGCGCCAGGACATTGATCTGGTTTGGGGCGCGACCTTGACTCGGGCGGTCTCCCGCGCGACCCGCCGCTTCGGCTCGAACTTCCTCTCGGTCGGCCGCGTCCAGAGCCCGACCCTCGGCCTGATCGTCGAGCGCGAGATGGAGCGCCGCGCCCACGTCGCCGAGCCCTTCTGGGAGGTCGTCGCGACCTTCGCCCACGAAGACGATGCCTTCGAGGCCCACCACGCGACCGACAAGTTCTGGAAGGAAGCCGAGGCCAAGGCCGCGGTCGAGGGCACCAAGAGCCCGGGCACCGTGACCGAGATCAAGTCGCGGCGCCAGACGCGCAAGCCGCCGACGCCGCTCAACACCACCGCCTTCAC
>JAXDOX010000008.1:0-75218 GCA_034668625.1 Sphingomonadales bacterium
TACGAGAGGACCGGGTTGAACATGCCTCTGGTGGACCTGTCATCGCGCCAGCGGTGCAGCAGGGTAGCTATGCATGGACGGGATAACCGCTGAAAGCATCTAAGCGGGAAGCCTCCCTCAAGATAAGTTATCATAGAGCCGTCGAAGACCACGACGTTGATAGGCCGGATGTGGAAGTGGGGTAACCCATGGAGCTAACCGGTCCTAATTGCTCTATTCGCGCTTGAGAGTCCCACCATCAACGACAGCTTTGGCTGGCGTTGGTTGGAACGCTCAGCAGATCTTCAGTGCACGATTTCTAGAACACTTCATGCGCAGGCCCCATAGCTTGGTGGCCATAGCGTCCGTGACCCACCCGATCCCATCCCGAACTCGGCCGTGAAACCGGACAGCGCCGATGGTACTATCGCCTAAGCGATGGAAGAGTAGGTCGTCGCCAGGCTTTGCGGCCTGCGCATGAAGTGGACCCATTCACATTGTCGTCCTCTCGCGAGGACAGGTCGGTGGCGCGGGATGGAGCAGCCCGGTAGCTCGTCAGGCTCATAACCTGAAGGTCGCAGGTTCAAATCCTGCTCCCGCAACCAACCAAGAAGCCCCGCCTCGCGCGGGGCTTTTTTGCGTCCGGCGCACGGCGCTTGTGCTTTCCCCCGGGCCATGCTTCACTCACCCTTCCTCCAGGGGGAGATCCTCATTATGGCCACCAATCCCACGGGAACCGCGCCCTCGCTGGTTACCCGCGCGAAGAACATCATCTTGAGCCCGAAGACCGAATGGGCGGTGATCGACGCCGAGCCCGCCACGGTCGGCGGCCTCTACCGCAATTATATCGTTATTCTCGCCGCCATCCCGCCGCTGGCGATGGCGATCGGCCTGCTCCTCTTCGGCATCAACCTGATCATCGTGACGGTGCGGCCGTCGACGAGCTACATCCTGGCCAACGCCATCACCCAATATGTGATGGGACTGATCGGCGTGTACGTGCTTGCGCTGATCATCGAGGCGCTCGCCCCGACCTTCGGCGGCACGAAGGACCGGATCCAGGCGCTGAAGGTGGCGGCCTATTCCTACACGCCCGCCTGGCTCGCCGGCATCCTGCTCCTGATGCCGAGCCTCGCCTTGCTGGTGCTGCTAGCGAGCCTCTATTGCCTCTACCTTCTCTATCTGGGCCTTCCGGTGCTGATGAAGTCGAGCCCGGACAAGAAGGGCGTCTATCTCGCCGCGGTGATCGTCGCGGCGATCGTAATCGGCATCGTCGTCGCGGTCGTCACGAGCGCGGTGACGCGGTCGTTCATGCCGACGCCGACCCTCACCGCGCCGGCCGGCTACACGCTGCCGGGCTGAGGCGTCAGCCGAAGAGCGCCTTCCCGGCTTCGGCCGAGAAGGCGCCTTCCAACACCCTGTCCCGCGCCCAGGCCAGCTCGTCCGCAAGCCAGCGGTCGGCGGCATAATGCGGCACCCGCTCGCGGATCGCGGCCCGCACCGCCTCGAGCGCCGGCGAGCTCTTGAGCGGCGCGTGGAAATCGGCGCCCTGGGCGGCGGCGAGAAGCTCGATCGCCACCACGGCGGCGGCGTTGCGGACGATCCGCGCCGCCTTCAGCGCCCCGTGAGTGGCCATCGAGACATGGTCCTCCTGCCCCGCCGATGTGGGGATCGTGTCGATGCTCGCCGGGTGGGCCAGCGACTTGTTCTCCGACACCAAAGCGGCGGCGGTCACCTGCGCGATCATGAAACCCGAATTGACGCCGCTGTCCTCGACCAGGAAAGGCGGCAGGCCGCTCATCTTCGGATCGACCAGCACGGCGGTCCGGCGCTCCGAGATGGAGCCGACCTCGCACATCGCGATGGCGAGGATGTCGGCCGCGAAGGCGACCGGCTGGGCGTGGAAATTGCCGCCTGAGAGGGCCTCGTCGCCGAACAGCAGGGGATTGTCGGTCGCCGCATTGGCTTCCGTTTCGAGGGTCGCGGCGACGCTATGGAGAAGATCCAGGCACGCGCCCATCACCTGCGGCTGGCAGCGGAAGGAATAGGGATCCTGCACCTTCGGGCAGTCGTCGTGGCTGTGGCGGATCCCGCTTCCTTCGAGCAGCCGTCTCAGCGCCGCCGCCACCTCGATCTGCCCATTATGGCCCCGCGCCGCCTGGATGCGCGGGTCGAAGGCGGCGTCGGTGCCCTTCAGCGCATCCAGCGAGAGGGCGCCGGCGGCGAGCGCGGCGGCGAACACGCGCTCGGCGGCGAACAAAGCGTCGAGCGCGATCGCCGTCGAGACCTGGGTGCCGTTGATCAGCGCCAGCCCCTCCTTGGGCCCGAGCACCAGCGGCTCCAGCCGGAGCCGCGCCAGCGCCTCGCGCGCCGGCAGCCGCTCGCCGGCGAGATCGACCACGCCTTCGCCGATCAGCGGCGCCGCGAGGTGGGCGAGCGGGGCGAGGTCGCCGGACGCGCCCACCGATCCCTGCGACGGCACCACCGGTAGCGCCTCCGCATCGAGCAAAGCGAGGAGCCGCTCCACCACTTCGGGCCGAACGCCGGAATGGCCGCGGCCGAGGCCGATCGCCTTCAGCGCCATGACGAGGCGGACGATGCGCCGGTCGAGCGGCTCGCCGATGCCGCAGCAGTGCGAGAGGAGCAGGTTCCTCTGCAGCTCCTCCAGCCGGCCCTCGGCGATCCGCGTCTGGGCGAGCAGGCCGAAGCCGGTATTGACCCCGTAGACGGTTCGGCCTGAGGCGAGGATGCGCCCGACGCTCGCGCTCGCCGCGGCGATCGCGCTCCACGCTCCGTCCGTGAGCGCCACCGGCGCACCGTCCCGAACGGCCCGCAGCTCGGCCAGGGTGACGGCGCCGGGCTTCAGCTCCACCCGCTCCATCAGCCGCCCACCATCGGCAGGTCGAGCCCCTGCTCGGCGGCGCAGGCGATCGCTTCCTCGTAGCCGGCGTCGGCGTGACGCATGACTCCGGTGGCGGGGTCGTTCCACAGCACCCGGGCGAGCCGCCGCGCGGCGGCCTCGGTGCCGTCCGCCACGATCACCATGCCGGCATGCTGCGAATAGCCCATGCCGACGCCGCCGCCATGGTGCAGCGAGACCCAGGTCGCGCCCGAGGCCGTGTTGAGCAAAGCGTTGAGCAAAGGCCAGTCGGAGACCGCGTCCGAACCGTCCCGCATCGCCTCGGTCTCGCGGTTGGGGCTGGCGACCGAGCCGGAATCGAGATGGTCGCGGCCGATCACCACCGGTGCCTTCAGCTCGCCCTTCGCCACCATCTCGTTGAAGGCGAGGCCGAGCCGGTGCCTTTGCCCGAGCCCGACCCAGCAGATCCGCGCCGGCAGCCCCTGAAAGGCGATCCGCTCGCGCGCCATGTCGAGCCAGCGGTGGAGGTGCGGATCGTCGGGGATCAGCTCTTTCACCCTGGCGTCGGTCCGGTAGATGTCCTCGGGATCGCCGGACAAAGCCGCCCAGCGGAACGGGCCGATGCCGCGGCAGAAGAGCGGCCGCACATAGGCCGGCACGAAGCCGGGGAAATCGAAGGCGCGGGTCACACCCTCATCCTTGGCGACCTGGCGGATGTTGTTGCCATAGTCGAAGGTGGGAACACCCATCGCCCGATAGGCGAGCATCGCCTCGACATGGACGGCCATCGACGCCCTCGCCGCAGCCTCGACCTTCTGCGGGTCCCGCTCCCGCTCGGCGATCCATTGCTCCACCGTCCAGCCGATCGGCAAATAGCCGTTGACGGGATCGTGCGCGGATGTCTGGTCGGTGACCGCATCCGGGCGGATGCCGCGGCGGACCATCTCCGGCAGGATCTCTGCGGCGTTGCCGAGCAGGCCGACGGACGTCGGCTCCCCCGCCGAGCGGATGATCTCCAGCCCCTCGTCGAGGCTCGCGGCCCGCCGGTCGAGGTAGCGCGTCTCGAGCCTCTTCTCGATCCGGCTCTCCTGGCACTCGATGGCGAGGCAATGGGCGCCGGCCATCACCGCCGCCAGCGGCTGGGCGCCGCCCATCCCGCCGAGGCCCGCGGTCAGGATCCAGCGGCCCTTCAGATCGCCGCCATAATGCTGCCGGCCCATCTCCGCGAACGTCTCGTACGTGCCTTGCACGATCCCCTGGGTGCCGATGTAGATCCACGATCCGGCCGTCATCTGGCCGTACATCATCAGCCCCTTGCGATCGAGCTCGTGGAAATGCTCCCAGGTCGCCCATTTCGGCACCAGGTTCGAATTGGCGATCAGCACCCGCGGCGCGTCCTCGTGGGTGCGGAAGACTCCGACCGGCTTGCCGGACTGGACGAGCAGGGTTTCGTCCGCCTCCAGCCGCTCGAGCGTCTCGACGATCCGGTCGAAGCTCTCCCAATCCCGCGCCGCCCGGCCGATGCCGCCATAGACGACCAGCTCCTCCGGCGCCTCGGCGACGCGTGGGTCGAGATTGTTCTGCAGCATGCGCACCGCCGCTTCGGTGAGCCAGGAGCGGGCTCGAATCTCGGGCCCGGTCCGCGCCTGGATGTGCCGACTGTTGTCGCGTCTTGAAGGCATTCGGAACCTCTAAACCGTTCGGCCTGAGCTTGTCGAAGGCCTCGCCTACGTTCCCGGCGCGTAAGAGAAGGGGCGGGCTTCGACAAGCTCAGCCCAAACGGACTTTCCTCGCGGCGCCTCACGCATCCTCCCCCGCCACGATCCGCCGCTCCGGCCCGGGCAGGCCGATCCAGTAGGCGAGCTCGGCCGGGCGCTCGATGCGCCAGACGCAAAGGTCCGCCGCCTTGCTTTGGGTCACCGTTCCCACCTCCGCCTCAAGGCCCAGCGCCTTGGCGGCGTTGCGGGTCATCCCGGCCAGCGCCTCCTCCGGAGTCAGGCCGAACAGGGTGCAGGCCATGCTCAGCATCAGGGTGGGAGACAGAACCGCCGAGGTGCCCGGATTGCAGTCGGTCGCCACCGCGATCGGCACGCCGCAGCGGCGGAGCAGCTCCACCGGCGGCTTGCGCGTCTCTCGAAGCGCATAGAAGGCTCCGGGCAGCAGCACCGCGACCATGCCGGCCGCCGCCATCGCCTCCACCCCTGCTTCGTCGGCATGTTCGAGATGGTCGGCGGACAAAGCACCGAATTCGGCCGCCAGCGCCGCGCCGTGGAGGTTGGAGAGCTGCTCGGCATGGAGCTTGACGCGAAGCCCGTGCTCCTCCGCCGCCTCGAACAGCGCCCGCACCTCGGCCGGCGCGAAGCCGATTCCCTCGCAAAAGGCGTCCACCGCCTTGGCCAGGCCCCGCTCCGCCGCCTCCGGGATCATCTCCTCGATCGCGAGACGGACGAAGGCCTCCCGGCTCTCCTCATGCTCGGGCGGCAGCGCGTGGAGGGCGAGCAGGGTCGGCACCACCCGCACCGCCTCGCTCTCGCCCAGCGCCCTCGCCGCCTCGAGCAGCTTCATCTCGCTCGGCACGTCGAGCCCGTAGCCCGACTTGATCTCGACGGTGGTCACGCCGCCGCGCATCAGCGCCCGGAGACGCGGCCGCGCCGCCTCGACCAGCTCTTCCAGGCTGGCGAGCCGCGTCGCCTTCACCGTCGAGCGGATGCCGCCGCCGGCGCGGGCGATCGACTCGTAGCTCGCCCCCTCCAGCCTTTGCTCGAACTCGCCGGCGCGGTTGCCGCCGAAGACCAGATGGGTGTGGCAGTCGATCAGCCCCGGAGTCACCCACGCCCCGCCCAACGGCTCCACCCGCTGCGCGCGGTAGCCGGCAAGGTCGATCCGCCGCCCTACCCGGACTATGCGCCCGTCCTGGATGCCGATCGCGCCGTCGAGGATCGCCCCGAACGCTCCCGGCACATCCGGGTCCATCGTCGCGACGTGGCAATTGGTGAGCAGCCGGTCCCACATGGCTCGCTTCTTAAGGCGCGGCGGCTATAAGGCCAACATGGGGTGGAAATCGGTCGCGGACCTGTTGGGCGACGAAGGCCAGGTCGCCTTGATCGGCGCGCCGATGGAGGCCGGCTCGGTCACGCCCGGCCGCTGCGACCTCGCCCCCGAGACGATCCGGCGAACCCTCCGGCGCTTCAGCACCTACGATGTGGAAACCGGCCAGGAGCTGGATATCGCCGTCCGCGACGCCGGCGATGTGCCGATCCAGGGCATTTCCCCCGCGGCCGGCTTCGAACCGATCCGCGACGCCGTCGCGACCGAGACGAAAAAGCACGGGCTCACCCTCCTGCTCGGCGGCAACAATGCAGTGACCCGTCCCGCCGCTCATGCGCTCGGTCTCCCCCTGGACAAGGTCGGGCTCATCACGCTCGACGCCCATTTCGACATGCGCGATACCGATCAGGGCCCGATGAACGGCAATCCGATACGCTGCCTGATCGAAGATGGGCTGCCCGGCTGGAACATCTGCCAGATCGGCCTCGCCCCCTTCGCCAACACCGCCGAGATGCACCGCGACGCTTTGGCCGCCGGCATCGCTTTGTTCACCGCGGCGGACTGCCACGGCCGCGGCATCCTCTCCATCGTCGAGGAGGCGCTCGATCGCCTCGCCCACAAGGAAATCCTGTTCGTCGATTTCGACATCGACGTGATCGACCGCTCGCAGCTTCCCGGCGCTCCCGGCGCGCGTCCGGGCGGCCTTGCGGTGCGTGATTTCTTCGCCGCCGCCCGCCGCCTCGCCGCGCATCCGAAGGTGAGGCTGGTCGACCTCACCGAGTTCGACCCGAGCCTCGACGTCTCCGACATCGCCGCCCTCACGGCCGGCCGCTGGGTCTGCGAAATCCTTGCCGGCTTCTCAGCCCGCTAGATCCTTGAGCGGTACGCCCGGATCGGCGAGCTTCGCCGGGTCCGCGATTGTCCGGCTCTCGATCAGGCTGCGGCCCTGGACATAGTCGCGCGTCGCATTGACGCAGTCGAGCGCGATCACCCGGCCCCCCAGCAAGTAGAGGAGCGAGAAGCTGCGCGTATCCGGGTCTCCGCGAAGCACCGTCTCGTCATGCCCGACCGACAGGCCCACCGTCTGCAGCCGCAGGTCATGCTGGTTGGACCAGAACCACGGCATCGCTGCGTAGGGCTCCGGCGCGCCGGCTATCGCCCTCGCCGCGCACGATCCCATGTCGGTCGCGTTCTGAACCGATTCCAGCCGCAGCCTTTGTCCGCGCGCCCAGACATTCTCGTGGGCGGCGCAGTCGCCGATCGCATAGACGTCGGGAAGCGACGTCCGGCACCAGGCGTCCACGTCGACGCCGTTTGCGCCTGCTGCCCCGGCGGCGAGCAGCGGCGCGACGGCGGCCTCTATCCCGATGCCGACCACCACCATGTCCGCGGCGATGCGCTCCCCGTCCTGCAGCCGAACCGCCGCGACGCGGCCATCGCCCTCCAGCGCCGCCACCGTCGCGCCGAGCCGGAGGTCGACGCCATGCGCCCGGTGCTCCGCCTCGTAGAAGCGCGAGATCGGCTCGCCCGCCACCCGCGCCAGGACCCGGTCGAGCGCCTCGATCAGAACCACCTCCTTGCCGAGCTTCCTGAGTGTGGCCGCGGTCTCGAGCCCGATAAAGCCGCCGCCGATCACCGCTACCCGATCGACGCGCGGGAGCTCGGCAAGGATCCGGTCGACCTCGGCCTTGCAGCGGACGACGTGGGCGCCGGCGAGATCGCCGCCTTCGCACCGCAGGCGGCGCGGCACGCCGCCCGTCGCCCAGATCAAATTGCCGTAGCCCAACCGCTCGCCGGCTGCCGATGTCAGCATCTTCGCGCCGGGATCGACACGGGTGATCGCGGTGCCTGGCACCAGCTCAATATTGCGCTCGCGCCAGAAGGCCTCCGGGCGGATCAGCATCCGCTCGAACGCCTTGTCGCCGGCGAAATAATCCTTGGAGAGCGGCGGCCGCTCGTAGGGCGGCTCGGGCTCGGCGCCGATCAGGCCGATCGAGCCCGCAAAGCCGAGCTGGCGAAGCTGGATCGCCGCCTGCGCCCCGCCATGCCCGGCGCCCACGATCGTCACGTCCCAATGCCGCATGCCGTTCACCCTCCCCGTCTAGAGCCTGATCGTCTGAGGTCGAAGCGCTTCGCGCTTCGGCCGATGGCGTGAATCAGGCTCTAAACCTTGGACGACGACCAAGATTCACGTTTCAGGCTGATTCAGCCTGAAACGATCTTGGTCTAGGGGATGAGATGCCGCATCGGCCAGCGGGTGCCCTTGTTTCTTCGGCTCGGACGGGCCAGTGGGAGCGAGCGATGAGCCTCGACGATCCGGCCCTTGACGACGCCTTCCGCCAGGCGATGCGCCGCGTCGCCTCGACCGTCAACGTCATCACCATCTGCGTCGGCGGCGAGCCGATGGGCATTACCGCCACGGCCATGTCCTCGATTTCGCTCGACCCACCCAGCCTGCTCGTCTGCATCAACCGCACCGCCTCGCTGCACGGCCGGATGGAGGACGTCTCCCACTTTCGCGTCAACGTGCTGCACCGCGACCAGGAGGAGGTCGCCCGCATCTTCGCCGACCGCAAGCACCAGGCGCTGCGCTTCGCCGACGGCTGGACGGTCGATTGCGAGCGTCCGCCCCGCCTCGTCGACGCCCAGGCGAGCCTGCTCTGCCGCCGCATCGATCACCATCGCTTCGGCACCCACTCGATCTTCATCGGCCAGGTGGAAGAAGTGGCGGTACGCGAGGAGGTGGACCCGCTGGTCTACGTCAACGGGGCGTATGGCGGGGCGAGGTAAAAAGCCCCTCCCCTGGAGGGGAGGGGCTTAAGGGCACTCACCCTCTTATGAAGGCCTCGAGCTGCTCGTAGGCCTCGTCGTCGGTGACCTGTCGCGGCGGGTGCTTGCAGAAGTAAGCGGCGGCCGGGTAGATCGGTCCGCCCATTCCCCGCTCCTTGGCGAGCTTGGCGCAGCGGATCATGTCGATGGCGACTCCGGCCGAATTCGGGCTGTCCTCGACCGACAGCCTCAATTCGATGTTCATCGGCACTCCGCCGAACAGCTGGCCCTCCATGCGCAGGAAGCAGACCTTGTTGTCGTTCTGCCAGGCCACATAGTCCGAGGGACCGACATGAATGTTCTCGTCGTCGAGCCGGTGCTCGGCGACCGACTGGACGGCCTCGGTCTTTGACACCTTCTTGGACGCCAGGCGGGACTTGTTCGACATGTTCAGGAAGTCGGTATTGCCGCCGGTGTTGAGCTGGTAGGTCCGGTCGAGCTTGACGCCGCGCTTGTGGAACAGGTCGGTCAGTACCCGGTGCACGATGGTGGCGCCCAATTGCGCCTTGATGTCGTCGCCGATGATCGGCACGCCGGCATCCTCGAACCGCTTCGCCCACGCCGCGTTGGAGGCGATGAATACCGGGATGTTGTTGACGAGGGCGACCCCCGCTTCGAGCGCGCATTCGGCGTAGAATTCGGTCGCCTCCTGGCTTCCCACCGGCAAATAGTTGAGCATGACGTCGGCCTCGGTGTCCCTCAGCCGGCGGACGACCTCCTCCTTCTCCGGCTGCGGCGCGTCGGCGAGCAGGAAGGTGCGGGCGTCGGGATATTCGGCCATATGCTCGGCATAGCCGTCGAGGATGCGGCCCATCTCGACGATCGTGCCGGTCGGCATCACATGGTCGCAGAACACCGCGGTACAATTGGGTTTCTCGAAGATCGCCTCGGCGACGTCCTTGCCGATCTTGCGCCGGTCGACATCCCACGCCGCGACCACGTTGATGTCGCGCGGGCGGTAGCCGCCGAGGTCCCAGTGCATGAGGCCGATCTGCGCGTTGGCGCCGCCGTTCGAGTAATGAGCGAGGCCCTGGACGAGCGAGGAGGCGCAATTGCCGACGCCGACGATGGCGACGTTGATGCTCTTGGGGTCGTGGAGGCTCATCAGGCGAGACCTCCGACGGGCAAGCTGACTGGGCGCAGGGCGCGCGAGTGGCGATGAAGATGTTTGCGGGACTGCCTGCAGCCCAACCTGACGTGGATCATATCAACCTCTGCGTTTTTCCGGAATTCCAGGCCCTTCGCCCGACACGGTCCTATTTTGAAGGGCATAGGTCCCACTTATGCGCCGCCTTGGCCGGCAATGCAAACCCCGGAGGCGCCTCGCAAGGGTGTCCGGCGCTCAGGCGGCCCGGAACAGCGCGCCCGGGTCGGCCATCGCCTTCATCTCGCTCGCGTTGCCGGAAGGATGGCGGAGACCTTCTCCGCGCTCCCGCCGCGGGTCGCCGCGCGTCCAAGGCCGCCCGGCTTGCCGCCCTGCCGAATGGCTCCTAGCATTCGCCGCCGAACGGCTGCGAGGGAGCAATGGACATTTCGGACCATGATGCTCGCGCACGGTACGGCGTGGCCACGTCCCACGAGAGCCTCGCCAGCGGCGAGCGGCGCTTCCGCCTGATCCAGGACGACGGGACCGGCTATATACGCACCGAGGCGCCGAGCACAGGTGCCTGGCAGCAGAGCCATTTTCATCGGGCGCTGCGCGAAACCTATATCGTGCAGTCGGAGTGGGCGGTCTATGCCGAGGATGGCAAAGATGGCCTCGGCCTGACCCTCTATGGCCCGGGTGGCCTGTTCACTTCCGCGCCGGACGTCGTTCATTCCGTCTATCTTCCGGCGGGGGCCGTCATCCATACCGTGAAACACGGAGCGGGGAGCAAAGGCGACCGGCATACCGACGCGAGAACCGAGGATTTCGATCGGCGCCTCGCCGCCCTCGGGGACGAAGCTGCAGTGCTTACAGCGGCGCGCCGCGCGCCGCAGGCGCCAGGCGGCGCGCGGTACACCGAGGAATACCGCCATTTCGACACGCTGATTTGGCAGGCGCCAGCCTGGGCCAGCGCGATCTTCGCCCTGTCCCTGCAGGCGCTCGACGGCGATCTGCAAGCCGGCCTGGGTCGCATCTCCGGGGTGAGCAGCGCGGTCGCGATGGCCGCTTTCTGCAGCTTCATGTCGTTGACCTTGATGTGCTTTGCGTTCGTGCTGTGGCGCTTCCGCCGCCATCAGTTCATGCTCAAAGCCTATCCCGGCGCGGCCTGGTACCGTTCCGCCGGCACGTACACGCAGAGCCTGATAACCGCCCAATCGGGCGTCCTCTTATTCCTTGCCCTGCTGTTCCTCGGTATCCGCCCGATCGTCGCCTTGCCGGCGACCGCGCTTGCGGTTGTCATTATCGGCTGCCTCTTCGAAACCCGGCTGCGCAAGAGGCGGGGCGGAGCATCCGAGGAACCCTGATTCTCCGAGCGCCGCCGTCAGTTTCGCTCGAACAAGTCGCCCGGGTCGCGCATCGCCTTGATCTCGATCGCGTTGCCGGAAGGGTCGACGAAGAACATCGTCGCCTGCTCGCCCGGCTCGCCGCGGAAGCGGACCGTGGGTTCAATCACGAACTCGACCCTGCCCTGAAGCCGATCAACGAGCGCCTGCCATTCTCCCATCGGCAACACCGCGCCGAAATGGGGTACGGGGACGTCGTGGCCGTCGACACGATTGTGGTGGGCGCGGGGCCGCGTCGTCGGATCGAGATGGGCGACGATCTGGTGGCCGAAGAAATCGAAATCGACCCACTCATCGGCGCTACGACCCTCGGGGCAGCCGAGCAGCCCGCCGTAAAAGGCGCGGGCGGCGGCCAGGTCGTGGACTGCAAAAGCGAGGTGGAAGGGCGGGCGCTCAGTCATGGCTTTCCGTCATTGCGAGGAGTGGGGCGACGAAGCAATCCACTTCTCGCCCGGCGCCTTCTGGATTGCTTCGCTGCGCTCGCAATGACAGGACGCGCCGATGAGGCCGAACCTCTACGCCTTCCTCGCCGGCCTCGCCGCCGCTTGCGCCTTCCAGCCGCTCGGGCTGTGGCCGCTGATGCCGCTGGCGCTCGCCTGCGTAATCCGGCTGGTCGGCGAGGCGCCGCGGCTGCGCGCGGCGCTGGCGCGGGGCTGGTGGTTCGGCCTCGGCCAGTTCCTGCTCGGGCTCAACTGGATCGCGACGGCCTTCACCTACCAGGCGGCGATGCCCACCTGGCTCGGCTGGGTCGCGGTAGTCCTTCTCTCGCTCTACCTCGCACTCTATCCCGCGGTCGCGGCAGGCCTCGCCTGGCGCTGGGGGCGAGGCGACCGCCTGGCGCTGACTTTGGTCCTCGCCGCCGCCTGGATCGTGACCGAATGGCTTCGCGCGACACTGTTCACCGGCTTCGCCTGGAACCCGATCGGAATCGCCCTTCTCGCCACGCCGATCGCCCGCACCGCGACTTTGGTCGGCACCTACGGCCTCTCCGGCATCACCATCCTCCTTGCCGGTGCCCTGCTCCTGCTCGTTGAGCGGCGCTGGCGGCCGGGCGCGGCGCTCCTTGTCGGCCCGGCGGCGGGCGCGGCCTTGGCTTACCTGCTCCCCTCGACGGCCTCCGGGCCGCCCGGACCGGCCCTGAGGATCGTCCAGCCCAATATCGGCCAGGACGAGAAATGGCGCGAAGGCGAGGCGGCCGAAACGCTGCGCCGCCTCGATACCCTGTCGCACTGGGGCGGCGGCGGGCCGCGGCTCGTGCTCTGGCCGGAGGCGGCGGTCACCCGGCCGCTCGAAACCGGCCTCGCCGACCCCCGCTACCGCGAGGACGCGGTCGAGCTGCGGGAGGACGTGGCTTCGATGCTGGCGCCGGGTGATCTCCTCCTCACCGGCGGCGTCACCTGGCGTTCGGCGGACGGCCAAGCAGTGACCAGCGCGACCAACAGCGTCTTCGCCTTCGACCCGCGGGGCCGGATCCTCGCCCGCTACGACAAGGCCCACCTCGTCCCCTATGGCGAATATCTGCCGATGCGGCCGGTTCTTTCGGCGATTGGGCTTTCGCGCCTCGCGCCCGGCGACGTGGATTTCGATCCGGGGCCAGGCCCACGCAGTTTCGACCTGCCGGTCGTCGGCCGCGTCGGCTTCCAGCTTTGCTACGAGATCATCTTTTCGGGCGAGGTGGTCGACCGCCGCCATCGCCCCGCCTTCCTGTTCAATCCCTCGAACGACGCCTGGTTCGGCCGCTGGGGGCCGCCGCAGCATCTCGCCCAGGCGCGCCTGAGGGCGCTGGAGGAAGGGCTGCCCATCCTTCGCTCGACCCCCACCGGAATTTCCGCCGTGATCGACGCCGATGGTCGGCTGCTGAACAGCCTTGGGTGGCGGACGATGGGCGTCATCGACACCCGCCTGCCGCCGCCCAAGCCGCCGACCCTCTTCGCCCGGTTCGGCAATTGGCTGCCGATCCTCTTCGCCCTGTTGCTCGTCGCACTGGCGATTGCAGTCCGCCGCAAAGCCCGCTAGGGATCGGCAAAGCCGATATAAAGCTATCTTTATATCCGCATTCCCCGCAGCAGACCCGAGCTTCAGGAAGGTCGTCTTCTCTCATGCGCAACTCCTACCTCTTCACGTCGGAATCGGTCTCCGAAGGCCATCCCGACAAGGTCGCGGACCAGATTTCCGACGCCATCGTCGACCTGTTCCTGTCGAAGGATCCGGAAGCGCGCATCGCCTGCGAGACGCTGACCACCACCCAGCTAGTCGTCCTGGCGGGAGAGATACGATGCCGGGGCATCTACGAGAATGGCGAGTGGGCGCCGGGCGCGCAGGAGGAGATCGAGGCGACGGTGCGCGAGACGGTCCGCCGCATCGGCTACGAGCAGGAGGGCTTCCACTGGGAGAGCTTCCGCTTCGAGAACAACCTCCACGCCCAGTCCGCCGACATCGCGATGGGCGTCGACGCGTCGGGCAACAAGGACGAGGGCGCGGGCGACCAGGGGATCATGTTCGGTTACGCGACCGACGAGACTCCCGATTTGATGCCTGCGACCCTCTATTACAGTCACAAGATCCTCGAGCGCATGGCCGCCGACCGTCATTCCGGCGCCGCCCCCTTCCTCCAGCCGGACGCGAAGAGCCAGGTGACGCTGAAGTACGAGGACGGCCGCGCCGTCGCGGCCACCGCCATCGTTGTCTCCACCCAGCACGGCAAAGGCTTTGATGAGGGCGACAGGGAGACCGAGCTGAAGAATTATGTGAAGCAGGTCGTCGCCGACGTCCTGCCGGCCGAGCTGCTCGCCAACGGCACCGTCTACCACATCAATCCGACCGGCAGCTTCGAGATCGGCGGCCCCGATGGCGACGCCGGTCTCACCGGCCGCAAGATCATCGTCGACACCTACGGCGGCGCGGCCCCCCACGGCGGCGGCGCCTTTTCGGGCAAGGACCCGACCAAGGTCGACCGCTCGGCGGCCTATGCGGCGCGCTATCTCGCCAAGAACATCGTCGCCGCCGGTCTCGCCAGGCGCTGCACGATTCAGCTCGCCTACGCGATCGGAGTTTCCCAGCCGCTCTCGCTCTACGTCGATACCCACGGCACCGGCACGGTCGGCGACGACATGTTGGAGCAGGCGATCAAGGCGATCCCGGAACTGGGCGGCCTCACCCCGCGCGGCATCCGCACCCATCTCGGCCTCAACAAGCCGATCTACGCCCGCACCGCCGCCTACGGCCATTTCGGCCGCCCGGCGGAAGGCGACTTCTTCCCCTGGGAAAAGACCGACCTCGTGGAGAAGCTGAAGGCGGCGCTCTGATCGCCGCCGGAGCGACTCCGCTCAGGGCCGTCCGAACCGGCAGCCGACCGAAGCGGCGTAGATGCGCCAGGATGACACGGCGTTCCTTCGTTCCCGCTCGGAGCCTCCGTTGGAGATGCCGCCATAGATTTCGCCGGTTATTTGCTCGAGAATGGCATCAAGAGCATCGACCACCTGCTCCGGGCCGTATTGGCGATAGGCTTCCCATGCGCCGGGGCTCTTGTTCCGAAGCGCGATCTGTCGGAATGCCAGCGGCCGCCGGTCGTCCATCTGGGCAATGATGGCGGGTGCGGCAGCCGGTCCGAGCGCCTCCAGCCGCTGGAAGATGCCCTCCTGAGCCTTGAGCTTCTGCTCTGCGCCACGCTCGCCGGTTCCTGTCAGGGAAACGAGCTGGCGGATGAGGGCGGCTACCTCGGCATAATGAGGCAAAGACGGATCGGCACGCCAGGACCGGAGAATCGCCTGCTGACGCGCGATCTCCTGCTCCACATCCTTCACAGACGCCGCGTCGGCCGGTGCCAGGGCGGCCGGGGAATGGCCCGCGAAGTAGAGTGCCTGCCCGAGTTCGTCGGCCGAGGTCAGGAAGTAGATACGCGGGCGCCCGTCCGCAGCGCGAAGCGCCGCCATTGAGGGAGCATCCTGGCTGTCTTGGGGGTAGACCTTCATCTTGATGGACCCGCCGGCCACTCGGCCCTTCAGCACGCGCGGCCTTATCAGCGGAAATTCGACATAATCTGGGGAGCGCGTACCGGCCGCGGCGCTAATCTCCCCTGATGGCACATGCGCCGCGACGAGAACAATGATCGGCGACTGTGCCACCAGCGCGGCCAACCGCCTTGCGGCGCCAGACGCCGGGCACCCGCCTCCGGCCCCAAGCAATTTCCCCGCCGGCGGCGGCGCAGAGGCGGGAGTGAGCGGCAGCAGCGCCACGCCCGCCAAAATCGCAATCGTCCTCCCGTTCATCCGACGAGCTTGCGCCTGCGCCTCCGCCGCGGCAACAGGCCTCTCCCCCAGTCTTGAAGCCGCAACCGATGGGCGACCCGACCACCCTCCGCCGTCTCTATGGCCGCCGTTCCGGGCACAAGCTGCGCGCCGGGCAGGCGGCCTTGCTCGAGCAGCTGCTGCCCGCCATCTCGGTGCCGACCGAGGGGCCGGTAACCTCGCAGAGTCTGTTCGGTGACGATCGGGCGCTCCACTTCGAGATCGGCTTCGGGTCGGGCGAGCATCTCGCCTGGCGCGCGGACCTGCTGCCCGACCACGGCTTCATCGGCGCCGAGCCTTTCCTGAACGGCGTGGTGGCCGCGCTGGCGCATGTGCGCGACCAAAGGCTCGCCAACGTCCGCCTCCACATGGGCGACGCGCTCCACGTGCTGGGGCGGGTGCCCGACGGCGCTCTGACCCTAGTCTACCTGCTCCACCCGGACCCCTGGCCCAAGGCGCGGCACGCCAAGCGGCGGATGGTCAATGACGGGCCGCTCGACCTCATCGCCGCCAAGCTGAAGCCCGGCGGAGAGCTCCGCCTCGGCACCGACGACCCGATTTATTGCCGCTGGGCGATGATGGTGATGAACCGGCGGCGCGACTTCGAATGGCTGGCGGAGAGCGCGAAGGACTTCCTCACCCGCCCCTCCGGCTGGCCGGAGACCCGCTACGAGGCCAAGGCGCGCCGCAACGGCCACGAAGTCTGGTACTTCCGTTACCGGCGGGTCTGAGCCTCAGACCTTCGGCGAGAGCCGCAGGAGCCGGCCGGGCGAGGAATCCTCGAGGAGCCAGAGGGCGCCGTCGGGGCCTTGCGCGACGAAGCGGATGCGGGTGCCCATGTCGAACTGCTCGGCCTTGGCGGCGCGGTCGCCTTCTAGGGTGACGCGGATCAGGGCCTCGCCGGAGAGGGCGCCGATGAACGCGCTCCCTTTCCATTGGGGGAACAGGCTGCCGGTGTAGAAGACCAGGCTCGAAGGCGAGATGGAGGGGTTCCACCACAGCTTCGGCGCCTCGAACTCGGGCCGGGTGGGATGGTCGGGGATTGGCGTCCCGTTGTAATTGTCGCCGTTGGAGACGACCGGCCAGCCGTAATTTCGCCCCGGCAGGATCAGGTTCAGCTCGTCGCCGCCGCGCGGGCCCATCTCCGTCTCCCACAGCCGGCCGTCGGGGGCGAAGGCGAGGCCGTAGGGGTTGCGGTGGCCGGTCGACCAGGTCTCGGCGGGGGTGAGATTGGGGCCGGACCAGGCCACGGCGGTACCGCGCGCGGTCTTCGCATCCTCGGTGTCGTCGGGCGGGTCGGTGACCGTCACCGAGGCCGCGCCGGTCTTGCCGGCCCAGGGATTGCCCGGTGCCGGCTTTCCGTCGAGAGTCAAATGGAGGATCTTGCCGACCGGCTGGCTCGGGTCCTGCGCCGGCGTGAAGCGCTGCCGCTCGCCGGAGCTGAGGTAGAGCGACTGTCCGTCCGGCGCGAAGGCGACGATCGCCCCGAACTGGCCACCGCGGCCGCCCGCGGGATCGCGCCACAGCACCTGGACGCCGTCGAGCCGGGCGGCGGCACCGTCGCGGACCAGCCGTCCGCGGGCGAGGGCGAGGCCGCTGCCGCCATGGGAGCTGGGCTCCGAATAGGTGAGGTAGACGAAACCGTCGTTCGCGAAGCGGGGCGAGAGGACGACGTCGAGCAGCCCGCCCTGACCGCCGGCCGCGACGACGGGAACGCCGCTGACGGGCATGTTGGCCGCCCCGGGCCGCCAGAGCTGCAGCCGTCCGCCTTTCTCGGTGACCAGGGCCGCCCTCTCGCCAGGGAGGAAGGCGAGGGCCCAGGGGGAATCGAAGCTGCCCATCTCCTCGACGCGGAAGGGAGCACGGTCCGCGGGCGTGGAAGGAGAGGCCGCTCCGCCGCCGGCCGGCCCGCCGCGATTGTCGGCGGCGGCGCCATCGGTGCAGGCGGCGAGGAGCAGGAGGGGAAAAGCGAGGCTGCGCATGGTTTCTTGGGTCCTGAAGCTCGTCTTAGCCGAACCCGCCGACGCGTCGAGGGTTGCGCCGTGACGGGCGAAGGGCGCTATAGGGCGCGATCACGGCGGAGACACGACATGCGCAAGGCGGCGGCGGCTTTTCTCGGAGCCTCATTCCTGGCAGCGGGCGCGGCGGCGGCCCCGCCGGCGGCCCACCCCCAGGCCGAAGCGCAGGCGCTCGACCTCGCCAAGCAGGCGATCGCTCTGCGCTCGGTGCGCGGGCCGGGCAACAAGACGCCCGAGGTCGCCGCGCTCTACAAGGCGGCTTTGGTCGCCGGCGGCTTCGCGCCGGGCGACGTCGAGATCACGCCTGTCGACGACACCGCTTACCTGATCGGCCGCTGGCGGGGCTCCGACCCGAGCCTCAAGCCTTTGGTCATCTCGGGCCACATGGACGTGGTCGAGGCCAATCCCGCGGACTGGCAGCGCGATCCGTTCACGCCCGTGGTCGAGAATGGTTATCTCTACGGTCGCGGCGCCACCGACATGAAGCTCGACGGGACGATCGCCATTGCCTCGCTGATCGAGCTGAGGCGCGAGGGCTACCGGCCGCGGCGCGACATCGTCATCGAATTCTCCGGCGACGAGGAGACGGTGATGAAGACCAGTGCGCTGATCGCCGAGCGGCTCGCCAATGCCGACCTGGTGCTCAACATCGACGGCGGCGGCGGCACGCTCGACGAAACGACCGCCAAGCCGCTCTATTTCACCTGGCAAGGGGCGGAAAAGACCTATGCCGATTTCGAGCTGGTTGTGACCAATCCGGGCGGCCACTCGTCGGCGCCGCGCCGCGACAATGCGATCAACCAGCTCGCCGCCGCTTTGGTCCGGATCGGCCAATACCGCTTCAAGCCCGAGGTCAGCGACCTCACCCGCGCCTATTTCGAGCAGGCAGCGCGCTACGAGGAGTCCCAGATCGGCGCGGCGATGCGGGCCTTCGCCGCCAACCCCGCCGACCCCAAGGCGATCGAGACGCTCGCCGCCAACCCGGCCATGGTCGGCAAGATCGGAACGACCTGCGTCTCGACCATGATCAATGGGGGCCATGCCCTCAATGCCCTGCCGCAGCGGGCCAGCGCGAACATCAACTGCCGGATCTTCCCCGGCCACAAGCCGGCCGACATCATGGCCGAGCTGGAGCGGGTCGCGGCGGAGCCGGCGGTCAGGTTCCGCGACGTCACCGAGGGCTCGGTCGCCAACGACGCCTCGCCGATGCGGCCCGATTTCGTCGCCGCGGTGAAGAAGGCGATGGGGGAGGTCTATCCCGGCGTGCCGGTCTTCCCGTCCCAGGCCTCTGGCGCCAGCGATTCCATGTGGTTCCGCTACCACCACGTGCCGAGCTACGGCGCGAGCCCGGTGTTCATCAAGAACAGCGAGGATTTCAGCCACGGCCTCAACGAGCGGACTCCGATCGCCAACATCCCCCCCGCAATCGATTACTACCTCTCCCTCCTCCGCGACCTCTCGAAATAGCCCTCGCGGGACGCGCTCGCGGCGCGGAAGTTTCGGAAGTTTAGGCTTCCATAAGGCGAGAAATGCGGCGCGTGCGAAGGCGGCGACGGAGGCAAAGCTTGCGAAACTTACAGTGACGGCCGCTCCGTGTCGGCTTCGCTTCCGGACGGGCTCGCTGCCGCCTGCCCGCCGATCGACCCTTCGACTCACCACATGCTCTCCCGAGCCGGGAACATAGCACGAACTCGAACGGATTGGAAGCCGCCGGGAACCGCAGGTTTCCGGGCGCGCTTTGCCGCTCGAAAGGAGCTTTTCGATGAGCAATCTACTGGGCGCGCTGATCGGCGCGGCGATCGACCGGGGCGACGGCGACAGCGGCCTCAAGGGCGCGATCCTCGGCAGCGTCGCCGAAGGCGCGATCAAAGTGATGGCGCCGATCGTCGCCACCTGGGCCTTGGGCTGGGCCGTGCAATACGGCGTCCGCAAGGCCTGGCACGCCATGGCGGGCGAGGATCCGGTGCGCGACGACGGGCGATTGCGGACGGCGTGAGGCTACGCAGAAGGGGTCGCCCACGACGCCCACAAGGCGCTGTCGTTGTGGAACTCCAGTCGCTGGCGGGGCACGGTATCGGCCGTAGCGTGCCGGGGCGGCAGGCAGCCGCCTCCGCGGCCCCGCAAGGTCAGGCCACAGGCGCATGTCGCAGCGATTAATTCTGGCTTGGGCAGCTAAATCTCACAGGATACCAACGCTTTAGAAAATAGGTATCGTAAGTATTGCGAGGACATCGGCGATCGGATGTAACAATTGAACTTTTGCAGAGTTTGATGTACGCCGGGAACGCCTTGGGGGGATTACGCTATGTTTTTCCGTACTTGGATCCAGATTGTCGCACTTTACTTCATGGTTTTGTGCTCCTCGGCGTTGGCAAGCCCGGGCGACATGGTGGCATTACAAGGATTGCGCGGAAACACCTTGGTCGCTGGCAAGACCACTGCGCTTCGACTGTATATGGATCCTGCGACCTACGGTGCGACCGCCCGGGTCGTCGTAACGATCGTAAGACCCGACGGATCGACGGTAAGTCAATCGTGGCTGCGGCCGCAGCTGGTTGCTATCCCCAAGGGTTCGCAGGGTGCCAGTCTAGTCGCGAGAGTGCGCGGCAGCGATCTTTCGTGGGTCGGTAACTATCAAATCGGCGTACGCGCATTGGGCAGCGCGGGCACCGTCCTCGCGACCTTCCTGATCGACAAGGTTCAATTGCTCCCGACCCGCGATATCATTGTCGCAGTAGACCGGATCCACGCTGACAACATTAACCCGGGCACCTCCCAAGAAGTACAGGGAATACGGGACTCCCTCACGCGTCTCGCGGCAATTTGGCCTGTCCGAGACGGGATCGGCGCCCTCGATGGGGATCGTAGCGCAGGTCTACGCTACGTGCTCAACAACCAACCGCAATCCTATGGGTGCAATGGTGATCCGAAAACATCAGACTGCCAGCTTTGTCCGTTTCTCTTGTCGCGTCTCAACCGGGCGCCCGGTCTCGATAGCATCAACCTTGGCATCGGCACACGCTCGCAAGACGCCGGTGAGAACATGGGCGGCATCGCTCCCAACTTCTGCCCGAACCAGAGTGTCGGCTGGGCCTCAGTAGTGATGAGCGCACCCAGTGCTCCGGGCATGGCTCAGGAAACCGGCCACGTCTTTGGTCTTGAGCCCTCCAACGATCCGCATTTCGACCGTACTCCCGGCATTCAAAGTATGCATTCGGTAGACAATACGATCGAAGCAGCCGACGCCGAGCAAGGGTTCGACATCCAAACCAACGCGGCATTCCCGAACCCGACGTTTGATGCCATGCACCAACAGGTGTGTGGCTGCGTCAACACCGCCGTGTCATATAACGCCTGGGATTGGGAGTATCTCCGAGCCCACTTCGCCAAGCTCGCTTCGACCGGTCCGACGGCCGCTGCGCATTTCACGACATCGACGGCGCCTGCGGTGGCCGGCCTCAGCGGCAGCGTCTATTTCTTCGCCCGGCGCGCCGACGGCCGCGTTTTCTACAATCGGGCGCCCATCGGCCAGGCGGGTCTCGGCTGGGGGGAGGTCGAGGGCGACGGCCACACCGACAATGCACCAGCCGCCGCGGCAATAGGCGACCATGTCTTCGTGGCGGTTCGCGGGCGCGATGGCCGCGTCTACCTCAATCAAGCCGATGCGGGTCAGCCCTTTGGAAGCTGGTTCCCGATGGCATTCACGACTGACTCCACGCCCGCGCTCGCGGCGGTAGGAAACCGCTTGTTCGTATTTGCCAAAGGGCTCGATCAGCGAATCTATCTCAGCCAGGCCGTAATGGGGAAGGCCTTTAGCGGGTGGTTCGAGGTTCAGGGCGCCGGGCGCACGAACACGGCGCCGAGCGCCGCTGCGGTGGGCACGCACGTGTTCGTCGCCATCAGGGGCTTGGACGGAAACTTGCAGCTCAATCAAGCCGACCTTGGACATGCCTTCGGGGGCTGGTTCGGTTTGAATTTGGTCTCCGATACGTCTCCGGGTCTCGCTAGCATCAACGATCGTATCTTCGTGTTTGGGACTGCGATGGATCGGCGCGTTCTACTGAAGCAAGCTGTGCTCGGCAGGAGCTTTAGCGAGTGGTTCGAAGTACAGGGGAACGTGCGATCGGACACTGCTCCAGCGGCCGCATCTGTGGGGGCACACGTTTTCGTCGCGGTAAAGGGCAACGACGGACGTTTCCTGGTCAATCAGGCGGACCTTGGCCATACCTTCGGACAGTGGCTCCCATAGCCGCTCCATCTCTCCTCCGCATCGCAAGGAAGAGCTGACATCGGAATGGGTCCAGCGGCGCTGCCGTCCCCGCCTTTGCTCGTTAGCATGTTTGTTTTCCCCGGTTGCCCTGCGCCGCCGTCTCACCTATATGCGCCTCACCTCCTCGACATCGTGAGACGTTGAGGCTGGTCCCGGGGACGGGGCCGGCGCCGAGGGGTTTTGCTTGTGGGAGCGTGTGTTGGCGGACATCGCCGCATTGCAGAGACTGATCGAGCCCGCGGCCGAGGCCGAGGGGCTCAAGCTCGTGCGCGTGAAGATGATCGGCGGCACCTCGGACCCGACTTTGCAGGTGATGGCCGAGGATCCGAAGACCCGGCAGCTGACGCTCGACGATTGCGCGCGGCTGTCGCGGCGGCTGTCCGAACTGCTCGACGAGGTGGATCCGATCGAGCACGCCTACCGGCTCGAGGTCAGCTCGCCGGGGATCGACCGGCCGCTGACCCGCCTTCGCGACTTCGATGACTGGAAGGACCATGAAGCGCGGATCGTGCTCGCCGAGAAGCTCGACGGCCGCAAGGTGTTCGCCGGCACGCTGATCGGCACCGAGGGCGAGAGCGTCCTGGTCGAGGTGCCGGTGCAGGGCGCGATGGCGGTGCCGTTCGCGGCCATCGATTCCGCCAAGCTGGTGATGACCGACCGGCTGATCGCGGCGACCGCGCCGCTCGCCGCCGAGGGCGCCGACGACATATTAGAGACCGAGACAGAGGAAGACTGAACATGGCCACCAATGCCAACGCCGCAGCATCCGGCCAGGGCGGCGTTTCCGCCAACAGGGCCGAGCTGATCGCCATCGCCGACGCGGTTGCGCGCGAGAAACTGATCGATCGCGCCATCGTCATCGAGGCGATGGAGGACGCGATCCAGCGCGCCGCCCGCGCCCGCTACGGCGCCGAGAACGACATCCGCGCCAAATTGGACGCCACCACCGGCGACCTTCGACTGTGGCGGGTCGTCGAGGTGGTCGAGGAGGTCGACGATTATTTCAAGCAGGTGAGCCTCGAGGACGCGCAGAAGCTGCAGCCGGGCGCCGTCCTCGGCGATTATATCGTCGATCCGCTGCCGCCGATCGAGTTCGGCCGGATCGCCGCCCAGGCCGCCAAGCAGGTCATCTTCCAGAAGGTCCGCGACGCCGAGCGCGAGCGGCAATATGAGGAGTTCAAGGACCGCGTCGGCGAGATCATCACCGGCGTCGTCAAGCGCGTCGAGTTCGGCCACGTCGTCGTCGATCTCGGCCGTGCCGAGGGCGTCATCCGCCGCGACCAGCAGATCCCGCGCGAGATCGTCCGGGTCGGCGACCGGGTCCGCTCGCTGATCCTCAAGGTCGCCCGCGAGAGCCGCGGCCCGCAAATCTTCCTCAGCCGCGCCCATCCGGACTTCATGAAGAAGCTGTTCGCGCAGGAAGTGCCCGAGATTTACGACGGCATCATCGAGATCAAGGCGGCGGCGCGCGACCCGGGCAGCCGCGCCAAGATCGGCGTGATCAGCTACGACAGCTCGATCGACCCGGTCGGCGCCTGCGTCGGCATGAAGGGCTCGCGCGTCCAGGCCGTGGTGCAGGAGCTGCAGGGCGAGAAGATCGACATCATCCCCTGGTCCGAGGATCTTGCCACCTTCGTCGTCAACGGGCTGCAGCCGGCCACGGTCAGCCGCGTCGTCATCGACGAGGAGGAGAGCCGCATCGAGGTGGTGGTGCCCGACGACCAGTTGAGCCTGGCCATCGGCCGGCGCGGGCAGAATGTGCGGCTCGCCTCGCAGCTGACCGGTTCCGCGATCGACATCATGACCGAGGCCGACGCATCCGAGAAGCGCCAGCGCGAGTTCATCGAGCGCTCGACCATGTTCCAGGAGGAATTGGACGTCGACGAGACGCTTGCGCAGCTGCTCGTCGCCGAAGGCTTCGGCGCGCTCGAGGAGGTGGCCTATGTCCAATTGGACGAGCTGGCCTCGATCGAGGGCTTCGACGACGACCTCGCCACGGAGCTGCAGAGCCGCGCCGCCGAGGCGCTCGAGCGTCGCGAGGAGGCGGCCCGCGAGGAGCGCCGCGCGCTCGGCGTCGCCGACGAGCTGGCCGAGATGCCGTACCTCACCGAGGCGATGCTGGTGACCTTGGGCAAGGCTAACATCAAGACTTTGGACGACCTCGCCGACCTCGCCACCGACGAGCTCGTCCAGAAGAAGCGGCCCGAGCAGCGCCGCCAGCGCGAGTCCAACCGCACCGAAGACAAAGGCGGTCTTCTCGCCGACTACGGCCTGTCGGACGAGCAGGGCAACGAGATCATAATGGCCGCACGCGCGCATTGGTTCGAAGATGAGGACGCATCTGCGTCGGGGTCCGAGGATGAAGGGGAGGACGCGGTTGCGGAAACCTCCCAATGAGCGGCTGACGCGTCAGCGGCGAACCCCGGCGGAAGCCGGGGGCCAGCCTGAGGACGAGACTGGGCTCCGGCCTTCGCCGGGGCACATAGCCGAGCGCACCTGCATCCTGACCAGGACCGGCGGTCCCCGTGAGAGCCTCATCCGTCTCGCGCTCTCCCCTGACGGCGAAATCCTTCCCGACGTCCGCGCCAGGGCGCCGGGGCGGGGCGCCTGGATCGGGGTCGACCGGTCCGCGCTGGAGCAGGCGCAGGGGGGCGGCAGGCTGAAGGCGGCGCTGTCCCGGGCGTTCAAGACCGGCGACTTGCGCATCCCGGCCGACCTTCCCGAGCGGATCGAGGCGGCGCTCCGCCAGGCGGCGCTCGACCGGCTCGGCCTCGAGGCGCGCTCGGGCACCCTGCTCACCGGCGCCGAGAAGATCGAGACCGCCTGCCGCAAGGGCGAGGTGCGCCTCCTCCTCCATGCCGACGATGCCGGCGACGACGGGTCGCGCAAGCTCGATCAGGCCTGGCGGGTGGGAGGCGGAGAGCCGCAAGGCCTCGCAATTCCGGCCGGAAGGGCCATATTGGCGTTGGCGCTCGGGCGTCAGAATGTGGTACATATCGCGCTCATTGATCGCGGGGCCGCCGCGCGCGTGCGCCAGGCGTTCGACCGGTGGCGCGCTTTTATCGGAACGAAGACTGGGCTAAGCGCCGCGTCCGCGGGCACGCCGGACGCGACGGCCGTGGATATGACGAAGGATTGTAATGAGCGAGACGACTGACAAGCCGAAGCTGGGAGCGCGGGCGCCGCTGGGCCTGAAGCGCACCGTCGAGACGGGCAAGGTGAAGCAGAGCTTCAGCCACGGCCGTTCGAACACGGTCGTCGTCGAGGTGAAGAAGCGGCGCATCCTCGGCCCTGCCGGCGGACAGCCGGAGGCCGCGCCCGCCCCGGCGCCTGAAGCGCCCAAGCCCGCCGCGCCCGTCGCCCGTGCCCCGGCCCAGCCCGCGCCCAGGCCGGCCGCGCCGCAGCGTCCCGCCAACGATCAGGCGGCCCGCCGCGAGATCCAGGAGCGGCTGCTCCGCGAGGCCGATGAATCCCGGCTCGCGTCGCTCGAAGAGGCGCGCCGTCGCGAGGACCGTCAGGCGCAGCAGGCGACCGAGGATGAAAAACGTCGCGCCGAGGAGAATAAGCGCTCCGAAGAGGAGGGGCGCCAGCGCGCCGAGCAGGAAGCCGCCGAAGTCGCCAGCCCGGCCGAGCCTGCGCCTGCCGCAGCCCCCCCGGCCGCGGCGCCGGTTCCCGCCGTCGACGAGGACGAGGAGGAGCGCCGCCCCGGCCACGCCCGGCCGAAGCCGCACGGCCACGCGCCGGCGCCCAAGCGCCCCGAGCCGGCCCGCCCGGCCCGCGGCCGCGACGACCGCCGCCACGCCGGCAAGCTGACCGTCAGCCGCGCCTTGTCCGACGAGGACGACAGCCGGGCGCGTTCGCTCGCCGCGCTGCGCCGCGCCCGCGAGAAGGAGCGGCGCCACCACATGCAGGCCGGCCCCGCCGCCAAGCAGGTCCGAGACGTCGTGGTGCCCGAGGCGATTACCGTCCAGGAGCTCGCCAACCGAATGGCCGAACGCGGCGCCGACCTGGTCAAGGCCCTGTTCAAGATGGGAACGCCGGTCACCGTGACCGAGACGATCGACCAGGATACGGCCGAGCTGCTCATCGAGGAATTCGGCCACCGCATGGTTCGCGTGTCCGAATCCGACGTCGACATCCAGACCGAACAAGACGTCGATGCGCCGGAAACTCTGCAGCCGCGGCCGCCGGTGGTCACCATCATGGGCCATGTCGACCATGGCAAGACCTCGCTCTTGGACGCCATCCGCGGCGCCAACGTCGTTGCCGGCGAGGCGGGCGGCATCACCCAGCATATCGGCGCCTATCAGGTGAGTCTGCCCGACAAACAGAAGATCACCTTTTTGGACACGCCCGGCCACGAGGCCTTCACCGAAATGCGAGCCCGAGGCGCCAACGTCACCGACATCGTCGTGCTGGTGGTGGCGGCCGACGACGGCCTGAAGCCGCAGACGGTCGAGGCGATCAACCACACCAAGGCGGCCGGCGTGCCGATGATCGTCGCGATCAACAAGATCGACAAGGATGGGGCGCGTCCGCAACGGGTGCGCGAGGAGCTGCTCCAGCACGAGATCGTCGTCGAGGATCTCGGCGGCGACGTCCAGGACGTCGAAGTGTCGGCGCTGAAGAAAACCAACCTCGACAAGCTCCTCGAAGCGATCGCGCTCCAGGCCGAGCTGCTCGAGCTCAAGGCGAATTCGGACCGCCCCGCCGAGGGCGCGGTGGTCGAGGCCAAGCTCGACAAGGGCCGCGGCCCCCTCGCCACGGTGCTCGTCCAGCGCGGCACGCTGAAGGTCGGCGACATATTCGTGGTCGGCGCCGTCCCCGGCAAGGTCCGGGCGATGATCGACGACAAGGGCAAGCAGGTGAAGGAGGCCGGGCCCTCGGTTCCGGTTGAAGTTCTCGGCCTCTCCGGCGTCCCCTCGGCGGGCGACACGCTCACCGTGGTCGAGAATGAGGGCCGCGCCCGCGAGGTCGCCGCCTATCGTCAGGGGCTGCTCGACCGCAAGCGGACGACCACCGCCCCGCTCAGCGTCGAGAACATGTTCGCTTCGCACGCCTCGACGACCAAGGAGTTCCCGCTCGTCGTCAAGGGCGATGTGCAAGGCTCGGTCGAGGCGATCGTCAGCGCCGTCAACCGCATCTCGACCGAAGACATCAAGGCGCGGATCCTCCACGCCGGCGTCGGCGCGATCACCGAGAGCGACGTGATCCTCGCCGCCGCCTCCGGCGCGCCGATCATCGGCTTCAACGTCCGCCCCAACGCCAAGGCCCGCGAAGTCGCCGAGCGCAGCAAGGTCGAGTTCCGCTATTACGACGTCATCTATCACCTCACCGACTGGGTGCGCGAAGCGATGGGCGGCCAGCTCGGCCCAGAGATCATCGAGACGGTGCTCGGCCGCGCCGAGGTCAAGGAGGTCTTCCCGGCCGGCAAGCGCGACAAGGCGGCCGGACTGCTGGTCCTCGAAGGCGTCATCAGGAAGGGCCTCCACGCCCGGCTCACCCGCGAGGACGTGATCGTCTCCAAGACGACCATCTCTTCGCTGCGCCGGTTCAAGGACGACGTCGCCGAGGTCCGTGCCGGCCTCGAATGCGGCGTGCTGCTGGCGGACACCAACGACATCAAGCCGGGCGACCACCTCGAAGTGTTCGAGGTCGAGGAGCGCGCGCGGACGCTGTAAGCCGCGGGGGACCTGTATGTTCGGTGTGCCGACGCCCATCCTGCGTAGCTTCGACGAGCGGCGCTCGCGTCGATTCTACGTCGACTTCCTCGGGTTCGAGGTCGAATTCGAGCATAGGTTCGAAGCGGGTGCGCCGCTCTACATGGGCCTGCGCCGCGACAATTGCCGGCTGCACCTCTCCGAGCATTATGGCGACGGGACCCCGGGGTCCGCGGTTCGCATCCAGGTGGCGGACGTGGCGGCGCTCGCCAAGACCCTGCGCGAGAAGCAGTTCGAAGGCGCCCGTCCGGGCGACCCCCGGCTGATGGAATGGGGCGCATGGGAAATCGTTATCCCCGATCCTTCGGGGAATCGCCTGACCTTCTACACCGAAGCCGGCAATGGCGCGGCCTAAGGCGCCAAGTCCCGAAGGCAGATCGGTCCGGCTGCTCCGCGTCGGCGAGCAGGTGCGCCATGCCTTGTCCGATATCCTGATGCGCGGCGAGGTGCATGACGAGGTGCTCGCCAGCCACCTCGTGTCGGTGACCGAAGTGCGCATGTCGCCGGACCTGCGCCACGCCACGGCGTTCGTGAAGCCGCTGCTCGGCCAGGATGAGGAGACGGTGCTGAAGGCGCTCCGCACCCACACTGCCTACCTCCAGCGCGCCGTCGCCAGCCGCGTCAACACCAAATATGCGGCGAAGCTGAAGTTCCTCGCCGACGAGAGCTTCGACGAAGGCAGCCATATCGACGCCCTGCTGCGCGAACCGAAGGTGGCGCGGGATTTGGAGAGCGAAAGCGAGTGAAGCTCGGGGCCGCGATGGCACAAGGCGAGCTTCGGCTAGAGCCGCTGTCCGAGGCACATCGCGACGTCCTGCGCGCCGCCTGCGCGCTCGATACGGAGATCTGGCCGATTTACGCCACGTCCTATGATCCTGACCATTTCGACGAGAGCTTCGACAAGCTGGTCTCCCGCCCGAGCGGCCGCGCTTTCGCGATCCTGCTCGGCGGCGAACTGGTGGGGATGAACGCCTATCTCGGCATCGAGCCGAAGCGCGGCGTGCTCGAGATCGGCAACACGTATTACGTGCCGCATCTTCGCGGCACCGGCCTTAATCGCCGTGTCAAGGATCTGATGATCGGCCGCGCGATCGACTGCGGCTTCCGGCGGATCGAGTTCCGGGTCGACGCTCGCAACGGGCGAAGCCAAGCCGCCATGGCGAAACTGGGTGCGGTGCGCGAGGGCGTGATCCGCGCCGAGCGGATCACCTGGACTGGCCATGTCCGCGATACCGTGCTTTTCTCGATCCTTGCCGGCGAATGGGAAGGGGATGCGGGTGGGACCTGACAATATCGTGTTCCGGGTCGCCACCTGGCTGATTCCGCTCGTCATCGCCATCGTCTTCCACGAAGTTGCGCATGGCTGGGTCGCCAATGCCTTCGGCGACCCGACCGCCCGCCGTCGCGGACGGCTCAGCCTCAACCCAATCCGCCACGTCGACCCGATTGGGACCGTCGTCCTGCCGCTATTCCTCGCGGTGAGTGGGGCGCCGGTGTTCGGCTGGGCGAAGCCGGTGCCGGTGGTCGCGCGGCGGATGCGCAATCCCCGGGTCCACATGATCCTCGTCGCGCTCGCCGGGCCGGGCATGAACTTGCTGCTCGCCGTCGTCGGCGCGGTCGCTCTCGCCGTCCTGGTCGCCGCCGCGCCGCCGCCGGGCCTCGGCTGGCTGTTCGTCGCCCTCAACCTGTTCAATTTCGTGGCGATCAACATCTTCCTCGGCGTCTTCAACATGCTGCCAATTCCGCCCTTCGATGGCGGGCACGTCGTCGAGGGATTGCTGCCCCGGTGGGCGGCCGTGCAATACGCAAAGCTGCAGCGCTACGGCTTGCTGCTGCTCGTCGGGCTGCTGTTCCTGCTGCCGAAGCTCTATCCCGGCGCCGATATCGTTCGGGCCGTCGTGCTGCCGCCGGTCGACTGGCTGACCGGGGCAATGCTGCCCTCGGCTCTGCGGTAGGGGCTGACGGCATGGCCAAGCTCTATTTCTACTACGCCTCGATGAACGCCGGTAAGTCGACTGTGCTGCTGCAGACCGATTTCAACTATCGCGAGCGCGGCATGGGGACGATGCTCTGGACCGCGGGGATCCACGATCGCTCCGGATTCGGCGTGATCGACAGCCGCATCGGCATCACGGCGCGGGCCGGGACCTATGAGGCCGCGACCGACCTCAGGGCGGCGATCGAGGCAGAGCTGAAGGCCCGGCCGCTCCACGTCGTCCTCCTCGACGAGGCGCAGTTCCTCAGCCGCGGCCAGGTGTTCCAGCTCGCCTCGGTCTGCGACGAGCTCGACGTGCCGGTGCTCTGCTACGGCCTCAGGACCGACTTCCAGGGCAATCTGTTCGAAGGCAGCGCGACCCTGCTCGCGCTCGCTGACAAGCTGGTCGAATTGAAGGCGATCTGCGAGTGCGGGCGCAAGGCCACGATGAACCTTCGCGTCGATACGGAAGGCCATGCGGTCCGCGCCGGCGAGCAGACCGAGATCGGCGGCAACGACCGCTACATCGCGCTCTGCCGCCGCCATTTCATGGAGCGGTTGAAGGAGGCCGAGGCGCGGCAGCTTTCGCTGGGGCTGGCGGACGCCGTCGCGGCGCGGCGCTGATGCACGGCTGGCTGGTGATCGACAAGCCCGCGGGGCCCGGCTCCACGCAGATCGTCTCGGCGGTCAAGCGGGCGCTGCGCGACGGCGGCTATCCCAAGGTCAAGATCGGCCACGGCGGCACTCTCGACCCGCTGGCCAGCGGGGTGCTGCCGGTGGCGCTTGGGGAGGCGACGAAGCTCGCCGGCCGGATGCTCGATGCCGACAAGGTCTACGACTTCACGATCCGCTTCGGCGAGGAGACCGACACGCTGGACGCGGAAGGAAAGGTGACGGCGCGGTCGGACGTGCGGCCGACGCTGGCGCAGGTGGAGGCGGTGCTGCCGCTTTTCACCGGCGAGATCGAGCAGGTGCCGCCGGTTTATTCGGCGCTGAAGGTGGAGGGGAAGCGGTCCTACGACCTGGCGCGAGCCGGGGCTGATGTAGAACTGAAGAGCCGGCAGGTGACGGTGCACAGCGTCGCGCTCCTCCCCGGAACGGGGAGGGGGACCGCACGAAGTGCGGTGGTGGGGGCCCCCTTCTCCGCCGCGTCGGACTCGGGGCCCCCTCCATCACCGCCTGACGGCGGCGGTCCCCCTCCCCGTTCCGGGGAGGAGCTCACGTTCACTGCCCGGGTCTCCAAGGGCACCTACATACGCAGCCTCGCGCGTGACATAGCGCGTGCGTTGCACACCGTCGGCCACGTCACCATGTTGAGGCGGCTGACGGCCGGGCCGTTCACGCTCGACGGGGCGATTTCGCTGGACAAATTGGACGAACTCGGTAAGGCGCGCAGCCTTGAACAGGCACTCTTGCCGCTGACGGCGGGGCTGGACGACATCCCGGCTCTACCCGTCACCCCCGGCCAGGCAGGGGCGCTCCGCCAGGGGCGCCGGTTGGACGGGATCGCCGCAAAGCCAGGGCTTCATCTTGCAACCGAAGGGTCTGTTCCGGTTGCGCTCGTGGAGCTTGCCGGGGACGAGCTCCGGGTGGTGCGCGGCTTCAACCTCGACGAATGAAGGAGTGAAACGATGTCGGTTACCGCCGAGCGCAAGCAGGACATCATCAAGGACAATGCCCGCGGCAAGGGCGACACCGGCTCGCCCGAGGTCCAGGTCGCAATCCTCACCGAGCGCATCCAGAACCTGACCGAGCATTTCAAGACGCACGCCAAGGACAACCATAGCCGGCGCGGCCTCCTGATGATGGTCAACAAGCGCCGCTCTTTGCTGGATTATATCCGCAAGGAAGATCACGAGCGCTACACTGCTCTCATCGCGAAGCTCGGGCTTCGCAAGTAACAGCCAGGCGGTCCTGCGGGGCCGCCTGTCGCATCTGGCGTTCCGCAATTCGGCGGCGCCCGATCCGGGTCGCATGGACCCAAAAGGCCGGGCGAGGAGCCCGGACATAGGCCCCCGCGGCATCGGGCCGCGGGTGTTGAAGGAAATATCGAATGTTCGACATGAAGAAAGTGGAAATCGAGTGGGGCGGCAAGACCCTCACTCTGGAGACGGGCCGCGTTGCCCGCCAGGCCGACGGCGCGGTGCTCGCGACCCTCGGCGAAACCGTTGTCCTTTGCGCGGTCACCGCGGCGAAGAACGTCAAGCCGGGGCAGGATTTCTTCCCGCTGACCGTGCACTATCAGGAGAAATTCTCGGCCGCCGGGCGCATTCCGGGCGGCTTCTTCAAGCGCGAGCGCGGGGCCACCGAAAAGGAGACGCTGACCAGCCGCCTCATCGACCGGCCGATCAGGCCGCTGTTCCCGGAAGGGTTTTACAACGAGGTTTTGGTCATCGCGCATGTGATGTCCTATGACGGCGAGAACGAGCCGGACGTGCTGGCGATGATCGCCGCGTCCGCAGCGCTCACGCTTTCGGGAATACCGTTCATGGGCCCGATCGCCGGCGCCCGCGTCGGTTATGCCGAGGGCGGCTATATCCTCAACCCGAGCCAGCAGCAGATCGCCGAGGGCGAGCTGGACCTGATCGTCGCAGGCACCCGCAATGCGGTGATGATGGTCGAATCCGAGGCCAAGGAGCTTTCCGAGGACGTCATGCTGGGCGCAGTCATGTTCGCCCACCGCTCGATCCAGCCGGTCGTCGACGCGATCATCCGCCTCGCCGAGAAGGCCGCCAAGGACCCCTGGGAGCTCGCCGATCCCGCCGACACGTCGGGCACCAAGCAGCAGCTCAAGGACCTGATCGGCGCCGACATAGCGGCCGCCTACAAGACGACCAGCAAGTCGGAGCGCTCGGCGATGATCAACGCCGCCCGCGACAAGGCCAAGGAAGCGTTCGCCGACGCGGACCCGCAGGCCCAGCTCGCCGCGGGCAAGCTGATGAAGAAGCTCGAGGCCGAGATCGTCCGCGGCGCCATCTTGAAGGACGGCAAGCGCATCGACGGCCGCGACACCAAGACCGTCCGCCCGATCGAGGCGATGGTCGGCTTCCTGCCCAGGACCCACGGCTCGGCTTTGTTCACGCGCGGCGAGACGCAGGCGATCTGCACCACCACGCTCGGCACCAAGGACAGCGAGCAGATGATCGACGGGCTGGAGGGCCTCTCTTACTCCCGCTTCATGCTCCACTATAACTTCCCGCCCTACAGCGTCGGCGAGGTCGGCCGCTTCGGCGCGCCGAGCCGCCGCGACGTCGGCCACGGCAAGCTCGCCTGGCGCGCGCTCCACGCCGTGCTGCCGAGCCACGAGGAATTCCCCTACACGATCCGGGTCCTCTCCGACATCACCGAGAGCAACGGCTCCTCGTCGATGGCGACGGTCTGCGGCGGCTGCCTCGCCTTGATGGACGCCGGCGTGCCGATCAAGCGGCCGGTCTCCGGAATCGCCATGGGCCTGATCCTGGAGGGGAAGGACTTCGCCGTGCTCTCCGACATCCTCGGCGACGAGGATCATCTCGGCGACATGGACTTCAAGGTCGCCGGCACGTCCGAGGGCATCACCTCGCTCCAGATGGACATCAAGATCGCCGGAATCACCGAGGAGATCATGCGGGTCGCATTGGACCAGGCCAATGAGGGCCGCGCCCACATCCTCGGCGAGATGGCGAAAGCGCTCGACCACACGCGCACCGAGCTCTCGGCCCACGCGCCGCGGATCGAGACGATGCAGATCGACAAGGCGAAGATCCGCGACATCATCGGCACCGGCGGCAAGATCATCCGCGAGATCGTCGCGACGACCGGCGCCAAGGTCGACATAGACGATGAGGGCGTGATCAAGATCAGCTCGTCGGACCTGTCGCAGATCGAGGCGGCCCGCCGCTGGATCGCCGGCATCGTCGAGGAGCCGGAGGTCGGCAAGGTCTATACCGGCAAGGTCGTCAACATCGTCGATTTCGGAGCGTTCGTGAACTTCATGGGCGGCAAGGACGGCCTCGTCCACGTCTCCGAGATGAGGAACGAGCGGGTCGAGAAGCCCGGCGACGTCGTCGCCGAAGGCCAGGAAGTGAAGGTCAAGGTCCTCGAGATCGACCCGCGCGGCAAGGTCCGCCTGTCGATGCGAGTCGTCGACCAGGAGACCGGCGCCGAGCTCGAGGACACGCGTCCCCCGCGCGAGGACCGTGGGCCGAGGAGCGACCGCGGCGACCGCGGCCCCCGCCGCGACGGCGAAGGCCGCGGCGACCGGGGCGGGCGTGACCGGGGTCCGAGGCGTGAAGGCGGCGGCCGAGACGGCGGCCGCGACCGCGGCCCGCGCAGCGAAGGCGACCGGGATCGCGGCCCGCGCAATGAGGGCGGCGACCGCCCCCCCCGTCGCGACCGCGAAGACCGTCCGGCCCGCGAAGAAGGCGGCGATCCGGACTTCGCCCCGGCCTTCCTGACCCGCAACGAGGACTGACACATCCAATCAAAGTGGTACTTTGATGGGGACCCGATGAATCGTCATGCCGGACTTGATCCGGCATCCACCTCCTCCTGAGAAGAGGCAGGTAGACCCCGGATCAACGTCCGGGGTGACGAGAAAAGAACAGGTCCCGCCGGCAACGGCGGGGCCTTTTTCTATCTCGCGCGAAGCCGCGGCGGCCATAATTGAGGCTGCCGAAGCGTCTAAGGCACAAAGGACCACGCTCAATGCGTCTGTCGGAGCCAGCGAAACGGACGCACTCAAGGACCGAATTCTCTTGGCTATACTCGAAGGGGAAATGAGTGATCCTGATGGGCTGTCGGCCTATTCGCTCAAGAGCGAACTGGGGCGATTGGGGACATCAGAAGGTCTCACAAATCTCGCAGTTCTCTCGCTCCAACAGGGTGGGCTCATCCACCGTCAAGAATCACAGGATCAAAACGGTCGGGCGGGAGAGCGGGTAACGCAGAAGGTCCCTCGGGCGCGTCAGCGGGCGTTGCCGGCTTCTGCGTCGGCGGGGGTGCTGATCTGGTTCAAGAGCGCGTCGGCTTCGTTCTCGGCCGGGGCGGCGGCTTCGGCGCTGTCATTCTCGGCCTCGGCCTGGAGTTCGTTGTAGCGCTGCTCGAGGCGCGCCGAGGCATTGGCGGCGCGCGCCTGGACATTCTCCGGCTCGGCCTTGCGGCAGGCGGGGAGGGCGAGCAAGGCGAGGAGGAGGAAAGCGCGCATGCTTGCTCAATAAGCGATCGGCGCGCGGAAGGGAAAGGCGCGAAAGGCGCAAAGGCTCGCTAAGCAGGGGGAGTGCTGCCGAGTCGCGGCGGAAAGGGAAGGTGGGGAGGTTTCTGTTGCCCGGCCCTCCCCGGGCCGCTGGTGTCCGCTTCTGTTGCCCGGTGCGGCCCGACCGCGCTTTTGACTTTGTAACCTTAGCCGTGAGGCTTGGGGTTACGCGGCAATCGCGAGTGCTACGTTATCGTTGGCACTTGTGGTTTTGAACGGTTTAACGGCTCATTCAGGCCGGACAGCAGCCGAGTCCTTACTGCACACGTCGATCCTATTTCGCCCCCGTCAGGAGAGGTGCGTGAACACCTCTGTTGGTGGAGGCGCCGGAGTACTGCCCTCCGGGTCCGTAATGCCTATTCCACTCGACACTCTACCGTCATAGCCACCGAGGTGGCCTCTCCAAAATGGGGGTGCCGTCGCGTCTAGTCAAGGCGCGGCGGCTTAATGTGAAGTGAGCGCGGCCTCGGCCTCGGCGCGGATCGCGGCGTGGTGAGGCGCCCAGGCCTGCCATACCGCTTCCGCCCAGGCGCGGGCGCGCTCGCCGTAATGCGGGCCGCCGGCCGCCTCGATGAGCTCCGGCACGCCGATCGCGGTGGCGAGCGGGGGCGGCTCGAGCCAACCATGCGTCCGTCCGTCGGCGAGGCGCTGCATCGCCCACGCGACCGCCGGCGGATCGAGCCCGCGCTCCAGGGACAAATAGAGGCCGGCGAGGTGGACGTGGACCGACTGGGCGCTGCGCCGCTCCGGCACGCCGGGATGCTGGGCGGCATAAACGTCGACGGTCAGCCGGTGCCAGCGCATCAGCCGCGAGTCGCCATATTCGAGCGCGAGCAGCTCGCCATAGCGCGCCCAGCAGCCGGCCGAGGCGCCTATGTAGGCGTGGGTCGGGCCGTCGGTCCGCGGGTAGAGGCGGCCGCAGCCGGGGCAAGGTTCGAGAGCGGGTGAAACGGTCGTCATCTGCCGAGCCTAGCTATTTCGGGCACGATTCGCACTCGGCGGGTGCCGGACCCGTTGCGGCGGCGGGCCGAAGAGCCTACCTAGGCGGCTAACACACTTCGGGAGGGGAATGAGATGACCCGCAGCCGCCTTGCCGCCTTGATGATTGCGCCCGTCGCCGCCGCTTCCCTCTCGGGCTGCGGGGTCAATTCGATCCCGACCGCCGAGGAGAATGCCAAGGCGAAATGGGCCGACGTCCAGGCCGCCTACCAGCGCCGCGCCAACCTCATCCCCAACCTCGTCGCGACGGTGAAGGGCGCGGCGGCGTCCGAGCAGACCATCCTCGTCGGAGTCACCCAGGCGCGCGCCGACGCGACCAAGATCCAGGTGACGGGCGAGCAGCTCAGGGACCCGGCGGCGATGCAGCATTTCGCCGACGCGCAGAACCGCGTGACCCTCTCCCTGCAGCGGCTGCAGGAGGCCTATCCGCAGCTCCAGAGCCAGGGCGATTACAAGATATTGATGGACCAGATCGAAGGCACCGAGAACCGGATCAACATCAATATCCACGACTATAACGAGGCCGTGCAGTCGTATAACACCACCATCCGCACCTTCCCGGCGGTGATCGGCGCCAAGGTGATCTACGGCTCGAAGCCGATGGCGACCTTCCAGGCGACGACTCCCAATGCGGAGACCGCGCCGACGGTCAGCTTCGACAACACCACGGGCCATTGAGGGCGCCATGGCCGCCGAGGGGGCCTTGAAGCGGCTCCTCATCCTCTTCCTGCTGCTGATCGCGGGGTTCGCCGCGCCGGCGGCGGCGCAGAATTTCCCCAAGCTCACCGGCCGGGTGGTCGATGGAGCCGATTTGCTGACGCCGGCCGACGAGGCGGCGCTCGGCCAGAAGCTGGCCGGGCTGCAGCAGGCGACCAGCCGCCAGCTGGTGGTGGCGACGGTGCCGGACCTGCAGGGCTATCCGATCGAGGATTACGGCTACAAGCTCGGCCGCGCCTGGGGGATCGGCCAGAAGGGGGCGAATAACGGCCTCGTCCTGCTCGTCTCGAAGGGCGACCGGAAGGTCAGGATCGAGGTCGGCTACGGGCTCGAGCCGGTGATCACCGACGCTCTGTCGGGCGAGATCATCCGCGACCGGATCACTCCGGCTTTCAAGCGCGGCGATTATGCCGGCGGCATCAACGCCGGGGTCGACGCGTTGATGGCGCAGCTCCAGGCGCCGCCCGACCAGCAGGAGCGCAACGCGCTGGCGGCCGCCGAGCGGCACAAGAGGTCGTCGCACGGCGGCGGCTCCTTCTTCCCGCTGATCTTCTGGGCGATCATCCTCGTCTTCATCATCATCCCGGCGGTAAGCGGCCGCCGCCACGGCCGGCGCTGGGGCTCGGCCTGGCCGGTGGTGATCTGGGGCCCGGGCCTCGGCGGCGGCAGCTGGGGCCGCGGTGGAGGCTGGGGCGGCGGCGGATTCGGCGGCGGCGGAGGGGGCGGCTTCGGCGGCTTCTCCGGCGGCGGCGGCTCGTTCGGCGGGGGAGGCGCATCGGGAGGATGGTGATGCTGAGCGAAGCGGACCGCGAGCGGGTCGCCGCCGCCGTCGCCAAGGCGGAGGCGGCGAGCGACGGCGAGATCGTCACCATCGTCGCGCCGCGCTCCGACGCCTATCACGATGTCGCGCTGCACTATGCGGCGCTGCTGATGCTGTCCGTCCCGGTCTGGTTCGCGCTGATGCCGCAGGCGTGGATCGACTGGGCGGTCGGCACCTTCCTCGGCTGGAACGCGCAGCTCACCCGCCCCCTCGCCATGACCTATTTGTTCGTCAAGCTCGCGGGCACCTACCTCTTCGTCTGGCTGCTGATGAAATGGATGCCGCTCCGCATGGCGCTGACGCCCAAGGGCACCAAGAACCGCCGGGTCCGCCGCCGCGCCGTCGAGCTGTTCCACGTCACCACCGAGCAAAGGACCAAGGGGCGGACCGGCGTGCTCCTCTATCTGTCGCTGCTCGAGCGGCGGGCCGAGATCGTCGCCGACGAGGCGATCCATTCGAAGGTCGACCCCGGCGTCTGGGGCGATGCGATGGCGGCCTTGATCGAAGAGGTGAAAGCGGGCCGCCCCGGCGAAGGCATGGCGCGGGCGGTCGAGAAGATCGGCGAGGTCCTCGCCCGATGCCTGCCGCCGCAGAATGTGAACCCCAACGAGCTTCCGGACAATTTGATCGAGCTATGATCCTTCGACAGGCTCAGGATGATCGGGCGCGGACGGTCTGGGAAGGCAAATATATCGAGGTAAGCCGGCAGGGGACGTGGGAATATGTCTCCCGCACTCGTAGCGTCACCGCGGCGGTGATCCTGGCGATCGACGAGGGGCAGGTGATCCTCGTCGAGCAATACCGGGTGCCGATCGGCGCCCGCTGCGTCGAGCTGCCCGCGGGCCTGGTCGGCGACGAGGATGCCGGCGAGGCGATCGAGGCGGCCGCGATCCGCGAGCTCGAGGAAGAGACCGGCTACCGCGCGCAGCGGATGGTCGATCTCGGCCGCTTCCATTCCTCGCCCGGCATGTCCTCGGAAGCCTTCACCCTGCTTCGCGCCGAGGGACTGACCAAAGTGGGCGAAGGCGGCGGCGTCGATGCGCACGAGGATATCGAGGTCCACCGCGTGGCGCTGGGCGCAGTCCCCGCCTTCCTCGAAGCCAGGCGCGCCGAGGGCGCCTGCGCGGATGTGAAGCTGCTGCTGCTTCTGGCTGCGGAGTTTTTGTAAATCCCTCTCCCCTTGGGGGAGAGGGGGACGGCCCTTAACCCCTCGTTAGCCATTCTCGCTTACACCCCGTTCACCATGTGGGGCGGGGCCCCGGCTTTCTGGGGGGGAGCCGGGGCTTTTCCTTGTCCGCGCCCGCCCATCCCGAAGAGCCCCGTGCCTAACAGCTTGTTAACCCTTCCGCGCGAGAAGGGGCCGGACGAGAGTTCAAGTGAAGGGCGGAAGCGACATGGCGGGTGCGCAGCAGGAGGTGAAGGTCGAGGGGCGGATCGGCCGGTTCGACGGCGACGGCGAGCTCGCCGCCTCGTGCCGCGAGATAGCCGGCCTGTTCGCCGACGAGGCGGTGCGGGTGGCGAAAAGCTTCTGGCACCATTTCGGCACGGCGCCCGAAGTCGCGAAAACCTATGAAGGCGCCGAATTGGACGAGCTGGTCGCCAGGATCCTCCCTTACATGGCCGCCAAATATGCCGACGTCGCCGGCCAGCAATGGGCCGACATGGTCGGCGCCTTCGTCGCCGAGGCGAGCGAGGCGGGGGTGACGATCACCACCTTGATCTCCTCGATCAGCGCCGCCGCCGGCGAAGGCCACAAGGTGCTGGCCGAGAAGTGTGCGGGCGAGCCGGACCGGCAGGCGCGCCTCGCCCGCTGCCTCACCGCCTCGACTTTGCTCGAGGCCGAGGTCTTCGCCGCCCATTTCGAGCTGATCCGCAGCCGCGCCGAGCGCGAGCGGCTCGCCGAGCGCGGCAATCGCTTCAACCACGAGGTGGTCGGCGAGGTCGAGCGCACCGCGTCCGACAGCCGGATGCTCCGCGCCCAGGCGGCCGACGCCTCGGCCGCCGCCCGCGGCATGCTCGGCAAGACCAGCGAGGTCGCCGCGGCCGCCGAGCAGTCGGCGGTGGCGATGCGCGAGGCGGCGCAGACCGCGGCCGGCCTGATCCGGGCGATCGAGGAGGCGCGCAGCGAGGTCGAGGTGGCGGCGGACGTCGCGACTCGCGCCGGCGCCCAGGCTTCGGCCGCGGTGCAGGTCAGCCACGCGCTTTCCGGCCACGTCCAGGCGATCGAATCGATTCTGTCGCTGATTCGCGAGATTGCCGGCCAGACCAACCTCCTGGCCTTGAACGCCACGATCGAGGCGGCCCGCGCCGGCGATGCCGGACGTGGGTTCGCCGTCGTCGCTCAGGAAGTGAAGTCGCTGGCGAGCCAGACGGCGCGCGCCACCGACGACATCACCGCCAAGATCACCGCCATCCAGCAGGCGACCAGGCAGACGGTCGAGGCGAACGGCTCGATCGAGCGCACCGTCGAGGAGGTCCAGACCTCGGCGACCCGGATCCGCGAGGCGATGGAGACCCAGGCGCGGACCGTCACCATGATCACTGCCGCGGTCGACGAGACCGCGCTCGCGGCCGATTCGATGTCCTCGACCATCGCCGCGATCCGCCAGGACACCGAGACGGTGGCCGACGAGATAGACGGGGTGACCCGCAATTTCGGCCTGGTCGACGAGCAGATGGCGCGGTTCAAGGCGAGCACGGCGGCCTTCGTGAAGACCTTCGCGGCCTGAAGGGGCTCCGAGTCGCGCCGCTGAAACTTGTGCAGGGCGGCATCCTCGGCGATAAGTCGAGGCGCATGGACCGCAAGAGCGTCGACAGGCTCACGGAGCAGCAGCGCATCTGCCTGCGCCACGTCTACGCGCACAAGACGTCCAAGGAGATCGCGCCGTTGCTCGGCATCGAGCCGGGTTCGGTCGACCAGCACATCAAGGCGGCGATGCGAATCCTCGGAGTCACCGACCGCCGAAGCGCCGCCTGCCTCCTCGCCGAACACGACAATCCCGACCTCCGCCCATTGGTATACCAATCACCGGACATTGCGCCTGCCGTGGAATCGGCCACTATTGCCTCGTCGATCGGCAGCGGACGAGGGCCTTACGGCGGGTGGTCCGGCACGGCGATGCGGGAGGAGCAAACCTCGTTCCGCGTGCTGTCCCGGGCAGGGGCTCCCACTCTTCCCCTGCCGATCGGCGACAACCGGCCTGGCGATCTCAATTGGATCGCACGGCTGGCCTGGATCGCCGGAATCGCGATCGGCATCGCAGTGGCGTTCGGTGGCCTGGTTTCAGGCGTCGAGACGCTGGGCAGGCTCATCGGCCGGTAGTTCCATCGCGACACGCATTTTCTGCAGCTCGCGGAACCCCGTTCCGCGAGGAGGGAGGTCTTATGCTCAAGAAACGCCGCGACGCCGCCATGAAGGTTGCGGATCGCCTGTTCGCCGTCGAGGAAGCCATCGACCTGGCGCTCGCCCGCGCCGCCGAGCTCAACCACACGATGGTCACCGCCCGCACGGAAGCGGAGCTTTCCGCTATCGTGGGTCACGATGCATTCGAAGTCGCGGCTGCGACGTTCGCCGCGTTGGCCCGGGCCAGGGGCGAGATTGTCGAGACACACAAGCGGCTCAGCGATGCCCAAGTGCAGATCGGCCTCAGGACCGTCTCGTTCGGTGATCTGGGCAAACCGGTCGCCGAGGGTGCGAGCCGTCACCACCTCAAAGCGGTCGCCTAGAAAGCCGGGTCATCTTGTAACGAGTTTTTGCAGCGAGCTTCGCGCTGCCGTGGAGGATCGCCTTGACCGGTAGCAGTAACCATGATTCGGACGGGACATGCTGCCGGTCCCAGTATTCTATGGCATCCTGCTGGCCTCTTGCATTTACGCGGCCGTCAGGGGTGCCGGACCCGAGAAATCAGTCGCCGCGATCTATGCTGTCAGCGCCATCCTCTCGACGGCTCTCGTTTCTGGGCGACCAGCGCGCTTTGGGTCAGTCGAAACTGGTGTGTTCGTTGTCGATATGGCGATGCTCATTGCCCTCGCCGCTATCGCGTTTCGCGCAAACAGGTTCTGGCCGCTGTGGGTAACCGCGCTACAAGCAGTCGACACTGCCGGACATACAGTGAAGCTCATCGATCCGACGGTGATCAGGCCAGCGTACGCCGCCATCCTCGCTCTCTGGAGCTATCCCATGATGCTGATCCTGGTGATCGGTACTTGGAACCACCAGAAGCGGCTTCGGCTCTACGGTGTCGACAGATCCTGGTCGAGCTTCTCCGGCCGCTTGGGGCTGGGGCGGAGGCGTGGGCCGCCCGGCTGATAACGCGGTTCGGGTCGCTCGCCGCGGTGCTGGCGGCGGAGCCGGGGGAGCAGGCGCGGATCTTGGTCGATGGCGATGCGGCGGTCCGCCACCTCGCGACAGTGCGGCGGGCGATGCTTCATGCGCTGCGCAGCGCCGCCTTCGCGGGGCCGGTGCTCGCCGATTCCGGCGCGCTCATCGACTATCTCACCCTCGACATGGGACGGCTCGCCACCGAGCGGCTGCGGGTGTTGTTCCTCAATGCGCGCAACCATCTGCTGTTCGACGAGACGCTGGCGGAAGGTTCGGTCAACGAGACGGCGGTGCACCCGCGCGAGATCGTCCGGCGCGCGCTCGAAGTGGGGGCGACGGCGATCATCCTCGTCCACAACCACCCCTCGGGCGACCCGACTCCGAGCGCCAGCGACGTCGAGGCGACCCGGCGCATCGCGATGGCCGCGGGGGCGCTCGACATCTGCATCCACGACCATGTGATCATCGCCGGCTCGGCCTGGACCAGCTTCCGCGCGCTCGGGCTGCTGCAATGAGCCATCCCACCCACCTGCTCGAACCGCAAAGAAATGCGTGCGCGCACCGCGAGAAGCGGTTAAAGCGAGGCAGGGGAAGACTGCGTGGTCCAGGAAGTCGATCGCTCGAACGTCGAGGCGGTGAACGAGGTTCTCCGGCAGACGATCGCGCGCGTCCGCGCTTTGACCGCGGTCATTTCCGGCGAGATCGTCGGGCTGCGCGCCGTGGCTGAGCGGCTCTACGACGAGCGCCGCCGCCGCGACGCCCGCTTCCCGCCCGGCCTGTTCGGCGAGCCGGCCTGGGATCTGTTGCTCGCTTTGTTCGTCGCCTACGAGGACGGGCGCGACCTGACCCTCGCCGAAGCCTATGCCGCCGCGCGAATCGATCCGGCCGAGGGCCCGGCGCTGGTCGAGAAGCTGACCGCGGCCGGGCTCGTCACCGAGCGCCGCACCCGCCAGGACCGCCGCCGGATCGGCCTCGGCCTCACCGATCTGGCGGTGGACCGGCTCGTCGACTATTTCGCCGACGTGGCGTAGCGACGGTCGGTGAGCCGTCACCCCGGACTTGATCCGGGGTCCACCTTCTTCGCGATGGCCGTTGGAAAAAGAGAAGGTGGATGCCGGATCAAGTCCGGCATGACGATTTTGGGATAAGCTCGACCTTCCCCTCGCCGGCTCGCGTCCCTAAGGGCGGGCGCCATGGCAAAGCTCAACATCCTCGTCACCGGCACCAGCCGGGGCATCGGCAAGGCGATCGCCGGGGCGCTCGCGGGCCATAATTTCGTCGGCCATTCCACTGCTGGGGGAGACGGGCGAATCGCGGCGGAACTGTCGAAGCCCGGCGCCGCTGAGGCCCTGTGGCGGGAGGCGCTGGCGCGGCTCGGCGGGCGGATCGACGTGCTGGTCAACAACGCCGGAATCTTCGAAGCCAATCCAATCGATTCGACCGCGGAGGCCTGGGTGGCGGAGTGGGAGCGGACGATGCGGGTGAATCTCACCGCCGCCGCCGAGCTCTGCCGCCTCGCCGTGCTCCACTTCCGCGAAGCCGGGGGCGGCAGGATCGTCAACGTCGCCAGCCGCGCCGCCTATCGCGGCGATTCTCCCCAGCACTGGCATTATGCCGCGTCCAAGGCGGGCATGATCGGCATGACCAAGTCGATCGCCCGCGGCTACGCCGCCGACGGCATCCTCGCCTTCGCGGTCTGCCCCGGCTTCACCGCCTCGGAGATGATCGACGATTACATGTCGAGCCGCGGCGGCCAGCAGATCCTGGCGGATATCCCGCTCGGCCGGGTGGCAAGCGCGGCGGAGGTGGCGGAGACGGTCCGCTGGCTGGCGGTGGATGCTCCCGCCTCGGCGACGGGCGCGGTGATCGACGTCAACGGCGCCAGCTATGTTCGGTAATCCTCCCCGTTCCGGGGAGGAACGATCTTGACCGACAGCTGGAAGGTCACGCTCCCCTGCACCCGCGCCGAGGCGGAGGGGCTTAGGGAGGATATTAGTCCGCTCGCCTTGCTCGACGTGCCGCCGGTGCTGATGACCTCGGAGGCCGATGCGTCGCAGCCGGACGCGTGGCGACTCGACGCGTATTTCGGCGAGGAGCCGAGCCCGGTCATACTCGCGCACCTCGCCGCTTTGGTGCCGAGCGCTGCGAGCGCGGTGCCCGGCGTCGAGTGGGTCGAAGACCAGGACTGGGTGACGATCAGCCAGGCGGGCCTGGAGCCGATCCAGGCGGGGCGCTTCTTCGTCCACACGCCGCAGCATCGCGGCGAGGCGCCCGCCGGGTGCATTTCGCTGGAGATCGATGCCGGCCGCGCCTTCGGCACCGGCCAGCACGAGACGACCGGCGGCTGCCTGGAGGCGATCAGCCGGATGAAGGAGCACGGCCTCGCTTTCGCCAACATCCTCGACCTTGGCACTGGCACCGGCCTGCTCGCCTTCGCGGCGCTGAGGCTGTGGCCGGCGGCGCGGGCAGCGGCGTCGGACGTGGATCCGGTGGCGATCGAAGTGGCCGCGGAGAATGCGGGGGTGAACCGGGTGCGGCTTGGCAGGGCGCGCGGGCAGGTCGAACTCGCCGTCGCCGCCGGCCTCGACCATCCCCGCCTCCGCGCCCGCGCGCCCTATGACCTCATCCTCGCCAACATCCTCGCCGGCCCGCTGATCGAGCTGGCGCCCTCGGTCGCCCGGGCGCTGGAACCGGGCGGCGGCCTCGTCCTCGCCGGCCTGCTGGAGGGCCAGGCCGACAGCGTCGCCGCCGCCTATCGCCGCGACGGCCTGATGCTCACGGCGCGCGCGGACCGCGGCGAGTGGCCGACCCTGGTGATGCGCAAGCGAAGGGCGTGGCGGTAAAGCTCCCCTCTCCCCCTGAGGGAGAGGGGAGAGAAGAGCAACCTCGGGGTTGCATTTCTTGAGCTGCCGTGCCATTGGACCTGCAACCAGGAGGTTGCCTATGACGGACCGCATCGAGAAATCGGTCGAGATCGCCGCGCCGGTCGAGCGCGTGTGGGAAGCGCTTACCGACCATGAGGAATTCGGCCAGTGGTTCCGCGTCAAGCTCGACCAGCCGTTCGAGCCCGGCGTGGCCTCGACCGGGCACATGACCTATCCAGGCTACGAGCATGTCCGCTGGACCGCCTGGATCGAGCGGATCGAGGCGCCGAGCCGCTTCTCCTATCGCTGGCACCCCTACGCCATCGACCCGGCGGTCGATTATTCGAGCGAGCCGACGACGCTGGTCGAGTTCCGGCTCGAGCCGATCCCGGACGGTACCCGCCTGACCGTCACGGAGACCGGCTTCGACGCGCTTCCCGCGGTCCGCCGTCCCGATGCGATCCGCATGAACGAAAGCGGCTGGGCCGCGCAGATGCGCAATATCGCGGCTCATGTCCAAGGCTGAGGCGGCCACGGCGGTGTTCGCCGCCCTCGCCGATCCCACCCGCCTCAAGCTGGTGATGCGCCTCAGCGACGGCGGCGGCCGCTCGATCGCCACCCTCAGCCTCGACACGAGCCTTACCCGCCAGGCGGTGACCAAGCATTTGCGGGTGCTGGAGCGGGTTCACCTGGTCCGCAGCGACCGTGAAGGCCGCGAGACGCGGTTCGCGTTGCGACCGGAGGGACTCGAGCCTGCACGCGATTGGATGGAGATAGTGGGAACGCAATGGGAGGAGGCGCTCGGGCGGCTGAAGGGGTTTGCGGAGGCGGGTCCCCCCTCTCCCTGGGAGAGGGATCTGGAGTGAGGGGGTATGGCGTCTCCGTAAGAGCCGCTGTCCCCGAGCGCCTGTGCCCCCGCTGCGCATCCTACGAGGGCGGCGTACTTGGCGGCGTCGGTACGCCTTCCCAGATGGAGCGAGCGCCCTCCGCGCAGCTGCCGCCGTCGCGGCATTGGAGATACCGGTCCATTGCGGCTCGCACCGCCTCCAGCGACGCGCAGGAAACACCGGCCTCCACCTCGAGGAACACCTCCGGCTCCGGGTTCAGGCGGTGGGCGGCGGTGAGGTAGGCGGCGAATCGGCTCTGCTGGAGGCGGTCGCCGTTCCAATAGATGCCGCCGTGGCGATCAAGTCCCACCAGCATCATCGGCGGGTGAAGGCCCTGGAAATTGTGCGGCCGATGCCAGTACGCGCGGGGTGGAGCGCAGGCCTGAGGCGGGGGCGCCGCCGGCGAGGAGCAGCTGACGGCGAATGCGGCTGCCGCTGGAGGCAGGAGCCATACCTTCACTCGCCCGGTCCCGACTGTGCCACCAGCGCGTTCCACGCCGCCTCGTCGATCACCTCGATGCCCAGCTCCTGCGCCTTCTTGAGCTTCGAGCCGGCGCCGGGGCCGGCAATGATGAGATCCGTCTTCGCCGAAACGCTGCCGGCGACCTTAGCGCCCAAAGCCTCGGCCTGGGCCTTGGCCTCGTCGCGGGAGAGGGTTTCGAGGGTGCCGGTGAAGACCAGGGTCTTGCCGGTGACCGGCGATTCCTTGGTCTCCCAGGCGAGGTCGGCCGGCGTTACCCCCGCCGCGAACAGGTCGGCGAGGACCTCGCGATTGTGGGGCTCGTCGAAGAAATCGAGGATCGCGGCCGCGACCTCGGGGCCGATGTTGGGGGTTTCGATCGCGGCGACGACCGCTTTGTCGCGGCGCTGGCGGAACTTGCGGTCCTCCTCGCCGAGCGCCGGCGTGACATTGCGGCGGGCGTCGAGGGCGTGGTCGATCATCGCCTCGAACGCCGCCCAGCTGCCGTAGCGGCGGGCGAGGTCGCGGGCGGTGACTTCGCCGACGTGGCGGATGCCGAGCGCGTAGAGGAAGCGGTCGAGCGGGGGCCGCCGCTTCGCGTCGATCGCGGCGAGGAGGTTGTCGACGGAGGTCTCGGCCCAGCGTTCCCGCTGGACCAGCTCGTCCCTCTTGTCGCCGAGGCGGAAGATGTCGGCGGGGGAGGCGAGCAGGCCGTCTCTGAAGAAGCTCTCGATATGGACGAGGCCGAGCCCTTCGATGTCGAGCGCGTGGCGGCTGACGAAATGGCGCAGGCGCTCGACCCTTTGGGCGGGGCAGATCAGGCCGCCGGTGCAGCGTATGTCGACCTCGCCCTCCTCGCGCACCGCCTCGGAACCGCATTCGGGGCAATGGTCCGGGAAGACGTAAGCTTCCCAGTCCGCCTCGGGGGTGAGGTTCTCCAGCACCTGCGGGATGACGTCGCCGGCGCGCTGGATGAGCACCCGGTCGCCTGGGCGGACTCCGAGGCGCGCGATCTCGTCGGCATTGTGGAGCGTCGCGTTGGTGACGGTGACTCCGCCGACGCCGACCGGCTCCAGCCGAGCGACCGGGGTCAGCTTGCCGGTGCGGCCGACCTGGATATGGATGGCGAGCAGGGTCGTTTGCGCCCGCTCGGCGGGGAATTTGTGGGCCAGCGCCCAGCGCGGCGCGCGGGCGACCTGACCGAGGCGGCGTTGCCAGTCGAGCCGGTCCAGCTTGTAGACGACGCCGTCTATGTCGAACGGCAGGTCCGCCCTTTTCGCCTCGATGGAGCGGTAGAAATCGAGCAGCGGGCCGAGCGCGGTGAAGACTTCGAGGTCGGCGGAGACGGGGATGCCCCAATCTTCGATCGCCCGCATGACTCCGAGCTGGGTGTCGGCGGGGAGAGCGGACGCCTCGCCCCAGCCGTGGGCGTAGAAGCGTAAGGGACGGGCGGCGGTGATCGCCGCGTCCTTCTGGCGGAGCGACCCAGCGGCGGCGTTACGCGGATTGGCGAAGATCTTGCCGCCGGCTTCGGCTTGGCGCGCGTTGAGCGCCGCGAAGTCGGCCTTCGACATGTAGACCTCGCCGCGAACCTCGAAAACGTCCGGCGCCTCGCCCTTCAGCCGCTGTGGGATGTCGGCGATGGCGCGGACATTGTGCGTCACGTCCTCGCCGGTCGTGCCGTCGCCGCGGGTGGCGGCGAGGACCAGCGCGCCTTTCTCGTAGCGCAGCGAACAGGAGAGGCCGTCGATCTTCGGCTCGGCGGTGAGCGCCACCGCCTCCGCCTCGCCGAGCTTCAGGAAGCGCCGAACGCGCGCGACGAAATCGGCCACCTCCGCGTCGGCGAAGGCATTGTCGAGGCTGAGCATCGGCAGCGCGTGGCGGACCTTGGCGAGCGGTCCTTCCGGCGCCGCCCCGACCCGCCGCGACGGGCTGTCGGCGCGCACGAGCTGGGGGAATTGCCGCTCGATCTCCGCATTGTGGCGGACGAGCGCGTCATAATCGGCGTCGCTGATCTCCGGGGAATCGTCCGCATGGTAGAGCTGGTTGTGGTGCGCGATCTCGTGCGCGAGCCGTTCCAGCTCGGCCGCGGCTTCGGCTTCGGTCACGCCAGCACCTCGGCGAGGAAGGCTTCGAGCGCGGCCCAGGAGCGGCGGTCGGCGCTCGCGTTATAGGCGAGGCCGCGCTCCGGATCGTTGGCGGCCGGGTTGGTGAAGCCGTGCATGACGCCCCCGTAGGCGTGGATCTGCCAGTCGGCGCCGGCGTGGCTCAGCTCCGCCCCGAGCGCCTCGACCGAGGCCGGCGGCGCCATCGGATCGTCCCAGCCGTGCAAGGCGATGACTTTTGCCTTGATCGGGGTGCCTTCAAGGTTGCCGGGTGGCGTGAACAGGCCGTGGAAGCTGGCGACTCCGCGCAGATCGGCCCCGGTGCGGGCGAGGTCGAGGGCGCAAAGCCCGCCGAAGCAATAGCCGATCGCCGCGACTCGGCCTGCGTCGACCTCGGACAGCGCCCGCACCGCCTCCAGCACCGCCAGCAGCCGCTCCTGCAGAAGCGGCCGGTCGCCGAGCAGGCCCATCATCAGCGCCCGGCATTCCTCCCGCGGCTTGCCGATATGCTCACGGCCGTAGAGGTCGGCGACGATGGCCGCATAGCCGAGCCCGGCCAACCGCCGCGCGAAGCCGAGCTCGAGCTCCGAGCGGCCCATGATGGTGGGGAGGATGAGGATGGCGGGGCGCGGGCCGGCGCGGTCGGCGACGAGCCACGCTTCGAGCTCGGTGCCGTCGTGGTACATGGCGAGCGCAGAGGGGGAGGTCACGGGCGATCTCCCCTCGGGCGGCTGGAGGGAAGAAAGAAGAAGACCCTCATCCCAGCCTTCTCCCGCAAGTGGGAGAAGGGGCGCGTCCGTGCTTCTCTTCACTCCTCTCCCGCTTGCGGGAGAGGGCAGGGTGAGGGTTTTCTTCTTCCTTCGGGCCGCCGAGTGCGTCGAGAATCACCTGCAAGACTCCGTCCAGGTTGGTCAGCACATCGTTGTTCCAGAAGCGGAGGATGCGAAAGCCCTGCTCCCGAAGAAAGACGCTCCGGGCGCGGTCGCGCTCCGGCGAGTGCTGCCCGCCGTCGGCTTCGACGATCAGCCCATTTTCGATGCAGCAGAAGTCGGTGATGTAGGGGCCGATCGTCCACTGTCTCCGGAACTTGTGACCGCCCAGGCGGCGCGCGCGAAGCTCCCGCCACAGGGCCCGCTCGGCGTCCGTCGAGTTCCGCCGAAGCGGCGCGGCGTGCGGGCTGATGGTGCGACGGACGATCCCCATGGGGGTGCAAATAACAAGAAGAAGACCCTCACCCAACCCTCTCCCGCAAGCGGGAGAGGGGGACGATGGGCGCCAGCGCGCCCCTTCTCCCGCTTGCGGGAGAAGGTCGGGATGAGGGCCTTCTGTCTTCTTGATCCTACGCCGCCTCCAGCAACCGGTCGGCCTGCGCCCGCGCTTCATCGGTGACCTGGGCGCCGGAGAGCATCCTTGCGATCTCCTCGCGCCGCCGGGTCTCGTCGAGGCGGTGGACGCTGGTGCGGGTAACGAGGCCGGCGTGGCTTTTCTCGATGAGCAAATGGGTGCGGCCGCGGGCGGCGACCTGCGGCGAATGGGTCACGACGAGGAGCTGGGCGCCCTCGGCGAGGCGGTGGAGGCGGTCGCCGACCGCGCTGGCGACGGCGCCGCCGACGCCGCGGTCGATCTCGTCGAAGACCATCGTCCGCGCCGGCCCTCGCTCGGCGAGCGCCACCTTGAGCGCCAGGATGAAGCGCGACAGCTCGCCGCCGCTGGCGATGCGGGTCAGGGGGGCGATGGGGGCGCCGGGGTTGGTCGAGACCTCGAACTCCACCCGGTCGCGGCCGCGCCCGCTCCATTGTCCTTCGGCGAGCGGCTCGACTGCCGTTCGGAACCTGGCGGCGTCGAGCTTCAGCGGCGCCAGCTCGCGGGCGACGGCTTCATCGAGGCGGGCGGCGGCGGCGGTGCGAAGGCCGGTGAGGCGGGCGGCTTCGGCTTCGTAGGCCGCGCGCGCCTCGCCGACGCGCCGCTCCAGAGCCTCCAGCCCTTCCTCGCCGGCTTCCAGCGCGATGAGCTTGGCGCCGAGCGCTTCGGCCAGAGCGGGAAGGGCGTCGGGCTCGACCCGGTGCTTGCGGGCGAGGGCGCGGATCTCGAACAAGCGGGTCTCGGCTTCCTCGAGTCGGGCGGGGTCGAAGGCAAGCGCCTCGGCGGCGGCGGCGAGGCGGTCCTCGGCCTCGGACGCTTCAATGAGGGCGCGGTCGAGCGCTTCCAGCGCTTCGCTTAGTCTGTCGTGCTCGCCGCCGATTCGCTCCAGTCGCCGCGCCGCCTGGCGAAGCAAGGCGAGCCCGCCCTCCGATCCGTCGAGCAGCTGGTCGATTGCGGCGATGTCCTCGGCGAGGCGATTCCCCTTCTGCATGTTGGCGCGAAGCTCGGCGAGCGCCTGCTCCTCCCCCACCTCGGGCGCCAGCTTGTCGAGCTCGGCGACCGAATGTTCGAGCCATTCGCGGTCGCGCGCCGCCGCCTCCATCTCGTCGCGGGCGCGGACGAAGGTTGCCTCGGCCTCGGCCCAGGCGCGCCACGATTGCTCCGCAGCGCCCGCGTCGATGCGGCCGAAGGCGTCGAGCAAGGCGCGGTGGCCGCGCGGGTTCAACAGGCCGCGATCGTCGTGCTGGCCGTGTATCTCGACCAGCAGGGCGCCGAGGTCGCGCAGCAGGCCGACCGAAACGGACTGGTCGTTGACCAGCGCCCGGCTGCCGCCGTCGGCGCGGACGATGCGGCGGATGACGAGGGGCTCGCCCGCCTCTCCCTCGAGGCCATTCTCCTCGAGCAGGGCGCGGGCGGGATGGCCCGCCGGCACATCGAAGCTGACGCAGACCACCGCCTGCGCCTGCCCCTGGCGGACGAGATTGCTGTCGGCCCGGGCGCCGAGCGCCAGGCCCAAAGCGTCGAGCAGGATCGACTTGCCCGCGCCGGTCTCTCCGGTGAGGACTCCGAGGCCGGGGCCGAAATCGAGGTCGAGGCTCTCGATCAGCACGACGTCGCGGATGGAGAGGCTAGTGAGCACGGCCCCACCCCGTCATGCCAGATTGCGCGAGCCCGCCATGTCCCCCGGACATGGCTGGACAGTCCGGGGGACTGTCCACTCGCGCAATGGCTGGCATCCATGCTGCCCGGGTGACACGCACGGATGCAGCATGGACCCCAGCTTGCGCTGGGGTGACGTCATGTGGCAGCCCGCGCCGCTGCCGGCGCGCTGCCGCCGTGCTTCTGCATCAGGCTGTAGGCGCGCTCGTACCATTTGCTGCCGGGATAATTGGCGCCGAGAACGGCGGCAGCCTTGCGCGCCTCTTCCGGAATCCCGAGCGCGAGATAGGATTCGGTCAGCCGCTCCAGTGCCTCGGGCACGTGGCTGGTCGTCTGATACTGCTCGACGACGGTGCGGAAGCGAGTCACCGAGGCGAGCCACTGGCCGCGCGTCTGGTAGAAGCGGCCGATCTCCATCTCCTTGCCGGCGAGGTGATCGCGGACCAGGTCGACCTTGAGCCGCGCGTCGGCGGCATAGCGCGTGTCGGGGTAGCGGCGGATCAGCTCGCCGAGCGAATCCAGCGCCTGCTTGGTGGTCGTCTGGTCGCGGGTGACGTCGTTGATCTGCTCGTAATAGCTGAGCGCGATCAGGTAATAGGCGTAGGGAGCGTCGCGGTTGCCGGGGTGGATCGAGAGAAAGCGGCGCGACGATTCGAGCGACTTGGTGTAATCCTTGGCCGCATAGTAACTGAACGCGCTCATCAGCTGCGCGCGGCGGGCCCAGATCGAATAAGGATGCTGGCGCTCGACCTCGTCGAAGATGGAGGCGGCGTTGGCGTAATCGCCGCGGTCGAGCTGCCGTTTGGCAAGGTTGTAGAGGGTGGCGACGTCGCGGGCGACGTACTGGGTGTCGGCGCGGGTGTGCTTGCCCCGGCCGGCGCAGGCGGCGAGGGGCAGGACCAAAGCGACGAGCATGGCGGCGGCGAGCGGACGGGGGAGGTAAAATCGCATGTCGAGCTTCTTAGCGGAGGGTTCCGGCGAGGCCAAGCGGATAGGCGGCTTGGGACGATGTCTCCGCCGGGCGATGAACGGCGGTTTAATGCTTGTCGGCTAGAGGGACGCGATGCTGCGGGTGCTCACGCTATCTACGCTGTTCCCAAACGCGCTCCAGCCGACTTTGGGCGTGTTCGTCGAGCGCCAGACCCTCGGCCTGGCCGAGCGCGCCGACGTCGCACTGGAGGCCGTCTCGCCGGTCGGCCTGCCGCCCTGGCCGCTGTCGTTCCACCCCCATTACGCGCCCCGGCGCCGGCTTCCGCTCGAGGAGCAGTGGAAGGGGCTCAAGGTCCACCGCTCCCGTTTCTCGCCCTTCCCCGGCCGGCTTCAGCCCGAGGCGATCGCGCGGGCGGTGCGGCCGGTCGCCGAGCTTTTCCAGCCTGACGTGATCGACGCAGAATTCTTCTGGCCGGACGGCCCGGCGGCGATGCACCTCGCCCGTGCGCTCGATATTCCCTTCTCCGTCAAGGCGCGGGGCGCGGACATTCACTATTGGCCCGCCCGCCCCGGCATCGGCGCGCAGATCCTGAAGGCGGCCAAGGCGGCGGACGGGCTGCTCGCCGTCAGCGCGGCGCTGAAGGCGGACATGGCCGCGCTCGGCATGCCGGCGGAGAAGATCGAGGTCCACCATACCGGAGTCGATCTCGATCGCTTCCGGCCTGGCGCGGCATCCGAGCTCGGCATCGAAGCGCCGCTCGTCGTCATCGCCGGCGCCCTCATCCCGCGCAAGCGGCCGGAGCTGGTGCTGGAGGTCGCGCGGCTCGTGCCGGAGGCGACCTTCCTGTTCGTCGGCGGCGGGCCGGAGCGGGCGCGGCTCGAGCGGGCGGCCGGGCCTAACGTCCGCTTCGCCGGTGCGCAGCCGCACGAGGCGCTGCCCGGCTTTCTCGCCGCCGCCGACGTCATGCTGCTGCCGTCGCGGTCGGAGGGGCTTGCGAACGTCTGGGTCGAGGCCCTCGCCTGCGGCACGCCGCTGGTCATCACCGACGCCGGCGGCGCGCGCGAGGTCGTGACGACGCCCGAGGCTGGCCGCATCGCCGCTCCGGAGCCGGAGCCACTGGCCGAGGCCGTGCGCGCGCTGATCGCCGCGCCCCCCGAGCGGTCCGCGGTGCGGAAGGCGGCGGAGAGCTTCAGCTGGCAACGCAACGCCGCCGAGCTGTTCGACCACCTCTCCCGCCTTTCAGCCGAGCGGCATTAGGGCCGCGCAGATCCAGCGGCCTTCGCCCCGCAGCAGGCCCCAGATGCGGGCGGCGGCGCGGCTGTCCATCGCTTCCACCCCGATCCCTCGCGCCTCCAGAGCGCGCACAAGGCCGCGCGGCGGAAAGGTCAGCGCGGCGCCGGTGCCGAGCAGCAGGAATTCGGGGGGCGGCTGGAGCGTCAGCGCCGGCTCTACGTCGTCGAGGCTCAGGGCGGCGGCCGCGGCCGGCGCGACCCATTCGCGGGCGCTCTCCGGGGTCAGCATCAGCGCCCGGTAGACGCGACCGTCGACCATGAAGCCGGTGCCGGAAAAGCCCTGGACGATTGGGCCTTCGGGCTTCGGCTCGCGGTCCATCCGCGCCATCTCAATAGCCTTCGCGGGTGACCCGTTCGGCTCCGCCGGGTGCGCCCTTCACCTTCGGCGCCGCCAGCGGCTGGGGCTTGAGGCCCAAGGTGATCAGCAGCGAGGAGGAGACGTAGATCGACGAATAGGTGCCGACGATGACGCCGAGGATCATCGCCGCAGTGAAGCCGCGCAGCACGTGGCCGCCCCAGATGAGCAAGGCGCCGAGCGCGAGCAGCACGGTCAGGGAGGTCATGACGGTGCGCGGCAGCGTCTCGTTGACCGAGAGATCGACGATGCCGCGCATGTCCATCTGCCGGTATTTGCGCATATTCTCTCGGATGCGGTCGTCGATGACGATCTTGTCGTTGATCGAATAGCCGACGATGGTCAGCACCGCAGCGACGATGTTCAAGTCGAATTCCAGCTGCGTCACCGCGAAGAAGCCGAGCGTCATCAGCACGTCGTGGCCGATCGCGACGAAGGTCGACAGGCCGAACTGCCATTCGAAGCGGAACCAGCCGAAGATGGCGATCGCGAAGACGGCGAGGATGACGGCGAAGATGCCGTTGCGGATCAGTTCGCCCGAGACCTTGCCCGTGACCGTGTCGGTGCGGTTGAACTGCACGGTCGGGAAGCGCTGCTTGATTGTCGCCTGCACCTTGTTGACGACGGCGGTCGTCGCGCCCGGATCCTGACTCTTGGGGAGCGGCAGGCGGATAGAGACGGTGCGCGGGTCGCCGAATTGCTGGAGCGACACCTCGCCGACGCCGAGCTTGTCGAGGTCGCCGCGCAGCTGGTCGATCGGCGCGGGCTGCTCGAACTTCGCCTCGATCATCAGGCCGCCGACGAAGTCGACGCCGAGGTTGAGGCCGCGCGTCAGCGTGAAGAAGACGGCGATCACGGTCAGCAGGGTGGTGAGCCCGAAGGCCCAGCCGCGCAGCGACACGAAGCCGATGTTGGTGTTGTCCGGAACCAGTTTCAGCAGGCGCATCGTTCGGGGCCTTAGATGTGCAGCGTCGCGGGACGGCGGCGGCGGATGTAGCCGGCGGTCAGCATGCGCGTGAAGGTCACGGCGGTGAACACCGAGGTGATGATTCCGATCAGCAGCACCACCGCGAAACCCTTTACCGGCCCGGAGCCGAGCAGCAGCATGATGACGCCGGAAATGGCGTGGGTCGCGTTCGCCTCGAAGATGGTGCGGCTCGCTTCCTTATAGCCAAGCTCGACCGCCATCACCACGTTGCGGCCGCGCCGCAATTCCTCGCGGATGCGCTCGTTGATCAGCACGTTGGCGTCGACGGCGGTGCCGATGGTGAGGACGAAGCCGGCGATGCCGGGGAGGGTGAGCGCCGAGCCGAGCATCGCCATCACCGCGAGGATGACAAAGATGTTCAGAACCACCGCGAAGTTCGCATAGACCCCGAACCGCCCGTAGGTCACCAGCATGAAGACGATGATCGCGACCGAGGCGATGATCGACGCGGTGATTCCGGCGCGGATCGAATCTTGGCCGAGGCCGGGGCCGACGGTGCGCTCCTCGACCACCTTCAGGGCGACCGGAAGCGACCCCGATTGCAGCGCGATGGCGAGCTGCTGCGCCGATTCGACGGTAAAGCTGCCCATGATCTGCGCCGATCCTCCGAGGATCGGTTCGTTGATGTTGGGCGCCGAGAGGACGACGTTGTCGAGGATGATCGCGAACGGCTTGTTGACATTCTCGCGGGTCACCTGGGCGAAGCGGCGGCCGCCTTCCGAATTGAACGTGATCGAGACCGCGGGCGCGTTGTTCTGGTCGTAGGCCTGCTGCGCCTTGGTGAGCTGCGAGCCGTTGATGATCGCCCGGCGCTGGACCGCGATCGGCGGGCCCGGCCGGCCGTTGACGCTCTCGAAATGCAGGATCTGGCTGCCGATCGGCGCGTGACCGGCCTCGAGGTCCGCCTGGCTGACGCTCTGGTCGACCAGCTTGAACTCGAGCTTGGCGGTGCGGCCGATCAGCGCCTTGAGCGCGGCCGGGTCCCCGAAACCTGGAACCTGAACCAGGATTCGGTCCGAGCCCTGGCGGATGATCGTCGGCTCCTTGGTGCCGAGCGCGTCGATGCGCTTCCTGACCACGTCGGTGGCGCCGTTCATCGCCTCGTTGATGAAGCTTTCCAGCCCCGCCCGGGTGGGCGTCATGACCACGCGGTTGCCATCGACCAGCCGCACCTCCCAGTCGCGCTGGCCGCTCGTGCCGATTCCGGTGGTCTGCGAGCGGACCAGCTCGAAGGCCGCGTCGACCCGCGTCGCGTCGCGCACGAAGAAGGTCAGCGAGCCGTTGTTGATCGAGACGTCGCCGATCTCGATCGGCGGGTCGGCGCGGCGCATCTGCGAACGGACCTGGTCCTCCATCGCTGCGAGGCGCGACTTGGCGACGTCCTGGATGTCGGCCTCGAGCAGGATGTGGCTGCCGCCGGCGAGGTCGAGGCCCAGGCTGATGCGGGGGAGGGCGTCGAGGTGGAGCCGTTTCGCGTTGGTCTCGCCGATCAGGCTCGGGATGGCGAGGAAGACGCCCAGCGCGAGAGCGAGGGAGATCGCGATACGCTTCCAGCGGGGAAAGTCGAGCATCGGCTCAGTCGTTCGCCGGCTTGGTGCCGAACGGGCGGACGTCGCTCAGCATCGCTTTCAGGACGCGGATTCGCACGCCCTGTGCGACCTCCAGCTCGACCTCGCTCTCGTCGACCTTGGTGACCTTGCCGACGATTCCGCCGCCGGTCACCGCGATGTCGTTCTTCTTGACCGCGCCGATCAGCGCCTGGTGCTGCTTCGCCCTCTGTTGCTGGGGGCGAATGAGCAGGAAATAGAAGATCACGAAGATGAGCAGCAGCGGGAACATCTGGATCAGGAAGCCCGTCCCTCCCGAGGACGCGGCGCCGGTCTGTGCGAAAGCGGGCGTGGCAAACATGTTCAAAGGAATACCTGATGGAAAAGGCCGGCGCGCGCGGCCGCGCGTCCCGTGAAGCCGGGGGCGACTATCACGGCCGCGCCGCTTTGCGCAAGGCAAAGGCTGACTTGGGTTCGGCCCGCCGCGTGCCAAGGGGAACGCCGGGCCGCACGCTAAAACGGCTTTCTTCCGGCGGCGCGGAGAGGTAGGCTCGGGTCCCGGGTCACTGTGCACAGGACGCAAAGGGGGGGACCAATGAGGAAAAGCATTGCCTTGGTGGCTGCGGCGATCATGCTGTCGGCCCTGCCCAACGCGGCCGTCGCCGCCGACGGCAAGAATCGCAAGGTGCTGGTCGAGAACATCTCGACCACGACCTTGCGCGAGCTCTATGCCTCGCCGATCACGGCCAAGACCTGGGAGGAGGATCTGCTCGGCCAGCGCACCCTCACCCCGGGGCAGAGCATCTCCGCCAATATCGATAACGGCACCACCGAGTGCAATTACGACCTCAAGGCGGTGATGGCGAACGGCACCGAGCATGTGAAGCGCGGCGTCAACGTCTGCGCGATCAGCAAGTGGACGATCGGCGACAGCGGCGATTCGGTCAACTGAGGCCGGGCCGCTCCGGCGGCCGGGAAGGAGGCGGCGCGATGATCGTGGTGACGGGACAGGTGCGCTTCGGCGACGGCGAGATCGAGCGGCTGCGCGACGCGCTGAAGCGCAACGTCGAGGTGTCGCGCGGCGACGAGGGCTGCGAGCTCTACCATTATGCGGTCGACCTCGACGACCCGAACCTGCTGATCATCACCGAGGCCTATCGCGACGAGGAGGCGATGGAGCGCCACAACGAACGGCTGCCCGAGCTGATGGCGCCGCTCGCCGGCGCCGACATACGCGGCCTCTCGGTCAAGGCCTACAAGGCCGAGTTCCTCAAGAACGTCGTCGGCGACTGACGGCGCTTGCGTTGAAGGGGGGCGGGTCCTACATCGCCGCCCTCAGGCTCCGGCGCCCTCGAGGCCCGGAGCCACGGTCGGGGCGTAGCGCAGCCTGGTAGCGCATCACACTGGGGGTGTGGGGGTCGCTGGTTCGAATCCAGTCGCCCCGACCAGCCTACGCCAAGGCTTCGGCTGGCAAGCCGAAGCCTTGGCTCGGCTGCCCGCCGAAGCTTTAGCGAAGGCGGGCTATTCCCCTGGAGCGCGCGACCGCCTCCGCTATCCTCCGCCCGCCTCGGCATTGAGCACCTTGGTGTAGAGCTTGCCGATGAAGATCAGCGCGATGCCGAGACCGAGAAAGGAGAGGATCCTCAGCACCCCTTCGAGCGCGGCGGCGTCGAGCAGGAAGGCCTTGAGCGTCATCGCGGTGAGCAGGACGAGGCCGGCGAGGCGCAGCGCCTTGTCGGGGAGGCGCACGCCGGAGAGCAGCAAAGCGATCGCGAGCAGCACTCCGGCGGCGCTGTAGCTGTAGGATTCGGCTTGCGAGACGGCGGGGGCGGTCAGGATCGCGCCCTGGAAGGCCTGGCGGACGAGCAGGGCCACGCCGAGGACGAGCGAGGCGAGGCCGAGCACGAGCCACAGGCCCGACCGCGCCGCATGGGCCGCCCCGCGCCGCGCCGCGTAGAGCCAGAGGGCACTGAGCAGGTAAGCGGGGAGGATCAGGTTGAGGACCGGCCAGGGGCCGACATTCTGGTCGATCCACAAGGGATTATCGACGAGCATGTCGAACCAGAGGAGGCGTGCGGCGGCGAGGCCGGTAAGGGCGATCCCCGCCCACCAGAGCTGCCGCTCGTCGAGGCCGAAACGCGGCAGCCGGCCGCGGCAGACGAGGAACCCGGCCGCGAATAGGGCTTGGGTGAGGATAACACGCTCCGCGAAGCCGCGGGCGACGAACTCCGCGGGCGTGTCGAGGCCGTAGAGCCGCTTGAACAGCACGTAGAGCCCCGCCGCGGCGAGCGCCCCGGCGAGGGCGAGCAGGCCGGCGCGCCAGCGGCTCCAATGGCCGGCCGGGACGGTCCGCCACACCAGCAGGAGCAGCGGCACCGGCAGCAGCAAGACCTCCGCGGCACGCCCGCCGGACGGAAGGCCGGGAACGAGGGCCGGATCGCCGAAAACCGCTCCGGCCAAGCTCGACCAGAGGCGGGGCACCAGGGTCACGGCCTCCGCCGCCGCCACGGCTGCCGCGAGCAAGGCGAGGAGCGAGGGACCGCGGTCGCCCGTCCGGCGGCCCGCCGCCGCGGCCGCCGCGGCAAGCGCAAGCCATGCCGCCGGTACCAGCGGCTCGGGGACGAGATCCCACAATGCGAGGCCGCCGAGCAGCAGAGCCGCCGCCCCGGCCGCGAACAGCGCCCGGTCGAGGTCCGCCTCCCTCGCCCGGCGCGCCGCGAGCCAGCCGAGCAGCACTGGGCCCGCCGCCAAAGCGGCGAACAGCGCCCCCCACAGAGCCCTCGCGAGCAGCTCCGGCCGCTCGGCGCGCAGGATCAAGGCTGGGAAGAGGAAGGCGGCACAGGCGATGCCCGTCCACAGCAGCGTCTCGCGGCGCCTCAGCGCGCCCCAGAAGCCGCCCGCGGCGAAGATCAGCAGGATGCCGGCGCCGACCGCGGGCAGGTGCGTATCCGCCCTCCAGGCGGCTTTGACGGCGAGCAACACCAGCGCGAGCACCAGGGCGAGAGCGGGAATCGGCCGGTATTCGGGCCGGCGCGGGGCGAGCAGGAAGCTGGCGATTGCGAGCGCCGCGAACAGGGCCCAGGCGGCGGCGTCGAGATCGGTCACGGCGACCAGCAAGGCGAGCTGGAGGAGCCCGATCGCCGCGGGGCGGATGAACTCGACCTGCCAGCCGCCGCCGGTGCGCACCACCGACGCGGCGACGCTGACGATCACGACGAAGGCGCCGACCGCCGCGTTGTCCGCCGGCTTGGCGAAGATCAGCACCGCCGTCCAGCCGAAGCTCAGCAGCACTCCGCTTGCCACCAGCCAGCTCCAGCCGCGCCGGCTGGCCACCGCGAACAAGGCGATGTCGAGCAAGGCGAGGTAGGCGAGCAAGGGCACAGCCCCGGCATTGACATCGCCGACCAGCAAGGGCGTCGCGAAGCCGCCGGCGAGGCCCATCACCGCCGTCGGCGCGCCGTGGCGCAGCGACAGGATGAGGGCGAGCGCCGTCATCATCGACAGCAAAGCGGAGGCGGTGCCGCGGCCGATCAGGTGATGGACGATGTAGGAGCCGTAGGCGGTCGCGTAGAGCACGAGGATCGCCGCGCCGACCAGCGCCTGCGCCACCCTGAGGTCCGGAATTGCGCCCGGCCGGCTCCTCGCCCATTCGCCGAGCGCCAGCAGCAGCAAGCCGAACAATGCGGCCAGCCCCATCTGCACCGGCGGCGTAATCAGCCCGATCTGGATTGAGAATCGCACCAGGAACAGGCCCGCCACGGCGAGCGCGATGCCGCCCGCCCAGATCAGCAGCCGGCCGCCCACGAACCGCTCGAACAGCCCGCCGAGCGTCTCGGTGAGCGCCGCCGGCGGCGCGGCCGGCGGCGACGGCGGAAGGGGCAGCTCCTCGGTCGACGCTACCGCCAGCCCCGGTTTCGCCAGTTCCGTCCCGGCGGGTGCCGAGCGGACGACCCGCGCGGGCGGCGGCCGCTCGTCGAAGAGCGGATCGCGGACCGGCGCGGCGGGGCCGACGGCAAGGCCGGCCTCCCGCTCCAGAACGGCCGTGCGCCGCGCCAGCCGCACATGGGCGACCGCCAGGGCGACGAGGCCGAGGAGCAGGAGGGCTTCCATCGGCCTTGGCTAGACCGCCGCGGGCCGGCTGTCAGCCCGTCGAGGCGGCGGCGGCGCCGTTTGCGGCCGCGGCGGCGGGCGGCGGCGCCTCGGGCTTTTTCTCCTTTTTCACGGCTTGCCTCACGTCCTTCACGGCCGAGATGATGGTGGGCAGAGCAGTGAGGATCGCCGGCGCGGCCTTGGCGATTTTTTTCAGCGTCGAGAGCAATGACATGGCGGTGTTCTCCTTCTCGGCTCGGCAAAATCTGCGAGTCAGCTAGGAATTTAACGAGAACAAAGCATGTAGGAAAAGGGTTTTAGCACCATTTCGGTGATAAGTTGCGCCCACGCCCTCCCGCTCCCACATGAGATTTGGAAGATCACGGAGAGCGACGGATGGAAAGCTGGCACGGGACGACGATCCTGGCGGTGCGGAAGAACGGCAAGGCGGTGATCGCCGGCGATGGCCAGGTCTCGCTCGGCCAGACGGTGATCAAGCCCAATGCGCGCAAGGTCCGGCGGCTGGGGGACGGCTCGGTGATCGGCGGCTTCGCCGGCGCGACCGCCGACGCCTTCACACTGTTCGAGCGGCTGGAGCGCAAGCTCGAGCAGCACCACGGTGCGTTGATGCGCGCCGCCGTCGAGCTCGCCAAGGACTGGCGCACGGACAAATATCTGAGGAACCTCGAGGCGATGATGATCGTCGCCGACAAGGAAGTAAGCCTCGTCCTCACCGGCAACGGCGACGTGCTCGAGCCAGGCTCCGGGGTCGCGGCGATCGGCTCGGGCGGCAATTTCGCCCTCGCCGCCGCCACCGCTCTGTTCGATTACGAGGAAGATGCCGAGACGATCGCCCGCAAGGCGATGGCCATTGCCGCGGAAATCTGCGTCTACACCAACGGCAACGTGACCGTGGAGACGATCACCGCCCCGTGAGTCCTTGCAGGGAGCCGAGGAGGAGTGCGGTAGACAGGACCGGCCCGCTTCCATAGCTTTGCCCGGCATGCTGGGCGGTCGAGTCACATTGTTCTGTACGGCCGGGCTTCTACTCTTGGGGAGCGGATGCGGCGGGGGCGGTTCCGACGCTTCCGACCCCGCGCCGGTGGTCGTGCCGGTCCCGCCGCCTCCCCCGCCGCCGCCTTGTCCCAATGCGCTCGGCGACGGCACCAATTCGCGCAAGGACGGCGACGATTGCCTCGCGACGTTCCGCGACAGCGACGGAGCCGGCTATGACGCGCGGCAGCTCGACCACTCTTTGGGCTGGCTGGTCGAGGCCAACGCGCCGCTCGACGGGCTGCTGGTCTTCGGACAGTCGAACGCCGGCCTGTTCGTCGCTTCCGACATCAATTCCAACCTCCACGCGCCGCTCTTTCCCCACACCGTCGTCGGCAGCAGCCTCGGCTATTGGGGCGACAACACCACCATCCGGCCCCCCGTAGCGGCCGCGCCTTTCCAGGATCTCTACGACCCGCCGAGCCTCATCGGCCACTATCCCGCGACGCTCGACGCCTATGCCGCCGAGCGCGTCGCTCGCGACGGCGGCCGAGCCCCGACCGGCCTCTACGCTTATTCGCAGTTCCAGCCGGGGCAGCCGATCACGTCCTTTGTCCGAGGCACGATCAACTATCAGGACCTGCTCGATGACGTCCGCCGCACCGTGGCCTCGGCGAAGCTCTACAAGCGAACTTTTGTCGTTCGCGGTATCGTCTGGATCCAGGGCGAAACCCCGTCGGGCAATTACGAGGCGATGCTTGAGACCCTCGCCGACAATGTCGCCGAGGACATCAAGGCGATCACCGGCCAGAGCGGGCGGCCGGAGCTGATGATCCAGCAGATCAACACGCCGGACGCGCAGCCCGCCATAACCGGCGTCGAACTCGCTCAGCTGGCCCTCGCGCGCCGCCGCTTCGGTTCCGGCATCACCCTCATCGGCCCCATGTATCAGGGACGGTTTGGCGCCAACGACCCGCAGCACGTTTCCGATCTCGGCAAGATGGCGCTGGCGGACGTCGCCGGTCTGGCCTTCGACCGAATCCGCCGCGGCCTCACCTTCACGCCGCTCTGGCCGGTGGCGGTAAGCCGCGCCGGGGCGGTGATCGACGTCCGCTTCGCCCTCCCCGGCAACGGCCTCGCTTTCGACGCGGACTTCGTGCCGGCGACACCGGATTTCGGCTTCGTCTATCACGAGCCGGCGTCGCCGGCGAAGGTCGCCTCGGTCGCCATCGTCGCTCCCGACACCGTGCGCATCACGCTTGACCGGGTGCCGGTCGGACCGGGGCTGCTTGAATATGCACTGGGCAACGAAACGGCGACCGACCGTTTCGCGGCGGGGCGCGGCAACCTCTATTCCGAAGACAACGCCATTTCGGTCTACTGGCGGCTCGGTTACCCGGTGCCCAAGAAGGTCCGTCATTACGCGGTGCGCTTCCAGGAAGGCGTGCCCTGACCCGGACCGCTTGACTTGCCACCGGGCATCGCCATCTCCCGGCGATGGAAAGCCATATCGCGTCGCCCGGTCCCGGCGAGAGTTCCGACCATCTTGCGCACCGAGTCACGGCTTCGGCGGCGCAGGGATCGATGAACGACAGCCTCACCCCGAAGGCGGTGGTCGCCGCGCTCGATGCGCATATCGTCGGCCAGATCGAGGCCAAGCGCGCCGTCGCCGTGGCGCTGCGCAACCGCTGGCGGCGGCAGCGCCTCTCGGACGAGCTGCGCGACGAGGTGACTCCGAAGAACATCCTGATGATCGGCCCCACAGGCTGCGGCAAGACCGAGATCAGCCGCCGCCTTGCGAAGCTCGCCGATGCCCCGTTCGTCAAGGTCGAGGCGACCAAGTTCACCGAGGTCGGCTATGTCGGCCGCGACGTCGAGCAGATCGCCCGCGACCTGGTCGAAGAGGCCGTGCGGCTCGAGAAGGAGCGGCGGCGGCAGGCGGTCAAGGAGGCGGCCGAGGAAGCGGCGATGGACCGGCTGCTCGAGGCGCTCACCGGCAAGGGCGCCAGCGAAGCGACCCGCGAGAGCTTCCGCCAGCGCTTCCGCGACGGCCACCTCGACACGGCCGAGGTCGAGATCGAGGTGATCGAGACTCCGTCCACGCCGTTCGAGATCCCGGGCATGGGCGGGCAGGTCGGCATGATCAACCTCTCCGACATGATGGCCAAGGCGATGGGCCAGCAACCGAGGAAGCGCCGCAAATTGAAGGTGCGCGAGGCCTGGGCCCGGCTGGTCGAGGAAGAAGCCGACCGGCGCCTCGACCAGGACGACGTCAACCGCGTCGCCCTCGCCGATGCCGAGGCCAACGGCATCGTCTTTTTGGACGAGATCGACAAGATCGCCGTCTCCGACGTGCGCGGCGGCTCGGTCAGCCGCGAAGGCGTTCAGCGCGACCTGCTGCCTTTGATCGAGGGCACCACGGTCGCGACCAAATACGGGCCGATGAAGACCGACCATATCCTGTTCATCGCCTCGGGCGCCTTCCATGTCGCCAAGCCCTCCGACCTCCTCCCGGAGCTGCAGGGCCGGCTGCCGATCCGGGTCGAGCTGAAGGCTTTGACCGAGGAGGATTTCGTCCGCATCCTCTCCGCCACCCGCGCCAGCCTCACCGACCAGTATCGCGCCCTGATCGCCACCGAAGGAGTCGAGGTGGAGTTCACCGACGACGGCATCCGCGCCATCGCCCGCATCGCCGCGGAAGTGAACAGCCAGATCGAGAATATCGGCGCCCGCCGTCTCCAGACGGTGATGGAGAAATTGCTCGAGGACGTCAGCTTCGAGGCCGAGGAACGGCGGGGCGAGAAGGTGACCGTCGACGCCGCCTATGTCGAAGCCCAACTCGCCGACATCGCGCGAGACACGGATCTGTCCAAATACGTGCTGTAGGGGCCGGCCGATCGACGCCACAGCAGCCGCCGCTGCCGCTAAAGGCTAGGGTCTAACCGGCCCAAAAGAGGCGGGGCGCCCGGGTAGGCGCCCCGCCTTCTTTTCCTCCTCGCGAGTGCGGGAGCCTCAGCTTGCGCCGCCGCCCTCACCGCCCGAGGAGCCGCCCCCCGCGCCGCCCGAGCCGCTGCTGCCGGCGGAGGCCGACGCCCCGGTGCCGGACTTGGCGCGCCCACCGGTGCCGCCGCTCTTGCGGGTGCCGCCGGACGAAGCCTTGCGGCCGGAGCTGCCGGTCGAGCCGCTCGCGCCGGAACGGCCCTTGCCGGCGGCGCCGGCTCCGCTCGCGCTCGCCTTGCCGCGCGACCCGCCGGACGAGGCGGACTTGGCGCGCGAGCCGCCGGACGCCGAGGCGGGTTTGGCGCGCGCGCCGCCGGACGCGGCGGGTTTGGCGCGGGACTTGCCGCCGCCGCCCGTGCCGGCGCTCTTGCGGCTCGAAGCAGCGCTGCCGGCCTTCGCCCGCGACCCGCCGGTGCGGCTCTTGGCACGCGAGCCGCCACCGCTCTTGCCCGAACTCTTGCGGCCGCCGCCCGAGCTGCCCTCCGCTTCCGCGCCGAGCAGGCGCCGCACCGCGTCGGTCGCGGCGGTGACGATGGCGGCGCCGATCGTCGAGGCGCTGCTCGCCGCCGCTTCCGCGGTGTCGAGCGCGTCGCGGCTGGCGTCGCGCACCGTCTTCCTCACCCGCGCGTTGGCGGTGAGCGCCGCCGCCGCGGTGACGAGGCCGGCCGCCAGCATCGAGCGGGCGACCGGATTCTGCGCGAGCTCGGCGGCGCGCTGGCCCGCTTCCTTGAGCGCGTCGGGAAGCGCGTAGCCTCCGCCGCCGCCGCTTTTGCGCTTCGAGCCGCCGCCCTGGCCGCCCGAACCTTTGTTCGAATCCTGCTTGGCCATCTCAAAGTCTCCCGGGATTGTAACTGATGCGCAACAGACGAGCGGCGCGCACAACGGTTCCCTGGGGCGGTGGGCGGGGACAGTCACTTTCACGAGCGGCGGCGGAGATTCCTCGCCGCCGTGCTAAAAGCGACTGTCCCCTCTCACTCGCTTTCGGCGTTGAACTCCGCGTCGGCTTCGCTCTGGCCGCGATCCTGGTGGGCGCCCAGCTCCTCGTCGGCGGAAGGCGAGACCTCCTCCCAGCTCCGGCCGCCGCCCTGCGCCTCGTCGAAGCGTTCGCCGCGGTCGCGGCCGCTACCGCCGCCATATTGCGACTCCTGGAGATCGCTTGACGTGCCGCCCGCCTCATCCTGTTTCCGGTCTGTCATCCTCAATCTCCTCTTGTCTGCTCGGCCCGCCCGTTGTCGTTGTAGCGATAGCGCTCGCCGTCCGGGTTCACCGCCTCGCCGGCGGGCCGGACGGCAGGGGCCGGGTCGTCGCCGAGCCCCTTCTCGGCTTCGATCGGCTCGGGGATTTCGCGGTGCCGCGCCTCGTCGCTTGCGGGAAGCGGGTGGCCCTTGCCTTGCGAGGTCACGGCTTAGACCCCCTCGTCGGGATCGATCGGCCGGTCAGCGCCTTCCGCGGCGGGGCGGGGCCCGCCGAGGGGAAGATCGCCGCCGCCCGAAATCGGATCTTCGTCATAATCCTCTTGGGCATTGCCGCTGCCGCCGGCGCCCGAGCCGCTGCCGTGCACTTCGCCCGTCTTGGGGTCGAAGCTCGCGGGCCTGCCGCGTTCGCTGTCGTCCATCGCGAAAATCTCCTTTCCCCCTGAACGTCCCGCCGCGCGGGGCCGTTCCCGCCGCTCGGTTCGTCGCTTTCGGGCGCAGCCATTGCGGCGAGGCCGCGTTGAGGGTGGACTTCACCCCAAGCAACGGAGCCCGGCATGTTCGACCAGAGCCACGACATCAGCGTCCTCAACAGCCTCATCGAGACGACGATCGACAGCATCGACGGCTACCAGCATTCCGCCGCCGAGGCGACGAGCGGCCGCTTCGCCGAAATCTTCCGCGACCGCGCGCGGGAACGGGAGCAGGTCGTCCAGAAATTGCGCGACCGCGTCCGTGCCCTCGGCGGCACGCCGGAGAGCGACGGCGGCATACTCGCCGCCGCCCACCGCCAGTTCCTGTCGCTGCGCGACGCGGTGACCGGGCGGGACGACCAGGCGGTGATCGCCGAGGTCGACCGCGGCGAGAGCTACCTCAACGGCAAATGGGAAGCGGCGCTCAACGACACCGCGCTCTCCGACGAGACGCTGAACCTCGTCCGCCAATGTTATGAGAGCGTCCGCTCAGGCCACGAGCAGTGGGAGAGAGTGAACGAGGGGCTCAGCAACGCCTGAGCGAGCCCGCGTCGGCGATTGCGTTGAAGGGCCGCCGAGCCTTGGCTCGACGACCCTTCGAACATGGTCAGCGGCCGGATGCTCCAGCCCGGAAGACCTTGAAAGCCGGACCTTGATCGTTTCAGGCATCGCCTGAAGCGTGAATCAAGGTCCTCTCTTGGTGCGAGCCTGATTCACGCTTTCGGCGGAAGCGCGAAGCGCTGCCTCCTCAAACGATCAGGCTCGTGCTTCGATCTCCCGAACGAGCAGAACCGACCTCTCTGCTGAACCATGAGACATCGGATCACCTCCTTTCGCTTGTTGATGGCAAAGCGAGGATGAATCATCGCGAATCGCGGTGCAAGGCTTGTTTTCATTTTTTTCGCCGCTAGGATTCCGGGCTTCGCGCCGCGAGCCTCCCCCTCTCCAGTTGCGGGTTTGAAGATGCGGCTTCTCCTCCGTGCCGCTGTTTTCGTCGCCGCCTTCGCGGCCGCCGGCTGCGCGCCGAGGGCAATCGACATGATGCAGGCGCCTCCCGCCACGCTCCGAGGCGCGGGCGCGGTGGAGGCGGTCGAGCTGACGCTGCGGCCGGACCTGAAGCGCGAACTCGCCGCCGCCGACTTGAGGCTTGCCGAACGCGTCGCCGGCCGCGATCCGCCGGAAGGCCTCGCCGCTTTGCCCTTCTCCCGCATGTTTACCGAGACGGTGCAAAAAGTCGCCAGCGCCCGCGGCCTCACGCGCGGACGCGCCGTCCGCCTCGTCGTCGAGATGGACGAGCTTCGCGTCCCAGGCGTCGCTTTGTCGGCGCTCGGACGAACCGACCGGCTGGCGGGGCAGGTGATCGTCCACGACCGCGCGAGCGACGAGACGCTCGCCATTTTCTACGTCACCGTCGACAATGCCCATCCCGGGCTGCTGGGCCAGCTGATCCGCGGCACCGGCATCAGGGAGCGGCTTGCCGAAGCCTTTGCGAACCACATCGCCGACCAGCTCGGGGCGCCCCGCGGCCGCTGAAGCTCAGCCGCGGCAATCCTCGACGACGCGCGCCGGCTCCGGCCAGGCGGGAACGACCAGCCGCTCCAGCCCCTCGACCTCAATGGTGAAGCGGCCCCGGCTGAACGCCATCTGGTCGAGTAGCGGATCGGCGGCCTGGAGGCGCGCGACGCCTTCCGCCGCCAGGGGGAGGCGGCGCGTGCCGTAGGAGGTGGTGATGGCCATCGTGCCCGCCCCGGCGGCGATGCGGGCGAGTTCGACCTCGCGGCGGGCGGCGTCGCAGCGGACGCTGAACAGTCCCCCGCCGAACATGGCGCGGCTCCCGCCGGGCGCGGCGGCATAGGTCCAGTCGCCTGGGCTGAGCGGCAGATCGCGCCAGTCCGGCGCCTGGGGAGGGGCCGGCGGCGGCGGAAGGGTGACCTTGAGCGGCGCCGGCGCCGCCTGCGGTGCGGGCTTCGGCGCGCAAGCCGCCAGCCCCGCCAGGATTGCATATGCCGCCGCCTTGCGCACCCAAGCCCTCCTCGTCTTGCGCGCCAACAGCATGGCCGCGCCGCGGTTCCAAGCGAAAAAAGGGCGATGGACGAGGCGCCAAGACATTCATGGCCTATTCAATGGACCGCCGCTATCACCCCGTGCGAGCAGGCAGAAACCATCCCATGAAGCGTATCCTCCCCCTCCTCGGCGCGCTCGGCGTCGTCCTCACCGGCGCCCTCGCCGACGCGCGTCCGCACGAGCGGGAGCAGGACGAGGCCTTTCGTGGCCGCCGGGCCGGCCGCTTCATGCCGCTACGCGACCTGGAGGAGCGCATCGTTCCCCGCATGCACGGCTTCACCTATTTGGGGCCGGAGCTCGACGCCTTCTCCGGCCGCTACCGCCTCAAGTTCATGCGGGGGCCGCAGGTGGTGTGGATCGACATCGACGCCCGCACCGGCGAGATCCTCGGTCGCTCGGGCTTCTGAGGCAGGCCGTTCGTTCCCGGCATGAAACCATTGGCAAGCGCAGCGGTTCAAAGGATAAGCCGACGCCGGTTTGACCATTCAGGGGATGTTCGATGAGGGTCCTGATCGTCGAGGACGAGCCCAATCTTGGCCGCCAGTTGCGCGCAACGCTCGAAGGCGCGGGCTATGCGGTCGACCTCGCCACCGACGGCGAGGACGGCCATTATCTCGGCTCGACCGAGAGCTACGACGCGATCATCCTCGATCTCGGCCTACCGGAGGTGGACGGGCTCACCGTCCTCGACCGCTGGCGGAAGGAAGGCATCGCCGTTCCCGTCCTCGTCCTCACCGCCCGCGACAGCTGGTCGGACAAGGTGGCGGGCCTCGACGCCGGCGCCGACGACTATCTCGCCAAGCCGTTCCAGACCGAAGAGCTGATCGCGCGGCTGCGCGCGCTCATTCGCCGCGCCTCGGGTAACGCTTCCTCCGAGCTCACCGCCGGCGACGTTCGCCTCGACACCCGCTCGGGCAAGGTGACGCTCGACGGCGAGCCCGTGAAGCTCACCGCCCAGGAGTATAAATTGCTCTCTTACCTGATGCACCACAAGGGCAAGGTGGTCAGCCGGACCGAACTGATCGAGCATATCTACGACCAGGATTTCGACCGCGATTCGAACACGATCGAGGTCTTCGTCACCCGCATCCGCAAGAAGCTCGGCCCCGAGGTCATCACCACCATCCGCGGCCTCGGCTATTCGCTGGAAGAGCCTCGGGGTTGAGCGAGGCGCGTGCACCTGCGCCTCCCCCGCCATTCCGGCGAATGCTGGAATCCGTGCTGATCGAGGGGCCTGCACCGGGGCTGCATGGACTCCCGCCTTCGCGGGAGTGACGGACGAATGATTCTTCGGGCGAGCTTCCCCCGCCGCCGCCGCAGTGCCGGCTCGCTGGCCAGCCGCATGATCGGCATTTCGGCCTTGTGGATCGTCGTTCTGCTCGGCGTCGGCGGCTATGCGCTCGACCGCGTCCTCACCACCGCCATCACCCGCGCCTTCGACGACCAGCTCGACGACGTGCTGACCGCCCTGATCGCCTCCGCCGAGATCGGACCGGACGGCGAACCGTTCCTCAACCGCCCGCCCGCCAACCAGCGCTTCCTCGAGCCCAATTCCGGACTCTATTTCGAAATCAGCGGCCCTGGCCATGAGCCGTTTCGCTCCCGCTCGCTGTGGGACCGGGCGCTCAAGGTCGGCGGCTCCCATACCGATCTGAAGGCCCATACCTACGACAGCCTGGAATTCGGCGGCGACGAGAAGCTGAGAATCGACGAGCGCGACGTGCGACTGCCGGGCTCGCCGGTGCGCTGGCGCTTCCAGGTCGCCGAGAGCCGCGAGGGGCTCGACGCGCAGATCGACGTGCTGCGCCGCACCCTTGTCATCTCGTTCGGCATCCTCGGCATCGGCCTCGTGATCCTGGCCATCCTCCAGGCCTTTTACGGCCTGTGGCCGCTGCGCCGCGTGCGCCGCTCGATCGCCGCGATCCGCTCCGGCGCCAAATCGCGGGTCGATGAAAGCTTTCCGCGTGAGATCGAGCCGCTGACCGAGGAGCTGAACGCGCTCCTCGAGCATAACGAAATCCAGGCCGAGGAGGCGCGCCGGCATGCCGGCAACCTCGCCCATGCGCTCAAGACGCCCCTGACTGTCATCACCAACGCCGCCACCGCCCGCGCCCCCGACCTCGCCGACACGGTGTGCCGCGAGGCGACGACGATGCGCCGGCAGGTCGACCACCACCTCGCCCGCGCCCGCGCCATCGGCCGCCGCGCCTCCGCCCAGGCGCGTGCCAAGGTCTGGCCGTCGCTCGAGGCGGTGGAACGCGCCGTCAGCCGGCTCTACGAGAACGTCACCGTCGATCTCGCCGGCGACAAGGCGGCGGCGGTGAGGGTCGAGCGGCAGGACCTCGACGAGATGCTCGGCAATTTGATCGAGAATGCGGCCAAATATGGCGGTGGCCGCGTCTTCGTCACGGTGAAGACGACGCCCGAATGCGTCGAGATCGAGGTGGAGGACGACGGCTCGGGCATTCCCGAGGAAGAGCGCATTTCGATCTTCGACCGCGGCGCCAGGCTGGACACGGAGAAGCCCGGCACCGGCCTCGGCCTCGCCATCGTCCGCGACGTCGCGGAGATCTACGGCGGCTCCATCCACCTCGAGGAAAGCGAGGATCTGGGCGGCCTGCTCGCGCGCCTGAAGCTGCCGCTCTGCAATTGAATTCCCTCTCCCCGGGGGAGAGGGGCTGGGGAGGGGGGTACGGCGTCGTCAGGTGAGCCGCGGGCCTCGGTGCCGCCTTCATACACCCGAACCCCTCATCCCCGACCCCTCTCCTCTCGGGAGAGGGGAGTGCCCCTTGCGTTTCCGCGCCGGCCATCGCAGAGGCGCGCGAGAGATGAGCGCCACCCTCCACTCGCTCGGCACGCCGCGGACGCCGTCGCTCGATCCGATGATCCAGTTGGTCTCGGCCGATCTGAACCACGTCAATGCCGTCATCCTCGAGCGGATGCAGAGTCCGGTCGCGCTGATCCCCGAACTAGCCGGCCACCTCATCGCCGGGGGCGGCAAGCGCATGCGGCCGATGCTCACCCTCGCCTGCGCCCGCCTGCTGGACTATCCGGGCTCGCGCCACCACAAGCTCGCCGCGGCGGTGGAGTTCATCCATACCGCCACCCTGCTCCACGACGACGTGGTCGACGGCTCGGGCCTGAGGCGCGGGCGCCGCACCGCCAACATCATCTGGGGCAATCCGGCGAGCGTGCTGGTCGGCGACTTCCTCTTCTCGCGCAGCTTCGAGCTGATGGTCGAGGACGGGAGCCTCAGGGCGCTTCGCATCCTCTCGCGCGCCTCGGCGGTGATCGCGGAAGGAGAGGTGGACCAGCTCACCGCCCAGCGCCGGATCGAGACCGGCGAGGACCATTATCTCGGCATCATCAGCGCCAAGACGGCGGCTTTGTTCGCCGCCGCCTGCCGCATCGCCGCGGTCCTCGCCGAGCGCGACGAAGCGGTCGAGCAGGCGCTCGACTGCTATGGGCGCAACCTCGGCATCGCCTTCCAGCTGGTCGACGACGCGATCGACTATGCCTCGGACGGCGCGACGATGGGCAAGGACGCAGGCGACGATTTCCGCGACGGCAAGGTGACGCTCCCCGTCATCCTCGCTTTCGCGCGCGGCTCCGAGGCCGACCGCCGCTTCTGGCGCGAGGCGATCGAAGGCGGGCGCAACGCCGACGAGGATTTCGCCCACGCGACGCGGCTGCTGCGCGACAGCGGCGCCTTCGACGATACGCTCGCCCGCGCCCGCACCTACGCCCAGCGCGCGATCGACGCCTTGGGCGCCTTCCCCGCGGGCAACGCCAAGGCCGCGCTGACGGAAGCGGTCGAATTCGCCGTCTCCCGGGCGTACTAGCCTCCCCTCCCGCTTGCGGGAGGGGATTGAGGGGTGGGGCTGCAGCGTGTCAGAGCGGGGCGTGGCCAGCAATTCTCCCTTTCCCCCACCCCCGGCCCCTCCCGCGAGCGGGAGGGGAGACCTCCCCATCCACGCCGTCCTTCCGGACCTGCTTGCCGCGCTCCACGCGGGCTCGAACGCGGTGCTGGTCGCCCCGCCGGGCGCGGGCAAGACCACCGCGGTGGCGCCGGCTTTGCTCGGCGAAAGCTGGTGCACCGGCGAGATATTCCTCCTCTCGCCCCGCCGCCTAGCCGCCCGAGCCGCGGCCGAGCGGATGGCGGAGCTGGCGGGCGAGCGCGTCGGGGAGACGATCGGCTATGCGACGCGGCTCGACACCAGACGCTCGGCGCGGACCCGCATCCTCGTCGTCACCGAGGGCATTTTCCGCAGCCGCATCCAGGGCGATCCCGAGCTCGCCGGAGTCGCCGCCGTGCTGTTCGACGAGGTGCACGAGCGCAGCCTCGACAGCGATTTCGGCCTCGCTTTGGCGCTCGACGCGCAGGCGGCGCTGCGGCCGGACCTGAGGCTGGTGGCGATGTCGGCCACCTTGGACGGCGGGCGATTCGCGGCCCTGATGGGCGGCGCGCCGGTCACCGAGAGCGAGGGGCGCTCTCATCAGATTGCGCTGCGCTACCTCGGCCGGTCTGCCGAAAAGAGGATCGAGGACGAGATGGCCGCCGCCATTCGGCGCGCCCTCGCCGAGACCGAGGGGAGCCTGCTCGCCTTCCTCCCCGGCGTGGCCGAGATCGAGCGCACCGCCGAACGGATCGAGCCGCTGCAGCCCGGCGTGCAGCTGCACCGACTCCACGGCAGCCTCGATCCGCGCGAGCAGCGCGCCGCAATCGCCGCGCCGCCGCCGGGGACGCGGAAATTGGTGCTGGCGACTTCGATCGCCGAGACCAGCCTGACCCTCGACGGCGTCCGCGTGGTGATCGACAGCGGCCTCGCCCGCCGCCCCCGCTACGACCGCGCCGCGGGCATCACCCGGCTCGTCACCGAACGGGCGAGCCAGGCGGCGGTGACCCAGCGGGCCGGGCGCGCCGGGCGCCAGGGGCCGGGAATCGTCTACCGCCTCTGGGAGGAGGCGGCGACTGCGAGCCTCCCACGCTTCGACCCGGCGGAAATCCTCGAGGCGGACCTGTCGGCGCTTTTGCTCGACGCCGCGATCTGGGGGGTCGCCGACCCGCGCCGGCTCCGCTGGCTGGACCCGCCGCCGGCCGCCGCCGTCGAGGAGGCGAAGAAGCGCCTCACCTCGCTCGGCGTCCTCGCCCCGGACGGCCGGCCCACCGCTCACGGGCGGGCGGTGGCGGCGCTGCCCCTGCCGCCGCGGCTGGCGCACATGCTGATCGAGGCCGAGGCGCGCGGCTGGGGCGGGACGGCCGCCGAAGTGGCGGTGCTGCTGTCGGAGCGTGGCTTGGGCGGAAATGACGCCGACCTGGAACTGCGGCTGAGGCGCTGGCGCGGGGAGAAGGGCGCGCGCGCCGAAGCGGCGCGGGGACTGGCGAGGCGTTGGCTCAAGCTGCTGAAGCCCTCTCCCCTTCAAGGGGTGCAGCCGCATGGCTCGTCCCCCGGACGAGCCTTAGTAGCGGCTGCACGGTTGGGAGAGGGGGAATCAGGTCCGTCTCGACACCCCCTCTCCCCACCCCTCTCCCCTGAAGGGGAGAGGGGGCTAGGCGCCTGCATCGCCCTCGCTTATCCCGACCGGGTCTCGCGCCGGCGCGACGCCTCGGGCGAGAATTGGCTTTCGGCCGGCGGGCGGGGGTTTCGGCTCGACCCGGCGTCGCCGCTGGCGCGGGAGGAATGGCTTGCCGTCGCCGAAGTCTCCGGTACCGCCGCCGGCGCGCGCATCCTCTCCGCCGCGGCAATCGAGGAGGCGGCGGTGCTCGACCTGTTCGCCGAGCGGATCGAGAGCGGTACGACGCTGAGCTTCGACCCGGCCAACGGCACCGTCCGTGCGCGCACCGGCCGGCGCCTCGGCGCCATCACCCTTTCCGAAGGCCGCGACGCGAGGGCCTCGCCGGAGGCCGTCGCCGCCGCCTTGGTCGAAGGCGTGCGCACCCATGGGCTCCATCTCCTCCCGTGGAGCGAAGGCGCCATCAGCCTCCGCCGCCGCGCCGCCTTCGCGCGGCGCTTCGACGGAGCGCTTGCCGACCTGTCCGAGGAGGCCTTGCTCGCGACGCTCGACGATTGGCTCCCGCTGCTCGTTGCCGCCCGCAAGAGCCTGCGCGAGGTGGATCCCGGCGCCCTTTCCGGCACGCTCCACGCCTTGCTCGGCTGGGAGGGGCGAAAGGCCGTGGACCGGCTGGCGCCCGAGGCGTTGGAGACGGCCGCCGGCAGCCGCCATGCGATCGACTATGAGGCCGAGGCCGGCCCGACGGTGACCGCGCGCGTCCAGGCTTTGTTCGGCCTCGTCGAGCACCCCGCCGTCGCCGGCGGGTCTGTGCCGCTCGTCCTCAGCCTCACTTCGCCGGCCGGGCGGCCGATCCAGACCACCCGCGACCTTCCCGGCTTCTGGGCGGGAAGCTGGGCGGCGGTCGCCAGGGAGATGCGCGGCCGATATCCGAAGCACCCCTGGCCCGACGACCCCGCCCGCGCCGATCCGACCCTGCGCACCAAGCGGGCCAATGCGCGCGGGAGTTGATTTGACCCGCGCACTTGGGCAAGCGCGGGGCGAGCCCGAGGAGCGAAACGAATGGCGGCGCGAATCTTCCAGCGGTCCCGGAACGCGATGCAGTCCGGCAAGGCGCGCGCCGAGGAATGGGTGCTGCAATTCGAATCGCACCGGGCGCAACTGCCCGATCCGCTGACCGGCTGGTCCGGCGGCGGCGACACGCAGAGCCAGGTGACCATCGCCTTCCCGACGCTGGACGCGGCGAGGGCCTATGCGACACGCTACGACATCGCCTGCCACGTCGTCCCGCCGGCCGAGAAGAAGCTCCGACTTCAGTCCTACGCGGACAATTTCCGCTAGGGGCGGCTCCCTTCACTCACCGTCAATGTCATTTCCACTAATCTCATCGCTATTGGCATCGGTGTCGTTATCGAGCGGAGCCTGCTGCAGCACTCTTGGCCTTGGGCTGGGCCTCGGAGGCGGCTCGATTGATGTGTTGGTAGCATCTACGGCCGTCACATCATTACCCATCAAAGCGTCATCCGTCGCATAGTTCGACGATGAGGTGTCGGCTGCGGTCGTGGGCTTGTTATCGAGCTGCAAGGTGATCGCAATGACGATGACAATCAAAACGAACAGTGCAATGCCTGCTAGCCAATACAATGTTGTGTCGGGATTCTCGTCCGGAGGCGATTCCGCGGCCGGAATGACCTCAGTCGCCGGGTCGGCATCGCTAGGAGTGCTCGGCCGCACCTCCGGATGCGGCTCATGGCCGACGCCTGCCAAATGATCGGCCAAGACGCCTGCCGCGATGAGGATAACACCACTCACAAAGCTTGCCAGGCCGATCTGAAGCCAGATCATCTGGCGTTGCAGGAGGCCGATGTTGCTGACGTCGC
>JAXDOX010000009.1:0-48277 GCA_034668625.1 Sphingomonadales bacterium
GAACTGGCCGAGCATCTTGTTGTCCGCCGCCATCTCGCGCTCGCCCTGGAAGACGCGGATCGTCACCGCATTCTGATTGTCCTCGGCAGTCGAGAAGGTCTGGCTCTTCTTGGTCGGGATGGTGGTGTTGCGGTCGATCATCCGGGTGAAGACGCCGCCAAGGGTCTCGATGCCCAGCGAAAGCGGGGTCACGTCGAGCAGGAGCACGTCCTTGACGTCGCCCTGGAGGACGCCGGCCTGGATCGCCGCGCCCATGGCGACGACCTCGTCCGGGTTGACGCCGGTATGCGGCTCCTTGCCGGTACCGCGATCCTTGGCCGAGACGTTGACGATGCCGTTGGCGTCGATGTCGAAGGTGACCTCGATCTGCGGCACGCCGCGCGGCGCAGGCGGGATGCCGACCAGATCGAACTGGCCGAGCAGCTTGTTGTCCGCCGCCATCTCGCGCTCGCCCTGGAAGACGCGGATGGTCACCGCATTCTGGTTGTCCTCGGCGGTCGAATAAGTCTGCGACTTCTTGGTCGGGATGGTCGTGTTCCTGTCGATCATCCGGGTGAAGACGCCGCCCAGGGTCTCGATGCCGAGGCTGAGCGGGGTCACGTCGAGCAGCAGCACGTCCTTGACGTCGCCCTGGAGGACGCCGGCCTGGATCGCCGCGCCCATCGCCACCACCTCGTCGGGGTTGACGCCGGTGTGCGGCTCCTTGCCGAAGAAGTCCTGCACCACCTGGCGGACGCGAGGCATGCGGGTCATGCCGCCGACGAGGACGACCTCGCTGATGTCCTTGGCGGCGACGCCGGCGTCGGCCAGCGCTTTCTTGCACGGGTCGAGCGTGCGCTTGATGAGGTCCTCGACGAGCTTCTCCAGATCGGCGCGGCTGAGGCTCTTGACGAGGTGCTTCGGCCCGTTTTGGTCGGCGGTGATGAAGGGCAAATTGACCTCGGTCGTCTGCGCCGAGGAGAGCTCGATCTTGGCGCGCTCGGCGCCTTCCTTCAAACGCTGCAGCGCGAGCCGGTCGCTCCTGAGGTCGATCCCCTCCTGCTTCTTGAATTCGTCGGCGAGCCAGTCGACGATCTTGGCGTCGAAATCCTCGCCGCCGAGGAAGGTGTCGCCGTTGGTCGACTTCACCTCGAACACGCCGTCGCCGATCTCGAGGATCGAGACGTCGAATGTGCCGCCGCCCAGATCGTAGACCGCGATCGTCTTGCCGTCCTGCTTCTCGAGCCCGTAAGCGAGCGCGGCCGCGGTCGGCTCGTTGATGATGCGCAGCACCTCGAGGCCAGCGATCTGGCCGGCGTCCTTGGTCGCCTGGCGCTGGGCGTCGTTGAAGTAAGCGGGAACGGTGATCACCGCCTGGGTCACGGTCTCGCCGAGATAGGCCTCCGCCGTCTCCTTCATCTTCTGGAGGATGAAGGCACTGATCTGCGAAGGCGAATAGTCCTTGCCGCCGGCATTGACCCACGCATCGCCATTGGGCCCGCGCGAGATCTTGTAGGGGACGAGCTCGGTGTCCTTCTTGGTGATCGGGTCGTCGAAGCGGCGGCCGATGAGGCGCTTCACCGCGAAGACCGTGTTGTCGGGATTGGTGACCGCCTGGCGCTTGGCCGGCTGTCCCACGAGCCGCTCGCCGTCCTTGGTGAAAGCGACGATCGAGGGGGTGGTGCGGGCGCCTTCCGAATTCTCGACCACCTTGGGCTTGCCCGCTTCCATGACGGCGACGCAGCTGTTGGTGGTGCCGAGATCGATACCGATGACTTTGGCCATGTTAATCCTCTTATGCCCCAATCGATTAGCCTCACCGGGCCGCCCGTTCCGGCGCGTGCCCGATGCTTGTGGAGCGATATAGGGGTCGATTCGGAGGCGACAAGAAGCGGGGCCGCCCCTAGAGGCGCTTCAGCCATGAGGAAGATGCACAAAATCCACAGTGCCGCGGTTTTCGGCGCCCTTTTCCTGCTCCTCGCCGGCTGCGGGGAGCGAAGGCCCGACGGGATCGCGGTCTCGAAGGCGTGGGTGCGGCTGCCGGCGGTGAAAGGCGAGGCCGGGGCGGGCTATTTCACCATCGAAGGCGGCGCCGAAGGAACCAGGCTGACCGGCGTCTCGAGCCCGATGGCCTCGCGCGTCGAGCTGCACGAGAGCATGGAGCAGGGCGGCATGAGCGCGATGCGGCCGCTGAAGAATGTCGAGTTCGACTATCGGCGCCGCATCGACTTCGCGCCCGGGGGCAAGCACGCCATGCTGTTCGGGATCAACTCCGCGGTGAAGCCGGGCGCGGCCATCCCCCTCACCTTCGCCTTCGACACCGCTCCGCCGGTGACGGTCGACGCCGAGGTGCGCAACGCCGCCGGCGAAAGCCACTGACCAACGCCAAGTCACCCCGGCGATTCCGCACCCCTTAGAAATGCTGCCTTACCGTCACGCCGAAGGTGCGGGGCTGGCCGACGTTGAAGCCCAGGCGGGCGCGGCCGCCGCGTTCCCGGTCGAACGAGAGCAGGGGATTCTCGTCGAACAGGTTCGAGACGTAGGCGACGATGTCGGTGCCGCTCTTGAGGTTCACGCCGGCGCTCAGGTTGACGAGGTTGTAGGCGGGAAGCTTCAAGTTCACGACCACCGGCTCGTTGCCGGTTGCGCCGCCGAACGGCAGGCCGGAGCGGAAGGTGACCGGATTGCCCTCCTGATCGCTCGGCTGGGTGTAGCGGCTGCCGACATGCTGGAAGGTCGCGCTGAAGAAGGCCTCGTCGCCGCGCGCATTGAAGGGCGTCGTGTAGGTCCCGCTCGCCGCCACCTGGAACTTGGGCACGGTCGGCAGCCGGTTGCCGTCGCGAATGCCGCCGAGCACCGCGCCGGCGCCGGTCGTCACGGTCGAATCGAACTTGGCCTCGAGCAGGCTGCCGGCGAGCGACAGGTCGAGCTCGCGGGTCGGGTGGACGTTAAGCTCCCACTCGACGCCCGCGGTGTGGGCCTTGGGGACGTTGAAGACGATGCGAGACGAGCAGGAGCCCGCATCGAGCGTCACCTGCAGGTTCGAAATGTCGGTGTAGAAAGCGGCGGCGTTGAAGCTGATGCCGCGCCCGCCCGCCTTGACGCCGAGCTCATAGTTCCAAAGCGATTCGTCGCGATAGCTCTGGTAGCCGCCGAAGATGGTGCGGTCGGACGGCGTGCAGAGCGGCAGATTCAACGGATCGTTGACGCCGCCTAAGCGGAAGCCCTTCGAAGCCTGGGCGTTGATGCGGAACTTGTCCGAAGCCTCGAAGCTGGCAATGACCCGCGGGGTGAAGCCGTGCGACGTCGTCTTGTCGGTGCGGTTGTCGTCGTTGGAGAAGAGGCCGCCGGACTTGAACGAGCGGCGCTCGGTGAAATCGTAATAGCGCCCGCCGGCGGTGAAGGAGAGCCGGCCGAAATCGTAGGTGCCCTCGCCAAACACCGCCTTCTGCTTGATCTTGTAGGGCAGGTCAGAATTGTAGGGCGAATTCAGGGGGAAGCCGTTGGCGACGGCGACCGAGGTGCCGGCGCCGAAGCGGGCGTCGGTGAAGGCATCGTAGCCCGGCGTCGGCAGCCGCTGGCGGTAGAAGCGGTCGATGTTCGAATAGAAGGCGCCGATCACCCACTGGAACGGACCACTCCCGGTCGACGACAGGCGCACCTCCTGCGTCCATTGCTTGAGCTTGGTGCTGTCGCGCAGGTTGGACGGCAGGGTCACCGCCGCGGCCGGATAGCCGAGGTCGACCGACACCGAGCCGGTCAGCGCGCTGGCGTCGCGGCTGGCGAGGATGTCGCGGTTGATATAGCTCGTGACCGAGGTCAGCTGGACTCGCGAGCCGAGCGCGAACTGCCCCGTCAAATCGGCGATCAAGGTGTCGTCCTTGAACTGCTCGGGGAGCAGCAGATATTGCTGCCGCTCCTTGAAATTGACCTTCGGCCGCGTCGTCGTGAACGGGTTGGCGAAGAGGTTGAACACCTCCTCGCGGTTGAAGCCGTTCGCGCGGATCTGCTGGTAGACGACGCGCGGCGTGATCTTGATTCCGGGCGAAGGCTCGAACAGGACGGCGAGGCGTCCGCCGGCGCGGCTCCCGTCGTTGACGTTGCTGCGATCGCCCCCAGGTCCGAGATTGTCGATGAAGCCGCCGTAGCGTGTGTAATAGCCGACCGCGCGGGCGGCGGCGGTGTCGCCCATCGGCACGTTGACCGCGCCCTTGATGTGGCCGCCGACGTCCCCGCCATCGACCAGATTGACATTCCCTTCGACCAGCCCTTCGCTGACTCCGATCCTCGGCTGGTTGGTGATGTAGCGGATCGTGCCGCCGACCGAGCCGGAGCCGAACAAGGTGCCCTGCGGCCCGCGCAGCGTCTCGACGCGGTTGAGATCGAACAGGTCGAGGTCGGGGGTGAACAGCGAGAGCGAGATCACCGATTCGTCGAGATAGACGCCGACCTGCTCCTTGACGCCCGGCTGGTCGCGGACGATCTGGCCGGCCGAGACGCCGCGCACCGAGACCTGGCTCTGGCCCGGGCCGAGATTCTGGACGGTGAGGCCGGCGACGTTGCGCGACAAATCCTCGATCGTGTTGGCGCCGGACCGCTGGATGTCGGCCTCGGTCTGGGCGTTGACCGAGAAGGGCACGTCGATCAGCAGCTGCTCGCGCTTGGTGGCGGTGATGACGATGGTCTGGTCGTTGCCGTTCGGCGCCGCCTCGGCGCTGGTCGTGCCGCCGCCGCCTGCTCCCGAGCCGGTCTGCGCGAAGGCCGGCGTCGCCGCCAGCAATGCGGCGAGCGAGCTGCCCGCAAGCCAAAGCCTGTGAGGATGATGCGCCATACGTCTCTCCCTCCGTTGTCGCTCCGTAACAATGTCCCTCCCGGGCTCCGCTGACAAGCAAAGCCGGGCGGCGGCGCGGCGGAAAGGCAACGTCTGTTGCAGGAAGGTGACAGCGGCCGCGCATTGACTTTGCCGGCGGCGGGAAGAACGCTGGGGCGAGAGAAGGGAGGGCCATGGCGAGGATCAGCCGCCGCACCGCGCTCAAGGCCGGCGCCGCCGCCGGCGTCGCGGCCGGGCTTGCCGCGCCCGCAATCGCCCGCGGCGCGCCGGAGGTGGTGGTGGTCGGCGCCGGCGTGTTCGGCGCCTGGACCGCACACCGGCTGCGGGCGCTCGGGCGGCGGGTGATTCTGGTCGACGCCTGGGGGCCGGCCCACGCCAGGGCCTCGTCCGGCGGCGAATCCCGCCTCACCCGCGGCAGCTACGGCGCGGACGAAGTCTATACCCGGATGGCCTGGGACTCGCTCGCCGAATGGAAGGCGCTGTCGGCGCGGGCCGAGCTGCCGCTCTTCCACCGCGCCGGCATCCTCTTCTTCTTCCAGAGCCGCGAGGATTATGCGCTGAAGACGCTCGAGGCGCACCGGCGGCTGAAGCTTCCGACCCGGGTCCTCGACCGACCCGCAATGGCCCGCCTTTTCCCGCAGATCGATTTCGACGGGGTCGAGCTCGGCCTCTTCGAGCCGGAATTCGGCGCCTTGATGGCCCGGCGCTCGGTCCAGACCCTGGTCGCCGAGTTCGTCGCCGCGGGAGGCGAATATGTCCGCGCCGCGGTCGCTCCGCCGGAGCGCGGCAGCGGGCCGCTGCGGCGCATCGTGCTCACCGACGGCGCCTCGCTCGCCGCGCCGCACTTCGTCTTTGCGTGCGGCCCATGGCTCGGAAAGCTGTTCCCCGGCCTGCTCGACACCCGCATCTTCCCGACCCGGCAGGAGGTGTTCTTCTTCGCCCCGCCGCCGGGCGACCGGCGCTTCGGGCCGGACCGCCTGCCCGGCTGGGCCGACTTCAACCACGGTGACATCTATTACGGCTTCCCCGACCTCGAAGGACGCGGCCTCAAGTTCGCCCACGACGCCCACGGGCCGCCGATCGACCCGGACGCGGGCGACCGTACCCCCTCCCCCGCCGCGCTGGCCGAGGTCCGCGCTTTCATGGAGCGGCGCTTCCCGGCGATGCGCGGGCGGCCGCTGAGCGAAGCCCGCGTCTGCCAGTATGAGAACAGCGCCAACGGCGACTTCCTGATCGACCGCCACCCGGAGCGGCCGAACGTGCTGTTGGTCGGCGCCGGCTCGGGCCACGGCTTCAAGCACGGCCCCGCGGTCGGCCGCTGCGCCGCCGAGCTCGTCACCGGCGCCCTCGCCCGCCCCGAACCCCGCTTCTCGCTCGCCACCAAGAGCGAACGCCAGCACCGCTCCGTGCACTGAAAGGATTTGCGATGGACCAGCCGCTCGACTCGTTCCGCTCGTCGACCTGGGGATGGCTGAGGGGCACGATCGCCGGCTGGGGGACTTTGCTGCTCTGCCTGGTCGGTGTCGGGCTGATAATCGTGCTGGTGCAGTGGCTGCGCTTCGTCGCCGCGACCTTCGAGGTGACGAACGACCGGCTGATCATCCGCCGCGGCATCTTCAGCAAGAGCATCGATGAGATCGAGCTCTACCGGGTCAAGGACGTCCGCCTCGACTACAGCCTCGTCAATCAATGGGCGGGGATCGGCACGATCACGATCCTCTCCAGCGACGAGACCACACGCGGCGCACCCCTCGTCGTCCCCTTCGTCGAGCAGGCGGAGGCGCGCCGCGAGCAGCTTCGCGACCTCGTCGACCAGGTAAGGCGGCGTCGCGGCGTACGCGAGATCGACATGGTGCCGGAAGCCGTCTGAAACGGCCGGGAGGCTCGACATGAGCCGCCTGGACCGGCTATGTGGTTGATGGGGCTGATGAATCCGGGAGGAGCCAAATGAGACGCGGGCTGTTTGCCGCGGCCGCCGCGGCGGCGTTGATGGTTGGCGCTTGGCCCGCCGGGGCCGACAAGCCGATCCCCGCCGGCTCCCGCATCGTCCCCGATCCGGCGCTGAAGCTCGGCACCCTTTCGAACGGCCTTCGTTACGCGATCATGCCGAACGCGGTCCCCGGGGGCGCGGTCTCGATCCGCCTCGCGTTCGACGTCGGCAGCTATGAGGAGCGCGACGACGAGCTCGGCTATGCCCATTTCATCGAGCATATGACGTTCCGCTCCACCCGCCAGGCGCCGACCGGGGTGCTCGACAACCGCTTCGGCGCCCTTGGCGTAGCGCTGGGGCGGGACCAGAATGCGGTGACGATGCTCGACTCGACCGTCTACCGCGTCGACCTGCCGAAGAACGACATGGTGGCGGTGCGCACCGTGCTCGACTGGATGCGCGGCGCCGCCGACGGCATCCTGTTCACGCCGGAGACGGTGGGGGCGGAGCGCGGGGTCGTTCTCTCCGAGCTGCGCGAGCGGCGCTCGCCGCTCAGCCTGCTCCAGAAGGAGATCGCCCGCTTCCAGCTGCCGGGCGCCCGCTCGACGCAACGCGACCCAGGCGGAACCGAGGAATCGGTGCGCAACGCCAGCGCGACGGGACTGCGCGCCTTTCACGACCGCTGGTACCGGCCGGAGAACGCCACCCTCGTGATCGTCGGCGACGCGCCGGCGGAAGCGCTGCTGCCGGCAGCGGAGGCGGCCTTCGGAAGCTGGCGCGCCGCGGGGCCCGCGCCAACGCGACCGGAGCCGGGCAAACCCGTCGAGGTGGGCGGTTCCCGCGCCTTCGCGATGACCGACCCCAGCTTTCCGACCGCGGTGAGTGCCTGCCGCGCCACTCCGCCCGAGGCCCGCGGCTATTCGGTCGAGCGGGAACGGCGGTCGATCTATTCGCAGCTGTGGAGCGAAATCCTCAACGCGCGGCTCCTGCGGCGCTCGCTGCAAGCCGGGTCCACGGCGCTCGGCAGCGCCTTCCTCGTCAACCGCGACCTGCCCGACGCGGTCGTCACCTGCCTTGCCGTCGCCCCGGCGGACGGCAAGTGGAAGGAGGCGCTGAAGGAGGGTCAGGACGAGCTGCGCCGGTTTGCAAAAGACGGACCGACCGAGACGGAAGTCAGCGGCGCGATCGCGCACCATCTCGCATCCGTGAACGCCGCCGTCTACCAGGCCGACGCGCGAACTACCGTCGCGCTGGCGGACGCCATCGTCCAGGCCGAACTGTCGGGCTATCCTCTCGCGCACCCCCTGGAGGCCCTGCGCATCCTCGGCCTCGTTACCGACGGCACCAATGCCGCCGACGTCAAGCAGGCGTTCGAGCGCGACTGGGCGGGGACCGGGCCCCTGCTCGCGGCGAGCGCCTCGGCGCCGCTCGAGCGCGAGGCGCTGCTCGCCGCCTGGCAGGCGGACGAGAAGGCCGAGCCCCTGACAGCCTATGCCGACAGCAAGACTTCGACCTGGCCTTATTGGGACTTCGGCAAGAAAGGCCATATCGACCATATTGAGAAGCTGAAGGACCCCGATTTCGTCCGCTACCGGTTCAGGAACGGCACCATCCTCAACTTCAAGCAGACCGCGCTCGAATCGGGCGGAGTCGAGATCCGCGTCCGCTTCGGCAACGGCGAACGCGGGCTCCAGGAGAAAGACCGGATGGCGTTCCAGCTCGCCTCCGGCCTGTTCCCCGCCATCGGCCTCGGCAAGCTGGATTTCGCCGACATCCAGTCGGCCTTCGCCGGCACGACCTGGACCTTCAGCCTCGCGGTCCAGACCGACGCCTTCGTCCTGTCGAGCAGCACGCTTTCCGACCAGGTCGATGGCGAGCTGCGACTGCTCACCGCCTACATGACCGACCCCGGCTTCCGCCCGACCCTCGACGCCAAGCTGCCCACCGTGATCGACATGGTCTACCGCATGGTGGGCGCCGATCCGTCGACCGTCGCCAACGACGCGCTCGAGACTGCGCTGTTCCCCAATCAGCGTTCGATGCCTCCGCGCGATGAGGTCGCCGCCCTCCGTGTCAGGGATTTCGAGCGGATGCTCCGCCCGGCGCTGACCGGCATGCCGGCGGAGGTGACCATCGTCGGCGACGTCAACGAGAAATATGCCAAGGCGGCGGTGGCCGCGACGTTCGGCGCGCTGCCGCCGCGGCCGGCGAGGGGTGACCCGATGGGACCCGGCCCGTTCCGGCACTTTCCCGAAACGCTGCCCGACGACGTGACCGGCTATCATAACGGGCCCGCCGACAAGGCCGCCGCCATCCTCGTCTGGCCGACCTATGTGGCAACTCCCGAGCGGCGGCGGGAGGAATATGCGATCGATCTGCTCGGTGCGATCTTCCAGACCCGGCTGATGGAGGAGATACGCGGCGCGATGGGCAAGGTCTATTCGCCGAGCGTCACCACGCCGATGCCGGACCATGCCGACCAAGGTTATCTTTCGGCCCGCTTCGAAACGGCCGCCGCGGACCTCGAGCCGGTGATCACCGCGACGAAGCGGATCGCCGCAGACCTCGTCGCCGGCCACATCACCGCCGAGGAGCTGGAACGGGCGCGGCAGCCGATGATGGCCGCGATGAGGCAGATGCGCAGCCGCAACGCGGTTTGGGCCGGCATGCTGTCGGCCGGAACGCGCGACCCGGCGGCGATCCGCGAGCTGGTCGGCTACGAAGCGGAAATGGGCGGCGTGACGCTCGACGAGGTCAAGGCCGCCGCGTCGGCGTGGCTCAAGCGGGCGCCGATGACCGCCCGGGCCTTGCCCGCCCCCGCCCGCACAGCCGCCGCGGCGGCGGCACGGGGCGCGGCTCAGCCCTCGGCGCCCTCGATCAGGCCGCACTGATAAAAGCTGGTCACCCCGGGAGGGCTCAACCCTTCTTCGCGACGCCGACCAGCGCCGGCCTGAGCAGGCGGTCCTTGAACATGTAGCCGGCCTGCATCTCCTGGACGATGGTGCCGGGCTCGGCCTCGCCGGAGGGGATTTCGACCATCGCCTGGTGGCGGTGCGGGTCGAGCGGCTGGCCGAGCGCCTCGACGCGGGTTACGCCGTTGCGCTGGAACACCGCATCGAGCTCGCGCCCGGTCGCCTCGATGCCGGCGATCAGCGCCTTCAGCCTTTCGTCATCGCGCACCTCGGGCGGAACAGCGGCGAGGGCGCGGTCGAGATTGTCCTTCACGCTCAGCATGTCGCGGGCGAAGCCGGTCGCAGCATAAGCCGCGGCGGTCTGCTTCTCCTGCTCCAGCCGGCGGCGGACGTTCTGGGTTTCGGCCTGGGCGTAGAGCGCGTGCTGGCGCACCTCCTCCAGCTCCTTCGCCAGCTGGACGAGCTCCTGGTCGGACGTGGTCTCGCCGCCGCCGGACTCGCTGGAATCGCCGCCGTCGACTGTCTGTTCCTCGAGCTCTTGTTCGTCGTTCATCCCATCAATCTCGATAGTGCCTGTGCCGTGAAATCCACCATGGGTACGACGCGGGCGTAGTTCAACCGCGTCGGGCCGATCACGCCGACGACTCCGACCACCTTGCCCTCGCGGCCGCGATAGGGGGCGGCGATAACCGACGAGCCCGACAAAGCGAACAGCTTGTTCTCCGAGCCGATGAAGATCTTCATCCCCTCCCCCGCCCGCGCGGCGTCGAGCAGGCGGACGATCTCGGCCTTTCCTTCCAGCTCCTCGAGCAGCTGGCGGACGCGCTCGAGGTCGGCGGCGGCGACCGCGTCGAGCAAATTGGCCTGGCCGCGGACGATCAGCACCGGCCGCTGTGCCCCGTCCTCCGACCAGATTGCGAGGCCGCTCTCGATCAGGGCGTGCGCCGCCTCGTCGATCGCCGTGCGGCCGTCGCGTATCTCCTCGGCGAGGCGCCCCCGCGCGTCGGGCAAAGTGAGGCCCGAGAGGCGGGCGGTGACATAATTGCCGATCTCGGCGAGAGCCGACGGGGTGATACCGGGCGGCAAGTCGACGACTCGGTTCTCGACCGACCCTTCGGCGCCGACCATCACCGCCAGCGCCTGAGTGGACGAGAGCTGGACAAAGCCCAATTGCCTCAGCACCGGCTCGCGCCTGGGCACCAGCACGATGCCGGCGCAGGCGGAGAGGCCGGACAAAGCGGCGGTGGCCGCGGTGAGCGCTTCCTCGACCGGGCCGCCGCGCTCGATCCGACCCTCGATCGCCGCGCGCTCCTCGGCGCTCGGCTCGGCCGCCTGCATCATGCCGTCGACGAACAGCCGCAGGCCGCTCTCGGTCGGCACCCGCCCCGCCGAGGTGTGGGGGTGGCTGAGCAGGCCCAATTCCTCGAGGTCCTGCATGACGTTGCGGATCGAGGCCGGCGAGAGATTGAGGCCGGGCAGGCGCGACAGGGTGCGCGAGCCGATGGGAGCGCCGGAGCCGAGATAGGATTCGACGAGCAGCCGGAACACTTCGCGGGCGCGTTCGGTGAGCTCGCTGACGGGGGTCGAGGCCATGGCGGGTATCTAGTCGACTCGTCACCCCAGCGAAAGCTGGGGTCCATGCGCAGGTTGGCGCGCGCACTGAATCGGCATGGATTCCAGCTTTCGCTGGAATGACGTTCTGGGTACAGCCCGCCCTCCGATCGAAAGGAAACCCATGCGCCCATCCGGCCGCGCCCCCGACCAGATGCGTCAGATCGTCATGGAGCCCGGCTTCACCCGCCACGCCGAGGGGAGCTGCCTCGTCGCGTTCGGCGACACGCGGGTGCTGTGCACCGCCTCGGTCGAGACCAATCTCCCCTCCTGGCTGCGCGGCAAGGGCAAGGGCTGGGTCACGGCCGAGTACGGCATGCTGCCGCGCGCCACCCACACCCGGGGGCGCCGCGAGGCGGCGGCGGGCAAGCAATCGGGGCGGACCCAGGAGATCCAGCGGCTGATCGGCCGCTCGCTGCGCGCGGTCGTCGACCTCGCCGCGCTCGGCGAGCGGCAGGTGACGCTCGACTGCGACGTCATCCAGGCCGACGGCGGCACCCGCACCGCGGCGATCTCCGGCGCCTGGGTGGCGCTCAGGATCGCCGTCGACAGGCTGCTCGAGCAGAAGCTGCTCGCGACCGACCCGATCCGAGGCCGGGTCGCGGCGGTGAGCTGCGGGATCCACGGCGGCGCGGGGGTGCTCGACCTCGATTATGAGGAGGATTCGACCGCCGGCGCGGACGGCAATTTCGTCCTCACCGACGACGGCAAGATCGTCGAGGCGCAGCTGACGGCGGAAGGCGAATGCTTCGACGAGGAAGCTCTGCTGCGGCTGCTCCGCCTCGCCCGGATCGGCTGCACCGACATCTTCGCGGCGCAGGCGCGGGCGACGGGCCGATGAGGACGCTGACCGGAAAGCTGGTCATCGCCAGCCACAATGAAGGCAAGGTGCGCGAGATCGCCGAGCTGCTCGCGCCGCATGGCCTCGAGGCAGTGTCGGCGGCCGAGCTGGACCTGCCCGAGCCCGACGAGATCGGAGTCAGCTTCATCGAAAATGCCGATCTGAAGGCGCGGCAGGCGGCTGACCTTTCGGGGCTGCCGGCGCTGGCCGACGACAGCGGCCTGTGCGTCGAGGCCCTGGGCGACCGGCCGGGCCTGTTCTCGGCGCGCTGGGCCGAGGGCGAGGACGGCAGCCGCGATTTCATGCGGGCGATGCGGCGGGTCGAGGACGAGCTGCAGGCGCTGGGGCCGGAGGTCAGCCGCGACGCCCATTTCGTCTGCGCCCTCGCCATCGTCTGGCCCGACGGCCATGCCGAATGGTTCGAGGGCCGGGTCGACGGCTGCCTGGTCTGGCCGCCGCGCGGCGATGAGGGCTTCGGCTACGATCCGATGTTCCAGCCGCTGGGGCGCGAGGAGACGTTCGGCGAGATGGACCAGGCGGAAAAGCACCGCATCAGCCATCGGGCCGCGGCCTTCGCCAAGCTGGTCGAGGCCTTGTTTTGAATACCCCTCTCCCCTTCAGGGGAGCGGTCGGGAGAGGGGCAATTCCGCCTCTCGACACGTTTGACTCCCCCTCTCCCCGACCCTCTCCCCGCACGCGGGGAGAGGGAGGACTCGCCCTCTACGTCCATTGGCCGTTCTGCGTCTCCAAATGCCCCTATTGCGACTTCAACAGCCATGTGCGCGAGGCGGTGGACCAGGCGGCCTGGCGCGACGCGCTGCTCACGGACCTCGCCTGGGAGGCGGAGGCCAGGCCACCAGGCCCGCTCCGCTCGATCTTCTTCGGCGGCGGCACTCCCTCGCTGATGGCGCCGGCGACGGTGGCGGCGCTCGTCGAGGCGGCGGAGCGGCATTGGGGCTTCGCGCCGGACATCGAGATCACGCTGGAGGCCAACCCCTCGTCGGTCGAGGCGGCGCGGTTCGCCGACCTGGCGGCGGCCGGGGTGAACCGGGTGTCGCTGGGCCTCCAGTCGCTGGACGATGAGGCGCTCCGCTTCCTCGGCCGCGCGCACGATGTCGAGGAAGGGCTGGCAGCGCTGGGGACGGCGCAGCGGCATTTCGGCCGCGTCAGCTTCGACCTCATCTACGCGCTGCCGGGACAGACGGCGGAGGCCTGGCAGGCCGAGCTCGCCCGTGCCCTCGCCTGCGGCACCAGCCACCTCTCGCTCTACCAGCTCACCATCGAGCCCGGCACCCGCTTCGCCGCCCTCACCGCCAAGGGGGAGTTGCCAGAGACCGACCCGGATTTCGCCGCGTCGCTTTACGAGCTGACCCAGGACATGACCGAGGCGGCGGGGCTGCCGGCCTATGAGATATCGAACCACGCCCGCCCCGGCGAGGAGAGCCGCCACAATCTCGCTTACTGGCGCTACCGGCCCTATCTCGGCGTCGGACCGGGGGCGCATGGGCGGCGCGGCGGCCTTGCGACCGTGCGGCATCGCAAGCCCGAGAACTGGCTCGCCGCCTTGGCGCGGAACGGCCACGGCCTTGCCGAGGAGATGGCGCTCACACCCGAGGAGCAAGCGCGCGAGGCGCTGCTGATGGGGCTCCGGCTCGGCGAGGGCATGGCGACGGAGGGGCTCGAGGCGCGGATCGACTGGAATGTCGAGAGACGGCTCGAACGGCAGGGGCTGCTCGCTTCGTCGCCCGGCCGGCTGCGCGTCCTTCCGCCCGGCCGGCTCCTGCTCGACCGCATCCTCGCCGAGATCGTGCTTTAATCAAAGCCGCGCGGCGCTGGCGACAATACGGTCGTCCCCGCCGCGGTGACCTCGCGCACCTCCAGCGATCGCTCGGCGATGCCGCTGCCGCCGAAGCGGAAGGCGCCGTCGACGCCGGCGAAGCCGCCGGGATCCCGGAGCGCGCGCTCGGGGAAGGGGCGGCCCACCCGCCAGTCCTTCGCCACCCGCACCGCCAGCAGCACCGAGTCGTAGCCGAGGCTGGCGAGCCGATAGGGGGCTGCACCGTAGCGGGAACGATAGCGGGCGCGCAGCTGGTCGAACATCGTGTCGGAGACCGAGGCATACCAGGCGCCGCGCAGCGCCGGGGTGCGGCCGAGGCCCGCTTCGGTGGCCCAGAGCTCGGTGCCGAGAATGCGGGCGCGGGGCGATGGCCCCGTGCGAACCGCCGCCGCAGCCGAGGCGGCAATGTGGCCGCTGTCGGCGACGAGCAAAAAGTCGTAGGTGCCCTGGGCGCTGACCCGCACCACCGCGGCGCGCAAGCTGGCGGCGTCGCGGGCGTAGCTCTGCATGGCGACGACCCGGCCGCCGCGCTGGGTGGCGTCGAGCAAGGCCTGGGCTGCGCGCTTGCCGTAGGTGCCCTCCGGCGTCACCGCGGCGAACCGGTCTAGACCGGCCGAGCGCGCGTAGGAGACGACGCGGCTGACCGACTGGCCGGGCGTGAAACCCATCAAATAGACGCCGTCGCCAGCGACGCTGACGTCGTTCGAGAAGGCGATGACGGGCACGCCGTTGCGGCGGGCGATGGCGGCGACCGCGCGGACGTCGTCGGCGAGGAGCGGACCGAGGAACAAGCCGTTCCCTTCCGCCACCGCCTGGTCGGCCGCCGCCGCGGCGCCGCCCCTGGCGGTATCGTATACGGTGATGCGGATGCGCTCGCCGCCGGTGTCGAGCAAAGCGAGCTGGGCGGCGTTGGCGATCGAGGTGCCGACGCCGGCATTGGGGCCGGAGAGCGGCACGAGGACGGCGACGCGGTTGCGGGTCTCGTCAGGAGGCAGGCCGGGGCGCTGGGTCGGCGGGGGCGGCGCCTCGGGGGGCGCTTCCTGCGGCGCGGGCGGCGGCTCGGCCCGCGGCGCCGGGACCAATTGGCAGCCCGCCAGCGCGAACAGCCCGCCCGCCGCGAGGAGCAGGAAGGAGCGCCGCGCTTGCGGCCGATGCGATAGCTCTGCCATGACCGCAATCCTCATGAGCGAGACATTGTCCCCCGGCCTCTACATCGTGGCGACGCCGATCGGCAATCTCTCCGATCTCAGCCCGCGCGCCGCCGCCACGCTCGCCGCAGCCGACGCAATCGCGGTCGAGGACAGCCGGGTGACGGCAAAGCTTCTGGCCCATGTCGGCGTCCGGCGGCCGATGATCCCCTATCACGACCACAATGCCGAGCGGGTGCGGCCGCAGCTGCTGGCGCGGATGGCCGGGGAGGCGGTGGCTTTGGTCTCCGATGCCGGGACGCCGCTCATCTCAGACCCGGGGTACAAGCTGGTGCGCGAGGCGCGCGTGGCGGGAATCGCGGTGACCACGGTCCCCGGCCCTTGCGCAGTCGTCGCCGCGCTGACCCTGGCTGGGCTGCCGACCGACCGCTTCCTGTTCCTCGGCTTCCTTGCCCCCAAGGCGGCCGCGCGTCGGGCGGCGATCGCCGAGGTCGCGAGCGTGCGGGCGACGCTCGTTTTGTACGAGAGCGGCCCGCGCCTCGCCGCGACGCTGGCGGCGCTGGCGGAGGGACTCGGCGAGCGCGAGGCGGCGGTGGTGCGCGAGATCAGCAAGCGCTTCGAGGAGACGGTGACCGGCACCTTGCAGGAGCTGGCGGTCCGTTATGCCGAGGCGCCGCCCAAGGGGGAAATCGTCATCGTCGTCGGCCCCCCGGGCGAGGCCGAGCCGGCGGGGGAGGAAGCGCTCGACGACGCCCTGACGGCAGCGATGACCCGCCTCTCCCCCTCTCGCGCCGCCGCCGAGGTGGCGGAGGCCTTGGGCGTCCCGAAGCGCCGCGCCTATGAGCGGGCGCTGCAGCTCAAATGAAGCGCGAGCGAGCCGAACGCGGCGGCCGCCGCGCCGAAAATTATGCCGCCTGGTGGCTGCGCCTCAAGGGCTGGACCATCATCGGCCGCCGCGTCCGGACGCCGGTCGGCGAGGTCGACCTCGTCGCCCGACGGGGCCGCACCGTCGCCTTCGTAGAGGTGAAGGCGCGCTCGACGGCGACGGAGGCAGCGTTTGCGCTCGACGATTATCGCCTCCGCCGCGTCGCCGCCGCCGCCGAGGCGCTCGCCCACCGTTACGCCAAGGCCGGCGACGACATCCGCGTCGACGCGATGTTCATCGTGCCGCGCCGCCTCCCCCGCCATCTCGTCAACGTCTGGCAAGGATAGTCATGCGAATCCCCCTTCTCCTTCTCCTTCTCGGCTCCCTCGCCGCCTGCGACACCAGGCCGCCGCCCGCGCCCGACGCGCCCATGCCGGCCCAGCTCTGCGCCGAGGTGAAGAAGGGGCTCGATGCGCTCGGCAAAGATGGCGGCTTCGACTATGACGACAAAGGCGAAGGTTCCGCGCTCGAGGCGGCCTGGACGCAGATGAGCCCCGAGCAGCGCGACCAGCTCGTCAGGCTGCTCGCCTACCACGCCTCCTGCGTCGCCGGAGCGCAAAGCGACGCGCAGAACGTCGTCATCCGCTCCGAGCGCGGCGAGCGGCTGACCAGCCGTTCGGTCTCTACCCGAGTCGACGCCGGCGCGGCCCTGGGCAGCGGCGGCGACGTAGCCCGGTGACAGCCGCCCCGCGCTCCCCTAGGGCCGCCAACATGACCGGGGCGAGGAGAGGATGAGCTTGCGCGTGGCCGTTCAGATGGATCCGCTGGAGGGGATCAACCTCGCCGGCGATTCGACCTTCGCGTTGATGTTGTCGGCCCAGGAGCGCGGCCACAGCCTGTTCCACTATCGGCCGGATGATCTGAGCTGGGCGGACGGGCGGCTGTGGGCCGGCGCCTTTCCGGTGACGGTGCGACGGGTCGAGGGTAGCCACTTCCGGTTCGGCGACTTCACCATCCTCGACCTCGGCCGCGACGTCGACGTCGTGCTGATGCGCCAGGACCCGCCCTTCGACCTCGCCTACATCACCGCGACCCATCTGCTCGAGCGCATTCAGCCCGAGACGCTCGTGGTGAACGATCCCGCCTCGGTGCGCAACGCGCCGGAGAAGATCTGGGTGCTCGATTTCGCCCGCTTCATGCCGCCGACCATCCTCACCCGCTCGCTCTCGCTCACCCGCAAGTTCCTGGGCCAGCATGGCGAGATCGTCGTCAAGCCGCTCCACGGCAATGCCGGCAAGGCGGTGTTCAAGGTGGGGCGGGACGGCGCCAACCTCGCCTCCCTGATCGAGATGTTCAACACCGCCTATCGCGAGCCGCACGTCGTCCAGGCCTTCATCCCCGAGATCAGCCAAGGCGACAAGCGCATCGTGCTGGTCGACGGCGAAGTGGCGGGCGCGATCAACCGCATCCCGGGCGAAGGCGAGATACGCTCCAACCTCGCCGTTGGCGGCTCGGCGGCGAAGGCCGAGCTGACCGAGACGGAGCGGGAAATCTGCGCCGCGCTCCGTCCGGAGCTCAGGGCGCGCGGCCTGTTGTTCGTCGGCATCGACGTGATCGGCGGGCGCTGGCTGACCGAAATCAACGTCACCTCGCCGACCGGCATCGTCGCCATCGACGCCTTCAACGGCACGGATACCGCCGCGCTCATCTGGGACGCGATCGAGCGCAAGGCGACGATGCGTGGCTGACTTCCTTCCGGAGTTCATCCGCCACTGGGGTTATGCCGCCGTCTTCCTGCTGATGTGGGTGGAGACCTTTCTCCCCCTTTTCCCGTCGGAACTCGTCATGCCGCTCTCCGGGCTGATCGCGACGCAGGGCCGTATGGACCCGGTCGGAGTGGCGCTCTCCGGGGCGGCGGGATCGATGACCGGGGCGATCACCTGGTATTGGGCGGCGCGGGCGCTCGGCTACGACCGGTTCCAGCGTCTGGTCACCCGCTACGGCCGGATCACCACCGTCTCGGCGCACGAGGTGGAATGGCTTGAGCGCGGCTTCGCCCGGTTCGGGCCGATCCTCGTCCTGGTCGGCCGCGTCCTTCCCGCCGTCCGCACCGCAATCTCCATCCCCGCGGGCCTTGTCTCCATGCCGTTCGGCCGGTTCCTCATTCTGTCCCTGATCGGCGTCCTCATCTCGACCGGCGTGCTCACCTGGCTCGGTACCCTGCTCGGGCCGCACTATAAGGTGGTCGAACATTATGCCGGTCCGGTCTCCACCGCCATCGTCGCGGCCGCCTTCCTGCTCTGGCTGGTCCGCTTGGTGCTGCAGTTCGTCCGAAGCGGACGGAGCCACTAGACCGTCGCCCCAGCGAAGGCTGGGCCCCATGCTGACTCGGCATGGATGCCAGCCTGCGCTGGCATGACGTTAAGCCCGCGGGTGGGCGTGGCGGTAGACGTCGAGGAGGTGGGCGGCATCGACGGCGGTGTAGATCTGGGTCGAGGACAGGCTGGCGTGGCCGAGCAGTTCCTGCAGGGAGCGCAGGTCCGCGCCGCGGCCGAGCAGGTGGGTCGCGAAGCTGTGGCGCAGCGCATGCGGCGTGGTGCGGTCGGAAAGGCCGAGGCGCACCCGGGCCCGCCGCACCGCGCGGCGTACCATTTCCCCGTTCAATGGCCCACCGCGGGCGCCGCGGAACAGGGGCTGGTCCCTCGCCACCGGCCAAGGGCTCAGCGCCAGATAGCGGTCGATCGCCTCGCGCACCTGGGGAAGCAGCGGCACCACCCGCGTCTTGCTGCGCTTGCCGGTGACGAGGAGCGAGTCGCCGAGCGGCAGCGCCGCGCCGGTGAGGCCGAGCGCCTCGGCGACCCGCAGGCCGGAGCCGTAGAGCAAAATCAGCACGGCGAAGTCGCGGCCCGCGATCCACTCCTGCCTTGCGTCCTCGCCCGTCTCCTCGGCGAGCGCGACGACTTCGTCCGGCGAAATCGGCCGCGGCACGCTGCGCGGGCGCTTGGGGCCCTTGAGGCGCGGCACCTTGCCCTCGCCGGCGGCGAAGGTGAGGAACCCACGCACCGCCGAGAGCTCGCGCGCGGCGCTGCTGTTGCCGATCCCGTCGGCGCGGCGGCGGGTGAGGAAGGCGCGCACGTCCGCCGGCCTCAGCGACCCGAGCGCCTCCGCCGCGACGACGCCGCCGAGATGGCCCGCGAGGAAGGCGATCAGCCGGTGCGCGGTCGCGACATAAGCGCGCACCGTGTGCGGGGAGCGACGGCGGTCGCGGGCGAGGTGATGCTGCCAGGCGAGAGCGAGCTCGCTCGCTGGATGACCTGTCAGGGGATCAGCCACCGGCCCATCGAGCGGGTGAGAACGCGGCCGAGGAAGACGAGCAGCTCCGAGCCGTGACGGGTCTCGAAGCCCTGCTCGGCGCGCTGGCCTAGGGCAAGCAGGCCGCTGGGCAGCGGCGGCGCGGTGTCGAGGCGGACCAGGGCTTCGGCGCGAATGAGCGAGCAGGCGGGGCCGAACAAAGGATGGCCCCGCTCGCAGCCGCGAAGCACGACTCCATCGAGGCCGGCGAGCGAGCGCTCGACGAGACGCGGATCGACGAACTGCAAGCCCGAAGCGTCGGCGCGTATCCCCTTGTCGCCGATGAACAAGGCGACGGCGACGGCATCGAGGCCGAGGATCTGCGGCCATTCCTGGGTGACGATGTGGATGAGGTGATCGAAGCCCTCGGCGTCGACGGCGGCGAGCACCGCCTCGTGGATCGAGGCGACCGCGCCGGAATGGCCGCGGGCGAAGGCGATCAAATCCTGGTTGGCTTCCTCGACCGCGGCGACCCGTGCGCGAAGGTTCGCGACGGCCCGGTCCTCGAAGCTGATCACCTTTCCCATGGCAAGGAAGGTAACGCGGATATGGTTAAGAAGCGATGGCGAAAATCCCTCCCGGCAACGGGAAGGATCACCCGATCGTCTGCCCGGTCTTCTCCCAGTCCGCCAGGAACGCTTCCAGGCCCCGGTCGGTCAGCGGGTGCTTGAAGAGCTGGCGGATGACGGCCGGGGGGGCCGTCATGACGTCGGCGCCGATCAGCGCGGACTGGAGGACGTGGATGGGGTGGCGCACCGACGCGACCAGGATCTGGGTCCCGAAATCGTAATTGTCGTAGATCTGGCGGATCTCGGAGATGATCTGCATGCCGTCGAAGCCGGTATCGTCGTGGCGGCCGACGAAGGGCGAGATGAACGTCGCGCCGGCCTTGGCGGCGAGCAGGGCCTGGTTGGCGGTGAAGCACAAGGTGACGTTGACCATCGTCCCTTCCCCCGTCAGCGCCTTGCAGGTCTTGAGCCCGTCGACCGTCAGCGGCACCTTGACGGTGACGTTGTCGGCGATCTTCCTGAGCACCTCGGCCTCACGCAGCATTCCGGCCTGATCGGTCGCCACCACCTCGGCCGAGACGGGGCCATCGACCAGGCTGGCGATCTCCTTCACCACCTCGAGAAAGTTGCGGCCGGCTTTGTGCACGAGGGACGGGTTGGTGGTGACGCCGTCGAGCAGGCCGGTCTCGGCGAGATCGCGGATTTCGGCGGTGTCGGCGGTGTCGACGAAGAATTTCATGATGGCTGGCGCCCCGGCTGGTGAAGGAGGATTCGCGGCTCCTTCTAGCCAGCGGCCGGGGCCGGCGCGAGTCGCCGCGGGCGCTGCTTCGCCGAGATCGACTTGATGACGAGGCGCGGCTCGGCGGCCGGGTCGAAGGGCGGCTCGGCGCGACCCAGCGCCTCCGAGATCAAAGCCTGGACCTCCCGCATGTCCCACCGCTCCGGCGGATCGAGGCGGACGTGGCGGACCCTGCTCCCCTCGCCCTTGAGCAGGCCGGCCGGATCTGGGAGCCCCTTGCCGCGCAGAAAGCAGAGCGTCACCCAGCGCGGAAAGACGGCGAGCGAAAGCACCGCCTGCCCCGCTTTCTCGCTGGGGCCGAAGCCGATCGCGAGCGCATTGTAATTGTCGTAGACGAGCACCTGCGCGCCGGGAATGCGGGCGCGCATCTTGCCGAGGAGCGAGCGCGCCTGCGCGGCGACGTCCGGCTCGAACTTGGCGAAAAAGCCCTCCAGCTCCGCTTCGGCGTCGTCCATGCCCCCACCCCCTCGCCGGGCCTCCTTACCACGTTAGCGGCGGCGGCCGAAGAGGCGGGCGAGGAGGGGGTCGCCGGCGGCGGCGGGGTCGGCGCGGATCGCGGCTTCCTCGCGGCCGATGGCGCGGTAGAGGCCGAGCGCCGCCTTGCGGGTGACGTCGGCCTGGAAGCCGGGGAAATCGATGCCGGTCGCGATCAGCAGCGCGCGGGCGACGAGGCCGTTGTCGGCGACCTTCAGCACCCGGCCCACCCCCGGATAGAAAGCGTCGAACAGCCCCTCGCCCAGCTCGCGCTGGAGGAGGTCGGTGGCCGCGGTGGGCGAGCCGCGGAATACCGTCTGCGCGTCGGCGACGCTGACGTTGCGGATCGCCTGGTAGACGACCGGCGCGGCGTCGCGCGCCGCATCGGAGGCGGCGTCGTTGACGATCCGGAGCAGCCGGTCCTGGACGTAGGCCGAGCCGAGCAGCACCGCGAAGGCGCGGGTGAACGCGCTGCCGCCGAGCTGCGACGGAAGCGTCACTCGGGCGAGGTCGTCGGCGAAGAAGCCTTCGCGCGTCAGCAGCCGCGCAAAGGCGCGCTGGGCGGACAAAGTGAGCAGCCGCCGCACCGCCTCGTCGAGGCCCGGCACCTCGCCGAGCCGGGTCGCGCAGCCGGGAAGGGAGAGCAGCGGCAGGACCAGGGCCACCGCGACAAGGCCTCGACGGGAGAGCGGCGCGTCCATGCGGCATATCCTCGTTGTTACAGTTCCGGAATTGATGGCCCGCAATTGAGCCGCTGAACGCCTGCCCGGCGCGGCGGTTTCAATCCGGGCCCCTTTGACCCTAGATGAAGGGGCATGAGCCGCGCCCGCGTCCTACTCCTGAACCCCGCCTTAGGCCCGCTCGACTATCGCGTGCCTCAGGGCATGGCGGTCGGGCCGGGCTCGATCGTGCTGGCGCCGCTGGGCCCGAGGCAGATGACGGGGGTGGTGTGGGAGCCGGAACGGCTGGAGGCCGAGTCGGTCGGCGACAACCGGCTGCGGCCGCTGCTCCAGGCCTATGACCTGCCGCCGCTCGCCGAGCCGCTCCGGCGGCTGATCGAATGGACCGCGGATTACTATCTCGCCCCGATCGCCGCCGTGCTGCGCATGTCGCTGGCCTCGGCGAGCGCGCTCGACGGCGGCCGCACCGTCACCGAATATCGCGCCACCGGCCTCGTCCCCGACCGGCTGACCCCGCAACGGGCGCAGGCGCTTGAACGGATCGGCGAGCGGCAGGGCCTGGTGCGCGAGCTCGCCATGGCCGCGGACGTTTCCGACGGCGTGATCCGCGGCCTGATCAAGGCGGGCGCGATCGAGGCGGTGGAGGTGTCGGTCGACGATCCCTTCCCGCTCCCCGGCCCGGACCACGACCCGCCGGAGCTCGAGCTCGCCCAGGGCGCGGCCGCGCACCGGCTGGTCGATTCGGTGCGCGGCGCGGAATTCGCGCCCTTCCTGCTCGACGGAGTCACCGGCTCGGGCAAGACCGAGGTCTATTTCGAGGCGATCGCCGAATCGCTCCGCCAGGGAAAGCAGACGCTCGTCCTTCTCCCAGAGATCGCGCTGACCGAACCCTTCCTCAGGCGCTTCGCGGCACGCTTCGGCCACGAGCCGGTCGCCTGGCATTCGGGCCTGCGCCAGTCGCAGCGGCGCCGCGCGTGGCGCGCCGTCGCCACCGGCCAGGCCAAGGTGGTGGTGGGCGCGCGCTCGTCGCTGTTCCTCCCTTATCCCGAGCTCGGCCTGATCGTCGTCGACGAGGCGCACGAGACCAGCTTCAAGCAGGAGGACGGAGTCCAATACCATGCGCGCGACGTCGCGGTGATGCGGGCCAAGCTGGAAGGAATCCCGATCATCCTCGCCTCGGCGACGCCGGCGATCGAGAGCCGGCAGATGGCGGAGATCGGAGTCTATGAGGAGCTGAGCCTGCCCGACCGCTACGGCGCCGCCGAATTGCCCGACATCGAGGCGATCGACCTCATCGCCGACCCGCCGCCGCGCGGGCGCTGGCTGGCGCCGAGCCTGGTGAAGGCCGTGGAGGAAACGCTGGCGGCGGGCGAGCAGGCTTTGCTCTTCCTCAACCGCCGCGGCTACGCCCCGCTCACCCTGTGCCGCCATTGCGGCCACCGCTTCCAATGCCCCAATTGCACCGCCTGGATGGTCGAGCACAGGCTGGTGCGGCGCCTCGCCTGTCACCATTGCGGGCATCTGATGCCGCCGCCGGCCCATTGCCCCGAATGCCGCGAGGAGGACAGCCTGGTTCCGGTCGGCCCCGGGGTCGAGCGGATCGCCGACGAAGTGCACGCGCTCTTCCCGGAGGCGCGCACCGCGATCGTCACCTCCGATACCATCTGGTCGCCGGCCAAGGCGGCCGAGTTCATCGCCCGCATGGAGGCGCGGGAGATCGACATCGTCGTCGGCACCCAGCTGGTGACCAAGGGCTATCACTTCCCCAACCTGACCCTGGTCGGCGTGGTCGACGCCGACCTCGGCCTCGCCGGGGGAGACCTGCGCGCGGCCGAACGCAGCTTCCAGCAGATCGCCCAGGTCGCCGGCCGCGCCGGCCGCGGCGAGAAACCGGGACGGGTCTTCGTCCAGACCCACGACCCCTCGGCGCCCGTGATCAGCGCCCTAGTCAGCGGCGACGCCGAAAGCTTCTACGCCGCGGAGACCGAAGCCAGGCGCGAAGCCGCCATGCCCCCGTTCGGCCGACTTGCGGGCATCGTCATTTCCTCGGAAAGCCAGGCCGAGGCGACGGAGACGGCGCGCCTCATCGGCCGCGCCGCCCCCAGGGTCGAGAACATGGCGGTGTTCGGCCCCGCCCCCGCCCCGCTCGCCATGCTGCGCGGCCGCCACCGCATGCGCCTCCTGGTCCACGCCGCCCGCAGCCTCGACGTGCAGGACGTGATCCGCGAATGGCTCGGCGCCCTCAGCTGGCCGCGCAGCGTACGTGTCGCCGTGGACGTCGATCCCTACTCCTTCCTTTGACTGCCGGATGACGCTAAGCAGTTGCGGTCATTTGCTAATCGGGATGGGGATGGGAATGATGTTCAGGAAGCTCGCAGCGGCCGCCGCGGCCTTGTTGCTGATGCCGGGCGCGGCGCGGGCGGAGTGGCGCGCGGTCGAGACGCAGCATTTCATCATCTACACGCAGAGCGACGACAAGGACGCGCTGCGCCTCGCGACGCGGCTCGAGACGGTCGACGGGCTGATGCGCCTCGCCAGCAACATCTCGGACAATGTCGAGCCGGTGAAGGTGCGGATCTACGAGGTCGGCACCAACGGCGAGGTCGCGGCCGCGCTGGGCGAATATGACAGTCCAGTTGCCGGCTTCTACACCAGCAACATCCTGGGGCCGTTCGCCGTGACGCCCCACAGCACGACCTTCCACGCCGGCGATTTCTCGCCGGAGCTGGTTCTGCACCACGAATATGCCCACCATTTCATGCTGCAATATTTCCCGGCGACCTACCCGCAATGGTATGTCGAGGGCTATGCCGAGCTGATCGGCTCCAGCAAGATCCAGCCCGACGGCAAGATCGCCTACGGCTATCCCGCCAAGCATCGCGGCCACGACATCGCCGCCGAATGGATGCCGCTCGACGAATTGTTCCTGACGCCGCCGGAGAAGCTCAGGGATTACGACGTCTACGGCCAGGGCTGGGCGATGGCCCATTTCTTCACCTTCAACAAGGAACGGGCGGCGCAGCTCCGGGCCTATCTGCATGCCCTGTCCGTCGGCCGGTCGCCGGCCGAGGCGGCCAAGGTGTTCGGGGACCTGAAGGCGCTCAACCGCGAGGCGCGCACCTACGTTCTGAACGGCGTGTTCGACTACAAATTGGTGTCGGTGCCGATCGCCCAGCCGGTGATCGAGGCGACCCGACCGGTCAGCCCCGGCGAGGCCGCGATGATCCCGGCAGTGATCGCCTTCCGCGACGACGAACTCTCCTTCTACCGCAAGGCCGGCGACCGCGAGCATGAGAAGCACCTCCGTGACGCCAACCTCGAAAAGGCCCACGACATCGCCCGGCGCGTCCCCGGCGATCCGTTCGTCCACGCTTTCGTCGCCGTGGCCGAATACAGCGCCGGCAATTACACGGCCGGCGAGGCGGCGGCGGACCGGGCGCTCGCGCTCGACGGCAACAATCTGCGCGCGCTCGTCGTCAAGTCGCTGAGCCTGGCGCACCAGGCCGGGGTCCTATCGGGGCCGGCGCGGGCAGCGAAGGAGCAAGAGGCGCGCCAGCTCGCGGTCCGGGCCCAGAAGGCCGACCAGAACGATCCCTTGCCGCTGTTCGCCTTCTACGAGAGCTACCATCTCGCCGGCGACACGCCGACCCGCCAGGCGGTCGATCTGCTCGCCGGCGCGGTCGAGACGATGCCGGACAACACGGTGATGCGCCAGGCGCTGGTCGACGAGCTGGCGGCCGAGAAAAACTGGGCGGAGGCGATCCACTATCTCGCGCCGATCGCCAACGACCCCCACGAATCGCCGCGCCGCGCCGCCGCGAAGGAGCAGCTCGCCAAATTGCTCGCCGAGCTTCGCAAGGAGCGCGGCCTCCCCGCCGCCTCCTGATCTCAGCCGCGCCAGCCCTCGCGCTCGAGCAGCCTGGCCTTGCGCTCCAGGCCGTAGGCGTAGCCGCCGGGCGAGCCGTCGCCGCGGCGGGCGCGGTGGCAAGGGATGAGCACGGCGACCCGGTTGGCGCCGCAGGCGGTGCCGGCGGCGCGGACCGCGCCCGGGCGCCCGGCGCGCGCCGCCAGCGCCGCGTAGGACAGGCTCTCGCCCGGCGGAATGCGGGCGAGCTCGCGCCACACCGCCTCCTGGAAGGCGGTGCCGCGGACGTCGAGCGGCAGATCGTGCGGCCGCTCCGGCGCCTCGACCGCCGCGACGGTCCGCTTCAGAAGGTCCGCCATCTCCTCGCCGCCAGGCTCGATCGCGGCGTGCGGGAAGCGGCGGCGCAGCTCGGCCTCGCCTTCGTCGAAGGAGAGGCGGCAGATGCCGCGCTCCGTCGCCGCGACCAGCATCGTGCCGAGCGAGGTCTCCGCCGTCGCCCAGCGGATCGTCTCGCCCTTGCCGCCGCCGCGCCAGCTGGTGGGAGTCATGCCGAGCCGGTCCTTCGCGTCGGCGTAGAAGCGCGCCGGGCCGGAATAGCCCGCATCGTAGATGGCGTCGGTGACTCGGCCGTTGGTCTCGAGGGTCATGGTCATGCTCCTGGCGCGCTTGCCGCGCGCAAAAGCGGCCGGAGTGAGCCCGGTCGCGCGTTTGAAGAGGCGGTGGAAATGGAAGAGGGAGTAACCGGCCGCGCTCGCCAGCGCGTCGAGGCTCGGCGGCGTCTCCGCGGCGTCGATCAGCCGCAGCGCCGTCGCCAGCGCGGCCGCCTCGCGCGTCACCTCGTCGGGCTTGCAGCGCAGGCACGCCCGGAGGCCGGCGGCGGCGGCGGCGGCGCCGGTCGCGAAGAAGCGCACATTCTCCGGCTTCGGATGGCGCGCGGCGCAGGAGGGCCGGCAATAGATTCCGGTGGTCAGCACCCCGGTGACGAACCGCCCGTCCGCCCGCCGGTCGCGGGCCACCACGGCGCGCCAGGCGGCGTCTGGGTCGAGAGGGGTTTGCCTGTCCATGCTCACCATCTACGCGCGATTCGGAGGGGCCGCATCCCGAGGCTTGCGGTCAAAGTATCCGTCACCCCAGCGCAGGCTGGAGTCCATGCCGATTCCGATGCGGCGGTGAGTCGGCACGGTAATCGTCAGCCTCCCCTTTCCACCCCGGTTGCATCCCCGGAACGCCCCTGCTAGGGCGCCCGCGACCTTAGCGAGGGCGCCCCGCGCTGCCTTCTTATCATGGGTCAAAATTCCGATCTGGGAGTAAGGGCGCGCGTGGAGATTTCCGGCGGCATTCAGGCAAGCTTGGCGGGCAGGTACGCGACCGCCTTGTTCGAGCTCGCCCGCGACGAGCGGCAGCTGGAGGCGGTGGATACCAGCCTCGCCGCCCTCAAGGACGGCCTGCGCCAGTCGGACGCGCTGCGCGAGCTCACCACCAGCCCGCTGATCGGCCGCGAGGACGCGCTGAAGGCGGTGAAGGCCGTCGCTGACTCGATGGGCCTCGATTCGATGACCGCCAATTTCCTCGGCGTGATGGCGCAGAACCGGCGGCTGTCGCAGCTTCCCGGCGTGATGCGCTTCTTCAATCTGCTGGCCGCCGCCCATCGCGGCGAGACCACGGCCGAAGTGGTCTCCGCCCGGCCGCTCGACGACGACCAGGTCGCCGCTTTGCGCTCCAACCTCAAGAGCCGCGTCGGCCGAGACGTCGCGGTTGATCTGACCGTCGATCCCACGATCTTGGGCGGGCTGGTCGTCAAGATCGGCTCCCAGCAGATCGACGGCTCCATCCGCACCAAACTCAACACTCTCGCTTCGGCAATGAAGGGCTGAAAATGGACATCCGCGCCGCTGAAATTTCCAAGGTCATCCGCGACCAGATCGCGGGCTTCGGCACGGAGGCCGAAGTCTCGGAGGTCGGCACGGTGCTGTCGGTGGGCGACGGCATCGCGCGCGTCTACGGGCTCGACAATGTCCAGGCCGGCGAGATGGTCGAGTTCGCCAACTCGATCAAGGGCATGGCGCTGAACCTCGAGGCCGACAATGTCGGCATCGTCATCTTCGGCTCGGACTCGGAGATCCGCGAGGGCGACACCGTCCGCCGCACCGGCACGATCGTCGACGTGCCCGTCGGCAAGGGCCTGCTCGGCCGCGTCGTCGACGGCCTCGGCAACCCGATCGACGGCAAGGGGCCGATCGAGGCCGCCGAGCGCCGCCGCGTCGAGGTCAAGGCGCCCGGCATCATCCCGAGGAAGTCGGTGCACGAGCCGGTGCAGACCGGCCTCAAGGCCCTGGACGCGCTCGTGCCCGTCGGCCGCGGCCAGCGCGAGCTGATCATCGGCGACCGGCAGACGGGCAAGTCGGCCGTCGCGCTCGACACCTTCATCAACCAGCGTGCCGCCAACCAGGGCGACGACGAGAGCCAGAAGCTCTACTGCATCTACGTCGCCATCGGCCAGAAGCGCTCGACCGTCGCCCAGATCGTCCGCGCATTGGAAGAGAATGGCGCGATGGACTATTCGATCGTCGTCGCCGCCACCGCCTCCGAGCCGGCGCCGCTGCAGTTCCTCGCGCCCTATACGGGCTGCACGATGGGCGAATATTTCCGCGACAACGGCATGCACGCGGTCATCGTCTATGACGACCTTTCCAAGCAGGCCATCGCCTACCGCCAGATGTCGCTGCTGCTGCGCCGGCCGCCGGGCCGCGAAGCCTATCCGGGCGACGTCTTCTATCTCCACTCGCGGCTGCTGGAGCGCGCGGCGAAGCTGAACGAGGCGAACGGCTCGGGCTCGCTGACCGCGCTGCCGATCATCGAGACCCAGGCCGGCGACGTCTCGGCCTATATCCCGACCAACGTCATCTCGATCACCGACGGCCAGATCTTCCTCGAGACCGAACTGTTCTACCAGGGCATCCGTCCGGCCATCAACGTCGGCCTGTCGGTCAGCCGCGTCGGCTCCGCCGCGCAGACCAAGGCGATGAAGAAGGTCGCCGGCTCGATCAAGCTCGAGCTCGCCCAGTATCGCGAGATGGCCGCCTTCGCCCAGTTCGGCTCGGACCTCGACGCCTCGACCCAGCGCCTCCTCAATCGCGGCGCGCGGCTGACCGAGCTCCTGAAGCAGCCGCAATTCCACCCGATGCCGGTCGAAGAGCAGGTCGTCTCGATCTTCGCGGGCGTGAACGGCTATCTGGACTCGATCCCGACAGCCGCGGTCACCCGCTTCGAGAGCTCGCTCCTCGCCCACGTCCGCGCCGATCATGCGGGCGTGCTGGCGAAGATCCGCGACACCAAGGCGCTCGACGACGACACGACGGGGCAGCTGAAGTCGATCCTCGGCGATTTCGCCAAGACGTTTGCGTAAGCGCTCGCACCGCCGTCACCCCAGCGAAGGCTGGGGTCCATGCGGCGATGGGACACGAAGACAGCAGGGATGCCAGCCTTCGCTGGCATGACGAAGGACTGAAACGAAAGCCATGGCCAGCCTCAAGGCGCTCAAGGGCAGGATCGCGTCGGTCAAGTCGACGCAGAAGATCACCAAGGCGATGAAGATGGTCGCCGCGGCGAAGCTTCGGCGTGCCCAGCAGGCCGCCGAGGCCGGCCGGCCTTATGCCGAGCGCATGGAGGCAGTGATGGCGAGCCTCTCGGCCCGGATCGCGCGCGGACCGGAGAGCCCGAAGCTGCTCGCCGGCACCGGCGCCGACAAGACCCATCTGCTGGTGGTCTGCACCTCCGACCGGGGCCTCGCCGGCGCGTTCAACTCCAACATCGTCCGGGCGGCGCGGAAGAAGGCCGACGAGCTCGCGCGCGAAGGCAAGGACGTCCGCTTCTACCTCGTCGGCCGCAAGGGCAAGGCGGTGATCGTCCGCCTGTTCCCGCGCCAGATCGTCCACGAGCACGATACGAGCGCGATGAAGCAGGCGAGCTTCGCCGATGCCCAGGCGATCGCCCGCGACCTCTGCCAGCGCTATGCGAACGGCCGCTTCGACGTCGCCCACCTCTTCTACGCCCATTTCCAGTCGGCGTTGGTCCAGGAGCCGGTGACGCGGCAGATCATCCCGGTGCCGGCCCCGGAGACGGGTGGCGAAGCGGCGGCGGGGGCGAGCGCCGCGATCGAGTACGAGCCGGACGAGGAGGAGATTCTGAGCCAGCTCCTCCCTCGCAACGTCGCCGTCCAGATCTTCCGCGCCCTCCTCGAGAATGCCGCGTCGGAGCAGGGGAGCCGCATGGCCGCGATGGACAACGCCACCCGCAACGCCGGCGATATGATCAACCGCCTGACCATCCAGTACAACCGCACGAGGCAGGCCGCGATCACGACGGAGCTGGTGGAGATCATCTCCGGGGCGGAGGCGCTCAAGTGATGGCGACCTACAAGCAGATTGCAAACCGTGTGAAACAGCAGAGTGGCTTTGTCCCCAAGACCTGCTGGATCGCGGACGTCAAATCGCAACATGGCCTCACCACGAGGCAAGCACCTAACCGATTCAGCTCCACATCAAGAGAGCATCCCTGTCCCCCCGAGAAGCGCCCGGCCATTGAAGGTGCGCTTCGCCACTTTGGAATGATCTGAGGAACTAGAACATGGCCACCGCCGCAACCGCCACCAACAGCAAGGGCCGCATCAGCCAGGTGATCGGCGCCGTCGTCGACGTGTCGTTCGACGGCGAGCTGCCGGAGATCCTCTCCGCGCTCGAGACCGACAATAACGGCAGCCGCCTCGTCCTCGAGGTCGCGCAGCATCTCGGGCAGAGCACGGTCCGCACGATTGCGATGGACTCGACCGACGGCCTCACCCGCGGTCAGGAAGTCCGCGACACCGGCTCGCAGATCCGAGTCCCCGTCGGGCCCAAGACATTGGGCCGGATCATGAACGTCATCGGCGAGCCGATCGACGAGCGCGGACCGATCGGCGCTACCGACACCGCCCCGATCCACGCCGAGGCCCCCTTATTCGTCGATCAGTCGACCGACAATTCGATCCTCGTCACCGGCATCAAGGTGATCGACCTCCTCGCGCCTTACGCCAAGGGCGGCAAGATCGGCCTGTTCGGCGGCGCCGGCGTCGGCAAGACCGTGCTGATCCAGGAGCTGATCAACAACATCGCCAAGGGCCATGGCGGCACCTCGGTGTTCGCCGGAGTCGGCGAGCGCACCCGCGAGGGCAACGACCTCTACCACGAATTCCTCGACGCCGGCGTCATCGCCAAGGACGAGGACGGCAACGCCATTTCGGAAGGCTCCAAGGTCGCCCTCGTCTTCGGCCAGATGAACGAGCCGCCGGGCGCCCGCGCCCGCGTTGCGCTGTCCGGCCTCACCATTGCCGAATATTTCCGCGACGTCGAAGGCCAGGACGTTTTGTTCTTCGTCGACAACATCTTCCGCTTCACCCAGGCGGGCTCGGAAGTTTCCGCTTTGCTCGGCCGCATCCCCTCGGCGGTGGGCTACCAGCCGACGCTCTCGACCGACATGGGCCAGCTCCAGGAGCGGATCACCTCCACCAACAAGGGCTCGATCACCTCGGTCCAGGCGATCTACGTTCCCGCCGACGACCTCACCGATCCGGCGCCGGCGACGAGTTTCGCCCACCTCGACGCGACGACCGTCTTGAGCCGAGCAATCTCCGAGCTCGGCATCTACCCGGCGGTCGACCCGCTCGACTCCACCAGCCGCGTGCTCGAACCGCGCACCGTGGGCCAGGAGCATTACGAGACCGCGCGTGCCGTTCAGGAGATCCTGCAGCGCTACAAGAGCCTGCAGGACATTATCGCCATCCTCGGCATGGACGAGCTTTCCGAAGAGGATAAGCTGACCGTCAGCCGCGCCCGCAAGATCCAGCGCTTCCTCTCCCAGCCCTTCCACGTCGCCGAGGTGTTCACCGGCATCCCGGGCAAGTTCGTCCAGGTCGAAGACACCGTCCGCTCGTTCAAGGCGGTGGTCGACGGCGAGTACGACCATCTGCCCGAATCCGCCTTCTACATGGTCGGCGGCATCGAGGAGGCGGTCGAGAAGGCCCAGCGCCTCGCGACGGAAGCCGACTAAACGCCTCCCCTCCCTGCACGCAGGGAGGGGTCGGGGTGGGTGCGTTCGAAGCAAGTTCGCGCCCGTCCTCATACGTACCCACCCCCAGCCCCTCCCCGCGTGCAGGGAGGGGGGTAGGAAAAAGCAGATGGCCGAACTCCACTTCGAACTCGTCACGCCGGAGCGGCTCGTCCGCTCCGAGGAGGTGTTCATGGTCGTGGTGCCGGGCAGCGAGGGCGATTTCGGAGTCCTCGCCGGCCACGCGCCCTACATGTCGACGATGAGGAACGGCGACATCGCAATCTACCGGACCGGCTTCGGCGACACGCCCGAGCGCATCCCGGTCGAGGGCGGCTTCGCGGAGGTCAACGAGCGCGGCCTCACCATCCTCGCCGAAAAGGCCGACGTACCCGCCTGACCCGAACCGAGCGGCCCACAAGCCGGTTAGTCAATTGTCAAAGTTTCCCGCTTATTCACCAGCGTCGCGAGATTTGGCAGGGCAAGGGTTCGAACGGCATGAGTGCTTTCGGTAGGCGCGGCGGAACGGGAACCAGCGGCGGGGGCAGGCCCGCCTTCGGCGTCGCGAGGCCGATGAAGGGCCCCGGAGGCCCGGCCCCTTCTCCCGAACCGCTCGAAGGCGGCGATCAATTCCCGCCCCTCGACACGATGGAGTTCGGCGGCCCCGCCGAGGATTTCGCGATCCCGGGCGAGCGCAGCGACGCGATGAGCCGCCTCGCCGAGCGCCAGGCCGCCTCGTCCGAGGCGCCGTCGAGCCGCAACGAAGGCTTCGAAGCCTCGATCCACCGCATCAAGGAGCAGGTTCTCCCGCGCCTGCTCGAGCGAGTCGACCCGGAAGCCGCGGCGACCCTCTCCAAGGACGAGCTGGCCGAGGAATTCCGGCCGATCATCGGCGAGGTGCTGGCCGAGCTCAAGATCAACCTCAACCGCCGCGAGCAATTCGCGCTGGAGAAGGTGCTGGTCGACGAATTGCTCGGCCTCGGGCCGTTGGAAGAGCTGCTCGCAGACCCCGAGATCAGCGACATCATGGTCAACGGGCCGAACCAGACCTTCATCGAGCGCAAGGGCAAGCTCGAGATCGCCCAGATCCAGTTCCGCGACGAGGAGCATCTGTTCCAGATCGCCCAGCGCATCGTCAACAAGGTCGGCCGCCGCGTCGACCAGACCACCCCGCTCGCCGACGCCCGCCTCCAGGACGGCAGCCGCGTCAACGTCATCGTCCCGCCGCTCTCGCTGCGCGGCACCGCCATCTCGATCCGCAAATTCTCCGAAAAGCCGATCACCATCGACATGATGAAGAATTTCGGATCGATGTCGGAGAAGATGGCGACCTGCCTCAAGATCGCCGGCGCATCCCGCTTCAACGTCATCATCTCCGGCGGCACCGGCTCGGGCAAGACGACGATGCTCAACGCCTTGTCGAAGCTGATCGACCCGGGCGAGCGCGTCATCACCATCGAGGACGCGGCCGAGCTTCGCCTCCAGCAGCCGCACTGGCTGCCCTTGGAGACCCGCCCGCCCAACCTCGAGGGCCAGGGCGCGATCACAATCCGCGACCTCGTCATCAACGCGCTGCGCATGCGCCCCGACCGCATCATCCTCGGCGAGATCCGCGGCTCGGAATGCTTCGACCTGCTCGCCGCGATGAACACCGGCCATGACGGCTCGATGGCCACCTTGCACTCCAACTCCCCGCGCGAATGCCTGGCGCGTATGGAGAACATGGTGATGATGTCGGACATCAAGGTGCCCAAGGAGGCGATCAGCCGCCAGATCGCCGACTCGGTCGACATCATCGTCCAGGTCAAGCGCCTGCGCGACGGCACCCGCCGCACCACCAACATCACCGAGGTGATCGGCATGGAGGGCGACGTCATCGTCACCCAGGAATTGTTCAAGTTCGAGTATCTCGACGAGACCGCCGACGGCAAGATCATCGGCGAGTATCGCAGCATGGGGCTGAGGCCCTACACGCTCGAAAAGGCCAAGCAGTTCGGCTTCGACGGACCGTATCTGGAGGCATGCCTGTAAATCCCACAGGCGCGGAGGTTAAATCTCCGAAATGGTGCCAACAATGCTGCGGGTCTACCCGCAATAGAGTAAGTATCATTGTGGCGTGATTCGTAGTGTCTCGGGCCGTCTAAACGGCTGCGGGTGAGATCCTGTTGCCGCTTAGCTTGCCACGGCGATGGGGAACGCATCATGGCCAAGCACGACTATCATTGGACGTTCGGCGATCGCTGCCACATCAGCTTTCCGAGCGGCGGCGCTCCGGTCGTTCAGTCGCAGCACGCGTTCACTTCAACCGAAGGATGCGCAACCTATTCGGACAGCAATGGCAATCTGCTCTTCTACACAGACGGCTCGAAGGTATACGACCAGAACCACTTCCCGCTAACGGCCCCTCCACTCGGCGGCGATCCCTCCTCGTGCCATTCGGCGATCATCGTCCCGCCCGCCGGCGGCGGCTCGGACTACCACATCTTCACCGTGCATTCGTGGGACAATAACGGCCAGGGACCGATCTACCACTGCACGATCAAGCTCGTCGGCAGCAGCATTGCCCTCGTCCTGCCGCCGACGCCACTGGCCTTCGGCCCCAGCCGCGCGGCCGAGAAGCTCGCCGCCATCCCGCAAGTCGATTGCGGCAAATATTGGGTGGTGGCGCTGGACATACCGGGAGCCAACCCGGGACCGGGGAAGTTCCATGTGTTTCCCGTCGATTCGGACGCAGCTCCAACATCGTCGGTCACGTCGCCCTGTCCGGAGGCCTGGCACGGCTACTGCACCAAATTCTCGCCCGATGGCACTCTCCTCACCACGACATCGCAAGCCAGCATCGACATTTTCAACTTCAGCCGGGCGACAGCGCTGATCACGCCGCATTCCCAGGTGATCAAGATTCCGACGAAGAATCCCTACGGCAGCGCCTATGGGCTGGAATTCTCCCCCGACGGTCGCTTCCTCTACTTCACCGGCTATCAGGACGGATATATCCGCCGCCATACGATCGCATCCGGCCCCCTGACCAACTTCATGGCCACCGACCATATCGCCGACTGGCTGACGCCGGGCTGGAACAACTACTTCGTCGGCGCGCTCCAGCTCGCGCCGAACGGCAAGATCTACGGGACCAAAGTCAGCCAGAAGACGCTGTTCGAGATCGGCAACCCTAACGCGACCTCCCCCGGCGGGGTGCAGTTCAACATCAACGCCGCCATGGCCGGGGGCGGCACCCTGCTGCTCCCCAACGAAGCCTATCTCGGCCTGCCGACCTTCACCCGGATCGCCGACGACTGCCGCGAGCAGGACGATCGCTGCGCGAAGCTCGCCGCCGAGGTGGATGAGATGCTTGCCTCGCATGATCTCCAAAACTCGATGCTGGGCTGCAAGGACGAGAAGCCGGAGGAACGGCGCTGCGAGCCCATCGAGCTGCCGCCGATCAAGCCCCAGATCTACATTAGCTGGGGCGACAGCCCGTGCGACTGCATCGAGAGCGACGACACCGAGATCATGCATCTCACGGTCTGCAACCCCTATCGCAACCTGACCTTGTCGAACCTCACCGTCCAGCAGCTGGTCGTCGTCGACGCCAACGGCAATCCGGTGCCCAACCTTCCCGACGGCTCGCCCTCGATCCAGCTGGTTCCGATCGGCCCCTATTGCTTCGACGACATCGCGCCCTGCACCTGCGTCACCCGCGAGTTCGTGCTCAGGCTGCGCGGGGCGCCGGGCGGCCCCTACCATATCGAAGTCAAAGGCATCTGCTTCGACGCCTGCTTCCACGGCGATGCCGACGCCTGCTTCCAGTTCAACGTCTGCAAGGACTGAGACGCCTGACCGTTCGGCCTGGGCGGGACGGCGCGATCGCGGGCAGGCGCGAAGGCCGGCGCGGCAGGCCGCCGCCCCGCCTACCGTTGTGGAGTGGGAAAGCTCAGTCGCCCTTGTCGCCCTGGTTCCGGGGTTTCTTCGTGCTCGAATGCTGGCGGCGGTCGGCGGCGAGCGAGCGGCCGACGTCGTCGCTTTCCTCGATGCGGCCGTTGTCGTCGCGGCGGACGTAGCGTTTGTCGCCCTTGTGGGGCTCGATCAGTTCGCGCTGGGGCATTGGGGTCTCCCGCCAAGTGGTTGGGTTCGCGGGAATAACGGGCGGATTCGGGGTGCGTTCCCAGTTTCGCCCGGGCCTCATCCGACGCCGTGCCCTCGCCCTGCCTTACTCCCGGCCTGCGCCGGGGTCCGGCCGTCCCTCTCCCTGAATGGGAGAGGGTTACGGCGCGGCGTCGGTGCCGAGGCGTTGCCTCAGGAGGACGAGGAGGCTGGCGAGGGCCATGCCGAGGAGGATGCCGGAGCCGTATTGGAGGATGTCGGCGCCGCTCTGGCCGCGGTGGTGGTCGGCGATCTGGAAGGAGGCGCTGGCGGTGACGAGGAGGGCGATGGCGAGGCTCGACCAGATCGGCCGCGGCCGGCCGGGGCGCGGCTTCGCCTTGAGGATGGTGAAGGCGCAGACCAGCAGCATCGCCGCCTGGACCGCCAGCATGACGATGATGATCGCGCGCATGGTGTTTCCCCCTTTTGCGGCGCGAAGGGTGCACGGGCGGCACCGGGTTGGCAATGGGGCCGTGCCCCGACTCGGACTCCGTGCCCTCACCCTGCCTTAGCCCGGCTTGCGCCGGCGTCGGCTGTCCCTCTCCCCGGGGAGAGGGTTACGCTTTCAAGGCGAGCGCGGCGCTGAGGAGGGCGAGGATGAAGGCGAGGAGCTGCACGGCGTTCCAGTCGACGAGGCCGGGACGGTCGATGTCGCGGCGGCGGCGGCGGCGATGCTCGAGCAGGAGCGCCAGCGCGGCGAGGGCGAAGAAGGCGCCGGCGGCGATCCAGAGAAGCTGGGCGGTGGAAAGGAACATCGGCTCAAAGTGGTGCCTTGAGCCGGGTTAGGGAAGGGGAACTATCCGAGCTTGTCGACCTTGGCCTGGAGGGCGGCGAGCTCGGCCTTCAAGCGCTGGATCTCGGCGTCGCGCTCGGCAGGCTCGGGTGCGGAGGCGGCGCTGCCGCCGCCCACCCCGCCGGCGGCCTGGAACATCTCGATGTTGCGCCGCGCGAGCTCGGCGAACGGCCCCCCGGTGAAGGCGCCGGCCAGCGCGTCGCGAAGCTGCGCCTGGTTGCGCTGCAGCGCCTCCATGCTCGCCTCGAGATATTGCGGGACGAGGCCCTGCATGCGGTCGCCGTAGAGGCCGATCAGCTGCCTCAGGAAATTGAGCGGCAGCATCTCGGAGCCGCGCGATTCCTCGTCCATGATGATCTGGGTCAGCACCTGGCGGGTGATGTCCTCGCCCGACTTGGCGTCGAGGACTTTGAACTGGCGCTTCTGGCGGACCATCTCGGCCAGGCGCTCAAGCGTGATGTAGGACGAGCTTTCGGTGTCGTAGAGCCGGCGATTGGCGTATTTCTTGACGATGACCACGTCATCGTCCGATCCCGAAGCGGCCATGGGGGGGTCCTCGCGCGCTGAGGCCTCGGCCCTAGCACCGAAGCTTGCCGCACCGCAACAGAGGCCGCGGCCTCTCCCCTTGTTCCTCGAAATGCTGCGCGGCGAAACCGCCGCGGACCCGGCGCGCATGCGCCGCGCCCTGGAGGGGCTGAGGAAGTATCAGGAGGCGCCGCGCGAGCCGGCGCCCTCGCCGCCGCCGGCGATCGCCGAACGGCTGGGGGCGACGCTGAGGGATTACGGAGGGACTGGAGCCGCTGCCGTGTTCGTGCCGTCGCTGATCAACCCGCCCTCGATCCTCGATCTGGGCGGCGACCGGTCGCTGCTCAGGTGGCTGGCGGCGCGGGGCCGGGTGCGGCCTTTGCTGGTCGACTGGGGCTGGGACGTGGCGGCGCGGCGGGCGCTGACCCTGCGGGGACATGTCGAGCAGGTGCTGAAGCCCCTGCTGGCGACGCTGCGGGGGCCGGCGCCGGCCTTGGTCGGCTATTGCCTAGGCGGGACGATGGCGCTCGGCGCCGCGGCGGGAGGGGGAATCGCCCGGGTGGCGACGATCGCGGCGCCGTGGCGGTTCGACGGATTTCCCGACGAGGCGCGGGCGATGCTCGCCGGCCTCTGGGCGGGCTCCAAGCCGGGCGCGGCGCGCCTCGGCCTGCTGCCGATGGAAGTGCTGCAAGCGGCCTTCTGGTCGCTCGACCCGGCGCGCACCGTCGGCAAGTTCGAGGCCTTCGCGACCATGGAGGGGGAGAAAGCACGGGCGTTCGTGACGCTTGAGGATTGGGCGAACGACGGGCCGCCGCTGCCGCAAAGCGCGGCCCGGGAGCTGTTCGAGGATCTGTTCGGGCGCGACGTCACCGGGCGGGGGGAATGGCTGGCGGCGGACCCGGCCGCGCTCCCCTGCCCGATGCTCGAGATCGTCTCGACCGTCGACCGCATCGTGCCGGCGACGAGCGCGGCCGCGGCCGGCGAGCGGATCGACCTCGCCCTCGGCCATGTCGGAATGGTGGTGGGGGGGCGGGCTCGGCAAGCTTTGTGGGAGCCGCTCGAGGACTGGCTTTCGAGGGGTTGAGCGGCTAGGGGCCCGCGAACCGACAGAACCGTTCGGGCTGAGCCTGTCGAAGCCCTCCCCGCTCTTCCGGCGCAGGGAAGTAAGGCCCTTCGACAGGCTCAGGGCGAACGGATGTCCTCTTAGGAGCCACAAACCATGACCGCCCCCGCCGACGTCGTCATCGTTGCCGCCAAGCGCACCCCGGTCGGCGCCTTTCTCGGCGCCTTCGCGGGCGTTCCGGCGCACGAACTGGGGCGGATTGCGATCGAGGCGGCGCTGGCGCAGGCGGGGGTGGCGCCCGAGCAGGTAAGCGAGGTTATCCTCGGCCAGGTGCTGACCGCCGCGCAGGGCCAGAATCCGGCGCGGCAGGCCTCGATGGCGGCCGGCGTGCCGAAGGAAGTGCCGGCCTGGGCCGTCAACCAGGTCTGCGGCTCGGGGCTGCGGGCGGTGGCGCTGGCGACGCAGATGATTCAGACCGGCGACGCGAGCGTGGTGGTCGCCGGCGGCCAGGAATCGATGAGCCTTTCGAACCACGCCCAGGCGATCCGCGCCGGGACCAAGATGGGCTCCCTCGAGCTGGTCGACACTATGATCAAGGACGGGCTGACCGACGCCTTCAACGGCTACCACATGGGCGTCACGGCGGAGAATCTGGCCGAGCGCTACCAGATCACCCGCGACGAGCAGGACGCCTTCGCCACCGCCTCGCAGAACAAGGCGTCGGCGGCGCGCGCCGAGGGGCGGTTCGCCGGCGAGATCGCGCCGGTGACGGTCAAGGGCCGCAAGGGCGACACGATCGTCGAGCGCGACGAATATATCAGGGACGGCGTGGAGCAGGCGTCGCTGGCCGCCTTGCGCCCCGCTTTCCGCAAGGACGGCACGGTGACCGCGGGCAACGCCTCGGGGCTCAACGACGGGGCGGCGGCGCTCGTCGTGATGAGCCGCGCGGAAGCGGAGCGGCGCGGCGCGCCGGTGCTGGCGCGGGTGGCGAGCTGGGCCTCGGCCGGAGTCGACCCCGCGATCATGGGCATCGGCCCGGTGCCGGCGACGCGGCGGGCGCTGGAGAAGGCCGGCTGGACGATCGGCGAGCTCGACCTCATCGAGGCCAACGAGGCGTTCGCGGCGCAGGCGTTGGCGGTCGGCAGGGAGCTCGGCTGGGACGCGGCCAGGGTCAACGTCAACGGCGGCGCCATCGCCATCGGCCACCCGATCGGGGCGAGCGGCGCCAGGGTGCTGACCACCCTGCTATACGAAATGGGCCGGCGCGACGCGAAGAAGGGCCTCGCCACGCTCTGCATCGGCGGCGGCATGGGCATCGCCCTCTGCGTCGAAAGGGACTGAGCGGGCCAAGCACCTGATCCGCTGATATTTCTTTTCGCGCATGCGGGCGCGGGCGCGGGCGCCGGGCTGTTGCACTTGGGTTACACCCCTGAACTTTCGATGAATGGACGGGCTCATGCTCTTGAACCCGCTCGCTGAATCGTCTCTCCCTGCAACCAGAAGCCGTGCGTGATGAGCGCGGCTGACAAAGAGGGATTCACGGGATGAGAAAATTCGGCCTGCTCGGCACCAGCGCGCTCGGCTCTGCTGCCTTTTTCGGTTTTTCGCTCGCGCTGGCGGCTCCGGCCTATGCGCAGGCGGGCAATGGCGGCACCAACGACACGCAGCCGCCGGCCTGCCCCACCAACACGACGCCGAGCGAAGGCGGCACCTCGTCCACCAGCCGTGACAATTGCATCTCCGGCGAGGTCGAGACCAAGTCGGGCACCAACGTCAACTCGCCGACCAGCACCAACGACCAGATCGTGGTGACCGGCTCGCGCATCCGCCGCCCGAACCTCGAATCGAACGTGCCGATCACGTCGGTCAGCGTCGAAGAGCTGACCAACCGCGGCGAAGTGAATATCGGCGACGCGTTGAACGACCTTCCGTCGCTCCGCTCGACCTTCAGCCAGTCCAACTCGGTCCGCTTCATCGGCACCGCCGGCGTCAACGTGCTCGACCTTCGCGGCCTCGGCACGAACCGTACCTTGGTGCTGGTCAACGGCCGCCGCCACGTCACCTACAGCGCAGGCGACTATCTCGTCGACGTCAACACGATCCCGACCGACCTCATCGAGCGCGTCGACGTGATCACCGGCGGCGAGGCCGCGGTATACGGCTCCGACGCCGTCGCCGGCGTCGTCAACTTCATCCTCAAGAAGAATTTCGACGGCATCCGCCTGCGCGCGCAGGACGGCATCTCTCAGCGCGGCGACCGCGGCATCCAGTTCGCCTCGCTGACCGCGGGCCGCAACTTCGCCGAGGACCGCGGCAACATCGCGATCAACCTCGAATACGTCCACGCCGACCAGCTGGAATTCAACCAGCGCAACGGCGTCACCGGCTCGGCCACCGGCCGCTGCCAGTTCAACGCCTGGGAGCCGACCGCGGGCGAGCCGCAATCGGGCGACGGCGTTCCCGACCAGATGTTCTTCTGCGGCGTGCGCAACGGGGCCATCTCGAACGGCGGCACGCTGATCGCGAACATCTCGGCCGCGAACTGCCAGAATCCGGCGATCACCGCGGCCAATGCGCGCCTCTGCCTCGCTCCGGGCACCCCGCTCGGCGAGCCGCGCATTTACCGGTTCAGCAGCAACGGCCAGCTGATCGAGGATGTCCCCTCGCTGGACTTCCGTCCGTTCGGCTCCGGCAACGTCATCGACCCCCCCGGCGCCATCGTTCCCGGCGCGACGCTCCGCGATACCGGCCAGATCGCGCCGGCCCTCGAGCGCATGACCGGCAACATCCTCGCGCACTTCGACGTGTCGCCGGCGTTCAAGCCGTTCGTCGAAGCCAAGTTCGTCCACATCAAGGCCCAGCAGGAAGGCCAGCCGAGCTTCTTCTCGCCGATCGCGGCGACCATCTTCGGCTCGAGCAACCCAGCGTTCAACACGCGGTGCAACAACGCCTTCGTGACGCCGAGCCTGCTGGCGAGCTTCCAGTCGATCGGCTATTGCGCCAATCCCGCGACGGGCACGATCCCGGTCGGACGGTTCAACGTCGACTTCGGCGGCCGTAAGGAGGACATCACCCGCGATACCTACCGCATCGTCGGCGGCGTCCAGGGCGATTTCAACGACGACTGGAACTACGAAGTCTCGTTCAACTACGGTCACGTCAAGACGCACCAGATCGAGCGGAACGACCTCATCCTGACCGATGTGACGGGCAACAACCTCGACGGCTTCCTCCTCGCTTACGACGCGGTGCGGAACTCAGCGGGCCAGATCGTCTGCCGGGTCAACCAGGTGACGGTGACGCGGCCCGACTGCGTGCCCGTCGACATCTTCGGCAACAACGCGCCGAGCCAGGCCGCTCTCGACTTCATCAATACCGACACCAACGTCTATGCGAAGGCGACCGAAATGGACGCCCTCGCCTACGTGAACGGCGACTCCTCGCAGGTCTTCTCCTTCCCGGGTGGACCGGCGCGGTTCGTGCTCGGCGGCGAGTGGCGGCGTGAGACGGCATTCCTCACCGAGGACGAGCTGGCCCGCAACGGCGGCACCTTCTTCAACGCCTTCCCGGACTTCACGCCGCCGGCGCTGACCATCATGGAAGGCTTCGGCGAGCTCGAGCTCCCGCTGCTGAAGGACCTGCCGTTCGCCAAGGAGCTGACCGTCACCGGCGCGGCCCGCTACTCGCACTACAACAAGGGCGGCGGCGGCACCGGCAACACCTTCGCCTGGAACATCAACGGCACCTGGGCTCCGGTCTCGGATATCCGCTTCCGGGCGAACTATTCGAAGTCGGTCCGCGCGCCGACCCAGTCCGACCTGTTCTCGGCTCCCGGCCAGAACTTCGCGTTCATCGGCGATCCGTGCGACGTGCTCAACATCGGCAACGGCACCAGCAACCGTCCGATCAACTGCGCCGCCGCGGGCGTTCCGGTCGGGTTCGTGAACGCGCCGGCCCGGTCGCAGTCGACCGGCTTCCTCACGGCGGGCAACCCGTTCCTGCAGGAAGAGACTGGCAAGAGCCTCACCGTCGGCGGCGTGCTGACGCCGCGGTGGATCCCGGGCTTCAGCTTCACGGTCGATTATTACCGGATCCGGGTGAAGAACCTGATCGCCATCCTCGGCGCCCAGACCATCCTCAACCAGTGCTTCGATCTGCCGCAGCCGAACCAGTATTGCGATCTGATCCAGCCGCGTAACCCGGACTCGACCTTCCAGAATCCGGCGCTGATCTCAGCGGGCGTCAACTTCGCCCAGTTCAAGGCGGACGGCATCGACTTCGAGGCGTCGTACCGGAAGCGTTTCTCGAACGGCGTCACGCTGTCCGTCCACGGCATCGCGACCCGGGTGCTGAAGCGCGAGAACTTCACCTCGCCGACCAACCCGGCGTTCGGCGACCGCATCCTCAGCGAGCTGGGCGATCCGAAGTGGGCGGCGAACCTCAACATCTCCTTCGGTTGGGGTCCGTACGAGATCCGCTACTCCGGTAACTATATCGGCAAGCAGGTGATTGGCGCCTTCGAGAACTACTTCTCGTACCAGGGTCGTCCGCCGCAAAACGCCGATCTTACCGCGGAGATCTACTACCCGGCGGTGATGTACCACGCGCTGCGCTTCAACGTGAAGGTCAACGACAAGTTCACCTTCTACCTGGGCGGCGACAACATCTTCGACACGATGCCGAAACTGTTCAAGAACACCTTCGGATCGACCGGCTCCGCCGGCGGCGCGGCCTGGGATTATATCGGCCGCTACTTCTACGGCGGCGTCCAGGTCGACTTCTAAGCCGACACCTGACCAACGAACTCGGGGGCCGCTCTTCGGAGCGGCCCCTTTTTTTTGGGCGCGAGGGGACATGTACTTGTAGGTGTCCCCGGTCAGGCGCCGGCCAGGCCCGAGGGGGAACACATACGAGTACGTCCCCCTAGGGATCGACGATGGTCCGCGACGACCAGGTTTCGTCCTCGTAGGTGAAGCGGACGTGGCTGCCGCGGCGGAACGCCGCGCCGTCCCAGGCGATCACCTGCAGCTCGATGTCGTTGTTGCGGTGGGCGTGGATCCAGTTGAAGCTCTGCAGCTCGCTGCCCCGCAGGCGAACGGACGTGGCCGTGCCGGCCTGGATGACCAGTGCCCCCCCTGCCCGCTCGACCATCTTGCGCGCGGCGGCGGCATAAGTGCGGTGGAAATGGCCGGCGAGCGCGATGTGGACGCCGGCCCGGCACACCGCCCGCGCCGCATCCTCGTGCCGGCCGACCGCCTCGCTCAACTCGCCGCCCTCGCCGACCGGCATCGCGTAGAGCGGGTGGTGGGTGACGAGGATTCGCGTCTTGCTCTCGGGCACGGCGCCGAAGCGCTGCTCGATCAGCGCCATCTGCTCGCGGTTGATCCGCCCGCTCTTGAAAGTCAGCGAGCGCGCCGTGTTGATGCCGAGCACGGCGACATGATCGTCCTCGAACCAGGGGCAAAGGTCGTGGGAGATGTAGCGCTTGTAGCGCCGCAGCGGCGCGCCGAAGCGGCGGCCGAGGTCGTAAAGGGGAACGTCGTGATTGCCGGGCACGGCGAGGATGCGGTGCCCGGCGGCGCGCAGCCGCTCGAGCCAGGCGGCTGCCTCGCGGAACTGCTCGAGGCGGGCGCGCTGGGTGAAGTCGCCGCTGAGGATGACGAGATCGGGCTGCTGCTCGGCGAGCCAGGCCTCGGACCCGGCGACAATGCGGGGATCGTGGGCGCCGAAATGCATGTCGGAGAGCTGGGCGATGCGGGCAGGCATTGGGGGTGAACGATGCGACAAGCGAGGGGGTTTCGTCACCCCATTCCTGTTGGGCTAGCGCCACACCCGCTCGTGCCGCCCTCCCAGCGTGGTCAGCAGCTCGTATTGGGAGAGGCCGGATTGGGCGGCGGCGCTCGGCAGGTCGTAATCCAGCTCGACCCAATCGCCTTCGCGGAGGTGCGGCGCAGCGGCGGCGTCGACGGCGGTGAGGTCCATCGAGACGCGGCCGAGCACGGGGAGCGCCGCGCCGTCGTGAAGCGCGCGGCCGGTGCCGGAGAAGCCCCGCAAATAGCCGTCGGCATAGCCGATGTTGAGGATCGCGAGCTCGGTCGGCGCGGCGGCGGTGAAGGTCGCGTTGTAGCCGATCGTCGCCCCGGCCGGGATCCGTTTCCGCTGCACCACCTGCGCCTCGACGCGGGCGACCTGGCGGATATGGCCTTCCGCCTCGCGCCGCGGCACGCCGCCGTAAAGGGCAAGGCCGGGACGGGTCAGGCCGAAGGCATAATCGGGGCCGAGGCAGATGCCGGCGCTGTTGGCGAGGCTGTAGCGGCCCGCCGGAATCGCGGCGGCGAGCGCTGCGAAGGCGTCACGCTGGCGGCGGTTCATGTCCCGGTCCTGGTCGGCGCAGGCGAGATGGCTCATCAACGTGTCGATCTCGAGTCCGTCGAGCAGGCCATAGCGCGCCTCCTCGGGGGACAGGCCGAGGCGGCCGATGCCGGTGTCGATCATCACGTCGCACGGCCTGGCCTGGGCGGCGCGCTTCCAGCGTTCGATCTGGAAAAGCGTGTTGAGCACCGGACGGGCGCCGGAGGCGACCGCCTCGCCCAGATCCTCCTCGGCGACGCCGTGGAGAATCGACAGGGAGGCCGCGCCCGGCACATGCGGGAGCAAAGCCTCGGCCTCGGCCCAGGTGGCGACGAAGAAGTCGCGGCAGCCGGCGGCGGCGAGGCGGCGGGTGACCTCCACCGCGCCGAGGCCGTAGCCGTCCGCCTTGACCGCCGCCCCGCAGGCCGCGTCGCCGCTCCGCGCGTCGAGCCAGCGCCAGTTGGCGGCGAGCGCGTCCCCGTCGAGGGTGAGGCGGAGGGGAGAATGGGGCACGATGGGCGGATAGCGGGCGCGCGGCGGGAGGGAAACCCTCCTCGCCTCCCTTGGGAGGAGGGTAATGCTACTCCAGCTCCCTCCCCGCGGTTTCCGGCAGCCAGAGGGCCGTCACGACCAAAGCCATCGCCACCACCCCCACCGTGTACCAGAGGCCGGCGAAGGGATCGCCGGTCTTGGCGACGATATACTGGCTGATGAAGGGCAGGAAGCCGCCGAAATAGCCGGTGCCTATGTGATAGGGCACCGACATCGAGGTGTAGCGGACTCGGGCGGGGAAGAGTTCGACGAGCAAGGCGGCGACCGGCCCGAAGGTCATGCCCGACAGCATGCCGATGACGACGATGGCGAGGACGATCTGCCAGGCCCGCGACAAAGGCGGCACGATCTTCTGCATCGGATAGCCGGCGGCGCCGAGGGCTGCGTCCAGCGCCTTCGGGTCGACGGCATTCACCTGCGCCGGCCCGATCGTCACCACCGGCACAGTCCCCGGCGGCCCTTCCGCCTTGCGATAGGCGATGCCCTTCTTCGAGAGGGCGTCGAGCACCTTGCCGCAGGCGGTCGGCTGGACCTTGGCGAAGGGATGATAATCGCAGTCGCTGCCGGTCACCACCACCGGGCTGCGCGCCATCGCCGCGAGCATGTCCGGATTCGCCGCGGAGGCCATCCAGTGGAAGAGCGGGAACATCAAAACGACGGTGAGCGCGTAGCCGATCACGATCGGCTTCTTGCGGCCGACCCTGTCCGACAGCCAGCCGAACAGGATGAACCAGAACAGGCTGAACATGGCGGCGACGCCGATCATCAGCCGCGCAGCATTGTCTTCGATCCGGAGCGCGTTCTGGAGGAAGTAGAGGCCCTGGAACTGGGCCGTGTACCAGATGACGGTGAGTCCGGCGGCGATTCCGAACAGGGCGACGAGGATGAGCTTCACCTTGGGCCAGGAGTCGAAGCTCTCCTTGAGCGGATTGCGCGCCGTCTCTCCCGCCTCCTTCATCGCCCGGAAGACCGGGCTCTCCTTGAGCTTCAAACGGACCCAGAGCGATACGGCTAGGAGCAGCAGCGAGAAGAGGAACGGGACCCGCCAGCCCCACGCCTCCCAGGCGTGCGGGTCGACGAACCAGTTGGCGGCGAGGACGACCGCCACCGATAGGAGGAAGCCGCCGATCACGCCGGCCTGGATGAAGCTGGTGTAGAAGCCGCGGCGGCCGCGCGGCGCATGCTCTGCGACGTAGATCGCCGCGCCGCCATATTCGCCGCCGAGCGCCAGGCCCTGGAGCAGGCGGCAGGCGACCAGCAGAGCGGGGGCGGCGACTCCGATCGAGGCGAAGGTCGGCAGCAGGCCGACCGCGGCGGTGGCGAGGCCCATCAGGGTGATGGTGACGAGGAAGGTGTATTTCCGCCCCATCCGGTCGCCGAGCCAGCCGAACAGCAATGCGCCGATCGGGCGGACGCCGAAGCCCGCGCCGAAGGTCGCGAGGGTCAGGAGCAGCCCGGCGGTGGCGCTCGCCGAGGGGAAGAACAATTTGGCAATGACGGTGGCGAGCGTGCCGTAGACGAAGAAATCATACCATTCGAACACGGTGCCGAGGGTGGAGGCGAAGATGACCAGCCGGTCGCGCTTCGCGTCGATGACATATTCGTCCGCTGCCGCTCCGGCCATCCGCGTCCTCCCCTTGCCGGCGAAGCTTAAGCGGGCACGGGGGCGGCGGGCAAGCGGCTCAGAACAAGCGGGCGCCGTCCGGCACGTCGCGGTCGGGACGCACCACCACCACCCGCCCCGCCGCGTCGGGGAAGCCGAGGGTCAGCACTTCGGACATGAACGGGCCGATCTGGCGCGGCGGGAAGTTGACCACGGCGGCGACGCGGGTGCCGATCAGGTCCTCCGCCGCATAATGCTCGGTGATCTGGGCGCTCGATTTCCTGACTCCGAGCTCCGGCCCGAAATCGATCCCGAGCTTCCAGGCGGGCTTGCGCGCCTCCGGGAAGGGCTGGACGTCGACGATGGTGCCGCAGCGTATGTCGACCTTGAGGAAGTCGTCGAAGCCGATCGTGCTCATGCCGCCGAGCTAGAGCAGGCCGACGGACGCCGCCAGAGGAAATTCCCGGCGCGACCTTCGCCGCGCAAGGGGCTATGAGGCAAGTGAAATGGGAGGTCCCATGTCCGACACATCAATCACCCGCCGCACCTTGCTCGGAGCCGGCGCTCTCGGCGCGGCAGGGCTCGTCCTGCTCCGCCCGGCCGGCGGCAGCGCCGCGCCGGGGCATTTCGAGATCACCCGCTCCCCCGACCAGTGGCGCCGCGCGCTCGGCGCCCGGCGCTACGCGATCCTGCGCGAGGGAGACACCGAGCGGCCCGGATCGAGCCCGCTGCTGGGTGAGCACCGCAAGGGAATCTTCGCCTGCGCCGGCTGCGCCCTGCCGCTGTTCGCCTCCGACACCAAGTTCGAGAGCGGCACCGGCTGGCCGAGCTTCTTCCGCCCCCTCCCCCATTCCGTCGTCACCCGCACCGACACGAATTTCGGCATGAGCCGCACCGAAGTGCTCTGCCGGCGCTGCGGCGGCCATCTCGGCCACGTCTTCGATGACGGCCCGAAGCCGACGGGGCTGCGCTATTGCATGAACGGCCTCGCGCTGGTGTTCAGGCCCGCCTGAGGCGGCGCGACAGAGATGGAGGCGAGGATGCGGACGGGATGGACAATCGCGGCCCTTGTGGCGCTAGCGGCGGGCTCGACGGCAGCCGCCCGGCCGCGCGTCGATTATGCCGCGATCCTCGCCGACCCGATCCGGCCCGAAGCGGACCGAGTCCGCGACGTCGACCGCAAGCCGGCCGAAGTGGTCGCCTTCTCCGGCGTCAGGCCGGGCGACAAGGTGGCCGAGCTGGCGCCCGGCGGCGGCTATTTCACCCGCATCCTCTCGGGCGTCGTCGGCCCGGCCGGCATCGTCTATCCGGTCGCGCGGCAGGCCTCGCCGGCGCTTCAGGCGATCGCCGACGCGCGGCCCAACGTGAAGCTCGCGGTCGGGCCCACCGGCACGATCCCGGTGCCGGAGCCGGTCGATGTCGTCTGGACGACGCTCAACTATCACGACTTCAAGAACGTCAAGATCGGCGACAGCGACGCGGCGCTGGCGGTCGACGCCGCCGCCTTCAAGGCGCTCAAGCCCGGCGGCATCTA
>JAXDOX010000010.1:0-48021 GCA_034668625.1 Sphingomonadales bacterium
ACGCCTGCGTCGTGGTGATCGCGCCGGTCGCGGAGTCGATCGCGAAGCGGCCGCCGGCGTCGTCGACCAGACTGTAGGCCAGCGTGTTGCCGTCCGGGTCGCTCGCCGAGGCGTTGCCGACGAGCGTGCCGGCGGGCCGGTTCTCGTCCACGGCGGCATGGTCGAGCGCGAGGGCCGCCGGCGCCTCGTTGACGTCGCCGATCGCGATGGCGAAGGCCTTGTCGACGCTCAGCCCGCCGGTGTCCGTGGCGCGGACGGTGACGGAATAACCGTGCGCCGCCTCGTAATCGAACGCCTGGGTGGTCGTGATCGCGCCGGTGGCCGGGTCGATCGCGAAACGGCCGCCGGAATCGTCGACCAGGCTGTAGGCGAGCGTGTTGCCGTCCGGGTCGCTCGCCGAGGCGTTGCCGACGAGCGTGCCCGCCGGCTGGTTCTCGTCCACCGACGCATGGTCGAGGGCGAGGCCGGCCGGGGCCTCGTTCACGTCGCCGATCGCGATGGTGAAATTCTGCTGGGTGGAAAGCCCGCCCTGGTCGGTGACGGTGGCGGTGATCGCGAAGCTGGCATTGGCCTCGTGGTCGAAGGCGGCGGTGGTCGTCACGACCCCGGTGTGCGCATCGACCGTGAAGCGGCCGCCGGCATCGTCGGAGAGCGCGTAGGTCAGGGTGTCGGTCGGCTTGTCGGTTGCCGACAGCGTGCCGACCATCGTGCCCGCCGCCTGGTTCTCGTCCACCGCCTGGTGGTCTAGGAGGAGGTCGGTCGGAGCGCGGTTCGGCGCCGGGATCGAGAAGAGCGCGACCTGCGGGTCGTGGTCGGTCGGCCGGGTGGCGGCGGAGAATTCGGCGTTGATATGGACCGAATCATATTGGGCGCCGCCGAGCAGCCCGCCGGTCACCAGGATGTTGTCGAACATCTGGAGGTTGGCGTCGAACTGGTAGGAGTAACGCTCCTCGGGCGCCAACAGGCCGTTGAGGTTGGTGAGCACGCCGCCGGCGGCGAGGTGCTGCAGCGCCGTCTCGTAATAGAAGCCGTTGAAGTCGCCCATCACGGCGAACTGGAGGTTCGGATTGGTGGCGAGATGGTCGTCGACATAGGCGCGCACGGTGTCGGCCATCGCGGTGCGACGGTCGTCGCCGGACTGAACCGGCGGCTGCGTCGCGCCGAAATCGGGATCGCTGCCGCCGCGCGAATAGGAATGGATGTCGATGACGGTGACGTTCTGGCCGTTGAAGGCGAACGTGCCGACCAAGGGATTGCGGCTGTTGTGGAAGGCGTCGCCCGGGATCAGGGCCAGGCTGCCATTGACCAGGCTGACCCGGTTGGCGTCGTAGACAAAGGCGTTGCGGATGTTGCCGTTGGGCTCGCCGCCGCTGGAATTTTCCGACGCCGGATCGATGTCGGCGAACACGTAGTGCGCCGTCGGGTCGGCCGCGTTCAGGGCGGCGACGAGGTTGCCGAGATTCTGGTCGGCGCTGAGCACGCCGCTGGCGGGGCCGTTATCGTCCTGCACCTCCTGGAGCGAGATGATGTCCGGCGCGCCGAGGTTGTAGACGATGTCGTGGGCGAGAATGTCGTATTTGTTGTCCGAAGGATCGAGATTCTCGACATTGTACGTGGCGATCGAGAGATGATCCTCGTCGCCCACGAGGCTGGTCGTCTCGCGGGCGAGGTCGCCGGCCTGGCGCAAAGTCGGCTCGACCGAGGTCAGCACCTCATATTCGTCGTGGCTGTAGTTGATGATGCCGGTGACGCTGGTGATGTGGTCGCCCTCCGTGAACAGCGTCGGGCTGCCGTTCAGGCTGTCGATCTGGATCCGCTCGGGATTGTAGTCGCCGGCGGACAAAGTGAGGCCGCCGCGCGCGGCGACTCCGGTCGCGCCGACTCCGTCGGAGGCGACGACATAGGTCTCGCCGAAGCCGTTGGTCGACTGGATGACCAGCGGGTTCTGGACGGTGACGCGCATCCCTTCCATGGACTCGTAGAAATCGATGCCGTCGTGGGCGGGATCGTAGCTGGTGAGGTCGTCGTCATCGATGACGTTGGGCGGCGGCAGCCGGCCGCCGGCGCCGATCAGGATTGCGTCGGGCAGCGCGTTGCCGCTGCTGAGCACGGTCGTCGTCGGCGAATCGATCTCGGTCACGGTGAGGCCGACGCCCGGGTCGGCCGCGAATTCGGCGACCTTGCCGCTGACCTGCACCGAATCGCCGACCGCAACGGCGGGGAGGGTGTGGGTGAAGACGTATACCGCGTCCGAGGTGGCGTCGTTGCCGTCGCCCAGCGCGTCCTGGACGTAATAGCCGTTCGGGCCGACCTGCGTCACGATTCCGGTGGTCGTCACGTCCTGTCCGACAAAGGCGGAGCCGTGGCCGAGGCCCTGTATCTCCATGATGGTGAGGGCAATCGGATCGTCGTTGAGGATCGTCGCCACCGCGCTGGAGTCGGTGATCGAGATGTTGCCGACCGGGTTGGAGAGGACGACATGGAAATTGTCGTTGCCCTCGCCGACACTGTCGGTGGCGATCGCGATCGCGATCTGCACCTGCGAGACGCCGGGCGCGAAATCGACGTGGCCGGTGAAAGGCTGGCCGGCGCCGAGGTCGGCGGCGTTGGCGCTGCCGTCGAGGTTGATCGTCCAGTCGACCCCGGCGCTCTGGTCGAGCCCGCCGGCGCGATGGACGGTGAGGAGGAGCTGGGTCGTGCCCGAATTGCCCTCGGCGATCGACGCGTCGGCGATCGAGACGAGGCCGGTGGCGTTGCCGGCGATGAAGTTCTGGCCGGTATTGACGGCGCCGAAGGTCTGCGGGACCGCCGCCTGCCAGGTGAAGTCGGCGTAGCTCGCGCCCGAACCGACCAGCTGCAGGGTGAGGCCCGCGCCGGGCGCCGGCTCCTCGGAGACTCCGACGTCTGTGCTGGTGAGGCCGGCGGCGGGGGTGCCCGGCGCGCCGGTAATCACGCCTTCGTAGGAGACGAACTGGACGACATGGCCCTGCGCGTCGACCAGCGCGAAGCCGTCCTGCGGGCCGTTCTGGAGATTAGGCGCGAGGATGCTGAGCGTGCCGTAGCCGTCGTCCTGGTTGGGGATGATTCCGGTGAGCGGGATGGTGCCATAGACCGGCGCCGCGCCAGGCGTGTTCGAGCCGTTATAGAGGACGATCGCCCAGCCGGTGAGGTCGGTGCCCGCAGGCCCGGCGATCTCGATCGCCTCGCCGCTGTCGGTGCCGCTATTGTCGTAATGGAATTCGTTGATGAAGGCGGTGCCGCCCGAGACGAAGGCATCGTCGTTGACGATCGTGCCCGCGCCGCTGCCGTCGCCGATGGCGGCGCCGTTGGTCGGCGCCGACAAAGTGACCGTGAACGTCTCGTTGGCCTCGTTGACGTGATCGCCGACGACGTTGAGCGTGATCGTCTTGGTCAGCTCGTTGGCCGCGAAGTTGAGGTCGCCGCTGAGCGTCGGCGACGAGAAATCGGACGCATCCGCGCCGCTCGGGCCGCCCGGGAGATTCACTTGGTAGTGAACCGAGGCGGCAACGTTGCTCCCCGCCTCGCGCGACACGGTGAAGGTGATCGGGGTCGTCCCGGCATTGCCTTCGGTGACGCTCTGGTCGTTGATCGCGAAGCTGCCCGGATGGTCGATGACGACCGAGAGCGGGTCGCTGGTCACCGTGATGTCGTCGATGCCGATGAAGGCGTCGGTGCCGACCGCGTCGGTGGTGATGATCCGGATCTCGACCTGCGCTTGGTTGTTGGCGGCGGCGGGGAGGGTGACGGTGAGCATCGTGTCGCCGCCGGTATTGGCGTTGGCGACGGAGCCGATGTTGGTCCAGTTGCCGGTGTCGCCGATCCGGTACTGGACGGCGATCGGCTGGGTCGCGGTCGAGCCGGTGTCGATGTCGCGAAGCCGCGTCGAGAAGGTGATGTTCTGCCGCGCCGTCGCGTCGAGGTAGACGACCAGGTTCGGCGCGTTGGCCGTGCCCGAGCCCTGGAGGGCGACGACCGGGTCCGCGATCCCGTCGAACTCGGCGACTCCGCCGGTCGAGAAGACGCTGGGGTCGCTTCGGTTGGCGTTGACGTCGATCACCGGCCCGGCGCCGTTGCCGAGCACGGTCGTGGGGTCCTTGCCGGTGCCGCTGGTCAGGCCGTCGCCGCGATAGCCGACGATGGAATCGACCCCGCTCCAATTGTCGTCGGCGCTGATCTGCCCCTTGTTCGACCAGTTCTGGAAAAAGGTGCCGAGCGAAAGCTTGTAGAAAGCGGTGGTCATAATATCCCCCATTGCCCGTCGCAGAGAAGGACCCGGCCCCGTGCCGGTCCCACGCATTAGTGCGGCGTCGATTGCGGCCCCCGGGCCCCGTCGCGAATCGCCTAGGGACTCGCTGTGACGGCGCGATTACTGCTTGTTAACGTTCGCCTTTACAAGCCTTTCCAACCGAGGCTCGTCTCGCTCCGGCGCAATCCGGCATGGGTGAGGCAAGCGCCCGGCGGAGCGACGGGCGGCGATCGCCCGAGCCGCTGGGGGGTGCGCGCCGCGCCGCTCGCGACTTGATCGATCCTGGCGCCAACTCCCTCCGTTTCGGAGCCAACCGCCGCGGCCACATTGCGGGCGAGATTGACGGGGGGCGGGCATGGGCGCAGCCTTGGCCTTTCGCGAGGGGGTGCGCGATGGGAGACCAGGGAAAGTCGATCGTGCTGTTTTCGGACGGCACCGGCAACAGCAGCGCCAAACTGTTCAAGACCAACGTCTGGCGGATGTACGAAGCCGTCGACCTCGGCCCGAGTCCCGACGACCGGCGCGACCAGATATCCTTCTACGACGATGGCGTCGGCACCTCCGGGTTCAAGCCGCTCGCGGCGCTCGGCGGCGCCTTCGGCTGGGGTCTGAAGCGCAACGTCCTCGATATCTACCGCTTCGCCTGCCGCAACTATCGCGACGGAGACCAGATTTACGGCTTCGGCTTCAGCCGCGGCGCCTTCACCATGCGCTTGGTCATCGCGCTGATCGCCTCGCAGGGTCTGGTCACGTCGGAGGACGAGACCGAGCTCGTCCGCAAGAGCAAATGCGCCTATCGCGCCTTCCGAGCCGCATTCCTGCCTCGCAAGCTCGAGAAGCCGACCTTGTTCCTGAGACGGCTGCGCGACAAATGGACCGCCCGGCGCGAGCGCCGCAGAAAGATCGAGCCCTACAACCGCCAGGCGAATTGCGATCCGGTGATCCGCTTCGTCGGCGTGTGGGACACGGTCGCGGCCTATGGCGGCCCGATCGCCGAGATGACGCGCGCCGTCGACAATTGGCTCTATCCGCTCAGCATGCCGGATTACGAGCTCAGTGAGAAAGTCGAGTGCGCGCGACACGCGCTCGCCCTCGACGACGAGCGCGACGCGTTCCAGCCGCTGCTATGGGACGAGGTCGCGGAAAAAAAGCGCGCCGACGAAGCGCGCCAGGCCCGCCTCGAGCTGCTCGGCGAGGCGGACGCCGAGCGCAAGGCCCGCAACGCGCGGGAGGCCGCGCGCCTGACCTCCGAGGCCAAGAGGTTCGGCGAACGCGAGCGCCACTTCCGGTCGCGCCTGCAGCAGGTCTGGTTCACCGGCATGCATGCGGACGTCGGCGGCGGCTACCCCGACGAGAGCCTCAGCTACGTGTCGCTGCTGTGGATGATGGAGGAGGCCGAGCGGGCCGGCCTTCGCACGCTCGACACGATCAAGAATCGCTTCTTCGCGCTCGCCAACAGTTACGGGCCGATGCACGACAGCCGCTCCGGCTTCGGCGCCTATTATCGCTACCAGCCGCGCAAGATCGCTGCCTGGATGGAGCCCACCGACGACCGCTATTTGATGCTGCGCGATCCCGACATCGAAGACGCGTCCGGGCGGGAGCACGGGCTCCTGCGCAACGTCCTGGTCCACGAAAGCGTCATCGCCCGCATCGACACCGGCACCGTCCGCTACGCGCCAGTCGCCCTGCCCGGCCGCTTCGACGTCATCCCGCCCCAGGAAGAGGGCGAGAAGATCGAGCAGGCGGACAGCGAGGACGACCACCAAGGGAAGGATGTCATTCCTCCCTCGGAGCCGCTGATCGGGCCCGATTGTCGGGCTCGCCTCGCGAGCTCGGCATCGGGCCGCTTCGCCTGTCAGGAGAATCTGTGGGACTTCGTCTGGCGGCGGCGCATCGCCTATTTCGCCACCGTAGGGGTCACCTTGCTGCTCGTCGTGCTGCCGGCAGGGAACCCGCTCCCCTTCCTCGAATACTCCTGTTCGGACGCGCGCTGCGTCCTGCCCAGCCTGATCCGCTCGGCCAACGTGCTCGTGCCCGGTTTCGCCGAAGGCTGGATCGACGCGATTGCCGAATTTCCGGTGACGGCGCTCATCTACTTCATTGCGATCGTCATCCTGCTGCGCTGGGGCAACCGTATCGAACGCCGGCTCGGCGACCGCTCGTGGCGGCTATGGCGGGCCGCGCTCGACGGTCTCCCTATTCCCGCCGAGGCCTGCGCCGAGACGAAGCTGCGCCGCATCCGCGAGGGCTCGACCTATCAGAAGCTCTTCCGGCAGTTGAAATGGTTTTGGCTGCCCGCCTTCTTCGGCGTGCTGATGGTCGCCGTCCTGCTCTATGTGCCGCTGGTCGGGCTGACCCAGGCCTCGCTCGCCTGGAACGAGGCGACGCATCATTTCTGTCGCCAGGAAGCCGGTGTCCCGATCCGCCCGCTCGGCCGCGCCCAGTTCATGTTCGACACCAGCCTCGCTTGCGTCACGCCTCATCTCGGCGTGAAACAGGGGCAGGTCTACGAGATCGCCCTGCAGCTTCCGCTCGACGACAAGGGCGAGCCCGCGCCATGGTTCGATGCCGGCACCGCGTCCCAGCCCGGATCCCTGACGCGCATCCGCGCGTCGAGCTTCGCGCAGCTGATCGGCATGCCGATGCGGCGCGTGATCGAGGCCAGCTACCTCCAGCCCCTCGCGCAGATATCCTCCGACAACACTCGTAAGGCCCGGCCGTCGAAGCTGCCCGCCTGGCTTAGCCGACTCCTGCCGCACTTCGAGCGCGCCTTCGTCACCAAGCTGGCGTTCGTGCAGGACCAGGACTGGCCGGAGATCTACCGCGCGCGCTTCGAGGCGCCCGCGACGGGCCAGCTGCATCTGTTCGCCAACGAAGCCCAATTCCCCTTCGGCGCCGGGAAGTCATTCTATCGCAACAATTGCGGCGTCGCGCTCGTCACCATCACGCATATCCACCCGCGCCGCCAGAACGCGAGGTGGCTGGTGACGCAGCCGGGGCCCGCCGTCGAACTGCCTGCTTGCGCGCGTCCCCGGCTCGACGAGCAGGCGAAGGAGAGTCAGCGGGATTGATTCCGCCCGCGCGGCACCCATTTCGGCGGTTCGCGTTGACCTGTCGCGCGCCCGCCTATATCACCGGAACAGACTACGAACATGCCGACCCATATCACGAAGCATAGGTGCTCCGTATGCTGACCCACATAAGCGTCCGCGGCGCGCGCGAGCATAATTTGAAGAATGTCGACGTCGACATTCCCCGCGAGACGCTGACCGTCATCACCGGCCTCTCGGGGTCCGGCAAATCCTCGCTCGCCTTCGACACCATCTATGCCGAGGGGCAGCGGCGCTACGTCGAGTCGCTTTCGGCTTATGCGCGCCAGTTCCTCGAGATGATGCAGAAGCCCGACGTCGACCATATCGAGGGCCTCTCCCCCGCAATCTCGATCGAGCAGAAGACGACGTCGAGGAACCCGCGCTCGACCGTCGCCACCGTCACCGAAATCTACGATTACATGCGCCTGCTCTGGGCGCGGGTCGGCATTCCCTACAGCCCTGTCACCGGCGAGCCGATCTCCGCCCAGACGGTCAGCCAGATGGTCGACCGGACCATGGCGCTCCCCGAAGGCACCCGCCTCTATTTGCTCGCCCCGGTCGTCCGCGGGCGCAAGGGCGAGTATCGCAAGGAGCTGGCCGAATGGCAGAAAGCCGGCTTCACGAGAGTGCGGATCGACGGGGCGTTCTACGACATCGAAGAGGCCCCCGCGCTCGACAAGAAGTACAAGCACGACATCGAGGTCGTGGTCGACCGCCTGGTGGTCCGCGCCGGCATCGAGACGCGGCTCGCGGACAGCCTCGAGACGGCGCTGAAGCTCGCCGAGGGGCTGGTCTATCTGGACCCGGCGGATTCCACCCCTCTCCCTGCAGGGGAGAGGGACAGGTCGCGAAGCGACCAGAGTGAGGGCACGGGCGGTAGCGTGCCCTCACCCTCCGGCGCTGACGCGCCTCCTCCCTCTCCCCTGCAGGGAGAGGGGAAAGTCTTGCAGGACAACGCCCCGCCCGGCCGCATCGTCTTCAGCGAAAAGTTCGCCTGCCCGGTCTCCGGCTTCACCATCGCCGAGATCGAGCCGCGGCTGTTCAGCTTCAACGCCCCGCAAGGCGCCTGCCCGGCCTGCGACGGGCTCGGCGAGAAATTGCTGTTCGACCCGGAGCTCGTCGTCCCCAACGAGTTCCTCTCGATCAAGAAGGGCGCCGTCGTCCCCTGGGCCAGGTCCAACCCGCCGAGCCCTTATTACATGCAGGTATTGGGCTCCCTCGCCCGCGAGTTCGGCTTCAACCTCGACACGCCGTGGCGCGACCTTCCGGACGAGGTCCACGACATCATCCTCTTCGGCACCAAGGGCCGGCCGGTCACCCTCACCTTCGTCGACGGCCGCAAGAGCTACGACGTGCGCAAGCCGTTCGAAGGCGTGATCGGCAACCTCAATCGCCGCATGCTCCAGACCGAGAGCGCCTGGATGCGCGAGGAGCTCGCCAAATACCAGTCCTCCGCCCCCTGCGAGACCTGCCACGGCGCCCGCCTCCGCCCCGAGCCGCTCGCGGTCAAGATCGCCGGCGAGCATATCAGCCAGGCCACCGCCCGCTCGGTCCGCCACGCTCTCGCCTGGTTCTCGAAGCTGCACGAGAAGCTCACTCCGCAGCAGAACGAGATCGCCCGCGCCATCCTCAAGGAGATCAACGAGCGGCTCGGCTTTTTGAACAATGTCGGCCTCGACTATATCTCCCTCGACCGCACCTCGGGCACCCTGTCGGGCGGCGAGAGCCAGCGAATCCGCCTCGCCAGCCAGATCGGCTCCGGCCTGTCGGGCGTGCTCTACGTGCTCGACGAGCCCTCGATCGGCCTCCACCAGCGCGACAACGACCGCCTGCTCATAACCCTCAGGCGTCTGCGCGATCTCGGCAACACCGTCATCGTCGTCGAGCATGACGAGGACGCCATCCGCCACGCCGATTACGTCATCGACATGGGCCCCGGCGCCGGAGTCCATGGCGGCGAGGTGGTGGCGCGCGGGTCGCTGAGCGACGTCCTCGGCAACGAGAACTCATTGACCGCGGACTATCTGACCGGCCGCAGGTCGGTCCCGATCCCCGCCAAGCGCCGCAAGGGGAACGGCCGCAAGCTCACCGTCCAAGGCGCCCGCGCCAACAACCTGAAGGACGTCACCGCCTCGATCCCGCTCGGCACCTTTTGTTGCATCACCGGAGTCTCGGGCTCGGGCAAGTCGAGCTTCACCGTCGACACCCTCTACGCCGGCGCCGCCCGCGCCCTCAACGGCGCCCGCGTCCTGTGCGGCCCGTGCGAGAAGATCTCCGGCCTCGAATATCTCGACAAAGTAATCGACATCGACCAGTCGCCGATCGGCCGCACCCCGCGCTCCAACCCGGCCACCTACACCGGCGCCTTCACCCAGATCCGCGACTGGTTCGCCGGCCTCCCCGAGAGCCTGGCGCGCGGCTACAAGCCCGGCCGCTTTTCGTTCAACGTCAAGGGCGGCCGCTGCGAGGCGTGCAAGGGCGACGGCCTTTTGAAGATCGAGATGCACTTCCTCCCCGACGTCTACGTCACCTGCGACGTCTGCCACGGCCAGCGCTACAACCGCGAGACGCTGGAGGTGAAGTTCAAGGGCCGCAGCATCGCCGACGTCCTCGACATGACCGTCGAGGACGCCGTCGAATTCTTCAAGGCGGTCCCCCCGATCCGCGAGAAGATGGCGATGCTGGCCGAGGTCGGCCTCGGCTACATCAAGGTCGGCCAACAGGCGACGACCTTGAGCGGCGGCGAGGCCCAGCGGGTGAAGCTGGCCAAGGAACTCTCCCGCCGAGCGACGGGCCAGACCCTCTACATCCTCGACGAACCCACGACGGGCCTGCATTTCGAGGACGTGAGGAAGCTCCTCGAAGTCCTCCACGCCCTGGTCGAGCAGGGCAACAGCGTCGTCGTCATCGAACACAACCTCGAAGTCATCAAAACCGCCGACTGGGTCCTCGACCTCGGCCCCGAAGGGGGTGACAAGGGCGGTGAGATCGTCGCCCAGGGCACCCCCGAACAAGTCGCCCAGGAGCCCCGCTCCTACACCGGCGGTTATTTGAAGGAGCTGCTCGCCAAGTCCGAACGCGCCGAGCTCCCGGTCACGCGGACGCGCAAGAAGCGGGGCTCGGCTCCGATGCGGGAGCGAGAGGCGGCTGAATGACCTGTTGGGTGCGTGGGCTCGCATCCTCGAAGACACAACCGCACCGCAACATCGTGGAGAGAGTTCGTGGAAACCCCTTTAACGAAGGATTACCTCGACCGGTACGAGCTTGACTCGCCGGTTACCCAGCCGCTTGCGGTCGATTGTTACGACGCCGGCGCAGAATTGACTGCTGCGGCGAAGGCGGCTGACGAGGCAGGGGCTGCCGACCAAGCATTCGTCTACCGCCTGCTTAATACGATTTGCCATCTGCACTTCCGGCCTGAGGACCGCCTGGCGCCGTATGGGCCAATGGCGACGTTCGCGAACGGGTCGAGAACCGCTGAGGGAAGTGACTTCACTCGCGACCAATGCGAGGCGCTATTCGCCAGCCGCGAACGTTTGAAATGCGTCGCTCTACGTGCGCGCATCTCCGATCTCACTTGGCTCAACAATCGTCAGAATGTTGAAGCGGGCCGTGCTGCCATTGCCGATTTCGTCCTGCTCGCGGAGCGTTCGCTGGCCGGCGAGGGCTTCGCCAAACACGGCAGCTTGGAGCCGGGCAACCACCTCGTTGACGAGCTTCTTCAACGCGCCGTCACGATCGGCTTCGCCCTCGGGTGGGACCGGGACGAGAATGGCTCCTTAAAGGGCGTCATCCTCTCTGTTTACGAGGACGCGAAAAAACAGCCTGGTCCCAATTTTTCGCGAGCGGCAGAACTCGCGCTGCGCGCGGGCGTCCTGGAACCTCTGGCGATTTTTGAGGACGCGATGAAGCTTGGTGGGGATGCGCTCTCGCGGAACCAATATGATGAAGCCGAGTGGGCTTTTGCTCGGGCCAGCAACGCGGCATTGCACATCAAAGATGAAGACAGGGTTCGCTCGGCCAAGACTGCATTGAGCACAGCGTTCGAAGCCAAAGCCGATGCCGCCCCCCCGGGGTTCATGAAGACCCACGCCCTTGAGCAGGCGATTGACGCCCTGAAGGGCTCCCGAGATTCAAGGGAAGCTCGACGAAATTTACACCTTAAGCTCGCCGATGCGCAGGCCGACGTTCGCGACGATTTCGCGAAAATCGAGCATAAAATGGACCTCAGCGATCTTGTCACTCAAACTCGTGAATCGTTCCAGCCACTGAGCCTCTTTGAAGCTATTAAGCAGTTCGCGTTACTCGCCATTCCTCGAGACCCAGAAACGATTATCGCCGAGGCTCGCAAGATGGCCCAGCAGTTTCCCCTTTCCGGTCTGTTTCCCGCTGTGATTGTTGATGATCGGGGTCGCACCGTGGCGAGAGAGGGGATGAGCGAATTAGGTGAGCCGTCCCGACATGCCATTCTCCGAAACGAGTCCGTTTACACGAGCATCTCTGTTGGCGGTCAAATCGAAGTGGCGAGGGAGGTAATCTATTCCGAGAAGGGGCTTACTGAAGCTGCGCTCATTTCGCTGTGCGGGTATAGCCCATTCGTACCCACCCATGCTGCGAACATGCTCGGGGAGGGTCTGTTTGCGTTCTTCCAAAGGGACTACCCCAAAGCGGGTGCGTTCATGATTCCATACCTAGAAAGCTGTCTCCGGCACGTTCTCGAACAGCTAGGAGAGCCATCCACCGTCATCAAGGAAGGAGGTGTCGAGTCGAACTTGATGCTGAGTTCCTTGCTTAAAAGGCACAGAGCCACGCTCGAGCAGGCTATTCCCAACAACTATACGTTCGCGATCGAAGCGATTTTTGATGATCCGTTGGGGGAGTCGATCCGGCACAGATTCGCGCACGGGATGCTTAGTAGAGGCCATTTCTATACGCCGAACATGATCTATGGCCTGTGGCTCATGTGCTCTCTGATCATCATTCCGATGCTCGGGCAGTGGGACGAGGTGGAACGCGCGGTTACGTCCGGGCTGAAGTAGCACTGTAGCATCTGAAGGGACGAGGTAAATGCGACGATATCGCAGGTTGCGTACCTGTCACCGCCGCTCTTGATTCTGGGTCGACGGACGCCGTACCCTCTTGCACCGACGCCCCGATTCCAGCCTGCTACGCGGTAATTGTCTGCGGCTCACGCGGTTGCGGCCCTTGCGGTGCCAGCTACGGCCGGGTGCCTGGAACCGAGGCTCCCGGTCTGCGCACACCCTACATCTGTATGCGCAGTGGTAGCCCTAAGCAGAATCCAGATCGCACAACCACCACATCGTGATACTATCGTTAGGCAATATGGGACCTTCAAGAACCCACATACCGAAGCCCTTTTCAAGATCGATATGCTCATTCGTAATCGCACCCGCCGACCGTTCGAAAAGTCCTAGGCTTGTCATTGGAAAAGCAGATCGGAATACGACCTCATAACGGAACGCAGGTGCGTGGAAACCAAAAATGTCGTTGTCAGCCGGCCGCTTGAACAAATGCCCGTCGATCTCGACAGTCACGGCTTCGCCCTGGCGAAGCGTCACAGGCCACTCGTAGGAAACTGTTGTTCCTTCTCGCTCCAACCGCCGATAAGACCTAAGGTGATCCTGATCTATCTCGGTTCCGCCCATCGATATTCGGGTAACTGTCACCCAGTCCTGAAAGACCGGATGAGCGACGGGCATATATACGCGCAACGTCCTTTCCACCTCGCCCCCCGAAATGTTCTTCAGTTCGTACACGATTTTTCGGTTAATACGGAATGCGGATAGGCCCGCTGTGGCGGCAGCCCTATTTTCCTCCTCGTTCAGCCGTACGACATCATTCACCGTTCTTATCCAGGGACGAATGAGATCAATCCTCAGATCTCGGTCCACCACAGCGTCGACATAGTTTCTAGGCAGACTCTCAGCGAACACGCCTCTGAATACATCCTCCGCGATGGCTTTTCGCATTCTTTCGTGAGAAATGTTATCCAAATGCTTCGCTCGGCGCTCAATTCCGACTGATATAACAAAGGAAATCAGTAGCGCAAACGCCAACTCCTTTGTGAACAAGGCGGCTACGTTAAGATTAAAGAAAAGACTTGTCGCAGATTTGTGGTCAGGGATCGATATTCTTTCTTCGATCCCCATCGAAAGGATGAGGAAGGCGAGAGCTAGCATGAGAATTACAAGCTGATAACCTTCAAACTTTTTCATTCCGGACCTACCCTGTGGTGCAATCAGCGCCGAGCCCCTGTTCGATCAGCCGCCGGATCGCTTCGGAGCGGGAGGGTTTGGGGTGGGGCTGACGCTCGATCCAGGCGGCGATCGCTGCCTCCAGCTCGTCGGGCCAGCGCACCGTCCGCACCGGGTCGCTGCCGGTCGCCGGGCGGCCGCGGCGTCTTTTTTGTGTTTCAGCTATTGACCCGCCCCTTGATTAGCCGTAATACGTAAAGACAGGCCGCCCCAAGGCCGCCGCCTTGTTCCGGCTCCGACCAGCAACCGCTCCGCGAGGAGGCGAAGGATGGCTGACGCGCAGCTTAAACTGTCGCGCCGCGCGCTGCTAGGCGCTGTCTGCGCCGCGCCGGCCGTTGGCCGTCATGCCGGGCTTGATCCGGCATCCACCTTCTTCTCTCCTCCGCCCAGGGATAGATGGATTCCGGGTCAAGCCCGGAATGACGAAGATAGGCTGGTCACTATTTGGGACCGCTCATTGTCGCGGTACCAGAAGGCCGAAGCCGCCCTCGCCGCCGCGGCGCATACCGAGGACGAGGACCTCTACGACCGCCTCGGCGCCCGCCACGACCGCGCCCTCCAGCGCCTCCTCCGCGCCCCCGCCCCGCACCTCGCCGCCCTCGCCGCCAAGCTCGACCTCGCCCTCGACGAACGCGCCGGCGAATTCATCGGCGACGCCGCCGCCATGAAGGCGCTCAAGCAGGACGCCCGCCGCCTCGCTGCGGCCGAAGGCCTCCGCTAGCGGCCAACCGCCGAATAGCTGAAGGTCCCCGAATAGACGGTGGTGTTGCACCAGGTCCGCGCGACAATTGTCATGCCGTCGCGCGTCCGGTCCATGATCAAGGCCTGAAGTCTGAAATTGCTGACGTGGTCGACATCGCCGGTCGAGAGACCGACGGTCACGACATAGCGCGTGTCCGAGAAGGGCCGCTGGAAACGGATCGGGAAGACCTGCGGCCGGTCGTTCGGGCAGGTGCTCGAGGCGCTGCTGGCCATGGAGAACGAGCCTCCTTCCGCATGATTGACGGGCGTCGATTCGGTCGCCGTCTGGACAGCGTGTCGAATGGCGGCGGCCGAAGCGGGGGCAGCGACCGGTGCAAGCGAGAGCAGCGCGGCAAGCGCCGGAGCAATTTTCTTCGACATGGTATTTCTCCTCCTGAAGCGAGTCGATGCTCGCATTCGGCGGCGCAATTGCGCGTGATCGCGATCACGCTGGGGAACGGTTTCCCGAAAATCGGTGACAGCTATCGATTTCGCCCACAGGGGGGCGGACCAGGGACTCACGAAATCGGTAGCTGTCGACCGAAATTCGAATGGCCAGCCGCCGCGCTCACCCCCCGTTCTTCACCCCGTACCGCAGCACCACGCACTCCCGAGCGATCTGCCGCGCCTCGAGCAGCTCGAGCTCGACCCTCCGCCCCATCGCCCCGAACGCCGGCGCGCCTGCGCCGAGCAGGACCGGGTGGACCGTCAGGCGGATCTCGTCGACCAACCCGGCCTCGATCAGCGCGGTGCCGAGCTCGCCGCCGCCCATCACCAGGATCGTGCCCCCGGCTTCGCCCTTGATGCGCCGGACGAAATCGACGACGTCCTCCCGCACGAGCTCCCCCGTCGCGCCGGCGGGGAGCCGCTCGAGCGTCCGCGAGAAGACGTAGGTCGTGACGCCCTTCAGCACCGGCCCGCCGCCCATCCTTTGCCCCGCCTCGAACGTCTTGCGCCCCATCAGCATCGTGTCGACGCCCCTGAAGCTCTCGCCAGCGATTGCCGCCGAATCGTCGCTCCAGCGCAGCCAGTCGAGCGCCTCGCCCGGGCCGGCGAGGAAGCCGTCGAGGCTGACCGCGCCGCCGTACGTCACCTTGCGCATCGCGACCTCCCGACTGGCCGGCCCCTTACCGCAACGCCTGCGACCCCCCAACCCTCACGCGGTCCTGGCGCGCCCGCCGCTCGCCGCGCTCGCCCCGGCCTTCGGCGGCTTCGCCGGCGGCGGGCTGGCGCTGTCGGTGAAGGTGAAGACGAGGTAGACCGGATGCCCGCCGCCCGGCACCGAGCCATGCTGCGGGTTGTCGGGGCTGCCCGAGGCGCCGGTGAAGCTCCACGCCATCGTCGCGCTCATATTCTGGCCGCTGACGTTGCAGTAATTGGACTGGACGTAGCCGTCCTGGAAGCTCGCCCGGAGCCGGGCCGGCGTGGCTTCCGGCTGGGCGGTGAAGCTGCCTTCCGATCCGGCCGCGCCCCAGCCGTCCTTGAGGCGGAAGGCGACGCTGCCGCCGGGCGGAACCGGCTGCTGCGGCGGATCGACCCAGGAGCCCCATTGCGGCGGATCGAGGCCGATGTCGAGCGCGTGCCCGGTCTGGTTGGCGATCGTCAGATAGCAGCTGTAATCGGCCATCGCGCCGTCCCCCTCTTGCGCCCTTCTAGCCGCGCCGGCCTTTCTCCGCCAGCGGCCGGCGCCCACGGACGCCCGCCCTTCTTGCACCCCGCCCCCCTCGTGCCCCTCGTTGGTCTCGCTTGCCGCTTCGGTTTGAGTCATGGAGATCGCAGCCGCTCATTCCCGGCGCCGTCGATTCGGAATGGCTCCGCCACGTTCTGGAGTAGAACGGCAGAACAGGAAATCTACCGTCTTTAGCGCAACTTGCCGCGTTCAGGCCAAGTGCCCGGCTTCCCCTTCCGAACCCGTCGCCTTTATCCTAGAATGTCTTGCGACTCGACTTGCCCGGTATTGGGCCGGAGCACGAGTCGTCAGCGAGGGAGCAAGCCATGGCCGATCAGGTCAGCAAAGTCAGTGTCGACGACATCGTCGCCGCGGCCGGAGCCGGTGCGATGCGGGCGATGGCCGCGCGCGGCGGCGGCGAGGAGCGGCTCAGCGTCGAGCGGCTGGTCGCCTCGGGGTTCGGAGTCCACTTCCAGATCTGGGCCGGCGGATGGCCGGGGCCCTGGGGTCCCAACGGCCCGCTCGGCGGCGGCATTCCGGGCGGCCTCGGCAACAAGGCCGGCGGGATCGAGGGATGAAGCGCGCCGGGCGCGGCCGCACGCCGGCCGCGCCGCTGGCCTGCCCCAGCGCCCATCCGGAGTGGGACGACGCTCAATTGCTGGGCGTGGTTCTGGGCAGTGCCGACCGGCCCGAGACCTGGTTCACCGGGGTGCGGCCGGTCGAGCCCGCAATGCTCGCGGCGGCGGCGCCGGCGCGGCCGGCGGAAGCGTTCCGCTTCACCGCGCGCTGCCGCGAGGGCGCCTGCGCCCAGTTCGCAGGGGGCCGCTGCCGGGTGGGCGCCGCGGTCGCCGCGCATCTGCCGCCGGTCGAGGCGCAGTCGCTGCCCCGCTGCGGCATCCGAGCCAGCTGCCGCTGGTGGCACGAGCAGGGCGTCGAGGCCTGCCGCCGCTGCCCGCAGGTCGTGACCGACGACGGAGTCCGCCACGGCCCCTATGCGCAGGCGCTCAGCCTCGCCGGCGGGCGCGAGGAGGCGGCCGCCGCTGTTAGCCGGCGCGTCCCCGCTATCGCCTAGGATGGACGTCGCGGCTGCTTCGCGATGACTCCGGGCGCGTCGCCGCCACCTACCAACAAGGCCGCGGCCCTTTCTTGCCGGGCCGGCAGGGGTTCAGGGGCCGTTCCGGACCGCTTTGGCTTTCGGGGTAATGGTAGGCGCGATGATGGCGCTGCCAGTCATAATCACGCCAGCGCCGATGCTCCTTCGAATGCGGAGCCGCCCTGGCCTGCTTCGCATGCTGCGGGGCGGCTGCCTCGACGGCTATCGGGCCCCAGAACAGCGCGCCCGCGGCACAGGCCAGCAAGACGATCCTCCTCATTTGCCATTCTCCCGTTCGGCGGCAACCGTCACATCGGCTGTGAAGCCCACCGGTTTGCGGCAAAGCTCTTGCAGGTCGATAAGGGCCCTGTCCTTCCACCACCAATCATCGCTCGTATCCTCATTGAAGGTGCGTTCGAGACGCTCCTCCCGGCCCCGGGCCTGCGGCCTCTTCAAGGCCGCGGTGGCTCGCAACACCGGGTAGGTGCAGGGTACGATGAAATCCATCGCCTTGATGTCGGATTCGCCAGGTTCGACGGCATGGTCGTCGCTACCCCGAAAGGCCCGCAACACGTCCCAGCGGAGTTCCTGGTCATAATATGCGTTCTCGGATTCCGGCCACTCGTCCCGGCCGAGCGCCGCGAGCGAGCTCAACGGCAGCTTCGTAGGAACGATCGAGAGAAGGCGGACGTCCCATTGCGCCGCATGAAGAACCGTCGAGCCGCCATTCTTGATGTCGATGCGCAGAGCGACAAGTGCGAGGCCCGCTTGCAGGTGAACGCCGCGCGCCTCGAGATGCAGTTCGGCATGCGGCATCGCCTTGCGCTCGACGAAATACCAGAAACCGGCAAGCAGGATGGCCGCCGCCGTCAGCGCCGATTGGGCGATCGCGGCCACTTTTTCCGTCGACGGCCAGACGCGGAAAAGCACAGCGCAGATCAGGATTGTCGCAACGAGCGCGATAAGTGCAGCTGCGAGCATCGCCATCCCCTTCCTTCGGCTAGTCTCGCTCCCGCCGGAAAACTGTCGCGGATCCCTGGAGGATTTCCCGCGTCGCCGGCTGCCGCCATCCCCGCGCGGACGAAGATCGCCGCCCCCTCTTCAGCGGCACAGCGCCTCCGCGCCTCCCGCTCAGCTGCCGCCCCCCGGCGACGGTGCGAGCAGGCCGGCGAGGGCCCCCAGCGCGGTCGTCGCGACCGGCAGCAACAGCTGGACGGTAGCCTTGTCGTTCACCAGCAGCGGCACCAGCGGCACGAAGATGGCCAGGCCGGGGGCGATCACCAGGATCCGGTAGATCCATGTGTCGGGCAGCGGCGCCGTCGCGGCCGCCACCGCGGTCTTGATCTGGCTCTTGGTGGCGTCGGCGGCGGCGCTGCCGTCGATCGCCGAGTTCACCGCGGTCAGTCGGACGATGGCTATGATCTCACTCCCCTTTGGTCGGCAGGGGAAAGCATTGCGGCGACGGCTAGCTTTTGGCGCGCACCACACATTTCTGGAGCTTCGGCTGGAGGACGTCGAGGTCGAGCTGGGCGAGCTGGCCGAGGCGTATGGCTCCGGCGGCCTGCGCTCCAAACAGAGCACGCACCGCCGGATCCTGCGCGGGCGGAGTCTTCCGCGCCTTCTCCGCCTCCTCCAGCTTCTTGGCCGCCGCCTCGATCTCGGCCGCGACGCCGGCCGCATCAAAGCTTCCGCGCCGGCTCAGACGGACGGTGGCGGCGCGCTCGACCGAAAGGAGGGCGCCGGCGACCATGTTGAAATACTGGCGCTCCGCGGTGACCTGCACGGTCCCTCCCGTTTCGGCGCGGGTGAGAAACGTTTGCTGCTTGGCGGTTGCCGCGAGATCGAACGGACTGATGCCGACCGATTCGGTCTTGATGCAGGTCAGCGCGTCCAGCGCGTCGGCGAGGATTCCCGTCTGCTCCTTGGGATCGTAATATTTCTCGCCCGCGGTGAAGACGGAGTTGCCGATCCCGCCGGCGATGGCGACCTTGGGGCCTGCCCCGAGCGCCTCGGCCGCCGTCGTTCCGACAAGCGAAAGGAAGCCGAGAATTTCGAACGGCTGGCGACCGTCCGCGGCGGTGCGGATGCTGCAGCGATAGGCGTCGATGAAGTTGTCGATCAGCGTCTGCGCGCCGTCGACATTGGGTGGAATGTCACCGTTCACGGTTCCGGTAAGGCGGCATTCGCTCGACAGGGACTGCGTCGTCATCCCCTCCCGAATGTTGACCGAGGGCGGCGCGAAGCTGGTGGTGGCGCAGCCGGTGAGCGAGCTGGCGGCGAGAAATACGGTGACGAGGCGCATAAAGGACCCTCCTGCTTCGTCCTTGTCGCTCGCTCTCGCCCGCGCCGCCGTGACGGCGGTCACGCTCCGGGCTGGAAAAACAACTTTCCTACACCCCCTCCTTCATGATCTAACGAGATATGGAACAGAGAGGGAACCGCCGAGTCGCTGCCGCCGCCCCGGAGAAGAGGCCTTCGGCCGGGAATGCCCCCCGCGATTCCGTATGACTTTCCTCCCTTTCCTCCCTTTCCTCCCTTTCCTCCCATTCGCCTCGTTCGCCCGCCGCCGCGAGCCAGCCGCCGTTATCGGCACCACAGGAGCCCAGCCATGCTGAAGGATCATTCCTCCTCCGCCATCGTCGCCGTCACCGACCTCGATCGCGCCCGCGCCTTCTACGGCGAGCTGCTCGACCTCGATCTCGCCGAGGAAGGCGGCCCCGAAGGCGTGCTGGTCTACACGACGGGCGCCACCCGCCTCGTCGTCTACGCCTCCGATTATGCCGGCACCAACCGGGCGAACGCGGTGGTGTGGAGCGTCGGCGCCGAGCTCGACGCGATCGTCGCGGCGCTCGGGGCGAAGGGAGCGAGGTTCGAGCATTATCCGGCCATCGGCCGCCTCGAGGGCAACATCCACCATGCCGGCGGCGCCAAGCTCGCCTGGCTCAAGGACCCGGACGGCAATGTCCTGCATATCAACTCGATGTGAAGGCGGCGAGGCGGGCGTAACGAGGGCGCCCCGGGCGCTGCCTCTCGGCAACCCTCAACTTCCTCAACTTATTTGTCGCGCGGGATGTCGCCGCGGCTCAGACAGGCTGCCGCACCGTTTCCAGCCCTTCGTCCGGCCGCGGCGGCTCGAACCGGCTGGTGATGAGGTCGAACTGCTCGTCCGTCACACCGGCGAATTCGTGCACCCCGTCGGCGTTGCGGCGGTGGAGGCGGGCGCGGCAGACCTCGTCCGGAACGTCGATCCAGTGAAGCACCAGCTGCGCCCCGGCCGCCTCGGCCGCTTCCTTCCAGAAGGCGCGTGTGGCGCGGGTGTTGCCGGGGAAGTCGAGCACAACCTCCACCCCGGCCTGAAGCAGGTCGATGACGTGCGGCCCCATCGCGCTCCGCAGCTTCGCGGAGATGCGGGCGTAGTCGGCGACGTCGCGCAACTCCTCCGCGAACAGGCGCTTCGTCCAGAAATCCTCGCTGATGAGCAATGTCGCCGGCCGCGCGGCGAGCCGCGCGCAAAGCGTCGACTTGCCCGCCGCGATCTTGCCGCAGACCAGGTGGAGATTTCCCCTCATCGGCTTCGTGTCGGGCAGCGTCGGTGCCTAGGCAAGCCCCTTACCGCTCATCGGCCCGCCTCGCCAGGCGATTGCCCCCCGCGCCGGTTTGCGCTATGGGCCCCGGCTTCCAAGCAGCAGCGCGGAAACTTCGTGCGGGAGACCGGCCCCGGCCGGTCGTCTGGACCGCTAAGCTTGAACAGGAGGACGCCGCGAGCGGCCCCTCCCCTACAGAGTGAGACATCATGGCCAAGAAGATAACGGGCTATATCAAGCTCCAGGTGCCCGCGGGCGCCGCCAACCCCTCGCCGCCGATCGGCCCGGCCCTCGGCCAGCGCGGCGTCAACATCATGGAATTCTGCAAGGCGTTCAACGCGGCGACTACGGAGCTGGAGAAGGGCATGCCCATCCCCACCGTCATCACCGTCTATGCCGACCGCAGTTTCTCGTTCGAGACCAAGACGCCGCCCGCGTCCTTCCTCCTCAAGAAGGCGGCGAAGATTCAGTCGGGCTCGAAGGAGCCGGGCAAGTCGACCGCCGGGCGGGTCAAGCGCTCGCAGCTGCGCGTCATCGCCGAGACCAAGATGAAGGACTTGAACGCCAACGATCTCGACGCGGCGACCAGGATCATCGAAGGCAGCGCCCGCGCGATGGGCCTCGAAGTGGTGGAGGGCTGACCCATGGCTAGACTGACCAAGAAGCAGAAGGCCATTGCGGCGAACATCGACCGCGAGCGGCTCTACCCCGTCGACGAGGCGATCGAGACTCTGAAGGCGAACGCCAAGGCCAAGTTCGACGAGACGATCGAGGTCGCGATGAACCTCGGCGTCGACCCGCGCCACGCCGACCAGATGGTCCGCGGCGTCGTCACCCTACCGGCCGGCACCGGCAAGGACGTACGGGTCGCCGTCTTCGCCCGCGGCGGCAAGGCGGACGAGGCGCGGGAAGCGGGCGCCGACGTGGTCGGGGCCGAAGATCTGATGGAGACCATACAGGGCGGCACGATCGACTTCGACCGGGTCATCGCGACGCCCGACATGATGGGAATCGTTGGCCGCCTCGGCAAGGTGCTCGGCCCCAAGGGGCTGATGCCGAACCCGAAGCTCGGCACCGTCACGCCCAACGTCACCGAGGCGGTCAAGGCGGCCAAGGGCGGGCAGGTGGAGTTCCGGGTCGAGAAGGCCGGGATCATCCATAGCGGCATCGGCAAGGCGAGCTTCCCCGCGGCGGACCTCCGACGCAATTTCGACGCCTTCGTTGACGCCATCGTCCGCGCCAAGCCGACCGGCGCCAAGGGCAAGTACGTCAAGAAGATTGCGCTGAGCTCGACGATGGGGCCCGGCCTTAAGGTCGACGCGGCGGAGGTTGCGGGCGCGTAGGCCGGGAAGGAATCGAAGCGGCGGCGCTTGGGAACGGGCATGAAGCGCCTTGCTTTGGCCGCCGCCGCTCTCCTCGCCGCAGACCCGGCGCTGGCGCTCAACTGCGCCCTCAAGGAGGGCGTGACTCCCGAGCAGGCGGCGGCGGGCTTCTGCGGCTATGACGTCGCGGCCCGGCGCTTCGCAGGCTCGCCGGCCGAGCAGGCCGCGTGCCTCACCCGCAAGGTGAACAAGGGCGGCGTCATCGGCGCGCCGACGCTGACTCGCTTCCTGCGCGAGCGGGTCGGACGGCAGCCCGATGTCAGTCGCGGACGGCTCGCCGATTATGTCCAGGCCCTCGGGGTAGATGCTTGGGTCGAGCTCGGCGGCGATCCGATGGTGCCGGTCACCGCCGAGTATTTCATCATCCACGACACCAGCACGCCCAATTGCTCGGAAGCCGGCTTGAGCGCGACGCTCTGCCCGGTGCCGGGCGCGCTGCCCAAGGCGCGGGACAGCGCCGCCTGGGCGGCGGAGCTCGGCTATCTCGGCCATCCCAAGCCCGCGCCGGACCGGCTCGCCCACGCCTGGACCAACCGCATCGGCGGCTCGATCACCGAGGTTGCATTCGACCTGCCGCTGCGCTCCACCAAGTTCGAATCCTGCCTCGACACGCCGGCCAAGGCGGGCCTGTTCCTCGCCGTCGAGAACACCCAGCCGCGCGCCGCCGACCCGGAGCTGGGGCGCCCCAACGACCTGATCGCGCCGGAGCCCGGCTTCACCCGCGCGCAATATGACCGCCTCGCCTTGCTCTACGTCGCGGCGAGCGTGCGGCGCGGCCGCTGGCTTGTCCCCGCCTTCCATGCGGTTCTCGACGCCCGCTTCGCGGACGGCCACGACGACCCGCAGAACTTCTCGATGCGCACCTTCTCGCGCGCCGTGGAGCGCCATCTGCGCGGCCTCACCGGCCGCCGCGGCGGGGCCTCGGATACGCGATCTTAACCGGCCCGGGGGCATTGCCGTGGCCATGCGTCTCGTCATTCTCAGGAAAGCCGGCGAGCCCGGCAAGATCGCGATCAATCCGGACCGGGTCACCCATTTGCGCTCGGGACCGGGCAATTTCGTCGACCTGTTCTTCGGCGAGGTGAAGGTCGCGGTCGAGGGGACGTTCGAGGAGGTGGTCAACCGCCTCGCCGGGGAGGAGGTGGCGCAGCGCGAGCGCGACCCCACCAAGGACTGGTTCAACAAGGTCAGGACCTGACTACCCGCAACGGCGGAACCGGCCGGGAGCGGGGTCGTTACGCCGCTGACACGGGCCGTGGCTGCCCTGTCGCGTCCCAACGGCCCATAAAGGGGAAAGACATGCTCCTCACCATTGCCGCGATCCTGGTCATACTCTGGCTGCTCGGGTTCCTCGCCTTTCACGTCGCCGGCGGGTTCATCCACATCATCCTGGTGATCGCCGTCATCCTGTTCATCGTCCACCTCGTCACCGGCCGCCGCGCGGTCTGAATGTGAAAAAGGCCGGGGCCGCCGCGCGGCCCCGGCCTTTCTCCGAAGGTCGGCGATCAGCGCCCGTTGCGCACGTCGTCGCGATAGTCGCGGCGCGCCTTGCGCATGTCGTGCCGGCAATCGCGCTGCGCCTTCTGCCGCTCCCAGGTCGTGCGGGCGCGACGCAAATCGCGCCGGCAGTCCTGACTGGCCTTGCGGACGTCGTGACGATAGTCGCGATAGGCGTCCCGGGCAACGGCCGGGACGGCGGTAACGGTCAGCGCGCCGAGCGCCGCCGCAATGATGAGCTTACGCATTTCAACAGGTCTCCTTGGTTTGGGACGGGGGAGGAACGAGCGACCGCCGCGGTCGTTGCATAGGCCCCTTCCCTGCGTGGCTTGATCTCGCCGCGCGTTGCTGTATAGGCGCCGCTTCGCCCGTCCGGCCGAGCCGGCGCGGGCATCCGTCCGAGACAGCTGGTGGGGCTTTGCTCCTTAATCTCCAGCCTAGACGGGGAAGAGTTTTCGCCGGCCGTCCGCGGGGCGTGCCGGATCTGCCCGATCCGTTCGGGCCTTGAACCACTCCCCATCGGACATCTGGCTCGCGGTTTTTGCGCGAGCCGAATTCGTGCCTTCGCCGGACGGTCCGGCGAAGGAATTTGGAGTGTAAGCATGGATCGAGCTCAAAAGGCCGAGCAGGTCGCCCAGCTCAAGCAGACGTTCAACGAGACGAGCGTGGTGGTCGTCACCCGCAATCTCGGGATGACGGTGGCCCAGTCCACCGCCCTCCGAATCCGGATGCGCGACGCGGGCGCCAGCTTCAAGGTGGCCAAGAACACACTCACCCTGATTGCGCTCGAGGACACGCCCTACGCTCCGATCAGCGACCTGCTGAGCGGGCCGACGGCGCTCGCCACATCATCGGATCCGGTCGCGGCCGCCAAGGTCGCCGTGGATTTCGCCAAGACGACCGATCGCTTCGAGATCGTCGGCGGCGCGATGGGCGATACGGTCCTCGACGTGAACGGCGTGAGGGCGCTTGCCGAGCTCCCGTCTCTCGATGAGCTGCGCGCGACGATCATCGGCCTCATCCAGGCCCCGGCGTCGAAGATCGCGCGGACCATCAACGAGCCGGGCGCGATGCTCGCCCGCGTGTTCGGCGCCTATGCCGCGAAAGAAGACGCATAACCCGACCACCCAATGGATCAGTCCGGGGGTGACACCCCGACGGAACGAAAACGGAGACTTAAAATGGCAGACATCAATTCCCTCGTCGATAAGCTCAGCGAGCTGACCGTCCTCGAAGCCGCCGATCTCGCCAAGGCGCTCGAAGAGAAATGGGGCGTCTCGGCCGCTGCGGCCGTGGCCGCCGCTCCGGCCGCCGCCGCCGCGGCGCCGGCCGCCGAGGAGCAGACCGAGTTCGACGTCATCCTCGTCAATGACGGCGGCAAGAAGATCAACGTGATCAAGGAAGTGCGGGCGATCACGCAGCTCGGCCTCGGCGAGGCCAAGGCGCTGGTCGAGGGCGCTCCAAAGGCGGTCAAGGAAGCCGTCAACAAGGCCGAAGCCGAGGAGCTCAAAAAGCGCCTCGAGGAAGCCGGCGCCACCGTCGAGCTGAAGTAAGCTACGCCGGAGCGATCCGGTCGAACAAGAAGGGCCGGCTCCCGCGTGGGGCCGGCCCTTTATCTGTTCAGGCCGCGGCGCGAACGCCGGTGGCGAGCAGAGCGGCGGCCGCAGCCGCGTCGACGGGGCGGCTGAACAGGAAGCCCTGCACGCTGGTGCAACCGAGCTCGCGCAACGCTTCCAGCTGCGCCTCCTCCTCGACGCCCTCGGCCGTGGTCTCCATGCCCAGCGACCTCGCCAGCGTCGCAATCGCGGCGACGATCGCGCGGGCGCCGTGGCGGCGGCCGAGCGGCTCGACGAAGGCGCGGTCGATCTTGATCTTGTCGAACGGGAAGCTTTGCAGGTAGGCAAGGCTCGAATAGCCCGTGCCGAAATCGTCGAGCGCGACGCGCACCCCGAGCGTGCGCAAGGCGTGGAGCGTCTGGAGGATCTCCTCAGAGCTTTCGAGGAACAGGCTCTCGGTGATCTCGAGCTCGAGCCGACGTGGGTCCAGCCCGCTCGCGGCGAGCGCGCGGACCACCACCGCCTGAAACCCGCTCTTACGCAGTTGCACCGACGAGACATTGACCGCGACGCGGACCTCACCCGGCCAGCCGGCGGCGCGCCGGCACGCCTCCTCCACCACCCAGGCGCCGACCGGCACGATCACGCCCGTCTCTTCCGCCACCGGGACGAACTCCGCGGGCGCGATCCGGCCGCGCTCCGGGTGGTTCCAGCGCAGCAGCGCCTCGAAGCCGGCGATGGCGCCGCCCTCCAGCTCGACCAGCGGCTGGAAGAAGAGCTCGAACTCGCCGCGGCCCAGGGCCTGGGCGAGATCCTCCTCCAGCCGGTGCCGCGCCTGCGCGCGGGCGTTCATCTCGCTCTCGAAGAAGCCGATCGCGCCGCGCCCCTCCTGCTTCGCCTGGGCGAGCGCGAGCTCCGCTTCGTTGAGCAGGCCATCCGGATCGTCGCCCTCTTCCGCGACGGCGACGCCGAGGCTGGCGCTGACCGAAAGGCTGCGCCCATCCACGTCGAACGGTTGGGCGAACAGCGAGGCGAGCCGCCGCGCGCGCAGCGCCGGATCCGCACCGCCCCTCGCCACCACGGCGAACCCGTCGGCGCCCAGCCGGGCGAGGAAGGCGCCGTCCGCGCCGGCGCGCAGCCGTTCCGCGGCCGCCCGCAGCAATGCGTCGCCGACTGCATGGCCGAGCGCGTCGTTGACGGCGTGGAAGCTGTCGAGGTCGAGGCAGAACAGGACGAGCGAGGCTGCGCTCCGCTGCCGCAGCTCGAGCGCCAGATGCTGGCGGAAGAAGGCGCGGTTGGGGAGCCCGGTCAGGCTGTCGGTGAAGGCGAGCTCGGTGATCCGCCGCTCGCGCTCGGCGATGCCGGCCGCCATAGCGTTGAAGCTGCGCGCCAGCCGGCCGATCTCGTCCGCCGTCTCGACGGTCACCTCGACCGTCTCGCCCGCTTCCATCCGCCGCGCGGCGCGGTCGAGCAGAGAGATGGGCCGCGTGATCGACAGCGACAGGCGCCAGGAGCCGAACAGGAGCAGGATGAGGCCGGCGAGGCCGGTCAGCGCCATCGCGGCCTGGAGCGGGCGGTAGGGCGCCATGGCGAGCGCCACCGGGTAGCGCAGCAGCAGCGCGGCCGGCCGTCCCGGGTCGAGACTGTGGAGCGGCTTGGCCAGCGCGACGGAGACGCCGGCCCCGTCCTTGAACTCGGCCGGCTCGTTGTCGCCGAGATGAGAGCGAACGAAGGCGTCGACCGCACCGGCGCCCCAGCCGCGACCGTGGCCGCCCTGGACGACGCTCGCCTCGATCGGGATGGCCGAGAGCCGTTCGAGCGACTGCATCTCGCTCGGCCCGAGCGGCGTCGCGAATACCACCCAGCCGGCCAAGGTGGGGCTGAGGATCGGCGCCGCGACGATATGATGGGGCACGCCGTCCAGCGCCGCGACGCCGCTCGTCTCGCCCGCGTCGAGCGGCATCCACAGCCGCGCGGCCTCCCGCCTCAGCCGCGGATCGCGCGTGCCGGTGACGCTGCCGTCGTAATTGACGATGAAGGCGGTCCGTAACCCGAGCCGCGCCTTGAGGTTGTCGAGCGCCGATTCGACCGTGCCGGGATCGCCGGTCGCGACCGCCTCGCGGAATCCGAAATCGCGAGCGAGCACGCCGGCCGCGTTGCCGAGCTCGCGCGAGCGCATCGTCCAGAGCCGGTCGAATACGGTCGCGCTGGCGACGAGCTCGCCGCGCACCTGCCGCTCGGCGGCTGTGGCGAGGACGACGTAGAGCGCGATCGAGACAAGGGCGAGCGCCCCCGCAAACAGGCCGGCGTAAAGAACCGCGAGACGAGTGCGGATGCGCCGGAACATCGCCGGCCTCAGTAGGAAGGCGCCGCCCGCGGCGGAGCCCGCAGGTTGACCGTCGCCGCCTCGCTCTGGCGGCCACGACCGACGGACCAGCGCAGCTCCACCTGGTTGCCCGGCGCCCGGAGATAGGGATGCCAGATCCGGGCCACGACCAGGCCGGCGGGTACCTCCGCGAACACGGCGCGGCCGGCGCCGTCCGTCTGCACGACAAGGCCGGTGTCGCTCACCTTGAGGAAGGCGGTCATCTGATCGTGGATGTTGCAGCCGAGCGGGACCACCCCCGCCTTGTCGAAGCGGACAGTGCGATTCTGCTCTTTGGCGTAGAGCTTGAGCTCGAACCGCTTGGAGGGCGAGAAAGAGTAAACATGGTGTCGGAACGCGTCGTAATTAGGAAAGGCGACGGTGGCGCCGACCGGCACGACCAGCACGAACGGGTGGAATTGGGTGTCCTTCTGCGCGACCTTGTAGACGCCCGCCGCGGGCGCGAGCGGCGCCGGGCGTCCTGCGGGATAGAGGCTGACCACGGCATTGGCGACGGGAGCGCCGTTCGGCAGACGCACGGTGACGGCGACCTCCGCGGCCGCGGCCGGCGCGCAGAGGCTGAGCGCTGAAAGGAAAGCGGCTGCGGCACGCATCGCCGCCTTTTGCGCCCTCAATGGTGAAGAAAGCGAAAAGCTAGAGGGTGAGGCGCAACGCCGCCTGGAGCTGGTTCTGGCGCTGGCTCGGCGCAAGGCCGGTGCGGGCGCGAGCGCCGCGGTCGCTGTCGATCCTCAGCCCCTCGAGGATCAGCTTGGCGTGGGGCGAGAGGGCCCAACTCGCCGCCGCCGTCGCCGCCCAGCCGCCCTCGCTCTCGGCGCCGCCCATCTCCGAGCCGCGCTCGCGCGTGCCGAACAGGTCGAGCCGGCCGGTCAAAGTCAGTGGCCCCTGCTCGCGGATCAGGCGCAGATAGGCGGCGCGGTAGCGGGTCTCCACCCAATAATGCTCATCCTCCTCGACGCCCATTTCCGTCGTGCCGGTGAGTGCCTGGGCGAGCAGCCGCGTGTGCGGGCCGAGATCGACGCGCGCGCCGACGTTCCAGAAGCGCGTGTCCCAGCCCCATTGCAGCCGGTCCGTCACGGCATCGGGCGTGCCGCGGTTGCGGTAGTGGAAGGCTTCGATCGACACAGGCGCGGCGGGCGACCAGGCGAGCTTGGCGTAGAAGCCCAGCCGGCCATCCACCTCGTCGACCGGCCGCGTCGACGGCGCCTGCACGTCCTGCATGAACGGGTTGAGCGGCGGCAGGCGCCGGTGGCCGAAGGCGCCGGCGGTGACGTCGTGCATCGCCCAGCCGCGAAAGGCGAGCAACGTCCCCGCCGTGTCGTTGAAGCCGAACAGGGCGAAGGTCGCCGCGACCCGGCCACCGCCCATGTCGCGGGCGACCGTCCCCTCCGCGGCCACCATCTTCACTTCCTCGCCGATCCAGCTGTTGATCGCCGACGGCGTGATCATGTCCGGGACGATCCAGCCGGCGCCCTCATGCTCCAGGGAAACCGGTGGCCAGAACAGCCCGGCACGGGCCGAGAGACGAAGCGGACCGCGCGGCAGCGGCTTCCAGGTGACGAAGGCTTCGGAGACGTCGAGCGGCTGGCGCGGCCCCTGCTGGGCGGTGAGGACGAGGGTGGCGCGCAGGTTCCAGGTCAGCGGCGGCTGCACGATCAGCTCGCCGAAGGCGGGAACGGCATGGAGCTTCAGATCGCCGTCACCCCCGCTCCCCAAGCGCGTTTTGCCAAAGCCGCCCGCGAGCCAGCTCGTCTCCCCGTCCGCCGCCGCGAGGCGGAAGTCGGCGACGCCGCTCATCACGCCGCCGGCCGCGCGCGCGGCGGCGGGCGCGAGGCAGGCGAGCGCGATCAGCGCCGCATGGCGGAAACGGATGTCGACCACCCGCCGAGATTGCGCCCGCCATGGTTAAGATAGCGTTTGCCATCTCCCGCGGCCGCACCCCCGGGTGCGCTCAGCTCCTCTCGGGCTCGCCAAGGGCCTGGGCGACGACGCCTTCGTGGAGGCCCGAGGGGTTCTCGACGTCGAAATGGGCGAGCTCGTCGCCGTCCGGCACGCCGACCGCGTAGGACATGCGGGTGTGGCGTTCGCGGCCGTCGGACATCCGCCAGGCGGCGTCGGCGACCACCACCGGGAGCAGCGCGTCGCCCTCGACCTCGGACCTCGGCAGCGCGACCGCCGCCTCCATGGTGCGGGATTCTCCGGCGCCGATCGTCACCGGCGGCGTGTCGGCCGCATCGGCGCGCGGCTCGATCAGCGCGCGTTCCATCTCGGACGAGCCGGCGGCAAGCATCCAGGTCGAGACGCGGACGTCCTCGGCGGGCGCGGAGCCGCGATTGCCGACCGTCAGGCGAAATTCCACCCGCGCGTCATCGCCCGCGATCCCAGCGCGGACCGGCTGCATGCCGAGCTCGATCTCGGCTTCGCCAACCTCGGCCACGGCCGCTGGCGCGGCGACGACCTCCGGCTGCGGCGCGACCACCGTCTCCGGCTCGGTTTCATAGACATCCTGGGAGACGGCCCTGCGGCGGCGGCGCAGCGCGAAGGCGAGCGCGCCGACGACGAGCAGCGCGCCGAGCAGCAGCCACGGCCACAAGGCGGTGCCGCGGCTCGGCTCCGGGGCGGGAGCCGGCGCGACCGTGTCGACGCCGGTGGGAGGCGCGGCGGCGATCGGCACGGGCGCGGTGGTCGGGGCGACTTCGGGCGGCGGCGCGGCTATCGGAGCCGCAACGGGCGCCGTCGCGGCCGCGGCGGGCGGCGCCGTGCGAACGGCGGTCCTCACCGCCGGCGTGCGAACCACGGCGCGAGGCGCGGGCGCACGAGTGGTCGCTCGGGCCGTCGTCGTGCGGGCGGTCGTCGTCCGCACCGGAGCCGGAGCGGGCGCGGCCGTCACGTCCGGGATCGGGGTGGCGACCGGCTGGGCCGGGGGCGGCGCCGGTTCGGGCGCCGGAACCTGGGCGGCCGGCGGCGGGGCGGGCTCGGTGGCGGGCGGCGGCGTGGTCTGGGTATCCTGCGCGAGCGCCGGGGCGAGGGGGAGCGCTGCGGCGGCGAGGAGCAGGCACGCGGCGCGAGTCATGGTTTCCTGTTTCATAACAGGACTAGAATGATTTGGCCCGCGTTCCGGGCTCGCCGCCGCCGGGCCGACTCGACGGGCCGTGCGGCGGCAGCGCCGGACCGCCGCCGCTCCGGCCCGCTTGCTCAGCTCGAGGCGTAGAGTTTCACCAGCCGATACAAATAGTTGCGGCCATCCATCAGCGATTTGACCCCCATCCGCTCGTTGAGTCCGTGGGCGTGGCTCCCTTCCTTGTCGGAGAAGAAGCCGGAGAGTCCGTAGGTCGGGATGCCGGCCGGCGTCATGAAGGCGGCGTCGGTCGCCCCGGCCGACATCAACGGCACCAACGGCACGCCGGGCCACAGCTCGGCTGCGACCTTCTTCGCGGGCCCGACGATCGTCTCGGTGAGCGGCGGCGGCGGGGCGATCTGGCTGCGGGTCTCCAGCGTCGTCACCTTGACCTGCGGATCGCCGATCACCTGCTCGAGGCGGCGCCTTACTTCTTCGACTGAGGAGTCGGGGAATATGCGGCAATTGACGTTTGCCCCGGCGCGCTGCGGCAGCGCGTTGGTGGCGTGGCCTCCGTCGAGCATGGTGGCGACGCAGGTGGTCCTCAAGATCGCGTTCCAGGCAGGGTCCGCGGCGGCGACGACGGCGGCGGCGCGTTCGTCGGCCGGATTGGCGGCGAAGGCGGCCATGGCCGGGGTGGCGGGATCGTGCAGCAGCTTCGCCATCGCGCCGAAATAACCCAGCGTCGCCGGGTTCGAGCGAACCGGGAAATCGTAGGCGCGAAGCTTCACCAACGCGTCGGCGAGACGGTAGATGGCGTTCTCCTTTACCGGCCGCGAGCTGTGGCCGCCGGGGTTGGTGACCTCGATCCGGTAGTTTTGCGGGAATTTCTCGCCGGCCTGGACGTTGAGCACGACCGGCTTGCCCTGCTCGTCGTAGAGGCCGCCGGCGCCTTCGTTGAGGCCGAATTCGGCGTCGATCAAGGCCCGCTCGTGGCTGGCGAGATATTGCGCGCCGTTGAAGGCGCCGGCGGTCTCCTCGCCGCAGGTCAGCGCCATCTTGATCGTCCGCTTCGGCCGGAATCCCTCGCGCTTGAAACGCGCCAAAGTGTCGACCCAGACCGATGCCTGGGCTTTGTCGTCGGAGGAGCCGCGGGCGTAGAAATAGCCGTTCTCCTCGACCAGGGTGAACGGATCGCGCTCCCAATCCGCCCGGTTCGCCTCGACGACGTCGATATGGGCGAGAAGGAGGATCGCCTTGGCCTTAGGGTCGGTGCCGGGCAGCACGGCGACGAGGTTGCCCTCCTTGGGGTGCGACGGCTCGACGATGAGGTGGAGATCGCTGTCCGGGAAGCCGGCGGCCTTGAGCCGCGCGGCCATGCGCTCGGCCGCGAGCGTGCAGCTGCCCGCCGAAAGCGTCGTGTTGGTCTCGACCAGCTCCTTGTAGATGGCGCGGAACAGGACTTCGTCGGGCGAGGGCTGCGCGAGCGAAGGCGCGGCCGCGGTGGCGGCGAGAATAGAGGCGGCAAAGAGGGCTAGGCGCATCGAATACTCCGCAAAGAAGGACGCGTGGGCGACGATCCTTCTTGCCCCGCCCGGCGGCGCTGTCCAGAGGATTGCGGAGATTTGATGTTATGTCCGCTAACATGAACGTTGTAGGGCGGGGGATTTCGTGTTAGTCGAACTTTCATGAACGAGCATTCAACTTCGCGTCCCTACCGCCAGACCGCCCGCGCCGCCGCCGCTGAAGCGACGGGCGCTCGCATCCTCGCCGCCTTCCGCGCGGCCCTCGCCAAGCGGTGGTTCGAGGACATCCGGCTCGAAGACGTGGCACGGGAGGCCAGCGTGACGGTGCAGACGGTGATCCGCCGCTTCGGCGGCAAGGAGGGGTTGCTGGAGGCGGTCGAAGCGGAGGTCGGCCGCGAGGTGCGCCGGCGCCGGCAGACGCGCGGCGGCGATCTCGTCGAGACGGTCGCCGTGCTGGCCGAGGATTACGAAACATCCGGCGATTTCATCATGAGGATGCTGGCTCAGGAGGAGCGCTACCCCACCATCCGCAAGATGGCGGATGCCGGGCGCGCCGGCCATCGCGAGTGGCTGGAGGCCGCCTTCGCGCCGCAGCTGATCGGCCTCGACAATGGTCTGCGCCGGTGCCGCATCGACGCCCTCGTCGCAGCGACCGACGTCTATGTCTGGAAGCTCTATCGCCGCGACATGGCCCGACCCGTCGCCGACTATTGCCGGGCTGTGGAGGCGCTCGCCGCCGCCGCCCTTGCGCTGACCCTACAAGGAGAATCCCGATGAACTTCCTCTTCGCCACCTGGGAGGGCGGCGGCTCCGTCACCCCTGCCCTCACCGTCGCTCGCAAGCTCGCCGCGCGCGGCCACCGAGTCCGCGTGATGAGCGACCTGTGCAACCGCACCGAGGCCGAGGCCGCCGGCGCCGCCTTCATTCCCTGGACGCGGGCGCCGAGCCGCCCCGACCGTTCGCGCGACACCGACAATCTCCGCGACTGGGAGCCGGCCGACCCGCGCGAAGGGCTGATGCGGGTGGTCGAGTCGATCATGCTCGGCCCCTCGCTCGCTTATGCCCAGGACCTTGTCGAAGAGCTGGAGCGCGAGCCGGCCGACCTCGTCGTGTCCAACGAGATGCTGTTCGGAGTGGCCGCCGCCTGCGAGGCGCTGGGGCAGAAGCTCGCCTTGCTCGAGGTCAATATCAGCCTCTTTCCCCTCCGCGGCGTACCGCCGATGGGGCCGGGACTATTGCCGGCGGAAACGGGCGAGGACCGGGCGCTCCACGCCGCCGTCGCGGCGGGGCTCATCCAGATGCTGGACAGCCGGCTCGCGGCGCTGAACGCCGCCCGCGCGGCGCTCGGCCTCGCGCCGCTCGCGACCGTGCTCGACCAGCACAAGGCGGTGTCGAAACGCCTTTTGGCCACCGCCGCAGCCTTCGACTTTGCCCCGCAGGCCCTGCCCGAAGGCGTGCGCTATGTCGGGCCGCAACTCGACGATCCGACCTGGGCCGAGCCGTTTGTCTCCCCCTTCGAGCCGGACGACGCGCGGCCGCTGGTGCTGGTCGGCTTCAGCACGACCTTCCAGAACCACGTCGCGGTGCTGCAGCGTGTCGCCGACGCGCTCGGCGCGCTCCCAGTCAGGGGGCTGGTGACGCTCGGCGACATCGTCCTCCCCGACGAGCTGACGGCGCCGGACAATGTCCGCCTCGTCCACCCGGCGCCGCACAATGCGGTGATGGACGAGGCTGCGCTGGTGGTGACGCACGGCGGCCATGGCACGGTGATCCGCGCCCTCGCCCACCGGCGGCCGATGCTGGTCATCCCCCATGGCCGCGACCAGCACGACAATGCCATCCGAGTCACCGCCCGCGGCGCCGGCCTGTCGCTGGCAGCCGATGCGAGCGCGGAGACGATCGCCGAGGCGCTCCGGCGCCTGCTCTCCGAACCGGCCTTCGCGGCGCGCGCCGCCGAGCTCGGCGCCAGGGTCGCCGAGGAAGCGGCCCACTCGCCGGTCGCCGAGGAACTTGAAGCGCTCGCCGCCCCGGCGCCGAAGCTCCGCAACCTCTGCCTCGCCTGAGCCGCCCTAGAATCGCCAGGCCAGCTCGGCGGTAAAGGTGCGGCCGGGGAACGGGTGGAAAAGGAAGTAGCGGCGGTCGCCCAGATTCTCGACGCCGACCGCCGCCTGCCAGTGCGGGCCGACCCTGAACGCCGCACGGGCGTCGACGAGGACATAGCCTTCGAAGCCTTGCCACGCGTGAGCCACGACGTCGCTATTGTCGATCGTGGCGTAGGAGCGGCTGGCGTAGCGGGCGGCGAGGGTGAGTGCCGGTCCCTTCCCTTCATGCCAGGTCGCAACCAAAGTGGCGCGGCGGCGGGGGACCTGCGGGATGTCCTTGCCGATCGCTGCGGGGAAGGCGGGGTCGTGGACGACGTGCGGATCGACCAGAGTCAGGCTGCCGGAGAGCTGCAGCTGGGGAAGAAGGACGTGGGCACGGTCGAAGGCGAGCTCGAGCCCGGAAGTGCGAACTGCGGGGACATTCTGCACGTAGCTGAACAGCGTCGTGGAGCCGGGCGCGAGCGGTGCCGTCTGCGACAGCAGCGCGTCGCGGATCCGTTCCCGAAACAGCGAGAGGCGGACGTGGCCGCCGGCATCTTTATGCTGGATCGCCAGCTCGACCGAGCGGGCGCGTTCCGGCCTCAGGTTCGGATCGGGCACGCTGAGCGTGGGGCCGGTGGAGATCGCCTGGTAAAGCTCCTGCACCGTCGGGAACCGGTAGGCCTGGCCGGCCGACAGGGTAACAGACCACGGGCCCTTCGGCTGCCAGGCGAGGCTCGCCTTGGGCGAGAGGTCGGACCGCGCCACCTCGGGCTGCCGCACCGCCAAGGCCGGCGCCGCTGAGAAGTTGAAGCCGCCATAAGCGCGCCAGCTTTCGTAACGCGCGCCGAGCGTCAGGTGCAGCGCCTTGCCGAGGGCGATCCGGTCCTCGGCCCAGAGCGCCATGGTTCGCGTGCGGCCCCTCGCCTGCTGGACGAGGGCTCCGGCTTGGCCGCGGCGCCAGTCAGTGGTCGCGTAGCGGGCGCTCACGAGGCGGAAGCGGTCGTAATGCGCGCCGAAGGACAGGCCGCCGCGCCGGGCGTCGAGGTCGAGCGTGCGCCAGCCGGTGCCGTCCATCCGCACGAGCGCGCCCGCCCCGCCCGCCGCCGCGGCCGGCAGCGCCGCCGAGGGAATGCGCTGCACGTCTTTGTCGTAATCGTAGAGCGAGGCGATCGCCCGCCAATCGATCCCCGCCGCCGAGACTTCGAGGCTCAGCGCGTGCATCCAGTGCCGCTCATCGAACCGGTAGACGTTGTTCGAGAAGGCCGAGGCTGGGATGGTGAGGTCGGCGCCGCCGAGGCTCACCCGGCCGGCATAGATACCGCCGTCGAGCCAGGTCCGTGCCGAGGCGTCGGTGTCGTTGAGGAACAGGCCGCTCCGCCAGCCGATGCGCAGGCGCGGCGTCAGCTCGAAGCCTAGCTTGAGCTTCAGCGTAGCCTGCGCCTGGTCCTCGAACCCGCCGGCGCCGATCACCCAGATAGGTGCGCCGGTGCGGCTGACATCGGCGAAGGCGCCCCGGCCTGGCGCCGCGGCCCCGGTGCGCGGCACCGTCACGTAAGCGAGCGGCTGGCTTCGGCCGTGAAGACGGTTGGCGCTGGCGAACCAGGAGAAGCGCCCGATCCGGTCGCCCGCCGTCGCCTCCAGCTGCCAGGCCGGGAAGATTCCATCCGTGCCATATTGGGCGAAGGTCTGAACGCTGGTCGCTACCTTGGCCGAGGCTTCGAACCGCTCCGGCTGCCGGGTCGCGATGTTGACGACGGCGCCGATCGAATTGCCGGGATAGGCCGCGGAGAAGGGGCCGTAGAGCAGGTCGACCCGCTCGATTTCCTCCGGCGCGACCATGAACCAGCGGGGGCTGGCGCTGCTGTTGTTGTTGCCGATGAGCGCGGAGAGGAGGATGCCGTCGGCGTAGATGAGGCTCCGCGCGCTGGCGCCGACGCCGGAAGTGCGGGTGGCGAGGGGCGCCTGCGTGTCGCCCGGATGGCGCTGGCGGACGAGCAGGCTCGGGAGGTAGCGCACCGCATCCTCCGGGGTGAGGAGGGCGGTGGTCTCGCGCAGGCGGGCCGCGTCGACGCTCTCCTGGCTTGCCGGAGTGTCGGGCGCTCGCTTGGCGGTGACGACGATACGGTCGTCCTCGGCCGCAACGAGGCGTCCCGATTGCAGCGCGGCGGCGGCAAGAAAGAGGCGCGCCGCGACCGGGGCGCGCGAAAGAGACAGCATGAGGCAGCTTTCGTTCCGATGGCCGGAAAGGCGGATCAGACGGAAGCGGGCGGTCCCGTCGCCGGCGGCGGCGGCGCCGCGGCGCCGGGAGCCAGGGTCTCCGCGGGGAGCCAGGCCGGAGCGAGGGCATAGGTGGCCTGAGGAGGGGCGAGCGCGAGCGGGTCAGCCGGCGGCAAAGCGGGCGCGGCGAGCGCGGCGAATGGACAGGGCGCTTCGGCGTGAGGGGCGCTGCCGTCATGGTGGCCGTGGCGCGCCATGACCGGGGCTGACGCCACCGCCGGACACGGCACCAGCGCCAGGCCCCCCGCCGCGCTTCCGACCATGTATCCCGCTGGGACGAGCAGGCGCAGGAACAAGGCGGCCGCAAGCAGCATTGCGGCGCGCGGCCGAGCGCGCAGGAAGGCAGCCGCGGAACGTCCCACGCCCCCTCTCCTAAGGGCTACGTCCGGTTGCCGCCAGCCTCAGTCGTCGCGGAACAGGTCGATCCGGTCGTCGCGCGCGCGATGCCGGTGGCGCGCGCGCCCGTTCCACACGCCCCATGCCACGACGAGCACGAGCGCGACGAAGAGGATCGCATAGGCGACCACATGTCTTGCCGTCACGCCTTCAACTCCGTCGTCACCCGGGAGCAGGATAAACACGCGGGGGAAGGCCGCGTTCCGCGCACGTAACAAGATGCCGCCGATTGCGATCAGGAACATGGCGGGGGCGGCGGAGTTAATCCCGCAGTCCTCGCCCCGGGAGCGGGCGGTCCGAGGCGCTTCGTGTGAACAGGAGATGCCCAATGCGTAGCTCAATCGCTCCCCTGCTGCTCGCCTCCGCCGTCGCGCTGGCCGGCTGCAACACCGTCCGCGGCGTCGGCGCGGACGTCCAGTCCGTCGCCAACGCCTTCGACCCGAACACCCATTATGCCGCCTGCGGCAGCTACGGAGCGATCGACCGCAACGGCGACGGCCGCGTCAGCCAGGCCGAATGGAACGACTGGCACAGCGGCGGCTGGCGGGCCTGGGACACCAATGGCGACGGTCGTATCAGCCGCGCCGAATATGCCAATTGCTGGTATGGCGGCGGCTTCTACCCGGCCTACCACCAGACCGCCTACGAGCCGAGCTGGACGGCGTTCGACGCCAATGGCGACGGCTGGCTGAGCCCCGACGAATATTGGAGCGCGACGGCCTGGAGCCGGCTCGACGCCAACCATGACGGGATCGTCGATTCCAGCGAATGGCCCTGGTAGACCCGGAAGCGGACGCGGCGGCGGCAACGCCGCCGCGCCGTCACTTCTCGATCCGCACCGCGTTGCGGAGCGGGACGCGAATCGCGTTCAACCGCCATACAGGCTGCGGCCGCTAGCCGGACGCTCCCCGGGGGCGTGCCCGCTCCCAATCCACGGAGCTTGTTCCCCCGATGACCAGATTCGCCCTCGCCGGCGCGGCGCTCGCCGCGCTCACCGCCGCTACCGCCTTCGCCGCCCCGCCCGCTTCCGCCCCGGCGCCGGCGCCGGGGCCGCAGGCCCACCCGCAGGGCCCGCGCGGCATGATGGGCGGGGGCGATGAAAGCGTCACCCGCACCCAGGTGCAGGCGGAGACCTCGGCGCAGTTCGCCGAGATGGACGCCAACAAGGACGGCTTCGTCACCGCCCAGGAGCTGGGCGACCGCGGCGCCAACATGATCGACCGCCTCGACGCCAACCATGACGGCAAGCTCTCGCTCCAGGAGATCGACACCGGCATCTTGAGGATGTTCGACATGGTCGACGCCAACCGCGACGGCACCGTCACCCCGCAGGAGCGCGACACGTTCCGCGAGGCGATGCGCGCCCGCCGCAGCGGCGGCGGCGGTGCCTCCGGCGGCGCGGGTGGCCCGGGCGACCAGCCTCCCGGCCAGTAAGCTTCCGCAGTAAGAAGACGAGCCCCGGCGCCCCCCGGCGCCGGGGCTCGCTTTTGGCCGGCCGCGGCCGCTGCTATGGCCGCCTCATGGCCGACCCCGAACCCCGCGCCGGGCCAGACCCGCGGCTGATCACCGCGGCGGTGGGCGCTGCGGCGCTCGTTTTGTGGTTCGGCCTGCTCTGGTTCATGTTCGGAGACGTGCTCTGAGCCCGCGCATCCTGGTCGACGCCGACGCCTGTCCGGTGAAGGACGAAATCTACAAGGTCGCCTGGCGCCACGGCGTGCCCGTCGCCATCGTCAGCAACAGCCGGATCCGCGTGCCCGACCATCCGCTGGTTGAGCGGATCGTCGTCGGCGCCGGCTTCGACGCCGCCGACGACTGGATCGCCGGGGCCGCCGGGCCGGGAACCCTGATCGTCACCGCCGACATCCTGCTCGCCGACCGGGCACTGAAGGCCGGCGCGAGCGTGATCGCGCCCACTGGCAAGCCGTTCACGACGAGCTCGATCGGCGCCGCCATCGCGACCCGCGCGATCATGGCCGACCTGCGCGCCGGCGGCGACCAACTCGGCGGCCCGCCGCCCTTCGCGAGGGCCGATCGCTCCCGCTTCCTGCAGGCGCTGGACGAGGCGCTGGTGCGGCTGAAGCGCGGGCGGTGAGGCCGCGGACCTCGCGCCGCTAGCGGCGGCGGGAGACGGTCGGCGTGGCCGTGGCGGAAGCGTGGCTGATCGCCGCCTCGACCTGCTCGGGCGTCGGCCGCGCCGAGGCCTTGGGCGCCTCGCCCGGCCCCGGGCCGAGCAGGATCACCGCCGCGACGGCCGAAAGGCTCGCAATCCCCACCTTCGCCCGCGACATTCCCGCTCTCCTTACGACTGACGGCATTCCGATACGGGGCAGCGGCAATCCGCGCGAGCGTCTTTCCCGATCATCCTCCGCACGGCCCCGCACAGACCCGCACAGACCCGCCGCGGGGCGAATGGGCCGGCTTCAGGCGCGCGAGATGCCGAAAAGCGCTTGACAAAGCTTGACCCTCGCCGCCCCCGCCCCTATCTAGCGCCCACACCCCATTCGCATCGGAACAGGACGCGCCGTCGCGCAGCGTGTTCAACGCATTGATCGGGCGGGGTTTTCAAGACGCTGAAGCTGCGGTTTCCCAGGTGGAGACTCGCGGCTTTTTGCGTCTCTGGCCGCGATTCGCATCGGGCTTCGCCCTCGCTCCGGCAGCGAGGCGCGAAGTCGGCATCGGCCCCAGCCTTCGCTGGGGCGACGAAGATAAGGCGACAAGACCCCCATGGCGACCACCGCTCCCAGCAGGCCCCTCCGCGCGACGCAATTGACCGCGTCGAAGCGCATCCGCAAGATTTTCGGCAATATCCACGAGGTTTCGGAAATGCCGAACCTCATCGAGGTCCAGCGCGAGAGCTACGAGCATTTCCTCCGCTCGCGGCCGCAGGACGGCTACGTCTCCGGCCTCGAGAAGACTCTGCGCTCGGTCTTCCCGATCCGCGACTTTGCCGGCACCGCCGAGCTGGATTTCGTCCATTACGAGCTGGAAGAGCCGAAATACGACGTCGACGAGTGCCGCCAGCGCGGCATGACCTACGCCGCCTCGATGCGCGTCACCTTGCGCCTCATCGTCTTCGAGGTGGACCCCGATACCGAGACCCGCTCCGTCCTCGATATCAAGGAGCAGGACGTCTACATGGGCGACATGCCGCTGATGACGAAGAACGGCACGTTCATCGTCAACGGCACCGAGCGAGTCATCGTCAGCCAGATGCACCGCTCGCCGGGCGTGCTGTTCGACCACGACCGAGGCAAGACCCACGCCTCCGGCAAGTATCTCTTCGCCGCCCGCGTCATTCCCTATCGCGGTTCCTGGCTCGACTTCGAGTTCGACGCCAAGGACATCGTCAACGTTCGCATCGACCGCAAGCGCAAGCTGCCGGTGACCGCCCTGCTCCACGCCCTCGACATGGCGAATGAGGAGATTTTGAACACCTTCTACGGCCGCGTCACCTTCGTGCGCGGCAAGAATGGCTGGGCGATCCCCTACGTCGCCGAGAATTGGCGCGGTCAGAAGCCGACCTTCGACGTGGTCAACGGCGAGACCGGAGAGGTGATGTTTCCGGCCGGCCAGAAGATCACCCCGCGCGGGGCCAACAAGGCGGCGAAAGACGGCCTTGCCCAGCTCGTCATCCCGACCGAGGAGATTTTCGGCCGCTATTCCGCCTACGACCTCATCAACGAGAAGACCGGCGAGATCTATGTCGAGGCGGGCGACGAGGTCTCGGCCGAGAATCTGGAAAAGCTCGACAAGGCCGGCATCGACCGCATCGAGCTGCTCGATATCGACCATGTCGCGACCGGCGCCTGGATCCGCAACACGCTCAAGGCCGACAAGTCGGAGGACCGCGACCAGGCCCTCTCCGACATCTACCGCGTCATGCGCCCCGGCGAGCCGCCGACCCGCGAGACCGCCGAAGCGCTGTTCGGCGGCCTGTTCTTCGATCCCGAGCGCTACGACCTCTCTGCCGTCGGCCGCGTCAAATTGAACATGCGCCTCGACCTCGACGTGCCTGACACGGTGACGACGCTCCGCAAGGAGGACATCGTCGCGGTGGTCAAGACGCTCGTCGACCTGAAGGATGGCAAGGGCGAGATCGACGACATCGACAATCTCGGCAACCGCCGCGTCCGCTCGGTCGGCGAATTGCTCGAGAACCAGTATCGCGTCGGCCTGCTTCGCATGGAGCGGGCGGTGAAGGAGCGCATGTCGAGCGTCGACGTCTCGACCGTGATGCCGAACGACCTGATCAACGCCAAGCCCGCGGTGGCGGCGGTGCGCGAATTCTTCGGCTCGTCGCAGCTCAGCCAGTTCATGGACCAGACCAACCCCTTGTCCGAGGTGACGCACAAGCGGCGCGTCTCGGCGCTCGGGCCCGGCGGCCTCACCCGCGAGCGCGCGGGCTTCGAGGTGCGCGACGTCCACCCGACCCATTACGGCCGCATTTGCCCGATCGAGACTCCGGAAGGGCCGAACATCGGCCTGATCAACTCGCTCGCCAGCTTCAGCCGGGTCAACAAATACGGCTTTATCGAGACTCCCTACCGCAAGATCGTCGACGGCAAGGTGACCGACGAGGTCGTCTACCTGTCGGCGATGGAGGAGGCGAAGCACACCATCGCCCAGGCCAATGCGGAGCTGAACAAAGACCGCACGTTCGGCGAGGACATCGTCTCTTCGCGGCGGGCGGGCGAGTTCCTGATGGCGCCGCGCGAGACGATCACTTTGATGGACGTCAGCCCCAAGCAACTCGTCTCGGTCGCCGCCTCGCTCATTCCGTTCCTCGAGAATGACGACGCCAACCGCGCGCTGATGGGTTCGAACATGCAGCGCCAGGCCGTCCCGCTGATCCGCGCCGAGGCGCCGCTGGTCGGCACCGGCATGGAGGAGACGGTGGCGCGCGATTCCGGCGCCGCCATCGCCGCCCGCCGCTCGGGCGTCGTCGACCAGGTCGACGCGACCCGCATCGTCGTCCGGGCCACCGGCGACGTCGAGGCGGGCCAATCGGGCGTCGACATCTACACGTTAATGAAGTTCCAGCGCTCGAACCAGAATACCTGCATCAACCAGCGGCCGCTGGTGAAGGTGGGCGACCTGGTCGAGGGCGGCGACGTCATCGCCGACGGTCCCTCGACCGAGATGGGGGAGCTGGCGCTGGGGCGGAACGTGCTCGTCGCGTTCATGCCCTGGAACGGCTACAATTTCGAGGATTCTATCCTGATCTCCGAGCGGATCGTGAAGGACGACGTCTTCACTTCGATCCACATCGAGGAGTTCGAGGTGATGGCCCGCGACACCAAATTGGGGCCGGAGGATATCACCCGCGACATCCCCAATGTCGGTGAAGAGGCACTGCGCAACCTCGACGAAGCGGGCATCGTCTATATCGGCGCCGAGGTCGAGCCGGGCGACATCCTGGTCGGCAAGATCACGCCGAAGGGCGAAAGCCCGATGACGCCGGAGGAGAAGCTCCTTCGCGCCATCTTCGGCGAGAAGGCGTCGGACGTGCGCGACACTTCGCTGCGCCTGCCGCCGGGCGTCTCCGGCACGGTGGTCGAAGTCCGCGTGTTCAACCGCCACGGAATCGACATCGACGACCGCACCCGCACCATCCAGACGGAGGAGAAGGACAGGCTCCGTAAGGACGCCGAGGACGAGCGGGCGATCCTCAAGCGCTCGACCTTCGCGCGTTTGAAAGAGATGCTGGTCGGCCAGACCGCCACCGCGGCGCCCAAGGGCTTCAAGAAGGGCGCGACCGTCGACGAGGCGGGCCTCACCGAGATCGAGACCTTCGAATGGTGGAAGTTCGCGGTCAAGGACGACAAGGTCCAGGCCGATCTCGAGGCCGTAAAGGCCCAGTATGACGAGGCCGAGGCGACGATCCGCAGGCGCCTGGACGACCGCATCGAGAAACTGGAGCGGGGAGACGAGCTGCCGCCGGGCGTGCTCAAGATGGTCAAGGTGTTCGTCGCGGTGAAGCGCAAGCTGCAGCCGGGCGACAAGATGGCCGGCCGCCACGGGAACAAGGGCGTCATCAGCCGCATCCTGCCGAATGAGGACATGCCGTTCCTCGAGGACGGGACGCCGGTCGACATCGTCCTCAATCCACTTGGCGTGCCGAGCCGCATGAACGTCGGCCAGATCTTCGAGACCCATCTGGGCTGGGCCGCGCGCGGCCTCGGCAAGCAGATCGCGGAGATGCTGGAGGGCATCCAGGAGCGCGGCGAAGGCCTTGCGGGCAAGAGCGTCAAGGAGGTCCGGACCAAGCTAAAGGACATTTACGGCGCCAATTACGTCAAGGAGATCGACGCCCGCTCCGACGAGGAGGTGATGGAGCTCGCCTCCAACCTCGTGGGCGGCCTGCCGATGGGCACGCCGGTGTTCGACGGCGCCCGCGAGGCGGACGTGTCGGCGATGCTGGTCAAGGCGGGGCTCGATCCCTCGGGCCAGGTGACTTTGTTCGACGGCCGCACCGGCGACACGTTCGACCGCAAGGTGACGGTGGGCTATATCTACATGCTGAAGCTCCACCACCTCGTCGACGACAAGATCCACGCCCGCTCGATCGGCCCCTACAGCCTCGTCACCCAGCAGCCGTTGGGCGGCAAGGCGCAGTTCGGCGGCCAGCGGTTCGGCGAAATGGAGGTCTGGGCGCTCCAGGCCTACGGCGCCGCCTACACGCTGCAGGAGATGCTGACGGTGAAGTCGGACGACGTGATCGGCCGCACCAAGGTCTACGAGGCGATCGTCAAGGGCGACGACACGTTCGAGGCCGGAATCCCCGAGAGCTTCAATGTGCTCGTCAAGGAGATGCGGTCGCTCGGCCTCAATGTCGAGCTGAACACGACGCTCGACGAGGACGGCGTGGCGCTGGCCGCGGAGTGAGAATCAACCTCCCTCTCCCCTTCAGGGGAGAGGGCCGGGGAGAGGGGAAGTCGGTCGAAACCGCACTGACTCCCCCTCTCCTTCGCCGCCTGACGGCGGCTCTTCCTCTCCCCTGAAGGGGAGAGGGTTTGAGGAAGAGAAAACATGAACGAGATGACCCCCTTCGCCAATCCGGTCGCCAAGCCGGAGACGTTCGACCAGATCAAGATCGGCATCGCTTCCCCCGAGCGCATCCGGTCCTGGTCGTTCGGCGAGATCAAGAAGCCCGAGACGATCAACTACCGCACGTTCAAGCCGGAGCGCGACGGCCTGTTCTGCGCGCGCATCTTTGGGCCGATCAAGGATTACGAGTGCCTGTGCGGCAAGTACAAGCGCATGAAATACAAGGGCATCGTCTGCGAGAAGTGCGGCGTCGAGGTCACCGTCTCGAAGGTCCGCCGCGAGCGCATGGGCCATATCGAGCTCGCCGCGCCGGTCGCCCACATCTGGTTTCTGAAGTCGCTGCCCTCGCGCATCGGCCTGCTGCTCGACATGCAGCTGAAGCAGCTCGAGCGGATCCTCTATTTCGAGAGCTACGTCGTCGTCGAGCCGGGCCTGACGCCGCTCGAGAAGTACCAGCTGCTGACCGAGGACGAATTGCTCGCGGCGCAGGACGAATATGGCGAGGACGCCTTCTCGGCCGGCATCGGCGCCGAGGCGGTCAAGCAGATGCTGATCGATCTCGACCTCGAGGGTGAGCGCGACGATCTCTTGAAGGAGCTGTCGGAGACCAAGTCGGAGCTCAAACCCAAGAAGATCATCAAACGGCTGAAGGTGGTCGAAAGCTTCATCGATTCCGGCAACCGCCCGGAATGGATGATCCTCGACGTCGTGCCCGTCATCCCGCCCGAGCTGCGCCCGCTGGTGCCGCTCGACGGCGGCCGCTTCGCGACCTCGGATCTGAACGATCTCTACCGCCGCGTCATCAACCGCAACAACCGGTTGAAGCGGCTGATGGAGCTGCGCGCGCCGGACATCATCGTCCGCAATGAGAAGCGCATGCTCCAGGAGGCGGTCGACGCTTTGTTCGACAACGGCCGCCGCGGCCGCACCATCACCGGCGCCAACAAGCGGCCGCTGAAGTCGCTCAGCGACATGCTGAAGGGCAAGCAGGGCCGCTTCCGCCAGAATCTGCTCGGCAAGCGCGTCGACTATTCGGGCCGTTCGGTGATCGTCACCGGACCGGAGCTGAAGCTCCACCAGTGCGGCCTGCCGAAGAAGATGGCCTTGGAGCTGTTCAAGCCGTTCATCTACTCGCGCCTCGACGCCAAGGGCCTCTCGATGACGCTGAAGCAGGCCAAGAAGTGGGTCGAGAAGGAGCGCAAGGAAGTCTGGGACATTTTGGACGAGGTGATCCGCGAGCATCCCGTGCTCCTCAATCGGGCGCCGACGCTCCACCGCCTCGGCATCCAGGCGTTCGAGCCGGTGCTGATCGAGGGCAAGGCGATCCAGCTCCACCCGCTCGTCTGCGCAGCATTCAACGCCGACTTCGACGGCGACCAGATGGCCGTGCACGTGCCGCTGAGCCTCGAGGCCCAGCTGGAAGCGCGCGTCCTGATGATGTCGACCAACAACATCCTCTCGCCCGCCAACGGCAAGCCGATCATCGTTCCCTCGCAGGACATGATCCTCGGCCTCTACTACCTCTCGCTCGAGCGCGAGGGCGAGCCGGGCGAGGGCATGCTGATCTCCGACATGAGCGAAGTGCACCAGGCGCTCAACGCCGGCGCGGTCACGCTCCACTCGAAGATCGTCAGCCGCGTGCCCCAGACCGACGAGAAGGGCGCGACCTACATGAAGCGCTTCGAGACGACGGCGGGCCGCATGCTGCTCGGCGAGACGCTCCCGAAGAGCCACAAGGTGCCGTTCGAGACGGTCAACCGGCTCCTCACCAAGAAGGAGATCGGCGACGTCATCGACACCGTCTACCGCCACACCGGCCAGAAGGAGACGGTGCTGTTCGCCGACGCGATCATGGGGCTGGGCTTCCGCCACGCGTTCAAGGCCGGCATCTCGTTCGGCAAGGACGACATGATCATCCCGCACGAGAAGGTGGGCCTCGTCGAGGAGACCCGCGCGCTCGTCAAGGATTACGAGCAGCAATACCAGGACGGCCTGATCACCCAGCAGGAGAAGTATAACAAGGTCATCGACGCCTGGAGCCGCTGCGGCGACCAGGTGGCGAATGCCATGATGGAGAAGATCAAGGCCCAACCGAAGGACGAGAACGGCCGCATGGCCCCGATCAACTCGATCTACATGATGGCCCATTCCGGCGCCCGCGGCTCGCAGGCCCAGATGAAGCAGCTCGCCGGTATGCGCGGCCTCATGGCCAAGCCTTCGGGCGAGATCATCGAGACTCCGATCATCTCGAACTTCAAGGAAGGCCTAACCGTCCTCGAATATTTCAACTCCACCCACGGCGCCCGCAAGGGCCTCGCGGACACGGCGCTGAAGACGGCCAATTCGGGCTATCTCACCCGCCGCCTCGTCGACGTGTCGCAGGACTGCGTCGTCGTCGAGGAGGATTGCGGCACCGAGAACGCGCTCGAGATGCGCGCCATCGTCCAGGGCGGCGCCACCATCGCGTCGCTCGGCGAGCGCATCCTCGGCCGCACCCCCGCCGAAGACATCGTCGACGGCAAGACCGGCGACGTCCTCGCCAAGGAAGGCGCGCTGATCGAGGAGGCGCAGGCGGCACGGATCGACGAGATCGGCATCCAGTCGGTCAAGATCCGCTCGCCTTTGGTCTGCGAAAGCCAGCACGGCGTCTGCGGCAAATGCTACGGGCGCGACCTCGCCCGCGGCACGCCGGTCAATATCGGCGAGGCGGTCGGAGTCATCGCCGCCCAGTCGATCGGCGAGCCGGGCACGCAGCTCACCATGCGGACCTTCCACATCGGGGGCGCCGCCCAGCTCAACGAGACTTCGAACCTCGAGGCCGCCACCGACGGCACGATCGAGCTCCGGGACCTGCCGACGATTGTCGACACACGCGGCCGCCGCGTCGCCATGGCGCGCAACGGCGAACTGGCGATCGTCGACATGGACGGCCGCGAGCGGGCGAGCCACCGAATCCCCTATGGCGCGCATTTGATGGTCGACCACGGCCACATCGTGTCGAAGGGCGACCGGATGGCCGAATGGGATCCGTTCATGATGCCGGTCATCACCGAGAAGGGCGGCACCGTGAAGTTCCAGGATCTGGTCGAGGGCAAGACGCTCGCCGAGCAGACCGACGAAGCGACCGGAATCGCCCAGCGCGTGGTCACCGAGTTCCGCGGCTCCGCCCGCTCGAAGGAGGATCTGCGGCCGCGCATCACCCTCCTCGACGAGGAGAGCGGCGAGGCGGCCCGCTACATGCTGGCGCCGGGCGCGATGCTGTCGGTCGAGGACGGCCAGCGGATCGAGGCTGGCGAAGTGCTCGCCCGTGTCTCCCGCGAGGCCGCCAAGACCCGCGACATCACCGGTGGCCTGCCGCGCGTCGCCGAGCTGTTCGAGGCGAGGAAGCCCAAGGAGAATGCGATCATCGCCAAAATCTCCGGCAAGGTTTCCTTCGGCAAGGACTATAAGGCCAAGCGCAAGATCGCGATCATCCCCGACGACGGTTCGGAGCCGGTCGAGTATCTGGTGCCGAAGTCGAAGGTCATCGACGTGCAGGAAGGCGATTACGTCAAGCGCGGCGACAATTTGATCGGCGGCTCGCCGGATCCGCACGACATCCTTGAAGTGCTCGGGGTCGTCGCGCTGGCCGAATATCTCGTCTCGGAGATTCAGGAGGTCTATCGCCTGCAGGGCGTGAAGATCAACGACAAGCATATCGAAGTGATCGTCCGCCAGATGCTGCAGAAGGTCGAGATCACCGAGAGCGGGGATTCGACCCTGCTCGTCGGCGAGCAGCTCGACCGGCTGGAGATGGACGAGGCCAATGTGAAGCTGAAGGCGACGAAGAAGCGTCTCGCCGAAGGCAAGCCGGTGCTGCTCGGCATCACCAAGGCCTCGCTCCAGACCCGCAGCTTCATCTCGGCCGCCTCCTTCCAGGAGACGACCCGGGTGCTCACCGAAGCTTCGGTCCAGGGCAAGATCGACACGCTCGACGGCCTCAAGGAGAATGTCATCGTCGGCCGCCTGATCCCGGCGGGTACCGGCGCCGGCATGGCCCGAATGCGGATCGCCGCCACCAGCCGCGACGCGGCGCTGCGCGCGCAGCACCG
>JAXDOX010000011.1:0-177642 GCA_034668625.1 Sphingomonadales bacterium
GCTTCGGCGGCTTCTTGCCCTCGGCAATCTCGCTCATCGTCCGGCCACTGTCGACGCTGGTGAGCGCGGTGTCGACCAGCGTGCCGCTGCCCGCGGCATATTGGTCGTCGATCTTGCGCAGCAGCCAGTTCTCGTTCTTCTCCTTGCCGCGCGGCTTCATTCTGACGAGCAGCCATTCGCCCTTCATCCGCTCGCCCTCGAGCGTGAAGTGGAGGTGGCCTTCCTCGATCGTCTTCCTGGGGTCCTTGCCGGGCGCCGGAGTCCAGGAGCCGCGGTCCCACAGCATCACCGTGCCGCCGCCATATTCGCCCTTGGGGATCGTGCCTTCGAAGGTGGCGTAGGAGAGGGGATGGTCCTCGGTGCGGACCGCAAGCCTCTTGTCGGCGGGGTTGAGGCTGGGGCCGTTGGGCACCGCCCAGCTCTTCAGGGTCCCGTCGAGCTCGAGGCGGAAATCGAAATGGAGCCGGCGGGCGTCGTGCTTCTGGACCATGAAGCCGTTGCCGTGTCCCCAGCTGAGCTGCTCATAGCGGCCCGGCGGCTCGGCAGTCTTCGCGAAGTCCCGCTTCTCGTTGTAGCGGGCGAGGGGGTCTGGTTTAGCCATGGCCTAGCTCCTCCCCCGGAACGGGGAGGGGGACCATGCGAGGCATGGTGGAGGAGGCCCGACTCAGGAGCGGCGGAGAGGTGGGCCCCCTCCACCGCACTTCGTGCGGTCCCCCTCCCCGTTCCGGGGAGGAGCGGCCCGTCACGCCCGCTTCCGCGCCGGGGCGGCTTTCGCGGGGGCCTTTTTCGCCGGTGCCTTCTTCGCCGCTGGCTTCTTCGCCGCGCCCTTGCCGGTCTGCTCGCCCGGACGCTCGATCGAGCGTTTCAGCGCCGCCATCAGGTCGATGACGTTGCCGCCGCGCGCCGGGGCCTTGTCCTCCTCGGCGTGGATGGTTTGGCCCTTCATCTTGCGCTCGATGAGGTCGCGCAGCGCCTCGATGTAGCGGTCGTGGAACTTCGCCGCGTCGAATTCGGCGGTCTTCTTGTCGATCAGAGTCTCGGCGAGGTCGAGCAGATCCTCGTCGGGCTTGGCATCGCCGATGTCGCGGAAATAGTCGCGGGCGCGGTTCACCTCGTCGGCGTAGCGCAGCGTCTCCAGCACGATGCCCCGGCCGCACGGCTTGACGCTGACCAGATATTCGCGGCCGCGCAAGGCGAGCTGGCCGATGCCCATCTTGCGCGTCCGCTTCAGCGCCTCGCGCAGCACGATGAACGCCTCCTCGGCGAGGTCGTCCGCCGGCACCACGAAATAGGGCTTTTCGAAATAGAGGACGTCGACCTCGTCGTAATCGACGAACTGGGTGAGTTCGAGCGTCTTCTTCGAATCGAGCTTCACGGCTTCCAGCTCCTCGTCGCTGACGACGACGTAGGACCCTTTCTCATATTGATAGCCGCGGACGATCTCCTCCGGGTCGACCGGCCCCACCCCCGGCACCACCTTCTCATATTTGATGCGCTTGCCGGTCGGCTCGTGGATCTGGTTGAAGGCGATCTGCGCGCCGCTCTTGGTCGCGGAGAAGATCTCGACCGGAATCGAGACGAGGGCGAGCCTGATCTGGCCCTTCCAATAGGCGCGTGCGGCCATCAATGACGCTCCCAAGAAAAATCGATTCGCGGGCGATTCAATCCGCGGGAGGGTCGGGGGTTCCGTTCGCGCCTCAGGCCGGGTCGCGGGCGATTGGCAGCAGCACGCGGACAATGGTGCCCTCGCCGACGCGGCTCTCGATCGAGAGGCGGCCGCGATGGCGCTCGACGATATGCTTGACGATCGACAGGCCGAGGCCGGTGCCGCCCTGCGAGCGGCTGCGGCTGGTGTCGACCCGGTAGAAGCGCTCGGTGAGGCGGGGGATATGCTCGGCGGCGATCCCTTCCCCCTGGTCGGCGACGGTCAGCATCACCTGCTCGTCCTCCACCGCCGCCAGCACCGTGACCGGGCCGGGGCAGCCGTAGCGGACGGCGTTGCCGATCAGATTGTCGAGCAGCTGGTGGACCTGGACCCGGTCGGCGACCACCGGCGGCAGGTCGCCCGCAACTTCGCGCCGGATCGTGCAGCCGCGCGTGTCGCCGTCGCTTCGCGCGTCGCGCACCGCTTCCTCGATGAGCGGCGCGAGGTCGACCTTGTCCACCGGGGGCGTGAAGCGCTCCGCCTCGATCCGGGACAGAGAAATGAGGTCCTCGACGACCCGCTGCATCCGCCGCGCCTCATCGTGGATGATCGAGGTGAAGCGCCGGCGCGTCCCGGGGTCGAGGCTTCCGTCCTGATCGTGGAGCGTTTCGGCATAGCCGAAGATGGTGGCGAGCGGCGTGCGCAGTTCGTGGCTCGCATTGGCGACGAAATCGACCCGCATCCGCTCCGCGGCATGGGCCTCGCTGCGATCGGTGAGGCGGACGAAGCGCGAGCCGTCGGCCAGCGCGGCCACGCTCATCATCCACCGCCGCTCGGCGCCGCCGACGCCGACCAGCTCGACCTCGTCGCTGGCCGGCTGCGCTTCGGCCACTCGTTCGAGGGCGATCGGATGGCGGACGGCGAACCTTACGTCCTGGCCGACGATATGCTCGCCGAGCACCGCCCGCGCCGCCGCATTGGCGACCGCGACGAGGCGCTTCGAGACGATCAGGCTCGGCTCGGGCAGCGCCTCGATCAGGTCCCGCAAGGCGTCATCGTCGTCCATGCGGCTTCCTACCCGCCCCGCGACCCGCGACAAAGGCTGTTGCCGCCGTGCGTCAGTCCCGGATTAATATGACAAATGGCTTGTCGCCTTGTTACGGCTTCGATTAATAGCACGGCACGGCCCCGCAAGAGGGTCGGCGACACCGCCCGCCAGGGGAGGCACTCAATGCGCGTCAAGACCTTCGTGCTCTGCTCGACGTCCGCCATCACCTTTGCGCTCGCCGCGACGCCGGCCCACGCGCAGGCTACCAATCCGCCACCTCCGGCAGACCCGGCGGTGCAGGGCCAGCCGGCCCCCGGCGAGGCGCCGGCGCAGACGGCGAGCGGCACCGACACGGGCGACAATGGCGAGCAGATCGTCGTCACCGGCCTCCGGCGGAGCCTGCAGTCGGCGCAGAACATCAAGCGCACCGCGCCCCAGCAGATCGACGCGATCGTCGCCGAGGACATCGGCAAGCTGCCGGACATAGCGGTGTCCGAGACGGCGGCGCGCATTCCCGGCGTCCAAGTCACCCGCCGCGGCGGCGAGGCCGACACCGTCCTCGTTCGCGGCCTCCCGGATTTCGCGACCACCTATAACGGCCGCGAGATATTCACAGCCGAGACGCGCCTCGTGGCGCTGCAGGACTTCCCCGCCGCCAACATCGCCGCACTGGAGGTCTACAAGACGACCACGGCAAACCTCGTCGAGGCCGGGCTCGCCGGGCTCGTCAACGTCCGGTCGCGGCGTCCGTTCGACTTCCACGGGCTCGAAGTGGCCGGCTCCGCGTGGGCGCTCTATTCGAAGCAGGCCGGCAAGTGGACGCCCAACGGCAATTTCCTCATCAGCGACCGCTGGAACGCCGGCCAGGGCGAGTTCGGCGCGCTGCTGAACATTTCCTATACCGAAATGCAATATCTCGATTCCGAGCCCTCCAACACGGACTTCATCGCCAACGGCCCGAGCGGCAGCCGCCTTCCGGACATCCAGCGGCTCTTCTACCGCAGCGGCAACCGCAAGCGTCCCTCGGTCAATGCGGCCTTGCAATGGCGGCCTGCCCCAGGCCTCGAATTCTATGTGGAAGGACTCTATCAGGGCTTCCGCAACCAGATCTCGGACCGCCTTATGACCGTTCCGCTCTGGGGCGGTGCCCAATATACCGACCTGGTGTTCCGTCCGGGGACGGACCTTCTGCAAAGCGGGCGGGTCGTCAATCCGTTTCGCCCCGACGGCTTCCAGGGGGGCACCTTCAACAAGACAGACACCTACCAGTTCGCCGTCGGCGGCAGCTACGATGCCGGCCCCCTCAGGATCTCGGCGGACGTCGCCCGCACCGACACCAAGTTTACCGGCTCGACCGAGAGCGTCGACTATCGCCTAAGGTCGTCGCAGACGGTCATCTTCAACAACGCCCTGCCCAACGGCCAGGGGGGCGGCCCCGAATTCCGCTTCGAGAATTTCGATGCCGCCAATCCGGCCAATTATATCTTCCAGGGCTTCTACGAGGAAGCGCAGGTCTCGAAGGGCGACGACTGGCAGGCGCGGGTCGACGCCAGCTACGACACCAGCTTGTCGTTCCTCCCGAAGATCGAGGCCGGCGTGCGCTATAGCAACCACAACGCACACCGCGAATTCGGCAACCGCTTCGCCGGCTTCGACAACCAGTCGATCCCGATCGCCAGCGTCCCGCTCGACTATCAGCTGTTCCATGCCGGCTTCCGCGGCACCGACATCCAGGATGGCTTCCGCACTTGGCTGGCGCCGACCTACGCCAGCATTCGCGCCAACGCCGTGGCGATGCGCAACTTCGTCAACTCCCTGCCACCGCGCGACGGGCGAAGCTTCGGCACGTTCACGGCCGACCCGCCGGCGCCCGATCCGCTCCAGACCTACGACGCCAACGAGAAAAGCTATGCCGGATACGCTCAGCTCAACTACCAGTTCGGCGACACGGTCGACGGGGTGATCGGTATTCGCGCGGTCAAGACGGAAACGACGATCGACGGTACCTCGAAGGTGGCCGGCGTGTTTACACCCGTTTCGATCGGCAACAGCTATACCGACTGGCTCCCCAACGCGAGCATGCGGATCCACCTCAATCGGCAGGTGCAGCTGCGACTCTCCGCGACGAAGACCCGGACGCGTCCGACCTTCGCCCAGTTGAACCCCTCGTCGACCATCGGATCGCCGCCGAGCAACTGCAACGGGGCGGGCGATCCGTTCGCCTGCGCCCGTACCGGCGGCGGCGGCAACCCGTTCCTCAAGCCGTTCACGTCGAACAATTTCGATGCCTCGCTCGAATATTATTTCTCGCGCACCGGGTTCGTCTCGGGCGCGGTCTTTCGGCGGGATCTGAAGGGATTCATCCAGAACCGCGAGGTCCGCTACGTCGATCCGCAGCTCGGGCCGCTGATCCTCAACGGGCCCGTCAACACCGGGAAGGGCCGCATCGACGGCGCCGAACTTCAGTTCTCGACCTTCTTCGATTTCGGCGGCTTGCCCGACTGGGCTAGAGGCTTCGGCGTGCAGGCGAACGTCACCTATCTCGATACGATCGTCGACGATCCGATCTCGCCCGACATCCAGCGGCGGCGCATCTACGGCGTCGCGAAATGGACTTACAACCTCGTCGCAATGTACGAGCATGGCGGTCTCTCGGCGCGTCTCTCCTACAACAAGCGCGGCCAGGCGCTGGAGACGATCCAGAATCGCGGTGGCAGCCCAACCCGCACGGGAGACGACATCTATAGGGAGACGTCGCACCCGGCCGGACGCCTCGACCTTTCGACCAGCTACACGATCAACTCCAACTTCACGATATTCTTCGACTGGACGAACATCCTCGAGAAGCCGTTCCGACAGGACCTGAGCTCCGCCCGCGCGGGCGCGGCGCGGTCGGAATATACGCGCTTCTTCCGCTTCGAAGAGACGATCTTCTCGGGCGGCGTGCGCTTCCACTTCTAGGGAGCGGCTTCCAGCGATATCGTGGCCGGGGAAGCGGGTAGTCCGCTTCCCCGGCTTCTCACAATCGGGACGGCGAGTGGCGGACGGGTCGAGGCGCAAGCAGCAGGTGGTCGTGCTCGGCGGCGGCACCGCCGGGTGGATGGCGGCGGCGGCGCTCGTGCGCCTGTTGCCCCACGCCGCCGACGTGCACGTAGTCGAATCGGCTGAGATCGGCATCGTCGGGGTAGGCGAGGCGACCCTCCCGCACCTGCGCGCCTTCGTGCAGATGCTCGGCCTGGATGAAGCCGAGTTCATGCGGGCGACCCATGCCACGTTCAAGCTCGGCATCGACTTCCGCGACTTCGGCCGTATCGGCGATTCCTACCTCCACCCTTTCGGCAGCTTCGGCACGGAACTGAACGGCGTCCGCTTCCACCATTATTGGCGTCGCATGCTGGCCGCGGGCCGCGATGACGACCTCTTCGCTTATTCGATCGCCAACGTGATGGCGGCACGCAACAGGTTCGCGCCGCCGAGCGCCGACACCAATTCCCTGCTCTCGACCTACAGTTACGCCTACCAGTTCGACGCCACCTTGTTCGGTCCCTACCTTCGTACCTATGCCGAGGCGCGCGGGGCGGCGCGGACGGAAGGCCGGGTCGTCGACGTCGAGCTCGACGGCGAGAGCGGCGATGTCGCGGCGCTGAAAATGGAGAGCGGCGAGCGGATTGAGGGGGACCTCTTCGTCGATTGCTCGGGCTTTCGCAGCCTTCTCCTCGGCCGGACTCTCGGGGCGGCTTGGGAGGATTGGTCGCATTGGCTCCCCTGCGACCGGGCGGTGGCGCTGCCCTGCACGCCGCCGCCGGGACCGATCGAGCCCTACACGCGCGCGACGGCGATGAAGGCGGGGTGGCGCTGGCGCATCCCGCTCCAGCATCGGGTCGGCAACGGCTACGTCTATTCGAGCGCCCACATCTCGGACGAGGAGGCGGCGGATGCAATCGTCGCCGCCATAGAAAGCGAGGCGATGGCCGAGCCGCGCGTGCTTCGCTTCCGGGCGGGGCGGCGACGGCAGAGCTGGGTGCGCAATGTCGTCGGCGTGGGACTTGCTTCCGGGTTCCTCGAGCCGCTCGAATCCACCAGCATCTACCTCGCCCAGGGTGCCATCACGCAGCTCATCGAGCTGTTCCCGACCGGCCGCATTGCCGAGATCGACCGAGCCGAGTTCAACCGGATGGTGGATCTCGAATATGACCGCATCCGCGACTTCCTGATCCTCCACTATCACGCCACCACGCGCGACGATTCGAGCTTCTGGAACCATGTGCGAACGATGGAGGTGCCCGAGAGCCTGCGGGAGAAGATCGAGCTCTGGCGGCAGGCGGGACGGGTGTCGAGCTACAGCCAAGGGCTGTTTCTCGAGCCGAGCTGGATCGCCGTCTACGTCGGCCAGGGGATCATCCCCCGCGGGTGGGACCAGCGTGCCGACGCTTTCGACGCGCCGAGCCTCGCGGGTGCCATGGACCGGCTCCGCTCGAAAGTCGCAGACGCGGTCGGGACCATGCCGGGCCATGCCGATTTTATCCGGCGCCGCAATGCCTCCATCGAAATGGACAGGTGATGGCCGCCGGCTCGGATCGGGCTATTCGCCGCATCACGATAGTCGGCGGCGGCATTGTCGGGCTCTCGGCCGCGACGGCCTTCGCACGAGCCTTGCCGGGCGTGCGCGTGGAGCTCGTCGATACGGCGCCCGACCCCGGCGCCCTCTGCGACCGTCTCCCCGGCACGCTGCCGACGGCGAACCGCTTCCACGCGGCCCTTGGCGTCGACGAGATCGATCTGGTGCGTCGGGGCATCGCCACCCACCGCCTCGGCCTTCGCTTCGAAAGCTGGTCCGTGGCCGGAAAGCCCTGGCATTTCGTCCATGGGGAGACCGGATTCTCCCTCGGCGCAGCCTCGTTCCACGATTTGTGGCTGCTGGCGAGGCAGGCAAGGGGGGCGCTGCCGTACGACAGCTACGCGCCGGCGGCGGCGCTGGCGAAAGCCGGTAAGTTCGTCCATCCGGAAAGCCGCCCCAATACACTTCTCTCGACCTTCCTCTATGGCCTGCGCCTCGACCCCAGAGGCTATGGCGAGCATCTCCGTCGGAGCGCCGTCGCGGCAGGCGTGATCCTTGCCTCGGGTGCCGTGCACGCAATCGAGCGCCGCGAGGACGGCGGCGTCGCCGCCCTCTTGTTGGCGGACCGGCGCGTGGAGGGGGATCTCTTCATCGACTGTGCCGGTCCGGCGGCGCCGCTGGCGTCCGCGATGGGGAATGGTTTCGACGATTGGTCCGCCTATCTGCCTTGCGATCGAGTGGTCCTGACCGCCGAGCGCGGATCGGGTACCCTTTCAACAGCTGAGGCTGTGACGGCCGTCGCCTCAGGCTGGCGCTGGAGCGCGCCCCTGCGGGAGGGTCAGCTGGCCGGTTTCAGTTTCGCGGCGGGGACGGGGGTGCCGTCCGGAGCGGAGGGCGAGCCTGTCGCCATCCGCCCCGGACGGCGGCCCGAGCCGTGGATCCGCAACGTGCTGGCTTTGGGCGACGCCGCCTGCGCCGTCGATCCGCTTCATTGGACTGGGCTCCACCTTGCCCACAGCGCCGTCCTGCGCGCGCTCGAGCTCTTGCCAGGGCGCGACTGCCACCCCCTAGAGCTGCGGGAATATAACCGGCGCACCGCACTGGAGACCGACCGCGTGCGCGACTTTCTCGCGTTGCATTATCTTCGCTCCGGTCGGCGGGCGGGGGCGTTCTGGCGCGCACTGGTCGACCGGCCGTTGCCCGACAGCCTCGCCTGGACGATCGAGCAGTTCAAAGCCCGCGGCCGGATTCCATTCCACGAGGAGGAGACGTTCGACAAGGCGGCATGGGCGGCGGCGCTCATCGGCCTCGGCATCGTTCCCCGCCACGTCAACCCGGCCGCCGCCGCGGCCTCGGCGACTGAGACGGTGGCCGCTCTCGCCTCGCTTTCCGAACAGATCGAGGCGCTTCCCCGGCGCCTGCCATCCTATGCGGAGTATCTGGTCAGAATGACAAGCTTGCCCGCTTCCTCGCCAACACCCGTTTGAGCCCGGAGCGCGGTCGCGATCACTTCTTCGGCCTGAGGCTGATCCCCACCTGCGGCTTGCCGTCCTTCCAGATCAGCGGCGCGACGTAGAGGAAGCGCTTCCAGTCGAGGCGGCGGCAACCTGGGCTCGCCGACCAGGCGTGGAATGCGATGAACCAGCGCGGCCCCACCTGGAACAGGGCCTGGTGGCCGGGACCGCTGAGGCAGCCGATCGAGGCGTTGAAGCTGTGCAGGATTGGGTTTTCGGGCGCGTCGGCGCAGGGTCCCTGAGGCGTACGGCAGATCGCGTAGCCGATGCCGTAGGGCGATAGGCGCATCGAATCGGGCCAGGCATAATCGTTGGCCGAGTAGAAAAGCGCGTAGGTGTCTCCCACCCGCGCCATGCTCGGCGCCTCGATCAGGCTGTCTTCCCACGGCGTGTCGGCCTTGAGCAGGGCGACCGCCTCGCCCGTGACCGAGAGCCCGTCGGGGGCGAGCGGCTGCGCCCAGAGCTGGGTCGGCTTGCGCACGGCGTTCCCGTCATTCTTGAAATAGAGGTAGAGCTTGCCGTCACTGTCGCGAAACGGGCTCGGATCGATCGATCCTCCGAGGTCGTCCTGGCAGACGAGCGGCTCCTCGGCCTGCGAGACGAACGGACCGGTCGCGCTCGCGCTCGTCGCGGCGCCGATGCACTGCATATCGCGCTTGCGGCTGCGAGCAGTGAAATAGAGGACAAAGCCGGAGCCGGACTTGAGCACCTCCGGCGCCCAGGTACGTCCGCTCTTCGCCCAGGGCGGCAGCGTCGGAAGCGCGTCGAGCGGGTGGCCTGGGCGCGCGGGATCCTCGGCGATTGCCCAATCGGCAAGGTTCTTCGACGTCGCGACCTGGACGTTGATATGCTCGCTGTTGGTCGCATAAGCGTAGAAGGTGCCGCCGGCGAGCAGGACGAAGGGGTCGGGGAAATCCGTCGTCAGCACCGGCACGAAGGCCGGCGGCTCGGCGGTGAGCGCGGGCACCGCGGCGGCGAGCGCGAGGGCGAACAGAAGGGCGCGGGCGAGGAGAGCGGGAGGGCGCAAGGCAATGGTCCGGTAGTTGCTGGGCGGCTATTATCATATTAATTCCCACCTCCAACGCAAAGGGAAGAGGGGATGCGCATGGTCGCTTCGGGCTTGGCCGCGCCGTCTTTCGTCGCCGACGCCAGCCGGTCGGACTTCGGCGAGCTTGGCGACGGCCGGACGGTCGAGTCGATCACGCTGGCCAACGCCAACGGCGTCGAGGCGCGAATCATCACCTACGGCGCCTCGATCCAGTCGTTGGTGGTGCCGGACCGGCGCGGCGTCCTGGCCGACGTCGTGTTCGGCCACGCCGCGCTCGACGATTATGTCGAGCACCCGCAATATTCCGGCGCCACGGTCGGGCGCGTCGCGAACCGGATCGCGAAGGGCCGATTCACCCTGGACGGCGACACCTATCAGGTTCCGGTCAATAACGGCCCCAATTCGCTCCACGGCGGTACCAAGGGCTTCGACAAGGTAGTGTGGACGGTGGTCGAGGTGGCGAAGGCGCCGCTGCCGGGCGTGACGCTGCGCTACGTCAGCCCCGACGGGGAGATGGGCTATCCCGGCACCCTCACCGTCACCGCGACCTACAGGCTGGACGAGGCCAACACCCTCTCGGTCGAGTATGAAGCCACCACCGACAGGACGACGATCGTCAACCTCTCCAACCACGCTTATTGGAACCTTGCCGGCGAGGGGTCGGCGAAAGGGGCGATGGGGCATTTGCTCACCATCCCGGCGGAATATTATTCGCCGACCGACGCGGCGGCGATCCCGACGGGCGAGTTTCGGCCTGTGGACGGCACCGTCTTCGATTTCCGCAATCCGACGCCGGTCGGCGCACGGGTGCGCGACACGTCCGACGAGCAGATCGTCTTCGGCCGGGGCTATGATCATAATTGGGTTATCGCCCGAGAGGTTTCGACGACGCCGAGGCTGCTTGCCCGGGTCGAGGAACCGAAATCGGGGCGGGTGATGGAAGTCCTCTCCAACCAGCCGGGCTTGCAATTCTATTCGGGCAACTTCCTCGACGCCACGACCTCGGGCAAGGCTGGCAAGCTCTACCGGATGGGCGATGCTTTGGTGTTGGAGCCGCAGATGTTCCCCGACACGCCGAACCATCCGGGCTTCGGCTCGATCCGGCTGGAGCCCCGCGAGACCTACCGCAACCTCATCCAGTGGCGCTTCTCGACGACGGGGCCGAATGGGCGCTCGCGCTGATCGCGCGCGGGCTTGCGATCAGCCCGCCTCGCCGTCGACGCCTGCGATCAGCTTCATCACGTCGGCGATGATCACCCGCATGGCGCCCCTCGCGCCATCGACGTCGCGCTCGCGGATGGCGTCGAGCACGGCGCGGTGGGCGGGAAGGCTGGCGCGGTGGAGCGGGAGGTTGGCGGTGCTGCCGTTGAACCGGCTGGTGAAGCGGATCGAGGTCTGCAGCGCGGTCGCGACGAGATCGCGGAACTGGCGGTAGAAGGGGTTGCCGCAGGCGTTCAAGATGGCGATGTGGAAGGCGATGTCCGCGTCGAGCGCGTCGTCCTCGTTGCGCTCCACCGCCTCCATCCGCGCATAGCCGGCCTCGATCGCGGCGATCGCCGCCGCGTCGGCGAAGCGGGCGGCGAGCGCCGCGGCGGCCGGCTCGATGGCGACCCGCAGCTCGCTGAACTGGCGCAGCAATTCGAGCGAGAATTTCCTCTCGAGCAGCCAGCGCAGCACATCCGGATCGAACAGGTTCCAGGACGAGGGCGGCTGGACGGTCGTTCCCTTGCGCGGCTTGGCGGTAAGCAGGCCCTTGGCGGTCAGCATCTTGACCGCCTCGCGAGTCACCGAGCGGCTGACCGAATGAAGCACGGCCAGCTCCGCCTCGGTGGGGAAGCGCGCGCCGTCATAGGCTCCGGTGACGATCGCCTTGCCGAGCGTGTCGAGCAGGCCGAACGTGAGGTTGCGCGGCTCCGCCTCGTGACCACGAGCCACCGGGTCTCCGCCCGGGCCCCCATCCCTCTCCCGGCTGGACATCGCGTATTGATACTATAATTCGTCGGCCGACAACATCGCGTGCGGCGATCCCGCGGCGCTCTCCTGGACCTGCCGGTAGGACCGCGCGTTGAGAAAGGGCCGATGAAGCCGATCCGCACCCTCGCTTTGCTGTCCGCCCTCGCCGCCTGCGCGGCGCCGCAGCCGACAAGCGGCGACAAGGGGTTCGAGCGCGAGCTGGCCGGCCGCACCGCCGGGCCGCCGCAGGACTGCGTCTTCGCCGGCAGCGGCGGCGGCAGTCTCGGCATCGTCGCGCGCGGCATTGTCGGCTACCGCTCCGGGGAGACCCTGTGGGTCAACCGCCTGCCCGGCGCCTGCGCCTATATGGAGCCGCTCGATACGCTGGCGATCGAGGTCCATGGCGGCCAATATTGCCGCGGCGACCGCGTCAGCGCGCTCGGCCCCGGCCGCTCCACCCCCGGCCCGACATGCATCCTCGGCCAGTTCACGCCGTATCGGGAGGCGCGGCCCTGAGGGCCCTCAATAAGCGCGGCTGACGAGGACGCGTTCGACGGCCGGCTCGCCGGTGAAGACGCAAAGGCCGTCGGGGGGCGGGGCGTCCAGGGGGACGTTGCGCAGGGTGAGCTTGTGGCGCTTCAGCCACTCGACGACCTCATCGAGCGCAGCGCCCTCGGGGCGGCTCCACGGCACTTCGGCCCAGCCGGGGGTGGCGCCGGCGCCGAAAAACGCCTCGAGCGCCTCGCGGGAGGTGAGCGAGCGGTCGATATTGCCGTCGAGCCGCTCGCGCGCCTCGGTGTGGAGCGTTCGCTGGATGTCGGCGAGCTCGTCGGCGCAGCTCGCCAGGAACGCGTCCCTCGCCACCGGCCGCGAGTCAAGCTTGCCGCCTTCGGCGTAGAGCCGGTCGCGCCGAATGACCGAAACGGCGCCGGCCGCGACGTCGCGGCCGCCCACTTCGACGACCAGGGGCGCGCCCTTCTTGATCCAGGTCCAGCGCTTGCCGGCGGCGCGGCCGGCGCTGAGGTCGACATGCGCGCGCACCGGCTCCCCCATCGCCGTCAGGCCGCGCAGCGCCGCGGCCAGCTCGCGGCTATAATCGAGGACCGCCTCGTCCTCCGGCGCGTCGCGCAGGATCGGGACAATCACCGCCTGGTAGGGCGCGATGCGCGGCGGCACGCGAAGGCCGTCATCATCGCCATGGACCATGATGACTCCGCCGATGAGCCGCGTCGAGGCGCCCCAGCTGGTCGTGTGGGCGAGCTGCTGGCCGCCTTCCTTGTCCTGGTAGCGGATGTTCTGCGCCTTCGCGAAATTGGTACCGAGGAAATGGGAGGTGCCGGCCTGCAGGGCCTTGCCGTCCTGCATCATCGCCTCGATCGAGTAGGTTGCGACGGCGCCGGGGAAGCGTTCGTTGGCGGGCTTCTCGCCGGCGACGACGGGCAAAGCGAGGCATTCCTCCACGAAGCTGCGGTAGAGCTCGAGAATATTCAGCGTCTCGTGGCGCGCCTCCTCCTCGGTGGCGTGGGCGGTATGGCCCTCCTGCCAGAGGAATTCGGTGGTGCGCAGGAAGATGCGGGTGCGCATCTCCCAGCGGACGATGTTCGCCCACTGGTTGATCATCACCGGAAGGTCGCGCCAGCTCTGGATCCAGCGCGAGAAAGCGGCGCCGATCACCGTCTCCGAGGTCGGGCGGACGACCAGCGGCTCCTCGAGCTTCGCCGCCGGATCGGGGATCAAAGCTCCGTCCTTCTCGATCAGGCGATGGTGGGTGACGACTGCCATCTCCTTGGCAAAGCCTTCGACATGCTGCGCCTCCTTCTCGAAGAAGGAGAGCGGGATGAAGAGCGGGAAGTAGCAATTGTCGTGGCCGCTCGCCTTGATGCGGTCGTCGAGCAGGCGCTGGATCCGCTCCCAGATGCCGTAGCCCCAGGGGAGGATGATCATGCAGCCGCGCACCCCCGATTCCTCGGCCATGTCGGCCTCGGCGACGACCTGCTGGTACCAGGCAGCGAAATTGGCTTCGCGGGTGACGGAAAGGGCGTGCTTCACTTGGGGCCTGACTCTGCTGGGAAGCGGCGCTGATAAGGGAAGCGCGGCGCGAAAGTCGAGCCTCGATCCCTCGGCGGTGGGTTTATGGCTTCCCGTTCGGAGAGCCCGGCGGGGGCGGGGGCTTCTGCGGCTTCTGCTTCTGCCCCTGAGATTGAACCGGCCGCTCCTTCTTGCGGCCGACTTGGGTCGCCCCGACGATGGCGGCGCCCAGCAAGGCCGCGCCGATCAAGGCGTTGCGGGTGCCGTGTCCGTCCTTGCCGCCGCCGCCTTCCTCGGGCGTGGTGCGCAGCAGCGACTGGAGGGCTAGCAGCCCCGCCGGCGAAAGGCGGAACACGATCGGAGCGGCGCCGCGGCGGGGCACGTATGCGGCGAGATCGGCCTCGTTCAGGGTCACCGTGCGGTCACCGGCGGTGACGTCGATGGCGCCGGCTATGGTGTCGCCCTGGGTGCGGGGGCCGGGGCCGCGCAGGACGATAAGCGAGGCTTCGTCGCTGTCGGATTTCACCTTGCCGACCGCCGGCTCGCGCTCGGCGATCTTCTCGGCCTCCTCGCCGACCACCCCTTCGAAGATCGTGCCGCGTATGCCGATCGTCGCCACCGGCGTGCGCACCGAGACCGGGCCGGACGGCTTGCCGAGGCTACGCCCGGACATGAAGCGGAAGGCGCCATGGGCGACGCTAATTCCGACGGCGCGGCTGTTCGCCGCCGGATCGTAGACGAAGCGGTCGATCGTCACCCGGGCGCTGGCCCCGACGGTGAAGGTCGAACGGTCGACGAGCAGGATCTGGAGCTGACTCGCCTTTTCGGTCTGCACCTGGTCGCCGAGGAACACGCGGTCGTGCAGGACGGCGGGCCGCGTCTTTTTCGTCGCGGCGGCGCGAATCTCGACCTTGTTGCGAATCGCCGCCTCGACTCCCACCGCATTGGCCTGCGCCAGGACCGGCGAGGCGACGAGGCTCGTGCAGGCGAGCGCCGCGGCGGCGCGGCCGGCCGGACGGAAGGCCCAGCAACTCATCGGTGGCCCCTCTTCGGGGGGGCGGGCCGCGTCACCGGCCCGCAGGCGGCGGCGACTCCGGCCCAGTCCGGATCCGCGATCGGCTTTCCGGCGAGTAAGCCGAGCTCGACCTCGGCGCCCTCGCGGTCGTCGAGGCGGCAGAGCAGGGAGATGTAGAGCAGGCGCGGCGGCAATGCCTCCGGGTGGGCGAACTGCACCCGCTCGAGCGTGCCGAGCGCCCCGAGCAGGTCGCTCGCCGCGATCTGACGGTTGGCGAGGACGAGGCCGCTGTCGACCTGCCGCGAGGCATCGACCAAAGCGTCCGCATTGTCCTGCGCGCCCGCGGCGCCGGGCAAGGCCGCCGCGGACGCAGCCAGCGCGAACAGCAAAGGCAAGGACTTGGCGGCCACCGCTCCTCCTCCTTGGCGGTGCGCCGCGCTGGGCGAGGCGGGGACGCCATTTGACTAAGGGCTACCATTCGCGCACCTTCCCAGCAACTTCATTTCAGCTCCGGTGCGAACCGCGCGGGCGGCCGGGGGGGCGGCAAACATGCTCGGCAGACGGCTCGGCAGGGCAGTTATGACGACGCGGCGATCGACCATCGTCCTCGCCGGTCTCGTCCCGGTGCTGCTCGTCGCGCTCGCCAAGTTCGCGGGCCTGCCGATGCTGGACGAAACGCGCGGGCTGATCTTCGACTCATACCAGCGGCTGGCGCCGCGGCCGTATCGCGACGCCGGCGTGCGCGTCGTCGACATCGACGATGAGAGCATCCGTCGCCTCGGCCAATGGCCGTGGCCTCGCACCGACCTCGCGCGCCTCACCCGCGCCGTCGCCGACGCCGGCGCCGCGGCGATCGCCTACGACATCGTCTTCTCGGAGCCCGACCGTACCTCGCCGACGTTGATCGCGGCGCGGGAGGCGGGGCAGGGGGCGCCTCCCGCGGCGCTCGCCGCCCTCAAGGCGCTGCCGGACCACGACGCCCGCTTTGCCCAGGCGCTGGCGGCGGCCCCCGCCGTGCTCGGCTTCTTCCTGACCAACGACAAAGGGGAGACCGTCGAGCCCAAGGCCGGATTCGCGGTGGCGGGCACCGACCCCGGCGCAAGCCTGACCCGTTATTCCGGGGCGATCCTGCCGCTGCCTTCGTTTCGGGAGGCGGCGTCCGGGCTCGGCTTCGTCTCCAACCGCGGCGACGCGGACGGCATCGTCCGCCGCGCGCCTTTGATCGCGAGGGCGGGAGACGCCCTGGTCCCCTCCCTCTCCGCCGAGGTGCTGCGAGTCGCCCAGGGCGCCGGCGGCATGGTGGTGAGGAGCAGCGACGCCAGCGGCGAGATCAATGCCGGCCGCCCCGAGGCGGTCGCGCTCAAGATCGGCGAGGCGGAAGTGCCGGTCACCGAGCGCGGCGAGCTCTGGATGCATTATACGGCGGCCGCGCCGGAGCGGACCGTGCCCGCCTGGAAAGTGATGCAGGGCCTGCCGCCGGCCGAGATGAAGCGGCTATTCTCGGGCCGCATCGTCCTGATCGGCGCCGGGGCCATCGGCCTGCGCGACCTGGTGGCGACGCCGGTGGCGGAACGCGAGCTCGGCGTCGTCGTCCATGCCGAGGCGATCGAGCAGATGGTGCTCAAGGACTTTCTCTACCGGCCGGACTGGACGGAGGGGCTGGAAATGGCCGTGCTGCTCGGCGCCGGCGGCCTGCTCGCCTTGCTGCTGCCGTGGATGGGGGCATTGCGCGGCGCGCTGCTGGGCGCGGGCCTCCTCGGCGCGGTCGGCGGCGGCAGCTGGTACGCCTTCCGAGACCGTAGCCTGCTGGTCGATCCGTCGGCGCCGATGGTCGCGCTCGTCGCCTGCTACATCGTCGCCACCCTCTTCACCTACGTCCGCGAGGAGAAGCAGCGGCGCTTCATCCACGGCGCCTTCGACCGCTATCTCTCGCCCGAGCTGGTGAAGCGCATCGCCGACGATCCGGGCCGGCTCGAGCTAGGCGGCGAGGTCCGCGACATGAGTGTCCTGTTTTGCGACATACGCGGCTTCACCCGCATCTCGGAGACAATGGGGCCGCAGGAGATCATCGGCTTCCTGGTCGATTTCCTGACGCCGATGACCGACCTGCTGCTCGCCCGCCGCGCCACCATCGACAAATATATCGGCGACGCCATCCTCGCTTTCTGGAACGCGCCGCTCGACGACCCCGACCATCACGACCATGCCGCCCGTGCCGCGCTCGAGATGCTGGCGCGGCTCGACCGGCTGAACCGTGAGCTGCCGGGCCGGAAGGGGAGCGCCTGGCCGGGCAAGGTCGAGATCGGCATCGGCCTCAATGCCGGCCCGTGCTGCGTCGGCAATATCGGCTCGGCGCAACGCCTCTCTTACTCGCTGATCGGCGACACCGTGAACCTCGCCTCGCGGATCGAGGGGCTCACCAAGGTCTACGGCGTGGCGATCCTTATGGGGGAGGCGCTCGCCGAGAGGCTGGCGGGATTCGCGGTGATCGAGGTGGACCGGGTGCGCGTCGTCGGGCGTGACCGGCCGGTGACGATCCACACCCTGCTCGGCGACGAGGAGGTTGCCGCCGCCGACGCGTTCAAGACCTTCGCCGTCGGCCACGCCGCTCTCCTTGCCACCTATCGGTCAAGGCGGTGGGACGAGGCGGCGGCACGCTTGCACGAGGGGAGCGATCAGGCCGCCGCCTACGGTCTCGCGACCCTTTATGCGCGCTACGAGGCGTCGATCCGGGCGTGTAGGGACGATCCGCCGCCCGACGATTGGGACGGAGTCACCGTCGCGCAAAGCAAATAGCGTTGCCACAGGTCGGGACCGCCCTGGTCGCCCCGACGGGCCGTCTCGCTGGAAACCGATGTTCTTTCGGGTCCGGCGGGCAGCTTTCGACCATGGTCCAAGCATAGGGCTGTAGTCCGTCGTGCCGGAAGCGGAACCTTGGTCGTGCAGATGTGCTATGTCGCCTGGCGGCCCCTCGCGAACGTTCGCGGCGCTCCCATGGCGTGTGGCGCGACGATGCTGCGCGGAGTAGGGCTCCGACCGTCGGCGGCTCTAGCCATCCGGCATGGAACCCAAGCCAAAACCTTTGTTTCCCTTAGGAGCGAAAGATCAATGGACAAACTCCCGCTCCTCCTCCTCGTCGAGGACGAGCCTCTGATTCGCACGGCTCTGGCGTCGTCGTTGGAAGAGGGAGGATATACGCTGCTCGAAGCGGAGAACGGCTCCGAGGCCATCGCTCTGTTGGAAGAGCATGCAGAGCTAACCGGCCTCGTCACCGACATCAAGCTCGGCTCTGGAGCAAATGGATGGGAGGTGGCGCGCCACGCGCGGCAGCTTCACCCGCAGCTTGCGGTCGTTTACATGACCGGGGACAGCGCCGCCGACTGGTCCGCCGACGGCGTCCCGAACAGCATTCTGCTCCAGAAACCGTTCGCCAATTCCCAGGTCATCACGGCGATCTCTACGCTCCTCAACGCGGCCCTGCCGCCGGTGCAGCCGCAGTCTCGCGCCTCCTGAGCCGCTCGCCTTCGCGTAGCGCGTTCAGACGACCCAATTGTAGAGCAGGATCATGGTGGAAAGCGCGATCAGGAAGGTGGCGAGCCCGTAGTTCAGGACCCTGATTCCCGAGGGTATCGCGTCATCCATGTCTCAGCGCCCCGCCGTGCGGAGCTGCCAGGTGAGACCGGGCAGCTTGATCATCGCGCGGTCGCACTTTGTGCAGCGGCTGACGAAGCTGCCCCGGTCCCAATGGCTCGCCTCAAGGTCGGCGACGTGGCGGCCCAGCCAGTCGTGCAGGCTCACGAGCCTTCGTCCTCGGTGGGCAGGTAGACGGGGGCGGGCAAGCGGGCCTCCGGCAGCGGCTGGTGCAACACCGCTCTTTCGCCGCGCGTGCCCCGCTGTCCGGCCGCTGCCGAAAAGGGGAGGCACTGTGCCGCCATGATGCTGTAGCGGCCGGCGAGGTCGTAATGGATGAGGCGCGCCTCGGCCGTCGCTGCATCGCGCGCCATCCCCATCGCGGAATGCTTGCGGCCGATCCAATATCTGCTGTCCATAAAAATCACCCTCGACTGTGCAAGCGAGAGCGCGAAGTGTCTCTCTGTCACACGGGCCTTGCGGTAAACGCCGGTGATAATGCCGATATGGGGAGAGGTGTCCCCGATAACGAGGTGTTTCCGACAATAATTATACGAGGACCAACGGTCAGCAATTTGGTATGTTTCAAATAATACTAAGGATTTTTTAAGATAAGTTATGACTTTATACCTCATGTTCACAATGACAAGCCTAGGATATTCTAATATCGGCATGCTTTTCTTTGGGTCGAGCGGCCGCTTCGCGCCATGCGTTTCGACAGCCGCTCGTGAATGGGAACCTCAGTCACTCGGCGATGCATCCGTGTCGGCGGCCGGGTAGAAGATGAGGAGGTCGCGCGCCTGCGCTCCCGGCGTCAGCGTTGCCGGCACGATCCGGGTCACGCCCATCAGGTGAGACACAAGCCAGCCCCGAACGAGGGCATAATCGGCGATGATGCGTCTGTGGCATCGCCACCATACCGCTTCGGAGCACATGATCGCGCAGCGCCTCACTTCAGCAATGCCCAGCAAGCGGCGCATGCCTTCCGCGAAATCGTCGGACAGGGCGTAGTCCGCATAATTGTGAAAGCTCTGGTTTTCCCAATAGCCGTTCAGCTCGGCTGGCACGCCGGGCATGCGCGGTCGGCGCCCGCCCAATTCAGGCAGGTAGACATGCCCGATCTGGTAGAGCTGGAGCAGGCCCGGCAGCCGCTCGAGATTGTAGTCGGGATTTCGACGTGACTTGGGAATGCTGCGCACATCGGCAACGAGATCGACGCACGCCGACCGGAGCAGATCGACGAACTCGTCGATGGTCCGGGTGGAATGTCCGACCGTGAACAGCTTTTGGGATGGTTCGATGCTGAGCCTCTCCGGCCTGGACCCGTGCTGCGCTTGCCGGATCCAGAACCAGCCGCGCTGCTTAGGGTTCAATTAAGCGGGTTGAACGGCTCCGAAAGGCGCCACCAATACCGGCTCGCCACGCCAGGGCGCAGTGTCTCGCGCGCGCCGGAGAGCGCCCGGCAGCTGTCCCCGTCCATTTATTTGACGCTAATTTGACCGTTTGCCTTGGATGGTACGTCATGCTGCCGAGGATGTGCTAGAATCGACTGGGAAGCGCGGGGAGCGATCGGCGTCGATGAAAAGACCAGTGACTCGCGCATGAGCCGCATGCGTGCCCACCCGGAGCGCCACCTGGTCTCGCGGATCGGCTGGCTCCGCGCGGCTGTGATGGGCGCCAATGACGGGATCGTATCGACCGCCAGCCTGATCCTCGGCGTCGCCGCGGCGGCGGCCCACAGGGATGCCATTCTGATTGCCGGCGCCGCCGGGCTGGTCGCCGGCGCCATGTCGATGGCGGCTGGAGAATATGTCTCGGTCAGCTCGCAGGCCGACACGGAACGCGCAGACCTGGAACGCGAGCAGCGCGAGCTCGCGACCAGCAGCGAAGCAGAACTCGAGGAGCTCACCCAAATCTATGTCGGGCGCGGGGTTGATCGCGACACTGCGGAGTCCGTCGCGCGTCAGCTGACGGACAAGGACGCGCTCGGCTCGCACGCGCATGACGAACTGGGCATCCTTGAAATGACGACTGCGCGACCGATCCAGGCCGCCCTGACTTCGGCCGCGACATTCACCTGCGGGGCCGCCTTGCCCCTGCTGATCGTCTTCCTGGTACCGATGCGCCTGCTCGTTCCAGTCGAAGCCGGCGCCTCACTCATCTTCCTCGCCTTTCTCGGCGCGGTCGGGGCAAAGGCAGGCGGCGCCGCCGTCTGGCGCGCCGCGGCACGCGTCACCTTCTGGGGCGCTCTGGCGATGGCTTTGACGGCCGGGATCGGGCACCTCGTCGGCACGGCTTTTAATGCGCTTCAGGCCGTGAACGACGAACCGACAGCGACGGCGGCAGACAGACCCGCGCCGGGCAATCCGACACTGCCCCCTGCGAAGACGGGCCTCCTGCGGACTCTCGGACCCGGATTAGTGACGGGCGCCGCCGACGACGATCCGAGCGGCATCGGCACGCACAGTCAGATCGGGGCCCAGTTCGGCTACGGCCTGGCCTGGACCTTCGTGCTCAGCTTTCCGCTGATGGTCGTCATCCAGCAGGTCGCCGCCGAGATCGGTCGAGTGACCGGCGCCGGCATCGCCCGCAACCTGCGCCGCCACTACCCACGGCCCGTGCTCTGGACGATGGTGACGCTGCTGCTGGCCGCCAACATCGTCAATCTCGGCGCTGACCTGAGCGCGATGGGCGCCGCTTCGGTCCTGCTGACGGGCGGGAATGCGGTGCTCTACACCCTGCTGTTCGGGATCCTCTGCGTCGTGCTCGAAGTGACCCTGAGCTACCCGCGCTACGCCGCCATCCTCAAATGGACCACGCTCTCCCTGTTCGCCTATGTCGGCGTCGTCGCGGTGGCCGGCGTGCCCTGGCGCCGGGCCCTGACCGCCCTGGTGGTTCCGGAGCTGCAATGGAACGCGGCCTATGCAACGGCGATGGTCGCGATCCTGGGCACCACGATCAGCCCCTACCTCTTCTTCTGGCAGGCCGGGCAGGAGATCGAGGAGCAGCACCGCCATCACGCCAAGCCGCTCTGCATCGCGCCGCGCGAGGCCGGGCCCGAGCTCAAGCGAATCCGCACAGACACTTTGGTCGGCATGGCGTTCAGCTCGATCGTGTCGCTCGCCATCGTATTCGCGACCGCCGCGACCCTCCATGCCAACGGCGTCAGAGATATCGAGACTTCGGCGCAGGCCGCCGAGGCCTTGCGCCCGATCGCCGGCCAACTCGCCTTCGCGATGTTCGCACTGGGGATCATCGGCACCGGCCTGCTCGCGGTGCCGATCCTGGCCGGCTCCGCCGCTTATGCAGTGACCGAGATGACGGGCAGGGCGGGGAGCCTCGACGCAAAACCGCTCCAGGCGAGGCTGTTCTACGCGACGATCGCTGTAACGACCTTGGCCGGGGCGGCGCTCACATCGGTCGCCATCGATCCCGTCCGCGCGCTCTACTGGGCCGCAGTGGTCAACGGCGTGCTGGCAGCCCCCTTGATGGCGATGATGATGCTGATCGTCCGCAACCAGCGGGCGATGGGCCGATTGACCCTGTCGCCCGCGGCGACCGTGCTCGGTTGGGTCGCCACCCTGGTGATGGCCGCCGCCACCGCCCTGTTCTTCGCATTCACGCTGTAGCGCGACCCATTGCGGATGGTTGAAGCATTAACGGGGGCGACGGCAGCACCCCCTCCTCCATTGCCGGGGGGTACTTGCCCCTGTAACCGACCACCATCTCCAAGGCTCTACGACAAGGGAAAGTTTCGGCTCTCGCCGTAGCGCTTGGCGGCGGTTTCGGCCGCCTCGTTGTGCACTCTCGCGTAGATACCCCTCGCGCCGCCCTCGACCACCTCCGCGTCGGGGTCGCTTTCGAGCAGCAGGGGCAGGAGATCCCGGACCTCCTGCTTTGTCGCCGCAATCGGCACCAGCTTCGGATATTCGGGTCTCTCGACCTTCGGTCGCTTGTTCCATCTCATCGCGCCGCTCCACCAGAAACGGCGTCGGCGCGCAACCGATTGGAGGCAGGTGCCGGCAGCCATGCGCCTGGTCGGGTTACGCCTCGGTCAGGACGCCCTTATATTCAGGCTCCTCCAAGGTCCGCCCGGCGCCCATCGCGACGCAGAGCAGCGGATCGTCGGCAATGGCGACGGGAAGCCCCGTCGACAGCGACAAGGCCTCATCCATCCGTTTGAGGAGTGCGCCGCCGCCTGTCAGCACGATGCCCCGGTCGACGATGTCGGCGGCAAGCTCAGGAGCAGTGTTCTCGAGGGCAGTGCGCACGGCTGCGACGATCTGACCGACGGAGTCGGAGATGGCTTCGGCTATCTCCGACTGGCTGATGACGATCTCCTTCGGCATTCCGGCCGACAGATGGCGCCCGCGGACTCGGATAGTTGCGGCTTCACCCGTGGGGGGCAGGGCGCTGCCGAGCTCGTGCTTGATGCGCTCGGCCGTCGCCTCGCCGATGATCAGGTTGTACCTGCGCCGAACGGCGGCAGCGATCGCATCGTCCATCTTGTCGCCGCCGACGCGAACGGACGTGCTGTAGGCGAGCCCGCGCATCGACAATATGGCGACCTCGGTGGTGCCGCCGCCGATATCTACCACCATGGCGCCGACAGGCTCCGTGACCGGCAGGCCAGCGCCGATCGCAGCGGCCATCGGTTCCTCGATGAGCCAGACTTTGGAGGCGCCCGCATTCGTAGCCGCGTCCCGGATCGCGCGCCTTTCCACGGATGTCGAGCCCGACGGCACGCACGCGACGATCTCGGGATGGCGGGTCAGGCGGGATGAGCCGCCGTGCGCCTTGTCGATGAAATGCTTGATCATCTGTTCGGCGACATCGATGTCGGCGATGACTCCGTCGCGCAGGGGCCGGAGCGCCTGGATGTGCGCCGGAGTCTTGCCGAGCATGAGCTTGGCCTCGCTCCCCACCGCTTTGACTCGGCGGACGCCGTTCGTGGTCTCGATCGCCACAACGGAGGGTTCGTTCAGGACGATTCCCTTGCCGCGCATGTAGACGACGGTGTTCACCGTGCCGAGATCGATCGCGATATCGTTGGAAGTCAGCCGAAGGAGCCGGGACAAATACATTGTAAGCCTTTGCGACTCGCTCGAAACTATTGCCAGCCTAGAAGTCGTGCCGAACCCTTACCCGCGGGGCGACGCGCACCTCCAGCGTGGCGGGGCTCTTCCGGGGCATGGGGTGCTCCTGACCATCCACTTCGATAACGAATTTAGTCGGGATCTCGGACGGCCTGAGGCGAGGCCGCCAAGCCGCACTCCAGAAACGCCCGGAGCGGCACCACTGGTGGAAATGTCCCTGGAGAGTCTAATGCCGCCTATCCAAGAACCTCGGACAGCGGTCGAAGTTTCGGGGAAGCAGAACATTTTTGACGCTTGCGGCTGACCAACGGGAAACAGCCAAGTGGCCATCACCCCCGGATTTCCCGTCTAACCGCAGCAGGTCAGAGCTGTGACGAGCGACGCATCAGGCCTGGGCTCCGGCTACGGCAGCAGCCCGCTCGATTGCTTTGTCCGCAATCATCTTGGCCTTCATCCGCTCGGTACGCTCGCTGCGCTCGGCCAGATCCGTCCACGTCGCCTCGGAGCGAAGCCAGCGATCACGGACGTTGTCGAGCGTGGCAGCGCCGGCGGTGGCGCGAGCCTCCGCGGCGCGTTGGAGGTAGAATTCGTGCTGCGCCGACATCCGACTTCCCTCGCAAAAGCGGCGGGCGCACGAGGCGCCCGCCTTGATGGCCCCGGAGGGCTAGCCCGAAGTTCAGGCGCTCTGGAGATTGACAGCGCTCGTCTTGCCGCGCTTGTCATTCTCGAGGTCGTAAGAGATGCGCTGCTCCTTCTCGAGGGTGTGCATCCCGGCTGCTTCGACCGCGGTCACGTGGACGAACGCATCATTGCCCCCCGCTTCATTCGTGATGAAGCCGTAGCCCTTGGCGTTGTCGAAAAATTTTACGGTGCCGATCGGCATGATGGATTCCTTCCTTGATGAAGGGGCCGAAAGCCGGCCCCAAAAACGCTGGTAGAAGCGAGAGAAGGAAAAGGAGCCGCAAAGCGCCGAAGACCGTCTGATAGCGACTCTAGCCTCCCCTATATAGGGACTTCCTGCCGGAATGACAGGGTGGCTGCACGGGGCATGTTGGGTGCCGCACCCCGAAGGTGGCTAATCCGGTAACCGGGTGCGACAGTGTGGCCATCACCCGATTGCGGGATCATGTCGCCAGCCGCTGCGGCCGGGGGAATTTCGTCACCCGCTGCACCGTGTGCCATGCAGCGATGATCCAGCTGCCCGGATTGGAGTGGAAGTCCGCTGAGGCTGGCCCGGCATGTTGCGCACCCGCCCGCCTCGAAACTGTGCCCGCCGTTGACAACGTCCTTCCCGACGCCGAGACGCGTCATGCGCGAAGGCCGTCGATCGCTCGATCCGGTTTTTGCGGACCCGCCATAAGGCGGCGTCAGCCTCCTCCTTTGAGGCCGGAGAAGCCCCAGCCCCTTGGGGGGAAGCTGGGGCTTTTCCACGTTCAAGCCTTGGCCGCCTCTTCGCCGCGGCGAGTTAGGATAATCTCGTTCCTCGTCCCTTCGAGCGATGCTTGACCCGGGAGGTGCGAACACCCACATGGGGTAGGTTGGCACTCTTCGATTGAGAGTGCCAATCGCAAATTGGCAGCGCTGGCTCCCGCTTGTGAAGCGACGACTTCGTTGCGATCCAGCGAGAGGACCATTAGCCATGACATTCCGCCCCTTGCACGATCGCGTGCTCCTGCGCCGGATCGAAGCCCCCGAGAAGACCGCCGGCGGCATCATCATTCCCGACACCGCCAAGGAAAAGCCGCAGGAAGGCGAAATCGTCTCCGTCGGCCCGGGCACCCGTTCCGAAGACGGAACGGTCACGCCGCTCGACGTCAAGGCGGGAGACAGGATCCTGTTCGGCAAATGGTCCGGCAGCGAGGTCAGGCTCGACGGCGAGGACCTTCTCATCATGAAGGAAGCCGACATTCTTGGCGTCGTCGGCTAAGGCCGGCGGATATTCTTCCCGGAGCGGCGACGCTCCTCGCCCGCGCGGCATGACCGCCGGGACCTCACATCAAGGAACACGAACATGGCCGCCAAAGACGTCAAATTCTCCCGCGACGCACGCGAAAGCATCACCCGCGGCGTCGACATTCTCGCCAACGCCGTCAAGGTGACCCTCGGCCCCAAGGGCCGCACCGTGCTGCTCGACAAGAGCTATGGCGCACCGCGCATTACCAAGGACGGCGTCACCGTCGCCAAGGAGATCGACCTTCACGACAAGTTCGAGAATATGGGCGCACAGATGCTTCGCTCGGTGGCCTCGCGGACCCACGATCACGCCGGCGACGGCACCACGACCGCGACGGTGCTTGCCCAGGCCATTGTCCGCGAAGGCATGAAGTCGGTTTCAGCGGGCGTGAACCCGATGGACCTCAAGCGCGGCATCGACCTCGCCGTGCTGAAGGTCGTCGAGGACCTCAAGGCGCGCTCGAAGCCGGTGTCGAGCAACAACGAAATCGCCCAGATCGGAATCATCTCCGCCAACGGCGACACCGTCGTCGGCGAGAAGATCGCCGAGGCGATGGAGAAGGTCGGCAAGGAAGGCGTGATCACCGTCGAGGAGGCCAAGGGCCTCGAGTTCGAACTGGACGTCGTCGAGGGCATGCAGTTCGACCGCGGCTACCTCTCGCCCTATTTCATCACCAATGCCGAGAAGATGCAGGTCGAGCTCGCCGACCCCTACATTCTGCTCCACGAGAAGAAGCTTTCGAACCTGCAGGCGATGCTGCCCATATTGGAGGCGGTCGCGCAGTCGGGCCGTCCGCTCCTCATCATCGCCGAGGATATCGAGGGCGAGGCTCTCGCAACCCTCGTCGTCAACAAGCTGCGCGGCGGTTTGAAAGTCGCGGCCGTCAAGGCGCCCGGCTTCGGTGACCGCCGCAAGGCGATGCTCGAGGACATGGCCATACTGACGAGCGGCCAGGTCATCACCGAGGATCTCGGCATCAAGCTCGAGACCGTGACGCTCGACATGCTCGGCACCGCCAAGAGGGTCAGCATCGACAAGGACAAGACCACCCTGGTCGACGGCGCCGGCACCTCGGAAGCCATCAAGGCGCGCGTCGATGCGATCCGCGGCGAGATCGAGCGCTCCGACAGCGAATATGACATGGAGAAGCTCCAGGAGCGGCTCGCCAAGCTGGCGGGCGGCGTCGCGATCATCAAGGTCGGCGGTTCCTCCGAGCTGGAGGTGAAGGAGCGCAAGGACCGCGTCGACGACGCGCTCAGCGCGACCCGCGCGGCGGTCGAAGAGGGCATCGTCCCCGGCGGCGGCACTGCGCTTCTCTACGCCTCCAAGGCTCTGGACGGGCTGACGGGCGCCAATGACGAGCAGACCCGCGGCATCGACATCGTCCGCCGCGCGCTCCAGTCGCCCTTGCGCCAGATCGCGGAGAATGCCGGATTCGACGGCGCCGTGGTGGCGGGCAAGCTGATTGATCAGCAGAGCCAGACCTTCGGGTTCAACGCGCAGACGGACATTTATGAGGACCTCGTCACCGCCGGCGTGATCGACCCGACCAAGGTCGTGCGCTCGGCGCTGCAGGACGCGGCGTCGGTCGCCGGTCTCCTCATCACCACCGAAGCGGCCGTGGCCGAACTGCAGGAGGATGAGCCTTCCGGCGCCTCGGCATCCGGCGGCGGCGGAATGGGCGGGATGAACTTCTGAGGGGATTCGAAATGAGCGAGAAAATGACGATCGTCGGGGCCGCGGATGCACCCGCGCCCCCCCAAGCGCCTGTCGTTGCTGCGGGCCTCCTCCTCCACAAATTCGTGAAGGCGGACAGCTGGCGGGGTGCGCTGACCCCGGACGCAAGCGGCGAGAACCTGCCGCAACACGGGTCGGCGTGGGTTTACGCGAAGGAGGTCCTCGTCTCGCCGTCCGACCGCCGGGTCGGAGCGACGTCCCTCCAGATCACCAACGGCGTTTCCGAACGGGGTTATTTCCTGTTCCCGATAAGCGACGACGTGTGAAAGGATTGGAAGGAGAGCTGCGATGACGGTTACCGGAGGACGGGTGGTTGTGACGCCTGGGGAGGCGCAGCCCTACAAGGTCGTGCTGGAGCACGAACAGACGAACGATACCGAACACCCGGTTGCGACGGTGAGCGAGGGCGAGGTCTATATCCGGTCGAAGCGGCTTCTCCCCGCGGGCGCGGCTTTCGATTTTGGAGGTCCCCGGGAGAGCCCTGCCGGTGACGGCGGGTGGAGCAGGCGGGACTAGGCAGGTCGCCGAGCGAAGATGCTCAGCAGGGGGCACTTCTTGGCGTGGCACGTTGGCGGACGGGCCCCGCGATAATTTCTTGTCCTTGCGGTTCACCGATGCGCTCGGTGGCGCCGGACAGCGCAACAATTCGCCGCTACCTTCGCAACCACAAGGATAGACAGGCGTATTCACCTGGGGTCGCCAGGAGCGGAGAATTATGAGGTCTTTCAAGGATCCATCGTTTCAGGATCGGATTGGCAGCGCAGCGGATGCGAAGAAGAAGGCTTTGGACAATCTGCGGGCCAAGCCGCCGGTAGACGAGAAAGTCGCTGCCGCGCGCCAGGCCGCACGTCTGAAGCGCGAAACCGCGGACGCGGAGAGGCGCAGCGCGAAGAAGGAAAAAGAGCAGGCCGCCGAAGAGGGCCGATCTGCCGAAATGGCGACGGCTGAAGAGGCAGCGGCAGAAGCGGCGGCCGCGGCGCCCCTGCCGAGCGAGGCGGAACGCAAGGCAGCGCGCGACGCGCGTTACGCCGCTCGGAAGCGCCGTCGGTAGGAGTGGATGGTCCGCCGGAGCTGAACCGCGATGCCTGGTCGTGATCGCTTACGTCAATGGACCTGGGAACACTCCCGTCAACGATGCCGCAAGCGCATCCAGGCTGTACGGCTTCGCGATTACGGCCGCATCACTAAACCGTGGTTCGAGGCCGGAGTAACCGTATCCGGTCGCAAATAGGAACGGCACGGACCGAGCTCTCAGAACGTCGGCGACGGCGAAGCTGCGATCTCCCCCGAGATTGATGTCCAGAACAGCGGCATCGAGCTGCTGGGCGCCGGCCAGCTGCAGCGCACTCGTCAAGCCCAAGGCCGGGCCGACGACAACGCATCCGAGCTGCTGGAGCATGTCCTCGAGCGCCATCGCGATAACGGCCTCGTCTTCGACAACCAGGACACGACGGCCGAGAAATATCCTTTTCTCCGCACGTCGCTTCGGGGCGGGAGTCTGGCAATCACCCACGGCGATTTCAGGATCTCTTCATTGGAAAGCGCAGCGACCATTTTAGGCCAGCCGCCCCAAAATCGCTGATCATCTCTCCTTGCAACTCAGCAGCCGTGACTCGGAGCAGGCGAGACCCGAATCCCGTCTTTTGCGGTTGGGAGATAGGCGGCCCGCCGGATTCCTCCCAGGTAATGTGGAGATTGGGGGAGGCGGGGTCAGTCTTGTCGACCTGCCATTCGACACGCACCGTGCCCCCGGCCCGGACAGCGAACCGTATTTGATGGCGTTGGTGGCAAGCTCGTGAAGCGCGAGGCTGATGGACAGGCTCGTCTTCGGCTGCAGGACTAGCGGCGGCCCCGCGGCCTCCAGCGTTCGGCCGGGCTGGCGATGAGCGGCCATCTCCTCCTCGACGAGTTCGGCGAGGCTGACGCCCTGCCACTCGTTGCGCGTAAGACGGTCGTGGGCAGCGCTCAGGGCGAGCAGTCGCGGCTCGAACCGCGCCTGGAACTCCACCGCGGTGGTGCAGGTCTGGGCCGTCTGGGAGGCGAGAGCCTGGACCGTGGCGAGCGTGTTCTTCACGCGATGGTTCAGCTCGTCGAGGAGGAGCTTCTTCTGGCGGTCGGCCTCGTTTCGCTTGGTGACGTCCTGCACCATGCGAACTCCGTAGGCGAAGGCGCCGTTTCCGTCGCGAACGGTGGAGCTTGTGACTTCAACCCAGATGATTTGGCCGCCCGCCCGGACGTACCTCTTTTGGGTGTGATAGTTGTCGACCTCGCCATCGACCTGGGCCTGGAACTTCAGCTGCTCCCGCTCGACGTCCTCCGGGTGGGTGATGTCGCTGAGGTCCTCGAAAGCAGTTCGTCGCGAGAGAAGCCGGTAATGGCGCAGAAAGCCTCGTTGACGCGCACAAAGCGTCCGCTCGAGTCCACCTCCGCTATGCCCGCCAGGACGCTCTCGTAAGTGGCGGCGAGCCGTTCCTGAGCCTCGCGGAGCGCCTCCTCGGCACGTACTTTTTCAGTCACGTCAACCGTGAAGCAGCGGGTGTTGGCGAACTCACCTTCCCGGAAGCAGACGCTCGACGATATCTCGACGTGGCGAAGTGAGCCGTCCTTCGCCCGCAGCCGGGCGCGGTACTTGTCGAGCTTCTCACCCTGGGCGAGGCGCGCAAGGATGTCCTGGATGACGCCTTCGTCGGCGTGGAACTCGGTGATCGGCCGGCCAATATATTCGTCCGCCGTATAGCCGAGCGGCTCGAAGTCGGCGCGGTTGGCCTTGAGGATGGTTCCGTCCGAGCCGACGAGGTGGAGGCCCACCGTCCCATTTTCAAAGAAATCTTCGAGGTCCAGCGAGATAGTGTCTTGAGTGGACATTGGATCTCCGACTCGGCCAGTCGATCCGGGGAGCCGGTAGACCCTGTTTGCGAACAGGTCCACCAAAGGTTCGACGGAATCCGTCCGGCAGGGGCAGTGCCGGTCGATCGCCCTACGGGGCTGATTTTGATGGTCGGAAGGCGTGATTGCCCGTCGGGACCGTCAGATACAGGTGGGGACTGGGATTTGATGCGGCGGGTTGCCGACTTCGACCCGATCTACCTCCAGGAAGCAGCAGCCTGACCGCCCGGCGCTCGACAGGGCGGATCGGGAGACTTCATAACCTGGGTTGGCTCCTCGAAACCGTACGGCCTGATAACCCGTTATAGCCAGATGCCGCAATTCTATCTCCATATCTACAATGACCATGGCGAAGCTGAAGACGACGAAGGCCTTGAGGTTCCCAGCCTCGCAGTGGCGCGGGAAGAGGCCGTCCAGGGGATAAGGTCGCTTCTCTACGCCGAGGTGAAGAACGGTAGCTTCAATCTCGCCGGACGCATCGACATCAAGGACGCTTCCGGAACGGTGCTGCTCACCGTTCCCTTCAAGGAAGCGGTCGCCGTCACGGGGGCATGAGGGGCGGAAAGCCCCATTTGCGAGAGTGATTTAGTTAGCTTCGCACCTCGGATCGTGTAAGGTCGCAGGCATCACCGGGTTTGCCTTGGCGCGCCGCTGACTGGGAGACGCAAAAGCTCCCGCCAGACGGAGCATCCTCATGAAGCAATTCGATAACCTCGCGGATGCGCAGACTCTGGCTCTGGCCATCGTCGATACCCTGCCTGAGCCCTTCGTCATGCTCGACGACAGCCTGCGCGTTCTGGCGGCGAGCCGGTGCTTCTACGAGCATTTCAGGGAAGATCCGGCGCAGACCCGCGGCCGCCCTTTCTTCGATGTGGGCGATGGCCAATGGGATATGCCCGCGCTACGGCTGCTGATCGAGACGATCGTCACCGAGCACACATCCAGGGACAATTTCGAGGTGGAGCACGATTTCCTCCATCTCGGCCGGCGCACGATGCTGATCAATGCGCGTCTGGTCCGCTACGAAGACCGTTCCAGCCCGACCATCCTGATCGCTTTCAAGGACATCACCGCCCGGCGCGCCATCGAGCGGGAGAAGCAGGAGCTGCTCGAGCATACCGAGCGGCTGCTCGCCCAGCAGCAGACCTTGCTTCGGGAGATGAAGCATCGAATCGCCAACAGCCTCCAGATCATCGCCAGCATCCTCCTGCTCAAGGCCGGCGCGGTCGGCTCCGAGGAGACCCGGCTGGAGCTTCGCGACGCGCACAAGAGGGTGATGTCGGTGGCGGCGGTCCAGAGCCACCTCCATTCCGTCGACGGGATCGAGCGTATCGACATCGCCGCCTATTTGGCAAAGCTCAGCTCAGGGCTTGCCGGATCGATGATCGGTCCGCATCACGGGATCGAAATCGAGGTCATGTCGGACGAGGGAACGCTGCAATCCAGCGAGGCGGTGAGCGTCGGCCTGATCGTGACCGAGCTCATCATCAACGCCATCAAATACGCCTTCCCGACGGCACGCGCGGGGGCCCGCATCCTCGTCGCCTTCGAATTCGACGAGCAAGACTGGAAACTCTCCGTCTCCGACAACGGGAGCGGCCGAAACCCGGCGGCTGCGGCCGCGACCGGTTCCGGCGGCCTCGGAACCGCTATCGTCGCGGCGTTGGCGAAGCAGCTCAATGCGCAGATCCACGAGGTTTCCAGCGCGAGCGGGCTTCGCGTCGAGATCACGCATGCGACCTTCGCCTCCCATTTGCCGATCGCGGCCTGAAAGGATCACGTGATGACCACCGACTCATCCGAAGTCGCCGAGACGGCCGACATTTTTGCAGCCTCGTCCTGGGAATGGACGGTGGCCTGCGGAGCGCTCAAAATCGCCATCGCCGCGTTCGCCCTAGGACTGCCGCTGACGGTGGGGCGGCCGGTTGCGGAGTCGGTCGGCTGGATGCTCTTGGCCGGCGGCGGGGCGGAGTTCGGCCTGGGTTGGGGCGCTCACCGTGCCTTGCTCGGCAAGGTCACGCTCGGCTCAGGCCTGCTCACCATCCTCGCCGGGATCCTCTACATCAACAGCGGTTGGATAGGCCTCTTCCCGCTGACGACGGTGACCATGATCTGGCTCCTGTTGAGGGGAATGATCTCTTTGGACGTGGGCATGCAGGCGCGCGCCGCATACTCCCCGGAGTGGTTCTGGCTGGGACTTCGCGGCGTCACCGATCTCGGTTTGGGCCTGACTTTGTTGCTCGGCCTGCCGATGGCGACGGTCGCCGTTCTGCTGTTCAACGAGACGCAGGAGATGGTGTCGAGCTTCGGCGTCCTGCTCGCCATCAGCTTCGCGGTCGCAGGAATCGGCTTGATCGTGATGGGGCTAAGTCAGCGGCGCCGCGAGGCAGCGGCGCTTCCAGTAGCGCTGCCGGCTACGGCGTGAGGGCCACCTTGAGCACGCCGGCGCGCTGGTTGGCGAAGAGGTCGTAGGCCGGGACGCGGTCGATTATCGCTGGAACCTGTTTCGCTTCTTCGCAGAAAAGCCGCCTCAGGTCGCCGTTCGCAGATTAGCCGCAGGTCCGGCCGCTGACGCCGCTAATCGCGCCTCGTCCCGTTTTGCTGATGACCCCTACGGGAGGAGCCACTTTGGCTAAATTATCCTCTTAGATCAGTAGTTTAGCCGCTGTGTTTGATCCGTCAATCAAGGCTGTTTGTACTACCGTTTTGTACCAGCCGATGCAACCCTTCGGTTTCTGCCGTTTGGAGGCGGTTGACCAGCGCACGACCGACGCCGCTGCGGACGATGCTGTCTGGTTGGCGTCCGGATAAGCGCAGCCCTTAATCGCTGTCTTTCACTCCCCATCGAGGGGGCCAGGCATTATTACAGACCTGAAATCTGAACGAGTGTGAATTCCAACTTCAAATCTTTTCGTCGCACCGTAGTTTCCCCCATAGCTCCAAGATGTTCGTTTCACTCCAGCTCAATACAGAATGGACCGGCGAGACAGAGCGTATTTCCTCGTCTGCTTAGCGATCTTCATCGGAGAGTGCGGTGCTCGGAACAGCGATCGGTGATACGGGGGGTCTCGCACCGACGGCAAATTCAGCGAAATCGCACCGGCGGCCGAACGCGGAGGATGCGGCCCGCAACTCTGCTCCGCGGTGCGCTTCATGACCGACCTGCCGTTGGATCGCGATGTGCCGGTCCATGCGCCCGACAGGTCCTCTGCAGACCCGCTCGAGCTCTATCGGAAGGCGCCCCTTTCGGCATTGGCCATCGGGCGACCAGACCAGGTCGAGGAACGGCTCCGGAGGATTCTGGATTCAATGCCTCAGATGGTCTGGTCCGCCGGAGCTGACGGGCGAAACGACTACTTCAATCGCCAATGGCACGATTTCACCGGTATCAAACGCGACACAGGCAAGATCCTCAACGTCAGAGAACTCCTCCACCCGAAGGATGTTGATCGCGTCACGGCGGCCTGGACACATAGCCTCGTCACCGGCGAGCCATTCGAGATCGGGTGCCGGCTGAGACATCGAAGCGGCGAATATTGGTGGACGCTGACCCGGGCACGGCCGGAGAGGAACGCTTCCGGCCGGATTGTTCGATGGTTCGGTACTTGCACCGACGTTCACCGCCGCGTCCAGCAGCAGCGCACGGTGAGGGAGAGTGATGCGCTCAACCGAAGCATCCTCGATTCCACCCCCGACTGCATCATGATGCTCAGTCTCGAGGGCGATGTCGTCTTCATGAACCACAGCGGCATGCGGATCCTCGGCATGCCGACTTCCAAGGCGCTGGTGGGAACACCGTGGGCCGACTTGCTGCCTCCGTCGGCCGTCGAGGAGGCCCAACGTGCTCTGGGGGTCGCGCGAAAGGGCGGACGGGCGAGGTTCACCGCGGAGGTAACCACCGCCGAGGGAGGGACCGCTTGGTGGGACATCATCGCTGCGCCCGTCGTCGGGGATGACGGCCAGCCTACCAGCTTGGTAGTGATCTCGCGCGATATCACCCATCAGAAGATGTCCGAAGAGCAGGCGCTGTGGGCGGCTAATCACGATGTCCTTACAGGCCTGCCGAACCGCGCCTTTTTCCAACTGCGGCTCGATCAATATATGAAGCATGCCGACAAAGCGGATAGCGGCTTTGGGCTCCTCCTTCTCGACGTCGACAATTTCAAGCGGGTGAACGACACGCTGGGTCATGACACAGGGGATGCGCTGCTTCGCACGATCGCGGCGCGTCTCAAGCTGGCAACGCGTGCTGAGGATCTGGTTGTCCGACTTGGAGGTGACGAGTTCGCGGTCGTCGTCGCGGGCGCAAGTGACGCAGAGAAAATCGAGGCCGTGACCGAGTCCATTCTTCTCAAGCTTCGCGAGCCCTGCTCCAGCACCGGTAGATTGCTCGAATGCCTCGCCAGCATTGGCGCCAGCATCTATCGCCCGGGCGGCATGGACAAAGTTGAGCTGTTGAAGCAGGCCGACATCGCGCTTTACGCGGCCAAGGATGGAGGTAGGGCGACCTTTCGGATCTTTGAGCCGGCGATGCGAAAGGAAATGCAGCGGCGGCTTTCCATGCTCTCCGTGGCGAGAGAGGCTCTCCGCCGCAATCGGATCGTCCCCTTCTATCAGCCGAAGATAAATCTCCAGACGGGCCGGCTCGCTGGCTTCGAGGCCTTGCTTCGCTGGCGGCATCCTGGACGCGGTATCCAGACGCCAGACACCATGGCCGCAGCTTTCCAGGACACTTCCATTGCCCAGGAGATTAGCGATCGCATGATTGCTCTCGTGATCAAGGACGTCCAGGATTGGATTCGTGCTGGAGTCCGCTTTGGCCATGTGGCGATCAATGCCGCTGCCGCGGAGATGAAGCGCGGCGACTTTGCAGAGCGGCTGTTGGAGCGCCTTGCCACGGCTGCCGTGCCGACGCGGTGTTTTCAAGTGGAAGTCACCGAGACCGTATTCCTTGGAGAGGGCGCGGATTATGTCGAACACGCGCTCAAGACATTGAGCTCGGCGGGGGTGCGAATCTGCCTCGACGATTTCGGCACCGGCTACGCGTCCCTCTCCCACCTCAAGAAGTTTCCTGTCGATATCATCAAGATCGACAGATCCTTTCTGCGGGATCTGCATCATCACGAGGACAATGACGCGATCGTGCGGACCGTCATCAATCTCGGCAAAAGCCTCAGCATCAAAGTGGTCGCGGAGGGGATCGAGACGCCTGCGCAGTCGGCCTATTTGCGCAAGCATGGTTGCGAGTACGGCCAAGGCTTTCTCTTTGGGGCCGCGGTGCCACGCAAGGACGTACCGACCCTGGTGGCCGCGATGTCGGCAAGAGCCGATCGCCTTAAGTCGACCTCCCTGCTGGCGAGCTCGTTGAAGATCGAGGGTGGGGGCGAGGGTAGTGGTATAATTGCAGAGATGGGGCCGCCGCTGTGTCTCCGCCCGTCGACGGCGGCGTTCTCGCGGCGGGGTAAGGCGGCTCCGCTCCGCCGCGCCGGGCTGTCGCGATGACCAAGCGGACGGTCTATATCGTGGACGACACCGAGGAGGTCAGGACCTCGCTCGTCTTTCTTCTCCAGGGCGAGGGATATGCCTGCCGCGCCTTTGCCAGCGGAAGCGAATTTCTGACGGAGCTGCTCGGGCTCGATCCCGGATGCGTCCTGCTGGACTTCCAGATGCCCGGGCTGACGGGCCTCGATGTGTTGTCGGAGCTTCGATGGATGGAGGTCGAATGGCCCGCGGTGATGATGACCGGCCACGGCAACATCCACGTTGGGATGAAGGCGATGAGTCATGGGGCATTCGACTTTTTGGAGAAGCCATTCGAAGAGGAGATGCTGATGCAAATCTTCGATCGGGCTTTCTCGTCCGGGAAGATCGGCGCGCGACCCCAGCCGCCGGCGGCTAGGCCTTCGGAAGGGTAAAGCAGAAGACGGCACCGCCGTGTGGCTCGTTCTCAGCCCAGATGCGCCCTCCCTGGGACTCGACGATGGTGCGACTGATCGAAAGCCCCAGACCCATGCCTCCGGGCTTGGTGGACATGAAAGGCTCAAACAGCGTGGGCAGCGCTTCACGCGAAACGCCTTCGCCAACGTCGCTGACCCTCACCTCCAGCCACTTATTTCGTTGGGCCGTAGCGATGCACACCTCGGGACGCTCGGCTTGCTCGCACGCTTCGCACGCATTGCGGATGAGGTTGAGCAGGACCTGCTGGACCTGGATCCGGTCGGCCGAGGCCCTCGCCCCGGGGGTGAAATCGTAGCTCAACCCTACGGTCTCGCACTCTCCACTCCTGGCGAGATCAGCGGCTTCTCTGATAGCCTCCCCAAGATCGAAAATTTCCTTCCGGACCATGCCGCGCTCCGTCATGTCGCATAGCCGCCGGATGACTTCGCCGGCACGATGGGCATTCTCTCCGATGGCCTTCAACGCGTTGTCCAGCAGCCCCGAATCCTCCTCGCCGCCGTTGAGGATGGTCCGGCTTCCGGCCGCATAATTCTGGATGGCGGTCAGAGGCTGGTTGAGTTCGTGCGCCAGGGTGCTGGCTATCGTTCCCATCGCGCTCAGCCGTGAGGCTTGCTGGAGCTGGTCGCGCAAGGCCTGCGCCCGCTCCTCCGCGAAATGCTGCTCGGTGACGTCCTGGCCGACCACGAGCAGCCCCGTCACATCCGAGCCGCTGACCATCGGCTGATAGACGAAATCGAGAAAACGGGGCTCGAGCGGTCCGGCGGAATGGGCCCGGAGCTCGACCCTCGAGTCGCGGAAAATCAACGGCTGGCCGTTCCCATAAGCTTCGCGCAATAGGTCGATGAAACCCTGTTTCGCGAGTTCCGGAACGGCTTCCTCAACCGTCTTCCCAATCAGGCTCCCCCTTCCGACCAACCGTTCAAAGGCTTTGTTCGCATATTCCAGCTGAAAATCCGGTCCGGATGTGAGGGCGAGAAAAATCGGTGCTTGGTCAAACAGCTCTCGAAAGCGCTTGTTCTCGGCCGCGAGAACGTCCCTGAGCTGGTCATGGGCGGTCGTCTCGAAAATATCGGTGATCGTGCCGAGAACCTTGCCGTCGTCATCGCAAATGCTGGTGGAGCAAATCGTGAAATAGCCGATCTGGTCGCCGCCGGCCTTGCGCGCAACGCCCGCCGCCGGCGCGGGCAGCTGCTGGTGCCCGGCCATGGCTGCCTCCACGTGCGGCCGAATCGTCGGCCATACGGCGGACTCGCAGGGAGGATAGCTCTTCCCGATCTCGTGATTACAGTGGCCGAGCAGGGGGATGCACGCGTCATTGTAGAATGTGATGAGATCCGGTCCCCACAGAAGAACCTTGGCGCTGGCTGCGCCCAGCACGATACCAAGCGCGGTCCTCAGGCTGGGAGGCCACGTCTCCGGGGGGCCAAGCGGGGAGGAATTCCAGTCGGCGCCGCGCAGGGCGTCCGCCATGCGGCCGCGATAGCGCAGGAAGCCAGGCTGAGGAGGCGGCGCCGCCGACGTGACCGTGGCCCTAACGGGCCAGCAGTAGCACGGGCGCGTGCCGCTGCAGGTGCCTTGCCGTCACGCTCCTGCGCCACTTCGTGAAGCCGTCCGCACCGTATAACGCCAGAAGCTCAACCCCCAGGAAAACTAGGTGCATCAGGCCGAGCGGTCGGCGGGCGGTACGGCTTCGCGCCGTTACTCGAGCGGGCGGGGGTATCACGGGGCGCCGCGGAATCACCGTGGGGAGACTTCGGATCGCGTCCGTCGGTCCAGCCTGCTCAGGCCGCTTCGCCGGCCTCCAGACAATCCTGAAGCCGTGCGGGACCGGTTCCCAGATCTTGTCCGCTCGGACCATATCGCAGCCGCACCGCCGGCAGCTGCTGAAATAGAGGCCCTCGTTCCAGATTTCGCGGGGAATGGCGGCGTGTTTGCCGACGAAGCAGAGAAGTGACATTGCAATTCCTCAATGGGCCGGCGGCGGAAATTCTTCGAGTCGCCAAATGGCGAGCTCGCGCAGGGAGACGTCGCCGGCTTCGAGCGCGAGCTGCGGATTCCAGATTTCGAAAGTGCCGCCGGTCCCGACGAAGAGCGCGAGATCCTCGATCTTGCCCTTGCGGCGCATCAGCGGCGGCAGCGTAATCTTGCCGTCAGGACCGTACGACGCTTCCTCGGTGAACCCGAAGGTTCTGCGGGCGCGGGTGTGATGGGCCTCGGCGGTTTCGGCCGAGCGGCAGCGCTCGTGGTCGGCATGAAGAATGCGGACGTAGCCGCTATCATAGGCGCGAAGGCAGGGCTCCGTCTCGTGCAGGCCAATCACCACGGCCGGACTATCCGCCCGCCGTTCCAGAGTATTGCGGACGAACGGCGGCAGCGAGACGCACCCGCCATCGTCGACGGTACATAAGGCGCTGCTGCTGAAAAGGTGCTCCAAAATGGAATTAAATCCCGACACATAGGCGCGATGAGTTGGTGAACCATTCTTCGATAATCCCATCTATTAAGGAACGTCAGAGCAACCCTACGCAGTAGGAATACTTATCTGGAATCCGGGCGCCCACGGACTTTTGCGAACTCGATCGCGGGCAGCCCGCCGTCGGCCGCGATGCGCAACGCATTCGACATTCCGGTCACTCCGATCCTCACCATCATATTCGCACGATAGGCTTCCACCGTGCGCGGACTGAGGGCGAGCCAGTGGGCAATCGCCTTATTGGGCATGCCCGCGCGCAGGCCTTGCAATATCTGGGATTCCCGGGGGGTCAGAGTCTTGAGTTTGGCGACGGCCTCCATCCTGGCCTGGCGCGCCTCGCGGCTCTGGTCCGCCAAGGCGAAGGCGCGTTCAATCGCCCCGATAAGCCGGTCGGTGTCGTAGGGCTTTTCCAAGAAATCCACTGCGCCTCGCTTCATCGCCCTGACGGCCAGCGGTATGTCGCCGTGGCCGGTGAGGATGATCACCGGCAAGTCGACATCGCGTCGCGCGAGCTTGGCGAGGAGCTCGAATCCGTCCATTTCCGGCATGCGAAAGTCCAGAAGAATGCAGCCCCGATCCAATCTCCTTTGATTCAGGAATTCGGGACCGCTGGCGTAAATCTGAGTCTCGTATCCCTGCTGACGCAGCATGAAGCTGGTTGCTGCGCGCACCTCGCTGTCGTCGTCGACGATATGAACGAGCCGTCTCATTCCATCGACCCCGGGAGCAATTGTGCCTTCACGGTCATGGTCCGGTAAGGTCGACATAATCAGGTCACCCACGAAAACGGAAGGCGGGCGATAGCGCGATTGCGGGTGATTATGTGCGCTTTTAACTCGAATATGATCCGCAGGCCGCACCGGCAGCCATCAAGATAGTAGTGGAAGAGGTCGTCCGTCTCCTCGCGGAACGAACCGAGGCTGTACGGTGCGTCGCTATCGACATCAAAAGGGTAGGGAGCCATGCCGCACCTCATCGCGATGAGTCGTCAGCGTGGACCGACTAGAGAACAGTGTATATTGGACTTATTTCCCGAAGCCCGATGCGTAAGTATCTCCAGCCTACTCACTTATAATTGGTCCGGTCCATCATATCGCTCATTCGAACGAGGTCAGGGAGGGTGCGGGCGCCCATCTTGAGCATGACTTGTCCCCTATGAGCTTTCACGGTTACTTCACTGATCGCAAGCTCGACTGCGATCGCCTTGTTTCGCAAGCCCCTCACCACACGAGCCATCACCTCGCGCTCGCGAACGGTCAGTGTTGTCCAGCGCGCCTTAATGTCCGCGGTGGCACCCTGCTTCTCGCGCAGCTTCCGGCATTGCTCGATCCCGCGCTGAATCGCATCCAGCAAGTCCTGATCGCGAAATGGTTTGGATAGGAACTCTACGGCACCAGCCTTCATCGCCCGGACTGACATTCCGACATCCGCGTATCCGCTGATGAAGACGACGGGAACGGGAATCTCCGCGCGCTTGAGCTCATCATGGAAGTCGAGACCGTTTATGCCCGGCAACCTGACGTCGAGGACGAGGCAAGAAGTATTGTGCGAGTCCATGTAGGCGAGACAATCATGCGCCGTTGCAAAGGCATTCGCCTGAAGCCCTACTGACAGGAGCAGACCCTGCACGGCCTCGCGAACCACGGGGTCGTCGTCGACGATTACGACGTTGGACTCTCTCACGTCCGACTGCGCTCTACCTATTGAAGACGCGCGCGGCGCCATCTTAGCGATTCCGATTCATTGCATATGCCAATGGCCTGACTAGGAAGCGAGCGTCTATTACACGACAGGCGGATTGTGAATGGACCAATAGCTAGGATCATCGATACTTTAGGATCAATCCCCAAATCGAGTTGACGAACGTTCAAGACGGTCGGCCATCCTGACCAAGCCTGCGACGGATTGCGCATGCATTTTTCGCATAAGTTGCCCGCGATGCGTCTTAATTGTTACCTCACTGAGACCTAGCGCACTCGCAATCTGCTTGTTCGAGCATCCGCTGACCACGTACCGCATGACTTCCCGCTCGCGTACGGTCAGCTTCGCGGCGCATCGGCGCAAATCAGCCAGGGCTTTTCCCTCCTCCAAAGCGGTGCGGTCGCGCACGAGCGCCGCCTGGATGGCATCGAGAAGGTCCTGATCTCGAAACGGTTTTATCAGAAATTCGACGGCCCCGGCCTTCATGGCGCGCACCGACATCTGGACGTCACCGTGGCCGCTGACGAAAATCACCGGAAGCTGAACGCCCGCTCGGGCCAGATCGTCCTGAAAGTCGAGCCCACTTCGGCCGGGCAGCCTGATGTCGAGCACCAGACAAGCCGGGCCCGCGTCGCGCCCCGTGACTAGGAATTCCTGAACCGAGGCGAAGAGTTCCACCCGCAGGCCGACGGACAGGAGCAGGCTTTGAATTGCCTCCCGCACCGAAGGGTCATCGTCGATGACATACACGGTGGCGGGAGCGTCACTCACGGCGATGCGCCCGGGATTGTGAACCGGAATACGGTCCCTCCAAGGGGGCCAGGCGATGCCGAGACCGATCCGCCGTGGGCCTCGACCACAGTCCGGGCGATGGAGAGGCCCAGGCCCATCCCCTTCTCCTTTGTCGTAAAGAACGGTTCGAACATATTATCGCTAGCCTCCTGGCTCAGGCCTCGGCCGCGATCCTCTATTGTCACCATCGGCCCGCCTCCTTCGGCAAGGCTCGTCCCGATGATTATCTCCCGCGGGCCGGTTGCATTCGCCATCGATTCGGCGGCGTTGGTCACGAGGTTGATGATGGCCTGTTGTAGCTGGACTTTGTCGCCGACCACAGGGGGGAGGCCAGCTCCCAGCACCAGCTGCACTCCGACCTGGTGGGCTTGCAATGTCGTCTTCATCAGGGCGATGGTTTCGCCCAAGGCCTCATTGATATCGAATTTCGCATGTTCGATCCTGCCGGCGACCAGCGCCCGGATCCGCTTGATCACATCCGCAGCCCGGTTGGCATCGCGCGCGATCCGGCCGAGACCGGCCCTAACCTGATCCAGGTCGGGCTCCTCGTTCGTCAGCCATCTGAGCGACGCCTCGCTGTTGGTGACGATACCGGCGAGGGGTTGATTGATCTCGTGCGCTATCGACGCGGCGAGCACGCCTACGGTAGTCAAACGAACCCTGCGATAGAGAGCGACTTTCGCCTCTTCCAGCACCGCCTCGACCCGTTCCCGCTCGGAATATTCGGCCTCGAGCCGTGCGTTCGCCGCCGCCAGCTCGGCGGTACGCTTGATGACGCGTTCCTCCAGCTCCGCCTTCAATCTTTGAATTTCCCCCTTGGCCTGCTTTAATTCCGGCGTTTCGATCCGCTCCCACTGACCCTGGCGACGTGCCAAGGTGAATTCGTGGGCTCGGGCAACGTCGAGCACTTCGGCCGCGCGAGACTGGCCAAGGGGATAAGTGCACAAAACGATCATGGGCTGGCCCGTCAGGGAGCGGTCGAGCAGCTGCTCATATTCGGCGAAGGCGGCCCACTGGCCGGTTTGCAGCCAGAAGGCATTGCCGCTGATCCGCAATCCTTCATAGCCCGCGGCGATCGCGCGGGCCAGTTTCTCGTGCCACCCGCGGACAATGGCTTCCATGCCCTGAGTCACACCGGACATGTACCATTCATCGCCGGGCAGGATCTCGATCACGCCATCGGTGAGGCTTGGGCCGGCATTCGGGATCGACCGCATCAGCTCGGCTCGGGCCTCTTCCTCGCCGATCGGGTCGGTAACCGCCCAGACACAGCATTCGCGACTTTGCAGGCCGGCCTTGAAATAGGGTATGAGGGTGTCGAACGCGTCCTGCTTGGTTTCGTAGAACAGGCAAGCGTGCGTGCCCCAGGGCATGTCGCCCAAGGGCGCGATCCCGGAATTCCTTGTTGCTGCGATCATCGGCGGGCCTTTCCTCGCAAGACCAGACGCGCCCATCCACGCTCGGCGGAACAACCGTGTGTATACCACAGCGGTCCGCCAAGGCGAAGGCCGACGCTACCGAGGCGAACAGTATTGTTACGCCATAGGCTCGGGCATCCCAATCCGACATGAAGGTTAATGACAGGCCGCTGCGGCGACTCACGCGTCGAGGCGCAGGCCTGAGGAGGTCATCATGATTGAGCTGGAACCCTTGGGTGCGGATGAATTGCGTCCACGTATCATCGTCATTGGAGTGGGGGGCGCCGGCGGCAATGCCGTCGCCAACATGGTCGCCGGCGACATCATGGGGGTCGAGTTTGTAATCGCCAATACCGATGCTCAGGCGCTGACCACCGCGTATCCAGCCCACCCGATCCAGCTCGGAGCCGAGCTCACCAGGGGGCTCGGCGCCGGCTCGGTAGGCGCGACCGGCAAGGCCGCCGCGGAGGAAGCGATTGACGCCATCAATCTCGCGCTCGACGGCTGCCATATGTGCTTCATCGCCGCGGGAATGGGCGGAGGCACCGGCACCGGCGCGGCCCCGGTCATAGCCAAGGCCGCGCGCGACAAGGGCATCCTCACCGTTGGCGTCGTCACCAAGCCGTTCCGCTTCGAGGGCGCCCGCCGCGGCCGAATCGCCGAGGCCGGGATCGAGGCATTGCGCCAGCACGTCGACACCTTGATCGTCATCCCGAACCAGAATCTGTTCCGCATCGCCAACCCGGACACGACCTTCAAGGAAGCTTTTCTGATGGCCGACGAGGTGCTCCAGCAGGGCGTGCGCGGCATCACCGATCTGATGATCCTGCCGGGCCTGGTCAATCTCGACTTCGCCGATATCCGCGCGGTGATGGGCGGGATGGGCCAGGCGATGATGGGCACCGGCGAAGCGTCCGGCGACAATCGCGCGATGCACGCCGCGGAGCTTGCGATCTCCAATCCGCTGCTCGACGGTGCCATCAAGGGGGCTTCCGGCCTGCTTATCTCGATCGTCGGCGGCGACGACATGCGGCTGATGGAGATCGACGAGGCGGCCAATTACATCAAGGACCTGATCGACCCCGAAGCCGACCTCATCTGGGGCTCCGCGATCGACCCGCTGATGCGGGGAAGCATGCGCGTGTCGATCGTGGCGACGGGGCTTGATATCGCGACAGAGGCATCTCGCGCGCAACAGGCCGTTCGGGCGAAGCTCCCCGCACCGGTCTTCCCTTTCATTGCGGACGCTAAACCCGCCTTCCTGAAGCCGCCGTCACGGACGGCGGAGAAGGTAATGGACCTGGAGCCGGCACTAGCGGATCTGTTCGCGGCCGATCCCGCTCCCACGGCGTTAATCGCCGATGCAGAAGAGGTTCTGCTGCTGAGCAGCCACAATATGCGATCGACTATCATTTCCGCGCCCATGATCGACGAGGCCTACGTGCCGATCGGGCAGTGTGAGGTCTCCCCGAGGCGCGGGCCGACCTTGTTCGAACGCGTGGCGGCGATAGCGCGAGGCGTCCCCGCGAGCAGGGTCGAAGACCCGCTGCCCCCGTTTCCGGACAGGGTCGAATATCCGGTCGTCTACAATCGTCGCCTGCCGCAAAACTACCCCATGCCGGTGTAAGCATAATCTCATCGGCAACCAATAGGATGCGAGCGGTGGATCGAGCCGAACTGCCGGCGAGGGACGGCACTGAGTTTGGTCTTGAAGGAGATTCCCGTGGCTTTGATTTTGATTGCGGACGACGACGAGATCGTTGTCGGCATAGTTCGGAATGCGCTGAGCGCCCGCGGGCATATCGTGGGCGCGCTTGACGACGGTCTGCCCGTTCTCCGCGTGGTCGAGTTCAAGCTTCCGGAACTGGTCATTCTCGATTGCTCGATGCCCGAGCTTTCGGGGATTGAAGCGCTCCGGCAAATCCGGACGTCGCGAACCTGCTTTGCGACTCCGGTGCTGATGCTCACCGGGCGCCGCAGCGCGGCCGACGAAGAAATCGCGATGCGAAGCGGCGCCAACGACTATCTGCGCAAGCCCTTCGATCCCGACCAGCTCGTGTCTCGAGTCGAGTTCCTGGTCGCCAAGCGACGGGCGCGGCAATTGGCCAACACGCTGCCCGAGCCTGTTCGCACGACCCCGCTGGCGGAGCGGCGTTGGGGCCAAAGATAAAGGAGAGAGCCGGCGGCGCAGGCCGGTGCCCTCGATCGTGCCGCACCTTGAGAGGAAAGAACTTGCTCGAACCAAAACCCCGGCGCGCTCCGGGATTGAGATCCCTGCCGCTCCAGGCAGCGGCATTCACGCTGATATTCGCGGTCCTCGCCCTGTTGGGATGGAGCTTCGGCCGGGACCTTCCGACTCGCCTGATTCCGGCCGGCACGGCCATGAACCCGGTCACGGCAGTGGCGCTCATCCTTGCCTCGCTCGGGCTCACGATCCGGGCCCATCGCCGCAGCCCTTGGGTCCACATTCTTGCCGGCATGGTCATCGCGGTCGGCGCGGCCAAACTGGTGCAGGTGGCGACGGGCTCGCCGGTAGGTATCGAACAGCTTTTGTTCGGCGATCGACCCGGCGGACCCATCAATCTCCATCCGAACCGAATCGCGCCTAATACCGCGTTGGCCCTGATCGCGGTGGGCGCTGCGCTTATCTCCGAGGGAGCGCGTCATCGCGTCGGGACATTCCTTTCCCAAATGCTGGGCATGGTGACCGGGGCAATCTCGCTTTTCGCTCTGATCGGCTATCTGCTGGACATCCCCGAGCTTCTGTCGGGGCACGGCCGCAATACGATGGCACTCAATACGGCACTGGCGCTGATGGCCCTCGCGATCGGAATCATCAGCGTCAATCCGGGCGTCGGCCTGATGCGCATTATAACCGATCGCGGCCCTGCCGGAGCGCTGGCGCGAACCGCTTTGCCATTCGCGCTGCTGGTGCCCGTGCTCGTCGGGCTGGCAAGCATCTCGGGCCAGCGGGTGGGCTTCTATGGCGCTGAGGACGGCCTCGAGCTTCACGTGTTCGCCAACATCATCGTCACTTTCGCCGTGCTGGCGGGGTGCATCGCCGTGCTGTTCCGCAGCGACGGCATAAGGCGGCAGCGCGAACTGGCCATGGCCAAAAGCGAAAGCCAGTATCGACACGCCGAGCAGGTCGGTGGCATCGCGCACTGGCAGATCGACTATCCGGGGGGATTCGTGAAATGGTCCGACGAATTCTACGAGATTTGCGGTTTGCCGAGGGACGTGGCGCCGGCGCTCGAAACATGGCTCGCCCTTTGCCATCCCGACGATGAAGCGGTCGCCCGCGTCACCGTGGTCCGGGCGATCGACGAATGCCACGCCTGGGAGATAAGACACCGCATCTGTCGACCGGACGGAGAGGTCCGTCACGTCAAGTCGCACGGCGTTTGCGAACGCGACCAATTCGGCCAGGCCGCAATCCTCTTCGGCGTCGTCGTCGACGTTACCGAGCTCGAGCTCGCCCGCCGCGACGCCGAGGCCGCGACCAAGGCGAAGGCCGCCTTCCTCGCCAATATGAGCCATGAGATTCGCACCCCCATGAATGGCGTGATGGGCTTCGTCGAATTGCTCATGGACAGCAAGCTGGACGCCAAGCAGCGCCGTCATCTGCTGCTCGTCCAGGAATCGGCCCAGGCGCTCCTCACACTGCTCAACGACATATTGGACCTGTCGAAGATCGAGGCCGGCCAGCTCGACCTTAACTCCGAGCCTTCGAACGTGCCGCACGACATCAAGCAATGCGTCCGCTTGATGACTCCCGCGGCAGAGCAAAAGAGCCTCGCCTTGCGGGTCACGTTCGCCGACGGCTTCCCGGATTGCGTTCTGATCGACAGCCTGCGCCTCCGTCAAATCCTATTCAACCTGCTCGGCAATGCGGTCAAGTTCACTCATCAGGGTACCGTCTCGGTGGTACTTGGCGAGGCGGTCGGGCCGACCGGCGGTCGGATCATTCTAATCAAGGTCGCCGATACCGGGGTCGGCATTGCGGAGGAACGCAAGGCGGCGATCTTCGATGCGTTCGTGCAGGCCGACGCCTCGACTTCGCGCCGCTTCGGTGGCTCCGGTCTCGGCCTGAGCATAAGCCGTAGGCTCGCGGCCCTCATGGGCGGAACGATTGTGCTCGACAGCGTCGAGAATGAGGGGACATGTGTAACGCTCGCACTTCCCCTGGACGAAGTCGTCGTGCCGCTGGGCGCCGCAATCGAACCGGTCCGCCCGGGCCCTGTGGCGAGCGCGCTCCTGGGCGCGCCGATGCGGCGGCGGGCTTCGATTCTTTTGGTCGAGGATATCGACATCAATCAGGAACTGATCACCGAAATGCTGACGCGGCTCGGCCACAGCGTCGACTTGGCCGGGAACGGCGCTGAAGCGCTCGCCATGGCGCACCGGCTCGAGCTCGATCCGGGCGCATGGGACCTCATCCTAATGGACATCCAGATGCCGGTGATGGACGGGCTCACCGCAACCCGCGCCATCCGCGCCCTTGGTGGCAGGGCCGCGACGATTCCGATCGTCGCCCTCACCGCCAATGCTTTTGCGATCGAGATGCAGCAATGCCGGGATGCCGGGATGAACGATCATATCGCCAAGCCGAGCGGGTTCGCTCAGCTGAAGCAGGCCGTAGAGCTGTGGGGCGAGCTTGCCCCATCCTCAATGCCTGCAACGGGCTTCCGGGAATTGGAAACGGCGTCCAGCGCCGAGCGCTTCCAAGCGAGGCTGAGCAAATCGGGCGAGCGGCTGGCCGCGATTGTCGCCGAACTTGCAGACGCAGACGATCTGCAAGCCTCGGCTCTGCTCCGCGAAGCGGCCAGCCTCGCCCATATACTCGCGGGAACTGCCGGCATGTTCGGTAAGGCCAGCCTCGGCGACCTCGCTGCGGAGGTCGAAAGAGAGATCAAGATGATCGGGCAGAGCGGGAGCGAGGCGAAGCCGGGTTCGGCCCAAGCGGCGATCCTCGGTTTGATCCTGGCGATCGGCGCACGCCCGGAGCGCTCCGGTGCTCCGCGGCCCTGTATCGCCTGATCCGCACCTCCCTCGCTCGGCCTGCCAGCGGGGCTGGCGTAGAGGCATTAGCGGTCTCTCATGTGGACGGCTCGACCACCCGGTGGCGCCACGTCCGGGCGCGACGCCGCGCGACCCGGTAACGCTGAACACTTAAACGTCCGTACCGTAATGACGCCCTATATCTTTGTGCTTGGAGGGGACTAAACACAATGGCGCTGACACTCCGGTCTCGTCGGCGGGGCGGCGACCATGTTCCCCCACGAGCAGGTCGCCGTCCCAGTTTTCCCGATGGGTATGCTAAATGGCGTCGGCATGCCGGCAGAGCCGTTCTGTGCCTGGCCCGGCCTCTCTTCCAGCATCATCGACGCCCTTGAAGCAATTGGGCGCCAGCGCCGAGATCGCCGATGCGGCTCCGGGAAACTGCGGTCTCAATTGTCGGCTTCGGCGAGCGGCGATCGAGCGACCGCAAGCGCGCCTTTGTCGCCTGCGCGGTGAAGCAAGGCGGAATTCGCATGCCGGGATCCGCGCCCTCGTCACCGTGTTGTTGCCATATTCTCGGGCATTGCTTTGATCATTATGAGTAAGAGCGCCCCGTAATCTGCGTCGGCGCGGGCTCCGGTCCTGAACCATGACCGATCCGACCCGGCGCCAGGCTGGATTCAAACGATGAAGACTTCCATCAACGCGGCAGCGGACCAGATTGAACGAGCGGCCTGGCGACGGTGCAGCGACGCGGAGGAAGCCCGCTGGGAGGCGCAGATCAGGAAGATGGCCGGCCATGCGGCGGAGGAAACCAGGTCGCCTGTCAGCCGCGGCCCCGCCCCGAGCAGGACGGCCCTGGAAGTCGCGGGCGGCGTCACCCGGCGAGATGCCCTGATCATTCCGCGGACGCTGCCCACCTTCAGCGGCGACGAGAACGAAAATCTGGTGTGCGGAAAATGCGGGGATGTCATCGGCTTTCGGATCAGTCCCGCCACCGCCAGGCGCGAGCATCCCGAAGGCGAGAGACTCGTTGTCCGATGCACCTGCGGCGCGCTCAATCTTCTTTCCCGGTAGACGATTGTCCGTGTAGCGGGGGGGGACGAACGGCCTTACAGCCTAATTCTATAGCGCAAAAAAGCAGATCGCCCGAACCGACCTCCGGTTCAGCACGGAGATAGCGGCTCGGAAAGCTCTGATTTCGGCTAACTCTTTGAAAAGCTATAGCTTTTCAACGCCTTGGTGACCCCTACGGGACTCGAACCCGTGTTTTCGCCGTGAGAGGGCGACGTCCTGGACCGCTAGACGAAGGGGCCTTCGTGTCGGGAAGCGGCGCATATCGGGGGCGCGCACTTTCCTGTCAAGCTGGCGGCGGCTAGGCCCGGCGCCATGTGCAACGACTATCGCAACGGGCTCGACATTGCCGCCATCGAGGCGGCGTTCCTCCAGCTCGCAATCCCGCTCCATTTCCCCGAAGGCCGGCCCAACCTCGAGTCGCGGGACGACATCCGCATCACCGATCGGGCACCGATCGTCCGCTGGGGGCCGGCGGGAGCGGAGCTGGTCCAGCGGCGCTGGTCCTGGCCGGGACCCGGCGGCAAACCGGTGTACAATTTCCGCGCCGACGGCCGCGAGTTCGGTTCCGGCCGCTGCCTGATCGTCGCCGACGGCTTCTACGAATTCACCGCGCCCGCCGAGCCTCGCAAGGACAAGCGCAAGGACAAATGGCTGTTCACTTTGGCGGGCGAGCCCTGGTTCTGCATCGCCGGCCTGTGGCGCTCGACCCCGGAGGTCGGCGAGGCCTTCACCATGCTGACGACGCCGCCCGGGCCCGACGTCGCGCCCTATCACGGCCGTCAGGTCGCGGTGCTAGGGCGGGAGCGCTGGGCCGCCTGGCTCGATCCCCAGGTTCCGGCGCGCGAGGTGATCGGAACTTGCCCGGCGGGAACCCTCCGGGTCGAACGGGCGGGCGGTTGACGCGGCGCCCGCTTGGGTGGAGTTAAGCCCCTCATGAAGAGCCTATTTTCCCACAGCGCGACGACCGGCGAGGTCACCGTTCGGGTCGCCGTCAGCTTCCTGCCCGAGCAGTCGGAGCCGGGGCGGGGCCGCTGGTTCTGGGCCTATCACGTTCGAATCGAGAATGGGGGCCGGGGCGCCGTCCAGCTGATCAGCCGCGAATGGACGATCGCCGACGGCCGCGGCGGGCAGCACGAGGTGAGGGGCGAAGGCGTGGTCGGCGAACAGCCGATCATCGAGCCGGGCGGCTCGTTCGATTACGTCTCTGGCTGCCCGCTGACCACGCCGACCGGGTGGATGGAGGGGGTCTATCACATGGTGAGCGCCGAAGGCCGCGTGTTCGAGGCCGCCATCCCGCGCTTCCCGCTGGTCGCCCCGGCGGTGACGAGCTGAATCGGAGAGGATCGATGAAGCGCCTTATCGTCCTTGCCTTGCTTGCCGCAGCGCCGGCCGCCTGGGCCGCGCCGATGCCGGGCCCGCGACCGATGACCTGCCCCGTCGGCGGCGGAAGCTTCGTTTACCGCCCGCCGCCGCCGGCCGCGGCCTCCGGCGAGCGGCCGGACGGCAAGCCCTACACCAATGCCGTCGTGCCGCCGCCGCTGCCGGAATGCCCGGCCAACGGCCTCGTCCTCTACAAGGATTACGACACGGACGAAGTGGCGAAGCTCGAGCCGATCGTCGCCTCCGACGCCTATCAGGCGCTGCGCAAGGAGGACGTGCAATATTACCGGGCCTATCGGCTGATGAAGGACATGGGGCTGGGGCCCGACGATTATCTCTGGGTGCTGCTGCAGGCGAGCTGGCAGGCCGACGACCGGCCGGAGCTTCGGGCCCGCTACCTGACCGAGCTCGCGGAAGCTTCGGCCAAGGTGCCGCCCCGGCCCGACGACATCAACTGGATCGGCATGGAAGGACGCGCCGTCAATGCGCTGCGCGAGCTCGGCAAGTTCGACGAGGCGCAGGCGCGGCTCGCCAAGGTGCCGCTCAAGGGCCTCGACGTCGCGGCGCCCGAACCCCTCGACGCCAGCCCGGCCGCGCGGGAAGCGCGCCTGCGGCGGGCGTGGCTCGCTTATTTCAAGGCGATGAAGCCGGTGCTGGCGCGCAAGGATGCCTCCCGCGATCCGTTCGACCTGCTGCCCCGCAGCGTCGCCCTCGGCCGCTGCCTCGACGCCGCGGGCGCGCTCGACGAGGCGCAGAAGGCCTATTGCGACAAGGAGAGCGAGGGCGTCGAGCAGCTCCGCCTTGCCCGCGCCAAGGCGGACGAAGAGATGAAGGCCCTCCAGCAGTCCCGCGAGGCCAGCGGACGGTAGGGGCGGCACTGGTCTTCCCTGTGAGGCGAAGCCTTAGGGGGAAGACTGATGGGGGTACGGCCTAGCGGCTCGCGGTGCGGGGCTCGGCGGTGAGGTCGAGGAACTCGATGCGCCCGTCGGGAGAGCGTTGCCGCATGTGGGTGCCGGTGTGGTCATATTCCCACAGCGAGGTCCAGGTGTAGCGCTCGACGCGGTAGGTGCCGTCCGGGTCCGAGATGGGTGAGTAGATCCGCCCCGCCACCGAGCGCAGCAAGGGCGCCACCCAGCCGGTGTCACCGTGGCTGCGCAGGATCTCAGCGTCGTTCACCTTGCCGTCCGGGGTCACCCAGAAGCCGATGTCGACCCAGGTGTCGTCGAAACTGCTCGTCGGCATCAAGGTCAGCTGGCTCATGGTCTGGCTCGCAGGGTCGACCATTCGCCTGGTGAGATCGATGCGCGGCGAGAAGAGCAAAGCGGGGGTCTTGCCGGGGTGCGAGCGCAGCTCGGCGAGCAAGGCGTCGGTCTTCTCGGGCTTCTTCTCCAGGCGGTCGAGCCGGGCGAGCAGGATGAGCGCGGTCAGCCGCGCGGTGCGGTTGCCGGGAGCGACATCGTCGGCGATCTTCTGGAGCGCCTGCCGGGTCAGCCAATTGTCGCCTTGCAATTGGTGGAGCCAGGCGCCGCGGACGCGGACGACGCCGGCCAGATCTTCCCGGCCCATCGCCTTCGCGTCGTGCTCGGCCTCGTCGTAGAGCTGCTTGGCGCGATCGATGCGGCCGATCGAGGCGTACATCGAGGCGACCTCGAGCTCGGCGGCGATCACGCGCGCGTCCTTGTGGCCGAAGCTGCCACTGAGGATGCGCCGCATTTCCGCGGTGGAGAATTCATAGTCATGGCCTTCGCCCAGATGCGCGGCGATACGGCCGTTGGCCCGGTAGAGGTCGGAGACGTCGATTGGGAATTGCTTGGAATATTTGCCGTTGCGGCCGATCGAGGCGAGGGTGGTCGTCCGCGCCTGCTTGTAGTCGCCGGCGACGAACAAATTCTCGGCATGGGCAAGGGTGGCGTCGATATCCTCGTTCGGCGGGCAGTGCCGGGCGAGGCATTCCTTCAGATTCCGCTCAGTCTGCCGAAGGGAGGTACCGGTGACGATGATCGGCTTTTCGCCGGGGGTCGCGGGGGCAGGCGTCGGAGCGCTGGCGGCCGAAGCGGCGGTGGCGAGGAACAAGGCGGCCGAAGCCGAGAATAATGAAGCGCGCATGAGCATCTCCGTCGAAGCGACTGGAACGTAGCGGATTTTCGGGCGCGAGTCAGCCTTGATCGAGCAGCGGGAGGAGGCGGCTCAGCAGCAGCATGAAGCCATTCTCGTCGAGCCTGGCCGCAGGGTCGTTCCAGGTCGCGGCGAGCGCGAGCCAGCGGCCGTCGCGGCGGCGGAGGAGAAAGCTGAGGTTGAGCACGCCCGTCTCGGAGCCGCCCTTGTAGCCGGCATAGGCATAGGTCTGGCGGGCCGCGCCGAGCCCGGGATTGATCGCGAGGATCGCAAGCGCGGCCGGATCGGCGTTGCGCCGCAGCCAGTCGAGCGTGCGCAGCATGTCGCCGGCCGACGCGAACCACTCGACCTCCCCGACCGCTATGGGCGGGCCGGAGAAGAGGTTGAGATCGATCTTCGAGACGTCCCTCGCCGCGATCTCGGCCAGCATCGCCCGCCGCGGCGCCTCGTCCGCCGCCAGCCAGCGCTGTCTCAGCGCCGGATCGGCCTTGAGCAAAGCGATCTCGCGGGTGAGGAGGAGGGGCCGGTCCCGCGCGGCCGCGCGGACGCCGAGCGTCGGCAGCAGCCGCTCGATCTTCTCGCGTCCCAGCACTTCGACGAGCCTGTCGGCGGCGGTGTTGTCGCTCTGCGAGATCATCAAAGCCGCGAGCGTATGGAGCGTCACCGGCGAGCCGGCCGGCCAGGTCCTGAGCAGGCTGGAAGGCAGGGAGGCGCGGTCGAGCGTCACCACGTCGCTCCAGTGCCGTTCGCCGGCCTTTACCTCGCGCGACAGCTCTGCGAGCACCCACAATTTGAACGCCGAGCCGACGGCCATCGGCTCCTCGGCGCGGCGGTCGAGGAGGATTTGCGGCGGCCCGTCGCCGAGATTCGCCGCCGCCAGCGAGATTTCGCCGGGCAGCGCGCCGATCTCGGCGGCGACGGAGGCGGCGGTCTCGCCCGGCGAGTCGATGCCCCCGAAGAGCAGCCCGGTGACGAGATGCGGGGGCGCCGGGTCGACCACCAAATTCAGCTTCACGGTCGCTTTCGCGAAGGCGATGCGGATGGTGCCGGCATAGTCGCTCGCCGCCTCCACCGACGCGAGGGTCTTCGCCGCGCCGTAGCTCGCGCGCAATTGGCCGGTGATTCCCTTGAGCTGGGTTTCCGGCACGGCGGCGAGGAAGCTCGGCGCAAAGAGCTGGTCGGGTGCCTTCTCGTCGTTGAGCCAGCCGACCAACTCCGCCGCGCGCTGCCGGAACACCGGCGACGGCTCGGCGGCGTGCGCCGCGCCACCCAGGAACGCCAGGACGATCAGGAGATAACGAAGGAAGCGCATCCGAACCCCCACAGCCGTTTCGCGAGGCTAAGTAGGAGCGCGGCGACCGTCTACCGTGAAGTTGAATTGCTTTTCAGGTAGCCGATCACCGCCTTGCGCGACGGCGCGTCGGGAATGCCGCTGAAGGTCATCCGCGTGCCGGGAACGACCCGTTGCGGGGCCGTGAGGTAGCGGTCGAGAGTCTTTGCGTCCCAGGTGAAGCGGGTGCCGCGCATCGCCGGCGAATAGTTGAAATTGGGCAGGGACGCGGCCTTGCGGCCGAACACGCCGTGGAGGTTCGGGCCGATGCCGTTCGGCGCGTTCGCTTCGATGCGGTGGCAGATCGCGCACTTGCGGAACACCATTTCGCCGCTCGGCTCCCCGGCACCACCCTGCGACGAGCAGGCGGCCAGCGTCAGGGCCAGCACCGAAGTTGAAACCCGGTTCATGCGTCGATTTCTTCTTCGTCGACCTCGGCGGCATGGCTCTGGATGAAGGCGAAGCGGTGCTCCGGATTGCGCCCCATCAGCCGGTCGACGAGGTCGCGGACTTGGTGCTGCTGCTGATATTCGGGCGGCAGCGTGACCCGGATCAGCGCGCGGGTCTTGGGATCCATCGTCGTCTCGCGCAGCTGCAGCGGGTTCATCTCGCCGAGGCCCTTGAAGCGGCTGACCTCGACCTTCTTGCCCTTGAACAAGCTTGCCTCCAGTTCGCCCCGGTGGACGTCGTCGCGGGCGTAGGCGACCGTGCCTCCGGCGGCCAGGCGGTAGAGGGGCGGCTGGGCGAGGTAGAGCGCCCCCGCCTCGACGAGTTTGGGCATTTCCTGGAAGAAGAAGGTCATCAGCAGGGTGGCGATATGGGCGCCGTCGACGTCGGCGTCGGTCATGATGATGATTCGGTCGTAGCGAAGCTGGCCGACGTCGCAGCTTTCGTGGGTGCCGCAGCCCAGCGCCTGGATGAGGTCGGCTATCTCCTGGTTGCCGCGGATCTTCTCGGCCGAGGCCGAGGCGACGTTCAATATCTTGCCGCGAATGGGGAGGATCGCCTGCGTCTTGCGGTCGCGCGCCTGCTTTGCCGAGCCGCCGGCGCTGTCGCCCTCGACGATGAACAATTCGGTGCCCGCCGGATCGTCGTTGGCGCAGTCGGTGAGCTTGCCGGGAAGGCGGAGCTTGCGCCCGCTGGTCGCCGTCTTGCGCTTGATCTCGCGCTCCGCCCGGCGCTTCAGCCTCTCGTCCATGCGGTCTAGCACGAAGGCCAGGAGGGCGCGGCCCCGCTCCATGTTGTCGGCGAGGAAATGGTCGAAATGGTCGCGCACCGCCGCCTCGACCAGCCGCGCCGCGTCCGGGCTGGTCAGCCGGTCCTTGGTCTGGCTCTGGAACTGGGGATCGCGGATGAACAGCGAAAGCATGATCTCGGCGCCGCCGACCACGTCCTCGGCCTGGATGTCCTTGGCCTTCTTCGCCTGGCCGACCAATTCGGCGAAGGCGCGCATGCCGCGGGTCAGGGCGGCGCGGACGCCCTGCTCGTGCGTCCCCCCGTCGGGGGTCGGGATGGTGTTGCAATAATAAGAGGAGCCGCCCTCGCTCCACAAAGGCCAGGCCGCCGCCCATTCGACCATGCCCTGGCCGTCCGGGAAATCCTGCCGCCCGCGGAAGAAATCGGCCGTCGCGCAGCTCCGCTCGGCGATCTGCTCGCGCAGATGGTCGGCGAGCCCGCCCGGGAACTGGAACACCGCCTCGGCGGGGACGCCGTCGGTGGCGAGCGAAGGGTCGCAGCGCCAGCGTATCTCCACGCCGGCGAACAGATAGGCCTTGGACCGCGCCAGCGTGTAAAGCCGCGCCGGCTTGAACCGCGCCTCCTCGCCGAAAATCTCGGGGTCCGGGACGAAGGAGACGCTGGTGCCGCGGCGGTTGGAAGTCGGGCCGAGCTTTTCCAGCGCCGAGGTCGGCTCGCCGCGCGAGAAGGTCTGGCGGTACAATTCCTTGTTGCGGGCGACCTCGACCGACGTCTCGACCGACAGGGCGTTGACCACGCTGACTCCGACGCCGTGGAGGCCGCCGGAGGTCGCATAGGCCTTGTTCGAGAACTTGCCGCCGGAATGGAGCTTGGTGAGGATCACCTCGAGCGCGTGCTTGCCCGGAAATTTGGGATGCTCGTCGATCGGGATGCCGCGGCCGTTGTCGGTGACGGTCAGCCGGTTGCCACGCTCGAGCACCATCTCGATCCGCGTCGCATAGCCCGCCACCGCCTCGTCCATCGCATTGTCGAGCACCTCGGCGGCGAGATGGTGGAGCGCCCGCTCGTCGATCCCGCCGACATACATGCCCGGCCGCCGCCGGACCGGCTCGAGGCCCTCGAGCACCTCGATCGAGGTGGCGTCATATTCGGCGGACGAGGCGGCGGTGGACGCGAACAGGTCTGACATGGGGGAGGTATAGGCGCGGGGGAATCCGCGGGGCAAGGTTCTTGGGCTGTTCTATCCACAGGCGGGTTGGGTGAGGGGAGGGATTGTCTCACGCAAAGCCGCGAAGCCGCTAAGGGTCGTGCGGATAGGCAGGGGAGGCGGCGGGTTCGCGCGGAGGCTCGGAGGGGCGGGGGGTTTCAGGGACCTCGGCGAAGGATGTTATGCGCCCGTGGCGGCCATTTGCGAGCGCCCGGCGGATCGCCAAAGCGGGCATTGGTTCAATATTCAACGTGTGCGGCGCGGCCCTGAATATTGGCGTCATTGCTCCTTGGGTTTCCTGAAGCCGACGGCGTACGCCGCCCAAGCGGTCAAGAAGGCGAGAATCGTTGTGAAAGCCGCTTGAAGGACCAAATTGCCGGCGAGATTCGACATCAGCTGCCAATAGCGGACCGCTCCGTCCTTCATCAGGAAGCCGGACCCCGAAAGCTGAAAATGGGCCGCGTCATCGAGCCTGAAGTCTCGCAGGTGAAGAACGGAGTCGCAGGCCTTCGTTGCGATCTCGCCTGTCAGTCCTGGCTGGAGTTGGCCCTCCTTTTTGCCGCAGGCGAGTAAGGTCGGCGCCCCCCCATCTCCGCTACGGACCTCTAATCCCCGCACGTCCGCTCCACCCAGGTCTTGGCGTTTTGCAAAGCGTCCAAAATCGACACGGAGATTCGCGTCAGGTGCGCCGATAAACAACGGAACCCCTGCGGGCACTTCGACCGTCGCCCCAGGTATCGGCAGCAAGGGGACACCGTTGCCCTTCAACATGATGCCGGCTTCCGGCGCTATCGACGGTGCCGACGTCCAGGTGACGGCGGCCCGCAGGCTCCCGCCGGAAGGCGTAAGCGTGAGGCCGTTGCCTTCAGCGAGAATTCGGCGCCAGACATCCACCGTTGGCGTGTCGCGTCCGTTTCCCGCAACCGCGACCGTGATGGTCGCGAGACTGGACTCATCGTTGTTGGTGACACGAAGTTCCACCCCTCCGACAGATGGCTGGAAGCCATCGACCTGCTTGGCGAGCAAGGCCAAAGTGCCGCTCCCGGGCTTGGTGAGACTCGCACCGGGTGCGCTGATCGTCGCGGACCCGCTTCCGCGAAGGTTGATCGTGATCAGTCGACCATCGGCCAGCCCTTTCAGGCGGAAGAACTCGTTGGGCTTGGCCGCTATCGCCTCGTTTATGGCCACCGCCACAGGAACGTGGGTGAACAGGAAGATTCCGTAGGCGGCGCCCAACAGTGCAACGAGAGCGAGGCCGACGATGGCGGGGGGCCGCTGCCGGCGGCGTCCCGGCCCTGCCGGCGCCTTTTCGCCGGCGGAGTTCACTGAATGAACACCGGCCCGGCCGAGCCGACCACCCAATCCAGCTGCTTGCCGCACTGGCCGTAGGTTTGCAAATTCACCTGAGCGCCGCAGGTGTGCCATGCGCGGATAACCAATTGGTATTGCCCAAGCTTCGCCTTGCGGTTGACCTTCCATTCCCATGTGTGCGGACCGCCCGTCGGGGCAGCGTAGGGATTGGTCGGATGAGACCATTGGCAGAAGAGTTTCGTACAGGCCCGCCAGAGGTCTTCGGATACCAGGTCCCAATCGTTTTCGAGGAAATAGGTGAAGGTGAGGAGGGTTATGCTCTTGCCCGTCGGCCGCTGCACTGTCGGGGGGTCGGTGCGGATTTTATCGATGGCAATCGATCCCACTGCGCGCGGGCCAGCGCCGAACCCGAGGATCGTCACGGGGACGGCAGCATTGGACGCTTCATCGCGCGCTGCGATCGTGTAATCCGCAACGACGACTTTCTCCTTCGACCCGGGCACCCTGGCGACGAAACTGTAGAGCCGGTCCGATCCCTCGGACGCAGGAAGCACCTGTCTGAACGGCGCGCCGCCGCCGAATAATGGTGTTACCGTCAGGGTCGCTATAGCACCGGCCGGAACCCGATATTTGATGACGATTGGCCACCCGTTTTGAATGAAGCCTCGGGCTGAGAATTGAAGCGGTGTGCGGGTGGTCGGAATCGAAGGGCCGCCGCGGACCAATGATTGTACTGCCTGGTCTTCTCCAGGGCACCCGGGCTGCCAGGTGATCGCGCAGTCCGCCGGGCGGGGCTTGTTGGGATCCTCGACGCCGTAATTCGCGCAATCGGGCACCCAGAGTCGATGGCAGCGTTGGACCATCTGCGCGACGTTGCTTGATCTCGTGCTCCGATCCTGGCTCGTCGCACTTGTCGGCTGGACAAGCAAACAAATGGCCATGGCCAGCGCGATTAGTATGCGAGGCACCCGTGTCCACGACTCTTCCATAGCGCCCTCCGCTTTTTCAGAATCGCGACGAGTCCGGTGCGATCAGCATTGTTGCTTGTAACACGACTGGACAGTCGCTTCTATCGCGGTGAGCTGGGTCGGCGGGCAGCAAAGCGCGAAGCGCCTCACTCCCCGAACAGGTCGCTGTGGGTGCCGGCGCGGACGAAGACGAGGGTGCCGGCTTTGCCGGCGGGTTCGTCGAGGCGGTAGATCAGCAGGAAGTCGCCGCCGATGATGGCGGCGCGGCTTCCCCCGGAAGCCGCTTTGGATCCGCCACCATGGCATTCGCGGTGGCTCGCCTATTCTCCCTTGAGCGGGTGGTCCTTCCATTCGGGGCCGAGGGGCGAATCCGCGGCGACGACCGCCCTGGAGTCGTAGCGGACGTCAGCTCGACGGGATGACGACAAAAGCTCTGGTCAACCCCCGAGCGGCCGCCTTATCTTCCTGGACGGCGAAATCGGGGGACCTGGATGGCGACTTTCATCGATACGCTTGGCGGCAGCACCGGCGTGCGGTCTGCCGGCGACGAACGCTTTTTCCTCGGCGCGGCGGTGGCGATGACTTTGGTCATCGTCGCCGGTTTCTCGACCCAATTGGCGATGGGCCGGTCGACCTTCTACTCGCCGCCGCTGGTCCATGCCCACGCCATCATCTTCATGGGCTGGGTGACGATCTACCTCCTGCAGAACATCCTCGTGGCGACCAACCGGATGGAGCTCCACCGCCGTCTCGGCTGGGTCGCCGCCGGCTGGATGGTGCCGATGATCGTGCTGGGGTTCGGAGTCACCATCGCCATGGTCCGGCGCGGGCAAGTGCCGTTCTTCTTCCAGCCGCTTCACTTCCTGGTGTTCGATCCGGGTTCGGTGCTGACCTTTGCCGGGCTCACCGGCTCGGCCATCCTGCTCCGGCACCGGACCGAGTGGCACCGCCGACTGCATTTGTGCGGGATGGCGATGCTGATGGCGCCGGGCTTCGGCCGGTTGCTGCCCATGCCTTTGCTCCAGCCCTGGGCGTGGGAGGCGAGCTTTGCGGCCGCTTTGATCTTTCCGGCCGCCGGAATCGTGGCCGACCTCCGGCGGAGCGGCCGTGCCCACCCGGCCTGGCGCTGGGGGTTGCTTGCGATGGTGGGCGCCTTCGTGGCGATCGAGGCGATCACCTACAGCCCGGTCGGCCAGGCGCTCTACCGCGCGGCGACAGCCGATTCCCCCGGCGCCGCGGTGCCGCCGCTCCGCTTCGCTCCGCCGCCGCCAGGCGGTTTGGTGACCGGACGCAGCTGACCAACCCGCTCGAACGGGACTCGCCGGCGAGAGAACGGGCGGAAGGAAAAGGGGGCGGCGGCCCGCTCGTGGGGGGTAGGGCCGCCGCCGGCCGGCAGGACCAGAGATCTACCGGCCGCCTCTCGGCTACCCCCTCACTGCCTGCCGGGCCGTCAAGGCGAAATACCGTTGGAATACCGTAAGCTTCGCCTGGGCGACTAGCTCGACGGGAGCGCGCGCGCGGTCGGCCTTACCCGGGACGTGACGGACGGCGAGGCTGCGGCGCTCGACTTCCGCCGCGCTCCGGAAAGACTCAGTCGCTGAACAATCCCCCGCTCGAGCGCGGGGAATCACCGTGGATGCGGTCCAGATAGGCGGAGGCAAGCTCGTAATGGGCGCGCACCGCGGCACCGTGGCCCGCCTGCTGGGCGAGGGCGATCTCCGCCTCGGCCCGGCGCTCATAATATTCCTGATCTTCGTGGGACATTTAATCCAGGTTATTCAGATCGTTATTGGCTGGAATCAAACGATCCGACGAGCGCTGCCGTTCCCGGGATTCATGCTGAATTGGATCAGCGATGCGCGGCCCGCCGAGATCGCCGGCTCTCTGACCGCTATCGCGCCCACGGCCGGCAGGGCGAGGCGGGCGGGGGCGGGGGTGACGGGGTGGAATTTTCCCCGCCCGGGGGAACCTGCTCGAACGCGACCAGGGTCAGCGGCTCGAGGACCTCGCCCTGATGCCATTGGCCGATCGCCTCGACCAGGATCTGGCCCGCCGTAAACTCCTTCACTTGGCGCGCATCGTAATTGGTGACTCGCAGACGGCCCGACTGGAGATAGACGTAACGCGGCCAGCTATGCTTGTGACAGGTGATCACATGGCCGCGCGGATAGGTCGCCCGGGTCACGAGCAGCTGGAACGGCGTCGGCGGGCGGGTCAGCGGCTGGCCGGTCATCGTCTGGTCGTAGCGTGTCTGGATCGGATTGGCCGGCGCGGGCGCCGGCGCCGGCGTGGCGGCCTCGGTCTGATTGTTGGCCGGCTCGTCGTGCTGGGCCGAGCAGCCCGCGGTCAGCGCCGCGGTAAAAGCGGCCATCGTCTTCCAAGCCATGGTTCGGACCTCCCCCGTGTAGACCCAAAGGCTGCGGCCGGTGGCGCACGGAGTCGAGTCGAACCAAGTCCGATTCGGCAGCGCAGGACGAGAATCGAGCGCGAGGTGTAAACCGGGGCCATTGCGTCTCCTCGTCGTGTCAGACCAGGAATGGCGGCATGCCGGGCCGGTCAGCGAATCCGCGGGCCGCCGAACGGCAGAGGCGGCGGCGGGCGGCGGTCGCGGCGCGGAATCTGCGCCTGGTAGGCGACGCCGCAATGCTCGACGCAATAGGGAAAGCCGGGATTGGCCGACGCCCCGCAGAAATGGAAATCGGGCTCGCCGGGATGGCCGATCGGCCATTTGCAGATCTTCTCGTTGAGATCGAGGAGGCTGGTCTTGTCGGCGATCTCCGGGCTCGGCTTGGCCGGGACGAGCCGGCGCGGCGGCGCGGGCGGGATCGGCGACTGCTGCTCCCCGGGCGTCTGCCGGATGAAGCCGCCGGGGCCGATCGATCTGATCTGGGGCTGCGGCGTCGCCGGCTGGGCGGGCGCGGCCTCGGCGGGCGCCGCCTCGGACCGGAACGCGGCGGAGGCGGAGGCGGCGGCGGAGGCGGCGGGTTTCGCGCCCGGCTCGGCGGCGCGGGCCTGCGGCGCGGGCGCGGCCTCGCGCTCCTCCGAACCCTCCTCGTTCGGCTTGACCGGCGAGGGCCGGGACTGGAGGCCGAGGCGGTGCGCCTTGCCGATCACCGCGTTGCGCGAGACTCCGCCCAGTTCCTCGGCGATCTGGCTCGCGGTCATGCCCTGGGTCCAGAGCGTGGTCAGCCGTTCGATCCGTTCGTCAGTCCAGGACATGCATCTTCCTTCACGGCTTGCGGCCCCCGGCCTCTCGCTCTAGCGACGGCGCGATGAACGACCAGCCTTCGAATTGGGTCAAGGCCGAACCCGGTGTCCCGACCATCCGGAACGTCAATTGGGGCGGCCTTAGAACCCTCTATGTGAAGGAGGTGAGGCGTTTCTTCAAGGTCCAGCTGCAGACCGTATGGGCTCCGGCCATCACCACCTTGTTGTTCCTGGTGATATTCACCGTCGCCCTCGGCCGCAGCGGGCGGACCGTGATGGGCCTGCCCTTTGCCGATTTCATCGCACCGGGCCTCATCGTCATGGGCATGCTTCAGAACGCCTTCGCCAATGCAAGCTTCTCGCTGCTGGTCGGCAAGATCCAGGGGAACATCGTCGACTATCTGATGCCGCCCCTGTCGGTCGGCGAGCTGATCGCGGCGCTGGTCGGCGCGGCGGTGACGCGGGCCATCCTGGTCGGCTGCGCGGTCTGGCTGGCGATGCTTTTATGGCCAGGAGTCCATGTCGTTCCGCACCATTTGTGGGCGGTCGCCTGGTTCGGAATTACCGGTGCGGCGATGCTCGCCTTTTCCGGACTCGTCACCTCGATCTGGGCCGACAAGTTCGATCATGCCGCGGCGGTGACCAATTTCGTCGTGGCGCCGCTCTCGCTCCTCTCCGGCACCTTCTATTCGATCCACAACCTCGCCCCCGCTTTCCAGGCGGTGAGCCGCGCCAACCCCTTCTTCTATGTCATCTCGGGCTTCCGCTACGGCTTTCTCGGCCTCTCGGATTCGCCGATCGGCTTCGGCGCGGCCCTGATCCTCGTAATCGACATCGCGCTCGGCTTCCTCTGCTACGCGCTGCTCAAGCGCGGCTGGAAGCTGAAGAGCTGAACCGCCGGTAATTGACGGGGCACGTAGCCCGTCTCTAGAGCGGCGAGGCGGTCCCGGGAGGGCCGCCTTTCTCTTTCGCGCCGCTTCGGGAGCCCCAAATGGCCATCACGCCGCTCATGCCCGTCTATCCGCGCTCGCCGGTCCGGCCTGTGCGAGGCGAGGGGGTCTGGCTCTACGGCGAGGACGGCACGAAATATCTCGATTTCGCGAGCGGCATCGCGGTCAATCTGCTCGGCCACGGCCACCCGCATCTGACCCGGGCGATCCAGCAGCAGGCGGCGACGCTCATGCACGTCTCCAACCTCTACGGGTCGCCGCAGGGGGAGGCGTTCGCCAAGCGGCTGGTGGATAACAGCTTCGCCGACACCGTCTTCTTCACCAATTCCGGCGCCGAGGCGGTCGAATGCGCGATCAAGACGGCGCGCCGCTACCATTTCCACCACGGGCGGCCGGAAAAGAACGTCCTCATCACTTTCGGCAACGCCTTCCACGGCCGCACGATGGCGACGATCAGCGCCACCGACCAGCCCAAGCTCAGGGACGGCTTCGCGCCCCTGCTCCCCGGATTCGTGGTCGTCCCCTTCGACGACCTCGCGGCCGCCGAGGCGGCGGTGGACGAGCACAGCGCCGGCTTCCTCGTCGAGCCGGTCCAGGGGGAAGGGGGAATCCGGCCGGCGAGCCGGGAGTTCATGCAGGGGTTGAGGCGAATTTGCGATGAGCGCGACCTGATGCTCGTGCTCGACGAAGTGCAGTGCGGCATGGCCCGCACCGGCAAGCTCTACGCCCACGAGCATTACGGCATCGAGCCCGACATCCTCGCCTCCGCCAAGGGCATAGGCGGCGGCTTCCCGATGGGCGCGTGCCTCGCCACCGAGAAGGCCGCGGCGGGCATGACGATCGGCACCCACGGCTCGACCTATGGCGGCAACCCGCTCGCCATGGCGGCGGGGCAGGCGGTCTTGGACGTCGTGCTGGAGCCCGGTTTCCTCGAGCATGTGACTCGGATGGGCGAGCGCCTGCGCGGCGCCCTCGAGCAGATGATCCCCAACCACGACCATCTGTTCGAGAGCGTGCGCGGCCTCGGCCTGATGCTCGGCATCAGGATGAAGACCGACAGCCGCGCGTTCGTCACCTATCTGCGCGACCACGGCCTGCTGACCGTCGCCGCCGGCGACAACGTCATGCGCGTCCTGCCGCCGCTGATCGTCGAGGAGGCGCATGTGACCGAATTCGTCGAGCGCCTCAGCGAGGCGGCGCGGCAGTACGAGGTGCCCCAGGCGGCATAAACTCCTCCCCGTTCCGGGGAGGAGCTTGAAGGGCCATGAGGCGTTCGCCACATCGCGCGGATGACTTCCTCCCCCATCTTCGAGGCGCAGGTCGCCGCCCATGTCGACGAGGCGATCGGTTTCACCATTCCCGGCCGCAACGCCCGCGGCCGCATCGTGCGGCTCGGGCCGCTGCTCGACGACATCCTCTCCGCCCACGATTATCCGGCGCCGATCGCCCGCACGCTCTCCGAGGCGCTGGTGCTCGCCGCCCTGCTCGGCTCGCTGCTCAAGGAGGATGAGGGACAGCTCACCATCCAGGCCCAGACCGAGAGCGGCATCGTCGATCTCATGGTGGTCGACTACAAGGCCGGGGAGCTGAGGGGCTATGTGCGCTTCGACCGCGAGCGGCTCGGCGACGTCGCCAGCCACCGCGACCTCCTCGCCCTGTTCGGCAAAGGCTATCTGGGGATCACCTTTGACCATCCCCTCGCCGAGGAGCGCTATCAGGGGATCGTTCCGCTCGAGGGCAGCTCGCTGGGGGAGGCGGCGGAGAGCTATTTCGTCCAGTCCGAGCAATTGCCGAGCGTGGTGCGGCTGGCCGTGAACGACACCGGCCACATCGCCGGCGGCATGCTCGTGCAGCATCTGCCCGAGGGCGAGGAGGGGCGCGACCGGCTGCACACCCGGCTCGACCACCCCGATTGGGGGCATGTCAGCGCCCTCGCCGAGACGATCAAGCGCGCCGAGCTGACCGATGTTTCGCTGCCGCTCGAATCGGTCTTGTGGCGGCTGTTCCACGAGGAGGAGGTACGCGTCCTCCAGGCGGTGCCGCTCAGCAAGGGCTGCCGCTGCAACTTCGATTACATAAAAAGCGTGATCGGCCGATTCGCCGCCGACGAGCGCGCCGACATGGTCGACGAAGACGGCTTCATCAGCGTCGACTGCGAATTCTGCTCGCGGGTTTTTCCCATTTCCTTGAGCGACCTCGACAGCTGAGGTTGCGGGCGTCGCTAAGCGCGGCGGATGCTGCTGGGCTGGGGCCATGGATCGATCCTTCCCCGTCATCCGCCGGGCGCTGCTGGCCGCGCTCGCTGCCGCCGCCGTCTTCCCGGCCGCCGCGACCATCGCGGCCGACGACGATCCGCTGGCCAAGCTCGAGACCGGCAAATGGACCGTCAAAAGCGGTGACGGAACCAACGCGCGCGAGCTCTGCCTCGCCGACCCTGCGCAGCTTGTCCGGCTCGAGCATGAGGGCATGGCCTGCACAAGCGAAAGCGTCGCCGGCGACGTCCGCGGCGCCACCATCCAATATTCCTGCCCCGGCCACGGTTACGGCCATACGATTCTGAGGATCGAGACGCCGCGGGTCGCGACCATCGAGACCCAGGGCCTGGTCGACGGCCGCCCCTTCGGCTACCGCGCCACCGCGCGCAAGGTCGGCCCTTGCTAGGCGCGGAGTGAAGCCCGGCCGTTAACCCTCTGTTTACCCTGATGCTGGTAGGAAGGGATCGTGCCGATTGTGGGCACGCTTTCCTCCCTAGCAGGCTTAACAGCCTCAACTGGGCCGCTCCTCACCGGGCGGCCCATTCTTTTGCGGCGCTTGCCCGCCGGGAGCATCCGCTCTAGCCGCCCCGGCGATGGATGCCGCAATCCCCCGTGCCGTCGCCCTCGTCTCGGGCGGCCTCGATTCGATGGTCGCCGCCGCGCGGGCGCGGGAGGCCGGCTTTTCACTCCTCGCCCTCACAATCGACTACGGCCAGCGCCACAGGATCGAGCTCCAGGCGGCGGCGCGGGTGGCAGCGGCGCTCGGCGCGGAGCGGCATATCGTTCTTCCGCTCGACCTCACCGCCTTCGGCGGCTCGGCGCTCACCGCCGACATCGCGGTTCCGAAGGACGGGGTGGGAGAGAATGTGCCGGTCACCTATGTGCCGGCGCGCAACACCATCTTCCTGTCGCTCGCCCTCGGCTGGGCCGAGGCAGCGGGCGCCGCCGATCTCTTCATCGGCGTCAACGCGCTCGATTATTCGGGCTATCCCGACTGCCGGCCCGAATTCATCGCGGCCTTCGAGCGGCTCGCCGGCCTCGGCACCAAGGCGGGGAGCGAGGGGACCGCCTTCCGCATCCACGCCCCGCTCCAGCACATGAGCAAGGCCGACATCGCCCGGGAGGCGGCGCGGCTCGGGCTCGACCCCGGTCTCAGCTGGTCCTGCTACGATCCGACGCCCGGCGGCGAGCATTGCGGCCTCTGCGATTCTTGCCGCCTGAGGCGCAAAGGCTTCGAGGAAGCGGGCTTCGCCGACCCCATAATCTACGCCGCGAGCCCGTGAGCTACGCGGTCAAGGAGATTTTCCTCACCCTCCAGGGCGAGGGGATGCAGGCCGGGCGCCGCGCAATCTTCCTGCGCTTCGCCGGCTGCAACCTCTGGTCCGGGCGCGAAGCCGACCGCGCCGACGCCCAGTGTCGTTTCTGCGACACCGACTTCGTCGCCACCGACGGCATAAATGGCGGCCGCTACCAGGCCGAGGCGCTGGCGGCGCGGGTGGAGGCTTTGTGGGGAGACGGTGGCGGCGGCCTGGTCGTCGTCACCGGCGGCGAGCCGACGCTCCAGCTCGACCCACCCCTTCTCGGGGCGCTGCACGCCCGGGGCTTCGAGGTTGCGGTGGAGAGCAACGGCACCATTCCCGCGCCGGAAGGGGTCGACTGGCTCTGCATCAGCCCGAAGGCGGGCACCGAGGTGGTTCAGCGACGCGGCGACGAACTGAAGCTTGTCTGGCCGCAGCCGGGAATCGATCCGGAGGCGCTGCTCGGCTGGGATTTCCGCCATTTCCTGCTGCAGCCGATGGACTGCGCGGATCGGGAGGCCGCCCTGACGGAGGCCATCGCCTATGTGATGGCCCATCCCGCCTGGAAGCTCAGCCTCCAGACTCACAAGCTGATCGGCCTGCCCTAGGCTGTCCTTCAGTCCTCCCCATGCGCTTCGCGCACAGGGAGGACGAGCGCGGCTGGCACCCCCCTCTGAATGCCGATAGACCTGAACCTCAGCTCCTGGCGGTCCCGCCGCACCGGATGAGCAGCTCGTTGCGCTTCTTGCTCCAGCATTCCGGGGCGAAGGGCGGGAAGTCCATCGTTGCGATCACATAAGGGTTATAGACGGCGAGGGTCGGATCGTAGGCGGGGACGAGGCTGTTGCGCAGCTCCCGCATCCGCCTGGTCGCGAGGTCGATGAGGTGGCCCTTTGGCGTGGCCAGCGCGCTCTTCTCGATGTCGCTCGCCGTCTGGCAGAAGCCGAGCTGCGCCTGCAGGGTCGACCAATTGTTGTAGGTTATGGTCGAGAAATCGTCGAACGCCTTGACGCCCTTCACCGGGCCCTGGGTGCGTTTGAAATAGCCGGTCAGCACCGTATAGGCCTCGGCGAGCTCGGTGGAATGGTGGGCGAGGAAGCCGTTATAGTTCGGCACCGCCCGCAGGAAGGGCGAGAACTGGCAGGCGAGCGCGGCGACGTTGAGGCCGGCGCGCATGTTCCAGATCAGGCTGGCGCGATATTCGGCGGGCGTGGCCCCGGGCAGCGGCACTCCCACCAGCGGATCGGAAGGCTCGATCGGACCGGGGCGGAAATTGGGCTGGGTGAGGAAGATCTGCGCGTCCGCGACGGTCGGCGCGAGTGCGCCGGCAATGGCGGCTGCGGCCAGGAATACGGCCCTGGAGCCGGTCACTTTCACGTTCAATTGTCCCTTCCGCCCGTCCGGCACCCCGGCGGTCATGGTTAACGATGGGCGCCCGCTTATCCAGATGACGGGGCGGCTTCCGTCGCGCTGGCAGCACGGCTCAGCACACCTAAGCCGCTGCGTCCCAAATGAAAAGGCCGCCCGGTCGCCCGGACGGCCTTCCCGAAAGGCTAGGCCCCCGGCAATTACATGCCGGTGGTGTTGCCGGTGCCAGCGCCGGTGTTGCCGGTGCCGGTCGTGTTGGTAGTTGTGGTCGTCGTCGTCGTCGTGCCGTTCGTCTCGGCAGGGGCGCCGAGATTGGTGGTGGTAGTGGTGTTGGTGGCGTCGATGGCGGTGACGTCGTTGCCCATCAGGGCGTCGTCGGTCGCATAGTTGCTGCTGTTGTTGGTAGTGGCGTCGTTATTGCCGCCGCAAGCCGCGACGAGCAGAGCCGCACCGGCGAGCATGGAGCCGGTCATCACTTTGGAGAGAAGGTCACGCATTTAGAAACTCCCTAGATTGAGATTTGGTCGGGATCGCCCCTTTTTTGCCCAAATCAGTTACGCACAATAAACGGAATGGCGACGGCCCTCAAGCCTTCTCGCCGCCCCCCTCGAGAGCGGCCAGAAAATCGCAGAGCCCCTGCTCCAGTGCCAGGTCGAAATGCTCCTGTCCGTGGGACATTCCCATCTCGTCGAGGCTGGTCACCGGGTGATCGGCAATACCGCATGGCACTATGCCTGAAAAGTGGGAAAGTTCGGGCGCCAGGTTCACCGAAAAGCCGTGAAGCGTGACCCAGCGCCGGACCCTGACGCCGATCGCTCCCACTTTGGCCTCGGTGCCGCCCCGCTCGACCCAGATGCCGATCCGCCCCGGCGCCCGGTGGGCGGCGACCCCGAGCCGGCCGAGCGTGGCGATCACCCAGCCTTCCAGCGCCTGGACGAAGCGGCGGACGTCGCGGCCGCGCCGCTCGAGGTCTATGAGGACGTAGCCCACCCGCTGCCCCGGCCCGTGATAGGTGTAGCGCCCGCCGCGCCCGGCGACATGCACCGGAAGACCGAGGGGGTTGAACAATTCGGCCGGATCGGCGCTGGTGCCGGCGGTGTAGAGCGGCGGATGCTCGAGCAGCCAGACCAGCTCCTCCGCCTCGCCGGCGCGGATCGCCGCCGCGCGCGCCTCCATCGCCGCCAGGGTCTCGGCATAGGGGCTGAGCCCCGGCGTCACCCGCCACTCGATTCCGGCCGTCCCGCTCACGTCCACCCCATGGCGGCGCGGCGCCCGGGCCGCAAGCGCAACGCCGTGCGCGCGCCAGCGCGGACGACCCTGCGGCGGACCGCGAACCGCTCCATTTCGGGGCCGAACCCTTTTGCTTTCGCGCGGGCCCGGGCGCATTCTGCCTCCCATCCGCCGAGTCGGGCGTACATCGCCCCGCGCTTTTTCCGAAAGGAGAAAAGAGGTGTCCGGGACCGCGACGCGCGCCGAGCGCCTCGTCATCGCCCTCGCGATCGCCGCCGCTCCGGCGCTCGCCGTCGCCAGCGAGACGATCAACTACACCTACGACGCCAAGGGCCGGCTGGTGAAGGTCGAGCATAACGGCAGCGTCAACAACAACCTCGTCGCCAACTACACCCACGACAAGGCCAACAACCGGACCAACCTCAACGTCACGGGCTCGCCCAACCCGCCGCCCTGACCGGTCGCTTACCCCGGCCGACCGTGGTGGCCGACCGGCGCTCCCTTGCGGGAGGAATGGGGATGAACCGAGCCTGCTTCCGCGCGGCCGCCTTCGGCTGCGCCCTGCTTTCGACCAGTGCGCTCACGCCCGCGGCCGCGCAGAGCGGAGCGGCGCCGCCGCCCAAATATGCCGGCGGCGACGGCAACGGAGTCGACCCGGTGACCGGCCTGGTCGGCTGGTCGATGACCGAGGGCTCGATCGGCGCCGGCGAGGGCGCTCTGGCGCTTCAGCGGATCTGGGCCGAGAGCGACGGCTGGACCGACAATTGGAGCGGCCGCGCCTACCAGCGGACCAGCGGCGGCACGACCGAGGTGGTCGTCGAGTTCGGAGGCCATTCCGACCGCTTCTCGGTGAGCGGCGGCACCTATACGTCCAAGAAAGCCGACGGGTCGACCCTGACCGGCAGCGCCGGGAACTATGTCTACACGGCCGGCGACGGCACGGTGGTGAACTATCTGGGCGCGGGGCCGGACGCCGGCCTCGCCATCGCGGGCCCCGGCTGCGGTTTCGCCGACACCGGCACCTGCGGAATCCCGGTCTCGGTGGTGAAGCCCAACGGCATGACCTTCCATATCGACTGGGACATCGAGGAACGCTGCAGCCAGTACGACGCGGAGCTCAACTGCATCGCCGGCGGCGCCTATTTCCGGTGGCGGGGGGCGACGAGCAGCGCCAACTACCGGTTCACAATCGGCTACGCGACCGACTCGCCGGGCAGCGGCTCGGTGCCGCAATCGACCTGGTACAAGCGAACCGGGGTCACCTTCACCAACCTCGCCTCGACGCCCGCCTCGCCGCCCGGCGTCAGCTATTCCTATCCGAGCGGATCGAGCACGATCAGCGGCGTGACCGACACAGGCGGTCGCAGCTGGGGCTTCGCCTATGCGACCAACGGCCATCTCGCCGCGGTCACCGGCCCGGGCTCGAGCTCGGCCAACATCAGCTGGAGCTACGGCACCAACGGGGTCAGCTCGGCGACCAATGCCGGGGTGACGACCAGCTATTCGGTCAGCACCTCCGGCTCGACCCGGACGACGACCGTCACCGACGCGCTGAGCCACAGCGCGACCGTGGTCGCCGACACCTCGACCGGCCGGGTCACCTCGGTGACCGATCCGTTGAGCCGCGCCACCGCCTACACCTACGATTCGAGCGGCCGCCTGACCCGGACGACGGCGCCCGAGGGCAATTACGTCAATTTGACCTACGATTCGCGCGGCAACGTCACCGAGACCCGCGCCGTCGCCAAATCGGGCTCGGGCCTGTCGGACATCGTCTCGACGGCGAGCTACGATTCGAGTTGCACCAACATCGTCACTTGCAACCAGCCCAACAGCATTACCGACGCGCGCGGCAACACGACCGATTACACCTATGATTCGACTCATGGCGGGCTGCTGACCGTCACCGCGCCGGCGCCGACCAGCGGCGCCACCCGGCCGCAGGCCCGCTTCGGCTACACACAGGTGACCGCGGTGACCGGCGAACCGGTCTATCTTCTCGCCTCGACCTCGGCCTGCCAGTCGAGCTCGAGCTGCACTGGTGGAAGCGACGAGGCGAAGTTAGCTGTGAGTTACAACAACACGAACTTGCTCCCAACTGGCATCACCGCAGGCAATGGCAGCGGCACACTGGCGGCCACGACGACCGTGACCTGGGATGCTTTGGGAAACATTTCGGCGCTCGACGGCCCACTCTCCGGCACCGCCGACACAACAACTTTTCGCTATAATGCGTCTCGCGAGCGGATCGGCACCGTGGCGCCCGATCCGGATGGCACCGGATCGCTCCACAATCGAGCCGAGCGGCTGACCTTTGACAGTCACGGTCTGGTGACCAAGGTCGAGCAGGGGACGGTGAATGGCACCAGTGATAGTGACTGGGCCGCGTTCGCGAGCCTTCAGGAGGGGGACACATCGTACGATTCGAACCTGCGGCCGGTGACACGGAGCCTCATCTCCGGTTCGACGACCTATGCGGTGACGCAGACCAGCTACGACGCCGACGGCCGCGTGCAGTGCGCCGCCCAACGGATGAACCCGTCAGCTTGGTCGTCGCTTCCTTCGGATGCCTGCACGCTGCAGACCACCGGCAGCTACGGCAACGACCGCATCACCAAGACGATCTACGACAATGCCGGTCAGGTGACGCTCGTCCAAAACGCCTATGGCGTGACCGGCACCCAGGCGGACGAGGTGACGACCACCTACACGTCGAACGGCAAGGCTTCCAGCGTCACCGACGCCGAGGGCAACAAGACCAGTTACGTCTATGACGGTTTCGACCGGCTCTATCAGACGCAATATCCGAGCACGACCAAGGGTGCCGGCACCAGCAACAGCTCGGATTATGAGCAGCTCGGCTACGACGCCAACGGCAACATGACCTCGCGGCGGCTTAGGGACGGGAACAGCATCGCCTTTACCTTCGATGCGCTCAATCGGGTGACGGCGAAGGACCTGCCGGGGAGCGAGCCCGACGTGAGCTATGCCTACGACCTGCTCGGCCGGCTCACCTCCGCCGCGACCTCCTCCCAGACGCCGAGCTTCACCTACGACGCGCTCGGCCGAAGGCTCACCGAGGCCGGGCCGCACGGCACCGTCACCTCGACTTGGGATTTGGCCGGGCGGCGCACCCGCATTGCCCATCCGGACGGGTTCTTTGTCGAGCAGGATTATCTGGTTACGGGCGAGCTGCAGAAGATCCGCGAGAACGGCGCGACCTCCGGCGTCGGGGTGCTGGCGACGTACGCCTATGACAATCTCGATCTGCGCACCTCCATCACCCGCGGCAATGGAACCTCGACGAGCTACAGCTACGACAATGCCTCACGCCTGAGCCAACTGGCGGACGACCTGTCGGGCACTACTTATGACCAGACATTGACGTTCAGCTACAACCCCGCTTCGCAGATCGTGGGCACAACCCGCTCGAATGATGTCTACGCCTGGAACGGCCACTACAATGTGACGCGGAGCTACACCTCCAACGGGCTGAACCAGTACACAGCCTCGGGTTCGGTGACCCCAACCTATGACAGCAAGGGGAACCTCACCTCGGCGGGGAGCACGACCTACAGCTACAGCTCGGAAAACTTGCTCAATTCGACCAACGGCGGCGTGTCGCTCGCCTACGACCCAATGATGCGGCTCTACCAGACTTCGGGTGGTACCCCGGGCACGACCCGGCTCGAATATGACGGATGGGACCTGATTGCGGAGTATAACAACTCCAACGCTATGCTGCGCCGCTACGTTCACGGCCCTGGGGTCGATGAACCGATCGTCTGGTACGAGGGCTCCGGTACGACGGATCGTCGGTTCCTGAGCGCTGACGAGCGCGGTAGTATCGTGGCCATCGCGAACAGCTCCGGCACGGCGACGGCAACCAACACGTATGACGAATACGGCATTCCCGACTCGGGCAACAGCGGCCGGTTCCAGTATACCGGCCAAACGTGGGTTTCGGAGCTTGGGTTATATTATTATAAAACTCGCATGTACTCGCCGACTTTGGGCCGGTTCATGCAGACCGACCGAATCGGCTACGCGGACGGGATGAACGCCTACGTTTATGCGGGCGCGGATCCGGCCAACCGCGCCGATCCGCTGGGGCTGTCGACGAGCAAGTGGAAACCCCCTGCTCTGCTCGGTGGATCGCCGGGAAGCTCCGGCGCCCCTATCGGCAGAATCGCCGGCTCAGACGAGACGATCTATGTCACCGCTCCGCTTTGGCTGTATAACCTGTGGCAGACGATCGCGATATTGAATGCCACGGAGATCCGGAACGCCCTCAACCGGGCTGCGGCAACGAGGCCGGCGAATCCACGCTGTCCGGCGGTTCCGGGCCCGAAAGACCTATTGGACAAGGCCATAAAAGAAGCGGAGGCCGCACGCGCCCGAGCCAATCGTGCCGAGAAGTTAGCCAGGATGGCACCCGGAAGCGGTCAAGTGGTGGCGGCTTCGATTGAAGCCAGCTTAATGGCTTGGTTCGCGAATCAGGAGCGAACGAATGGGCAGTGGGACTTCAAGAACCAGCCAGCCACTAGAGGCAATCGTGACTTTGGCAATTTTGCTTACGGGGCCCTCGTGACAGCGGTTGGATATGGACCGATCCGGAATGTGGCAGCAGATGCATATTCCTTGGTGGATAATGGACAATTGGAGGATCAAGACGCGCAGATCAACCTCGGCCATGATTACTACGCCAACCACTGCCAGGGAGATTGACATGAAGAAGGCTGCTTCCGTCTTTGTTCTAGTCCTCGCCGCGTGCAGTAGCGACATCCGTCACCATGTGGTCCATGCACCCAAAGCGACTTATGACATCGATTTTGAACTACACGACTTAGGCGGCTGCTGCTCCTCCTTCATGAAGGCGACGTTGAGCAATCGGGATCCATCGGCCCCTGATAAGACAGTTGAACTTGCGAGGATTCATGGCGCAACTCAGACTTGGGTCGGCTGGCGTCATGACAATGAGCTCGAGATTTATGCATGCAACGCGACGCGCGTGGAGTATCGGTCGGCTATCGTTTTATCCCGCTCCGGCGCGTCATTGCTGGTCAGCGTCACGAACCTCGTACCGGTGAAGGTTGGCGGTACCCGCCTTTGCTCCCCGCCTGCAGTTCCCAATCCCCAAAGCCTTTGAGGTCGGTATGGCGCGTTAGACGCTGGGGCGCAGGGCTTGGGGCTGCGGCTGCCGAGGCTGACCGGCTCCCTCCCGCTTCGCAGATCAAGCAGAACACGCGGTCGAACGATGCCTATGCCTGGAACGGCCATTACAACGTGACCCGGAGCTACACGTCGAACGGGCTCAACCAGTATACGGCCTCGGGCTCGCTGACCTTGAGCTACGACGCCAACGGCAACCTGATCTCCGACGGCACGACCAGCTACGTCTATGACGATGAGAACCGGCTGGTCTCAGCCAGCGGCGGCCACGCCGCCATCCTTGCCTACGACCCGCTGGGGCGCCTCTGGCAGGTGTCGAGCACGTCGACCGGCACCACCCGGTTCTTCTACGACGGCGACCGCCTCGCGATCGAGTCCGACGGCTCCTCCAACCTGCTGCGCGCCTACGTCCACGGCGACGGCGCCGACCAGCCGCTCGTCTGGTACGAGGCGGTCTCGGGCGGGACCAGCCGCCGGTTCCTCCATGCGGATGAGCGCGGCAGCGTCACAGCGGTCGCCGACCAGAGCGGCAACGAGATCGCGGTCAACGGCTACGACGAATACGGCATCCCCAACTCGGGCAACCAAGGGCGGTTCGGCTATACGGGGCAGGCGTGGATACCGGAGCTCGGAATGTGGTATTACAAAGCCCGGATCTACTCTCCTACCCTCGGCCGGTTCATGCAGACGGATCCGGCCGGGTATGAAGGGAGCGGAACCAACCTCTATGCATACGTGAATGCAGACCCGGTAAATCTGGTTGACTCGCTGGGACTGAAGTCGGGCGACATATTTTCCGGTGTGGCTGCTGCGATGAAGGATGCCACAGCTTATTACTTCCGCCGAAATGGGCACGAATGGGGTGGTGGTCTGTATCGCTATAAAGACAATACTGGCTCGACTAGATTCATGTATAGCGCATTTGAAGGAGATGTGCACGCCGGAGTGCTAGCGCTTGTGACGTCTGGCAATTGTGATGGGCATACCTGTGATCTGATTGCAGTGTGGCATACTCAAAACACAAAGCCATACATGGGCTGGGAGGATAAGATTGCTGCCGACCAAATAGGTTATCCGTATATTATGGGATATGGCAATAACGTTTACATTTACTACCCAAAGGGCTCGACCTATAAGGGCTCGCCCAATCCTCGCGCTGGCGTCACATTTCGCTTTCATGAAGACACTACCGAATTTGAACCAACACTAACGGACATGATTACTAATAGCTGGAGGCAACGTTTCGGCCCCGGCGGAACAGCCGATATGATCGCATATCTCATGCATTGCGTCGTCGGTGAGGTGGATCTTTGTAGTGAAGATCAATCGTCGATTGGCCCGGTGTTGGATCCACGGATACTCAGCTCGGACGGGGGTGGCGAATGACATTGGTGCAGACCACGCTGCTGATAGTCGGCGTGACGTATTTTCTCACCGGATGTCAGAAGACCTATCCTGATCTACCCAATATCGACGATGTCGAAAATATTGAACGTCTACTGGATCATGTTCCATGCTATTCGCCGCTCGACAAGTGGTTTCGTGAATACTTATTCGCTCGTCGCGGGGACCACCTCGATAAAAAATGGATATATTTTTCGTTTTACCAAGCGGGCATTTATGGCTACCGCGCTGGTCGAGCACGCATCAAGCTCGGCAATACGTTCAAATTTGACGACCGTCCGTACGACGTTGCATCTGGCCGGTATGAAGTGGCGACACACCGGCTAATCCTGGACTATTGCGGCCCCAATTTTCCCAAGAGGTAGCCTCGCAGCATTGGCACTTATGGAACAATCCGCAGCTGATGTCAGGCTTATGGTCAGTATGGTCGTCGGATATGAGGCGGACGGGGGGTATTTTACTTTTAAGAGGACCAGATAATGGGACGAACCATCTGCTTGTTAGGCTTGTCCGCTCTCATTGGATCCTGCTGTCCAAGCGCGGTTGAATTCGAGCAGAAGGCAGCGTGGGCTGAAAAACTACCGTTAGAGTACCTTTTATACCTGAATCAATCCGAGGCATATCTTCGTGACAAGGGCGTTAGGATGACGTTCACCCTCAGCTGCCCCCACATATTCAGGTCACGAGGCGCACCGGTGGTCGAGTACCTGCCGTGTCTTGCGAACACGACCGCCCATGAATACCGTGTCTATTTTGATCGAAAAGGTATTAATATCACGTCATACGAAGAGATTATTGCCTCAAACGAAAAAATACCTGTCGACTTGATGTTGTAGGTCTACTTATTATCCAATGCTGGGGAACGGCGAGCCTCAGCCACGATGTGACGCGCTCGGGCGGCTGGTCAGTTCGGCAACCAACATGGACGGCACCACGCGAACGCTCACGTCGACCTACGACGCCGCCTCCGGCCGGACCGCGCTGACCGGCGACAGCGGGGCGTGGGGCTATACCGCCGGGTTCGCGCGGGACACGCTGGGCCGTCTCACCGGCACGATCGAGAGCGGCTATTCGACATCGACCCTGGCCTACGACCAGGCCGGGCGGCGTTCGAGCCTCGGCCTCGGGTTCAACGGCACCAGCTCGTCCGACAGCTACGGCTACGATGCTGTCGGCCGCCTCACCAGCCTGGGTCACGACCTCACCGGCACGACCTACGATCAGAGCCTCGGGTTCAGCTACAATCCGGCGAGCCAGATCAAGCAGAACACGCGGTCGAACGATACGGGAATAGGCGGCGGATATCTGTTGCTCTCGAGCGCCTCGCAAAGCGGATACGCAGCCCTGGTTCTTGGCCTCGGAACGATGGCCGCGGTTTCGGGAGCGTGGCTGACCCGACCGGCCAGCGTCGAGGACTAGAAGATTTGCCCTGACGCCCAGGCGCCCGGACCCGGGCACCCGATCGGCGCGGCAGGCCCGCGCTTCGAAGATCGGCGATTGCGGCGCGGCGCCCGCCGACGCATTATCGCTACGCGCAAGGGGAGCCCACGTCATGACCAAGCTGTCGATCACCCAGGCCTGGAACGAGAGCGCCGAGTTCATCCGCCGCCACGGCGGCCCGCTGTTCACCATCGCGCTCGCCTTCCTGATGGTGCCTGGCGTGGTCCTGCAGCTGGTGGGACCGGCCGAGGGCCAGCCGCCGCGGCCGGGCCTGTGGCTGCTGGTCTTCCCCGTCGCGCTCGTGCTCGCAATCGCAGGCAACCTCGCAATGGCGAGCCTCGCGCTCGGCCGCGAAATCGTCGTCGGCAAGGCGATCGCCCACGGCTTCCGCCGCACGCTGCCGATGCTCGGCGCGGCCCTGCTCTTCGGCCTCGGCCTCGGCATCCTCCTGTGTGCGCTCATCCTGATGAGCGGAATCGACCCGCAGCATGTCGATGCCGCCGCGCTCGCCCATAACGGACGGTTCAAGGCGCTGATGCTGGTCTTCTTCCTCATCCTCGTTTTTTTCGCGGTGCGCCTGCTGCTCATGTACGCGGCCGCCGCGGCCGAGCCGCTCGGGCCGATCGGAATCATCCGCCGCAGCTGGACGCTGACCGGCCGGCCTTTCTGGAAGCTGCTCGGGCTCGTCATCCTGCTGCTGATCCTGTTCCTCGTCATCGCCATCGTCGTCCGCATCGCGCTCGGCTCGCTGGTCTTCCTGATCCTGGGCGCCCCCCACGCGGGCAACCTTTCGACCCTGGTCCTGCTGCTGCTGACCGGAATCGCCAACGCCGCAATCGCGGTCGCGGTCGTCACCCTGGTGGCGCGGATCTACGTTCAGCTCGCCGGCGAGCCGATCGTCTGAGGTCGAAGCGCTCCGCGCTTCGGCCGATGGCGTGAATCAGGCTCTCGATTCGGGGTCTAGCCGATCAGCGGCACCTGAGGGGCGGCGTCGGCGGGCAGCAGCCCGGCGAGGCGCGGGTCCGGGAAGCTCTCGAAGGCGCGCTCATACGCCGTGAAGCCGGCGTTGAGATAGGCCTTGAGGGCGGCGGGATGGTCGAGGCTGCAGGTGTTGACCCTGAGCCGCCCGACCCCCGGCCGCCAGGCGAGCGCCAGCGTCTGCGCGAACAGCCAGTTGCCGTGGCCCTTGCCGGCAAGCTCGGGGACGAGGCCGAGGAAGCGGATCAGGCACTCCCCCGCCCCCCGGAAGTCGAGCTCGATCAGCCCGACCTCGACGCCGCTTCGGTCGACCACCGCATGGACCTCGCCAATCTCGGCCGCGAGCCGGGCATCGTCGAAGGTGAGGCGCGAGAACCACAGCCAGGGCCCGCCGACGCGCTCGAAGAGGAGGCGGTATTTGGCGGGGTCCGACTGCTTCCAGCGCTCCAGCCGCAGCGGCGAGGAGGGCAGGGGCTTCGGCTTCGGCCGCTCAATCATCTCGAGATAGGTGACGACGGCGCCGAGATGGCCGGGCGGGATGGGGGTGAGGCTCATTTCATCGTTCCAGGGCCAGCCAGGCGAGGAGCAGGCCGAGCAGCAGGAAGAGGGGAGAGTAGAGGCGGGTGTCGTAATGCGCCCAGCGAGTCCCGCGCAGCGACTTGAACAAGCCGACATAAAGGTTGGGGACGAGCGCCCGGGCGGCGAAGGCGGTGGCGACCGCGAGCAGGACGGCGCGGGCAAGCCCCTTCGGCAGCGGCAGGGGCAGATGCCCGGCATGGCCGAGCAGCAGCCAAGCGAGCGCGGCGAGCCCGAGCGCGACCGCCCCCGCCGCAGGGCGCCACCAGGGGAGCCGGTGCGCCATCACCGGCGACCCGTCCGGCCGCTGCGGAAGCGACACCGAGAAGCCCACCCGGCCGCCGAGCGCCCAGTAAAGATGGAACGAAGCGGCGAAGGCGATGATGGCCAGGGCGAGCAGGAGCGGCATCGGGCCGGGCTAGCAGCTAGAAGGCGCCGGAGGAACTCGTGGCAGGGATTGTTCACGCGAAGGCGCGAAGGCGCGAAGGAAACCAAATGGGCCTCGCGCGGAGACGCAGAGGTGCAGAGATGCCGGTGAGGGCGGGGGGGGGGTAAACCGGGGACGGTATACATTATCAGCCCCTTTGGCAGAGCGGTGCCAGGCGGGTGGGAGCCGAAAATGTATACTGTCCCCCGGGTCACGCGGCGCCAAAAATCGGTTTCCAGTGCTGGATTCGGCTTCCAGTGCCCGGCACCTAGGAGCTTGAAACGGGTCTATGACTTCGGCCTAACACTCACGGGTGCAGAAAACTCAGATTTCGCGCATAGAGATACGGTCCCAGCACGAGGCAGACATGGGTGTAGATAAGGCATTTGAGATCGCACAGGCCGTCTTTACGGAGGCCGGAACGCGCCTGCAGAAAATTCGCAGCGAAGAAGACACGAAGATTCAAGTGATTACACGTATCCTTACGGAGGTCCTCGGCTGGGATCACGGGGATATGTCCGCAGAACAACCTAACGAAAACGGTTTCTCAGACTACCTCGTAGGCGACGGGCAGCGCAAGGCATTTGTAATTGAGGCCAAGAAGATCGGCGCGATTGGGGTAAGTAGTCAGACGACTTCAAAATCGTACTATAAAATCTCTGGACCGGTCCTGAAGCCGGCGTTGATCGGAATCAAGCAGGCTGCGTCATATTGTCATCCGTTGGGCGTGCCTCTAGCCGTGTTAACAGACGGAGTTTTATGGATTATCTTTTTACCATGGGTACCACAGGCGAGCTACATTGAGCGGCAGGCAATTGTGTTTCCGACAATGCAAGCGGTCCTCGACGACTTTTCTGTATTTTACGAGCTGCTTTCCAAAGAGCACTCGGCCATGGGCACTTACCGAGTCATCTTTGACTCTATTCACGAAAACCGCCTAGTCTTAGATCGCGAGCTAAGTGCACCGTTATCAGCCTCTGATAACAGGATTGTGCAAAAGTCTGGGCTTTCGTTCGATCTTGAGAATGTCTTCGACGGCTTTTTCGCGGGTTTAGCGGGGGATCAAGACCCGGAGATGCTCGTGGAGTGTTTCGTCGAAACGCGTGAGAGCAGGATTGCCGATTTCTCGCTGGAGCGATTGACGAAAAATGTTCTGGGAAACATCGATCCATCCGAGCGGGATGTGGGCCAAGGCCTGGAAGCCATCGTGCAAGGGGCCGTGGCAGGAGAGCTTGGGCAGACAGTATTCATTGTCGGTCCTTCCGGGGCTGGCAAGAGCACTTTCTTAGAGCGCTTCTTCTCACGCACTCTCGCTCCTGAAACTCGCGCACGGTGCGTCGTTGTTAAGATAGATGCACTCGACGCAAGTGGCGATGAATCGACGGCACTCCACTGGGTCACAGAACGTGCGATTTCATCTATCGAACGGGCGCTGTTCGATGATGGGATCCCCGCCTGGAACGACCTCCAAGGCCTCTATCAACTTGAATATGTGAGACGCTCCAAGGGGGTGGACTCCGCCCTCTACAACCGTGACAAAGCAGCATTCAAAGAAAAGTTTGCCGGATATGTTGAAGAACAAGTAGAGAGAGACAGGGAAGGATATTTGCGTCGACTTCTGACCAATGTCGTAAAGAGCCGGAAGAAACTCCCCATATTCTTTGTCGACAATACCGACGAATTCTCTCTAACCTTCAAAACGTCGCTCTTTCAATACTTTCAAGCCATGCGACGGGAGATCAAGCATTGTCTACTCATATTCCCGGCAACGGATAGATCCGCGTGGTCGTTTTCAAAGACTGATATATTTAATATATATTCGTCCAAGTCCTTCTTTTTACCCACACCCTCTCCGCGGGAGGTCTTTAGGAAGCGAATTGAATACATCCGGCGAAAGGCAAACTCAGACGACCAGGACAGTGATAGCGCGGGAGTACGAGACTATGTGACCGCTAGGGGCATTAGGGTCAGTATACGTAACCTTCAAGCATTCGCCTCGGTGATCGAGTCTGTTTTCGTCAATCAAGACTACGCAGCAAAACGCGTGGGTGAACTCGCTAACTACAACATGCGAAAAGCCTTAGGACTCGCTAAGCGCGTGATAACTTCGTCCGTTCTCAATCTGGAAGACCTTGTTCGATCGTATGTAACTGGCGATATGGCTGCTCCTTCCCCTGTGCATTTCTCTAATGCGCTGATAAAGGGCGACTACCAACACTTCAAACCAGGCGACGAGCCGCTTCTATTCCCGGTCTTTCAAGTCGATAGTACGGTCCGCCAGTCTCCCCTGATTCATGCACGCATCTTGACTCTACTTTCGGACCTGACGCGCGGCGCTACCGAGGATGCGGAGCGTTATATGAGCGTTAATTCGATTCTAGCATATTTCGGCGTGATGTCCGTTGCGGAGGCAGCGACCCAACGAGGACTTGAGGCACTACTTCTTTCAGGATTGCTGGAGCCGTACGACCTCTCCAAAAAAGATTACTCCGACGATCAGCGGCTCGCCATAACCTTCAGCGGTTTGGCGCACCTCGACCTTAGTATCTATAACCCGGTGTTTTTCGAGCAATTCGCCCTCACGACTCGACTGCCGGATCCGGAGGCCGCTGAGGAAATCCGTGACGCGTATCTCGCTAACGGTTCTCTTATCGCGAGACTCGAACGGGTTAGGGAGCTGTTTGCCGCTTACCTCTGTGATGAGGATGAGCGTCACCTGAAGGTCCCGCAAAGGGAGGAGTTTCGCTCGCAGGCGGCCCTTTGCACCGAGATTCGTGGTCGTTGGTCAACCGCCAAAGCTACGTCTGAGGAACATTGGCAACTTCCCGATGTGGTCGCCGAAGCGGTTGCGGGAATAGTCGAGAGTTTTGATCGATTTCGTGGCTATGGGTTCGTGGACGTACCCTCACTCCGTGACTCGGCCTTCCTTCACGCGCGTATCCTGGAACAGGGAAACCTGCCTGAGGTCCACGACGGGGACAGGATAGTTTGCGACGTTAATAGGAACGAAAAAGGCCTTGTCGTATCAAGAGTTCTCTCGGTGGAGCCGGACAAGAGTACTAAAACTTTAGGCAGGATCGTAAAGCTATTCCCGGATCGTGGATATGGATTCATTAATGTACCGGAGCTCGGAACCGACGCCTTCTTTCATTATCATTTGTTCAAGCCAGACGAGCGTGACGGGCTCACCGAGGGAACTGAATTGGTTGTGGAGCTGAGGACTGACGAACGGGGCCGTGCTCAGGTCCGACGAATCGTCTGAGGCGAACCGAGCGGTTGGCGTTTGCGTTGGAAGCGGGCCTGAGCATTGGTAGGTGGGTCGGGCATCGACACAGGCGGAGCGGTAGGGGAGTGTCGGGACTCGCGTGTCCGAACCTATACGGGATAAGTGCTTGTTTCGTCGTTCCAACTATGTTCCACTCTCCCGATGAGTCGGAACGGTCATTCGCGACGGCGGGGGCGCCCCTGCATTTCGGCGGCGGCGAAGTCGGCGTTCGTCTGGGCGATCCGGGCGGGGGCGTCGCGGGAGGAGGCGGCGGCGGCTGGGGGGCATGCGCTGAACTCCTTCTATCGCGCGGCGCGACGGGACCGGGCGTTTCGCGCGGAGCTCGACGCGGCGCATGACGCTTCCGCCGAGGCGGAACGGCGGGCGGCCGCGGCGGCGGCGGCGCTCGCGGCCCCCGCCGCCGCGGCTCCGGGCGAGGAAAGGATCGCGCCGAACAATTTGCGCGCGCTTCAGCGGCGCAAGATGCGGCACGTCAAGTTCGACGCCAAGCGCCAGGAGATTTTCCTCGCCCATTTCTGCTGGAGCGGCGATACGGCCGCCGCCGCCGCGGCCGCGGGCGTGTGCGAGAACACGGTCTACAATCACGGCCGCCGGGAGCCTGCCTTCAAGGCCGAGTTCCAGACCGCGCTCGCGCAATGCTACGTCCGGCTCGAGGCGGAAGCAGTGCGACAGCGGCTCGCCGCCCAGCAAAGGCTGCGCGCGGCGATCGAGGAGTCCGAGCCCAACGCCTTGCTGTCCGGCGAAGAGGCCGAGGATTTCGACCGGGTGATGAAGCTGCTCGCCCGCTGGGATCGGCGCGGGACCGAGCCGGGGCGGCGGGAGCAACGCCCCTCGGCCGAGCGGGCCTGGACCTTCGACGAGGCGATCCTTGCGCTCGAAAAGAGGCTGCGCGCTTTGGGGTTCATCAAGCCGGGGGACGGGCCGGATCCGCCGGATTAGGGATTATTCCTCCCCGAGGTTGCTCGGGGAGGGGGACGGCGACGCGAAGCGGCGAGGTGGAGGGCTGTTGTGAGGCAGTAAGGCCCCTCCACCAGGCTTCGCCTGGTCCCCCTCCCCCAGCAAACTGGGGGAGGATTAGGGCTGCATCTGCATGAGCTGGTCCATCGGCATCATGTTCTGATGGAGGTGGTACATGATCCAGATCGAGCCGGCGACGATCAGGAAGACGACGAGGATTCCGAAGGCGAGCGCCAGGACGTTGTTGGTGTTGTCCGGGCCGGTGGTGATGTGGAGGAAGAAGACGAGGTGGACGCCCATCTGGGCGATCGCCAGCACGATGAGGGCGACCGGGATCGCCGGGCCGTAGATGAGGTGGGTGCCGGCGAGGACAAAGGCGGCGATTGTCAGGATCACCGAGAAACCGAGACCGAGATTGGAATTGACGACCCAGTGGCCGGCGCTCTCGATCGGCTCGTCGCCCGGCGCGTGGTCTTCGCGGTGGTCGAGCGCGCCGGAATAGGGGAGGGGATCGTATTCGAGGTCGCTCATGTCGTCGCCCCCATCAGATAGACGATGGTGAAGATGCCGATCCAGACGATGTCCAGAGCGTGCCAGAACAGGTTGAAGCAGATCAGCCGGTGGACGATCTCTGGGCGGAAGCCCTTCAATTGGACCTGCGCCATCATGGTGAGGAGCCAGAGCCCGGCCAGTGTCACATGCAGGCCGTGGAGCCCGACGAGGCCGAAGAAGGCGCTCAGGAAGCCGCTGACCTGCGGCGTGATCCCGCGGCCGGCGAGATCGATGAATTCCTGCAGCTCCAGCCCCACGAAGATGAGGCCGAGCAGGCCGGTGATGAGGAGGAAAACCTGGGTCCAGAGCAGGTTGCGGGCGTTGGTGGCGGCGAAGGACAGGCCGCAGGTGTAGCTCGACAGCAGCAGCGCGCCCGTTTCCAGGGCGACGCGGGGCATCTCGACGAGGTCCCTTATGCCGGGCCCGCCCGCAATCGCCCCCCGCTGCACCGCGAAGGTCGCGAAGAAGCAGGAGAACATGATGATGTCGGAGAGCAGGAAGATCCAGAAGCCGTAGCCGACGATGATCCGCTTGCGCGCGGGACCGGTCATGCCGTGGCCGGCGCCTTGGACAGGACCCTCGCTGCCGTGGGCGCGATGGCCGAGGCGGTGCGGGTCCTCGCGGACTCGGCGGACGGTTTCGACGGCGGCCGGGAGCGGATGGTCGGTCATGCCGGCGCCCCTTCCGCGGCGATGCGCTCGAGCAGGGCCTCGCGCGCGGCGCGGCGGGCGCGGTCGACCCGCGCGACCTCCTCGACGGGGACATGGAATTCGTGGACGTCGCGCCAGGCGAAGACGACGAAGCCGGCAAACGCGCCGGCGAGCCCGAGCCCGGCCAGCCACCAGATCTGCCAGATGAGGGCGAAGCCGGTGACGCTCGCGAAGACCGCGGTCAAGAAGCCGACCGGGCTGTTCATCGGCATCTCGATCGGCTGGTAATCGGGCTCCTCTGAAAGCTGCTGCGTTTCGATGGCGCGCAGCTTGATGCCCCAATAGGCTTCCTCGCCTTCGACGTTGGGCATGATCGCATAGTTGAAGAAGGGCGCCGGCGAGGGGGTCGCCCATTCCAGTGAGCGGCCGTCCCAGGGGTCGCCGCTGACGTCGCGCAATCTGTCGCGCTGCAGAATCGAGACCACCAGCATGATCACCTGGCAGATCGCGCCGACGACCAGCACGCCGACCCCGACCAGCGACAATTGCAGCATCGGCCGCCATTCCTCGATGTTCACGTGCTGGAGGCGGCGGGTCATGCCCTCGAGGCCGAGGATGTAGAGCGGCGCGAAGGTGATCCAGAAGCCGAAGAAGGCGAACCAGAAGGCGGCCTTGCCCCAGCCTTCGTGGAGGCGGAAGCCGAACGCCTTGGGGAACCAGTAATCGAGGCCGGCGAACAGGGCGAAGACCACGCCGCCGACGATCACGTTGTGGAAGTGGGCGACCAGGAACATCGAATTGTGGACCAGGAAGTCGGCCGGGGGGACGGCGAGCAGCACCCCGGTCATGCCGCCGATCACGAAGGTGAAGATGAAGCCCAAGGACCAGAGCATCGGCACGCTGAGCCGGACCCGCCCGCCGTACATGGTGAAGATCCAATTGTAGATCTTGACCCCGGTGCCGACCGCGATGACGCTGGTGGAGATTCCGAACGCGGTGTTCACCGCCGGGCCCGAGCCCATCGTGAAGAAATGGTGCAGCCAGGTCATCATCGAGACGATGCAGATGAACAAGGTGGCGGCGACCATCGAGCGGTAGCCGAACAACGGCTTGCCCGAGAAGGTCGAGAAGACTTCCGAGAAGATGCCGAAGGCGGGCAGCACCAGGATGTAGACCTCGGGGTGCCCCCAGGCCCAGATCAGGTTCATGAACATCATCGGGTTGCCGCCCGCCGTGGCGGTGAAATAGTGCCAGCCGAGGAACCGATCGAGGCTCAGCATCGCCAGGGTGGCGGTGAGGATCGGGAACACCGCGACGATGATCAGGCTGGAGGCGAGGGTGGTCCAGCAAAACATCGGCATGCGGAGGTAGCTCATGCCGGGGCAGCGCATCTTCAGCACGGTGGTGACGAAGTTGATCCCGGTCATCAGCGTGCCGATGCCGGAGATCTGCACCGCCCAGAGATAATAATCGACGCCGACGCCCGGCGAGTAGGCGGACTCGCTGAGCGGCGGATAGGGCAGCCAGCCGGTGCGGGCGAACTCGCCGACGAACAGGGAGACGTTGACCAAGAGGGCGCCGGAGGCGGTCAGCCAGAAGCTGACCGAGTTCATCGTCGGGAAGGCGACGTCGCGCACCCCGAGCTGCAGCGGCGTCACGAAGTTCATGAAGCCGATCACCAAAGGCATCGCCGCGAAGAAGATCATGATCGTCCCGTGCGCCGAGAAGATCTGGTTGTAATGCTCGGGCTCGAGATAACCGGGTGCGTTGATCGCGACGGCCTGCTGGGTGCGCATCATGATCGCGTCGGCGAAGCCGCGGATCAGCATGACCACGCCCAGCAGGCCGTACATGATGCCGATCTTCTTGTGGTCGACGCTGGTGATCCACTCGTTCCAGAGATAGGGCCACCAGCGCTTGACGGTGATCAGGCCCAACGTCCCGCCGATCACGAGGATCAACACGATCGAGGTGATCAGCGGGATGGGCTGGTCGAACGGGATGGCCGACCAGCTGAGCTTGCCGAACATCAGCGTCTCCCCCCGGCCGCTACTTCCCGGCCGGCATGGGCTTCATTCGCCGGCTCGGGGCCGGGCGCCGGAGCGATCTTCTGGGTCGAGATCGCCTCGAAGAGCTGCGGGTCGACGCCGCGAAAGGTCAGCGGCGCGACGCGCCGGCTCTGGCGCGCCAGCGCGGCGTAGCTGGTCTGGTCGAGGACCGGCCCCGCGCCGCCTACGCTTTGGGCCCAGGCCGCGAACTGGGCCGGCGGCACGCTCCGCACCTGGAACTGCATGTCGGAAAAGCCGTCGCCGCTGAAATGGGAGGATTGGCCGAACAGCAAGGCCGGCCGGTCGGCCTGCAGGTTGAGCTGCGAGACCATGCCCGGCATCGCGTAGATCATCGACCCGAGCCGCGGGATGAAGAAGGCGTTGAACACGCTCGCCGAGGTGATCGAGAAATGGACCGGCGTGCCCGCGGGGACGACGAGCTGGTTGACCGTAGCGATCCCCTGCCGCGGGTAGATGAACAGCCATTTCCAGTCGAGCGAGACCACCTGCACCTCGACCGGCGGCACCTTGGACGGCAGCGGCCGGAACGGGTCGAGCCGGTAGGAGCCGATCCAGATCACGCCGCCGATGAACATGATGGTGAGGATCGGGATCGACCAGACGATCGCCTCGATCCGCCCCGAATAGGACCAGTAAGGGAGGTACTCGGCCTTGGTGTTGGAGGCCCGGTACCGCCAGGCCATCCAGAAGGCGAGCAGGATGGTCGGCACGACGATCGCCAGCATGATCAAAGTCGCGTCGATCAGGATCCGGCTGTCGTCGCGCCCGACCGGGCCGACCGAATCGAGCACCCCGCCGGTGCATCCGGCGGTCGCCAGCGCGAGGGCAGCGCCGAGCGCCGGGCGCGTCCTTGGTGCCGAGGCTGACGCAGGCGACATGGATATCCCCCTTGGATCCCGTCTCGCGAAAAGCCGGTACAGGGGCAGGGCCCCGGGGGGCAATGATTTATTGTCTCAGCCCGTCTTCAGCCGATAGCCGACAGCGGGTTCGTTGACGATGAGCTCGGGACGGGAGGCGTCGCGCTCGAGCTTCTGCCGCAGGGCTCGGACCGCGACTCGCAAATAGTCGATCTGCCCTTCCTGCGCCGGGCCCCAGGCGCAGCGCAGCAGGTGTGCGTGGCTCAAGACCCGCCCCGGATGCTTGGCCAGCTCCGCGAGAACCGCATATTCCTTCGGAGTGAGATGCACCTCTTCGCCGTTGCGGAACACCGCGCGCCGGAAGAGGTCGATGCTCACGGCGTCGACCTGGACGGGCTCGGAATCCGCCGGGTTCGACTCCATCAGATTGGAGACGTATCGGCGGATCTTGTGCGCTTCGGAGCCGATCACCGAAACGAGCGCCTTGTCGCCCGACCCGCTTCGCTTCAGGCCGTCGACCGCCTGGGCGATCGCTTTGAGCGGCGGCGCGAGATCGTCGCCGATCGAGAGGAGCAATGCGGAGCGGACCTTGTCCCGCTCGCGCACCCGGGCGAACTCGCGCGCCTCCCCCTCGAGCCGGCCGCGCTCCAGGGCAAGCGCGAGCTGATCGAGCAGGTTGGCGAGAAGCGGCAACTGGTCGGCCCGGACCGGCGGAGCGCCGTCGTCGCGGGCGAGGCCGAGGGCGGCCATCGCGCCGGCCTCCGAGCGCACCGGGTGGAACTGCCATTCCGTAGAGGCCGCCGGGTCGATTCCGCGGCCGGCGCGCTCGTCGCGGTCAAGCACCAGAGCGGCCACCGCAATATCGCCCGGAGTCAGATCGAAGGTCGCCGGGGCGCTTGAAAGCCGGCGCGGCTCGGGCCTTCCGGCGACCAGCACCGTGTTGCATTCGAATAAAGCGGCGAGGTCGCTCGTGATCGCGTCGGCGATTTCGCTCTCCGTCGTGCACGCCAGCAGCCGCCGGGCGACTCCGGCGATGGTCGCGTTGCGGGCGGCATGGGCTTCGGCGATCCGGGCCTGCCGCCGGACGGAGGCCGCGAGCTGGCTGGTGATCACGGCCACCCCGAACAGGATGACGACGGTGACCAGGTCGTTCGGATCGTCGATCCGGAAGGTGAGGTGCGGTGCGGTGAAGAAGAAATTGTAGGCGAGAGCGGAGGCCAAAGCCGCGAAGAGGGCAGGGCCGAGACCAGCGAGCAGGGCGGCGCCCAGCACCGCCGGCAGATAGAGCAGGTCCACGGCCGAATGCCCCCACCTCGGCGCGATGGCGACGCCGGCGAGAGTCGACGCCGCCACCAGCAGCGCCGCTTCGGCATAGCCGCGAAGCATTGGAGCGGCGGAAGCCCGACCATGAGGAAGCGTCGCCATCAAGCGCAAATTGCGCCGCGCGGACGTCTGCGTCGAGAGGGCAATGGCCGTTTTCCGGCGGCGGGCGGGCGCAATCCACATGGAATCTTTATGGCGCGTGACTGCACATCGCGGCGGCCATGGCCAGTCTTGCCCAACCCGCCGCGGAACCGGACAGTTCACCGGCCGAGGTCCCCCGACAGAAGCTGCCCGCTTTGACTCTCGGAGCGCTCGGCGTCGTCTTCGGCGATATCGGCACCAGCCCGCTCTATGCGCTGCAGGCGACGCTCGATCCGCGTTACCACCTCCGCGTCGCCGTGCTCGACCTTTACGGGATCGTCAGCCTGATCTTCTGGTCGTTCGTGCTGGTCGTGACGATCAAATATGTCTTGATCGTCATGCGATGCGACAATCGCGGGGAGGGCGGCAGCCTCGCGCTCTATGCCCTCGTTCAGCGACGCCTGGGCGCGGCCGCTCCAAAGCGCTGGCTTCTCGTCGCCGGGCTGTTCGCAACGGCCTTGTTCTATGCCGATGCGATGCTGACCCCGGCGATTTCGGTGATCTCCGCAGTCGAAGGGCTAGGCGTCGTCAGCGCCGCGTTTCAGCCCTATATCGTGTGGATCGCGCTGGCGATCCTGATCAGCCTTTTCGCGATCCAGCGGCACGGCACGGACCGGGTCGGCAAGATGTTCGGGCCCGTCATGCTGCTCTATTTCGTGGTCATCGCAGCGATGGGAATCAATCATATCGTCGGCCATCCACGGGTCCTGCAAGCGCTCAGCCCGGTGTACATCTGGGGCTTCTTCGCGGCCCACCCGCTCTTTTCGTTCCTGTCGCTCGGCGCGGTGATCTACGCCGTGACGGGGGCCGAGGCACTCTATGCCGACATGGGGCATTTCGGCCGCAAGCCCATCACGATCGCCTGGCTCTACATCGTCGTGCCCGCGCTGATGCTCAACTACATGGGGCAGGCGGCGATGCTCATCCAGCACCCGGAATTCGTCGACAACCCATTCTTCCACATGGTCCCGCCGTCGCTGACGATTCCGTTGCTGCTCGTTGCGACACTGGCGACCATCATCGCCAGCCAGGCCGTCATCTCCGGCGCCTTTTCGGTGACTCAGCAGGGGATCCAACTCGGCTTCATTCCGCGGATGCGCATCCAGCACACCTCATCACACGCCAAAGGGCAAATCTATCTACCGTCGGTCAATTGGCTGCTTGCGGCGATGGTCGCGCTGCTCGTCATGTCGTTCCGCCGCTCGGCGGCGATGCTTCCGGCCTATGGCCTGGCGGTCGTCGGCACCATGCTGATCACCACGCTAATGCTGTATGTTGTCGTGTTCCGTATCTGGAAGCGCCCCCTGTGGGAGGGTGGGATCGGCTTCGCCCTTTTCATCGCGGTGGATCTCCTCTTTCTGTCGTCGGGGCTGGCGAAGCTGTTCGAAGGCGCCTGGTTCCCCATTCTTGTCGGCCTCATCATCTTCACCCTGCTGACGACCTGGGCGACGGGGCGGCGGCTGGTAAGGGAGCGGCTCGAAGCGGAGACCCTCCCGCTCGACATCTTCATCAAGTCGGCCGCATCCGTGCACCGGATACGCGGGACAGCGGTCTTCCTCTCCACCTCGGCGGACAGCGTGCCTTCCGCGCTGCTTCACAACCTCAAGCACAATCAGGTGCTGCACGAGCGGGTGCTGATCCTGAACGTGAAGGTCGAGGATGTGCCCCATGTCGCGCCGGAGAAGCGGCTGGAGGTGCATGGTGCCGCGGAGGGTTTCTACCGGGTTATCCTCCATTACGGCTTCATGGACGAGGTCGACGTGCCCGCCGACCTCGTCCGCATCGACTCGTGCGGCGGCGGCTTCAACATGATGAGCACCAGCTTCTTCCTCGGCCGGCAGAAGCTGATCGCGGCCCGGGAGCAGGCCGGCATGGCGCTGTGGCGGGAGAAATTGTTCGCCTGGATGATGAAGAATTCCGAAAGTGCGATGGAATTCTTCAAGCTGCCGACCAATCGGGTCATCGAACTCGGCAGCCAGCTGCGGATATGAGCGCCCGGTTGCGGGTCGCAATCGGCGGCAGGCTCAGGGAGATCGGGGCGAATCCGTCCTGGCTTTCCGCCCCGCCATCGCCCCGTCGAGGCTCAGGGCGCCCGGCCCGGCCGCCGCCAGATAGAGGAAAAGGAAGCAATAGAGGATCGCCGCGTCGCCGCCGTTGACCGCGGGATAGAAAGCCTTGGGCGCGTGGTACATCCAATAGCCCACCGCCATCTCGCCCGAGGCGAGGAAGGCGGCGGGGCGGGTGAGGAGGCCGAGCGCGATCAGGCTTCCGGCGACCAGCTCGACGAGGCCGCCGATTCCGAACAGGGTGAGGAGTTGCTGCGGACCCGGCTGCGCTCCCGGCGGGAAGCCGAACAATTTCACCAGGCCGTGGGACAGGAAGAGCAGCCCCGCGACGATCCGGAGAAGGCCCAGCAGCACGGGCGCGTAGCGGCTCAGTCGGTCGGCGATCGGCATGGCGGCTCTCCTCGTGTCGGATCGAATCTGCGATGGGCCCGTCCTAGCCCCAGGTCGCCATCGGCGGGAGGCTCATCAGGATGGCGTCGACATTGCCGCCGGTCTTGAGCCCGAACAAGGTGCCGCGGTCGTAGAGGAGGTTGAACTCGGCGTAGCGGCCGCGCCATTCGAGCTGGCGCGCCTTGTCCTCGTCGGTGAAGGGAGTCGCCATCCGCCGCCGCACCAGCCGCGGGAAAACGTCCAGCAACGCCTCGCCGACCTCGCGGGTGAAGGCGAAGGTCGCGTCGAACGGCCCTTCGAGATGGTCGTAGAAGAGGCCGCCGACGCCGCGCTGGACGCCGCGGTGGGGGAGGTAGAAATACTCCTCCGCCCAGCGGCTGAAGCGCTCGTAATAGGTTTGGTCGTGGGCGGCGCAGGCGGCCCGGAGACGCGCGTGGAATTCGGCCGTGTCCTCCTCGCAGGGCAGAGGCGGGTTGAGGTCGGCGCCGCCGCCGAACCAGCGCCTGGTCGTGGTCAGGAAGCGGGTGTTCATGTGCACCGCGGGGACGTGCGGGTTGGCCATGTGGGCGACGAGGCTGATGCCGGTGGCGAAGAAGCGCGGGTCCTCCCCTGCGCCATGGATGGTGGCGGCGAATTCGGGGTTGAACCGTCCGCCGACGGTCGAGACGTTGACCCCCACCTTCTCGAACACGGCGCCGCGCATCAGGCCGCGCACCCCGCCGCCGCCGGGGGAGCCCTTTGCCTCGGGCTCCGGCCCGGCGTCGGTCCGCTCCCAGGGCGTGTATTCGAACGCCGCCTCGCTCCCCGCCTCGCGCTCGATCGCCTCGAACGCGGCGCAGACCCTGTCGCGCAGCGACTCGAACCAGTCGCGGGCTTGGCTCTGCTGGTCGTCGAGCTCGATCATCGCGCCGGCAAATGCTCTTCCGGAAGGGGAGTTTCAAGCGGCGGAGCAGGGAAGCGGCGAAGCGGGAGGCGTGACACGCCGGGGCGGCCGGACTCCACGTCATGCCAGCGCAGGCTGGCATCCCTGCTGAGCCGGCGCGTATTTCAGGCGGCGGTGACGCTCGAATGCCGCATGGACCCCAGCATTCGCTGGGGTGACGGTATCTTTGTCAATGCCCGCCGCAATCGCGGTCGAGCTGCTGCTTGATCCAGGCGGCGACGTCGTAGCCGAAGATCCTGAGGCCCGCGATATTGGCGTTCTCGATGCTCACGCCGGAGAGGTTGACGTTCTCCAGCCGCGTTCCCGACAGGTTGACGTTGGTGAAGCTCGCGCCCGCCAGGTTGACGTCGTCGAACCGGGCGCCGCCGAGCGAGACCTGGCGGAATTCGGCGCCGTCCATCCGCCGCCCTTCGAATCGCTCCATCTCCACCTCCTTCACGGACCGCAAACGCCGGTCCGGCGCTGCGCCGCCGGCGATGTCCGGAAAATCCCATACGCGATCGTGGACAGCCACCTGAATGTCGCCGCAACACCTATATCGTTCCCGGTCTCGCTGGGGAATTGACGGGCGCGCGGGCGCGGCGGACAATCCGCCGCGAGACTGGACAGGGAGGCGATACGTGGCGAGAGGCAAGCTACTATTGGCAGCGGCGCTGGGGTCGGCGATCGCGGCACCGGCCTCGGCGCAGGCCGCGAATCCGCCGGCCTCCGACACTCGTGCGCAAGACCGCGCGACCAACGAGAAGATGCTGGAGGTACTGCTCGCGCGGCGGGCGGCCGTGGTCAGCTCCAACGGCAATGCCGAGGGCAAGCGCGCCGCTCTCGACTTCCTCGACCGCCAGATCGCCAAGGTCAGGGCCGAGCTCGGCGCCTGAGGCCGGCTGGCGTCAGCGCGGCCAGCCGTCCGTCTGCCGCAGCGCCTCCGCCAGCCCGATCCCCGCCGCCACCGCCACGTTCAGCGAGCGCGTTCCCGCCGCCTGCGGTATGCGCACCCTGAGCTCCGCCCGCGCGTGCACCTCTTCGGGCGCGCCGCGGCTTTCGGAGCCGAAGAGGAGGGTATCGCCCGGCTCGAACCGCGCCTCGGGGAGCCGCACCGCGCCGGCGGTGGTGAACAGGACCAGCCGCCCCACGAGCTGCGCCTCGAACGCCGCCCAGCCGGAATGGCGAGTCACCTGAGCCCGCGCCGCATAATCCATCCCCGCCCGCTTCAGCGCCCGGTCGGAGAAGGCGAAGCCGCAGGGCTCGATCACGTCCACCGCCGCACCGAGGCAGGCCGCGAGGCGCAGGATCGTGCCGACATTGCCGGCCTGGTCCGGCTCGAAGAGGGCGAGGCGCATTCCCCGTCAATGCGGGGAGCGCGGCGGCGACGCAATCCGTCCAGGCCGATCGGTGCCAGGCACGGGCCTGGCGCCAGGTTCGCCCGCCAATGTCGTGCAGCCGCGAAGGAGCTTTCGCCCTGCTCGGTAGAACCTCTGGGGTAAAAGATGCCTGCTAATACGTTCGTCCTATGTTCTGGTTATCCGATGGACGGGACGGGCGATTGGCGCGGCGGCCAGCGCCGCATCGACGATGCGGCCAAAGCGGCGTTCCTGGCGGCGCTGCGCGGCGGCGCCCGCCGCGAGGACGCGGCCGAAGCGGCCGGCTTCTCGCTGATGGGCTTCTACGGCGCGCGGAGCCGCGATCCCGTCTTCAAGGCCGAGTGGACCGAAGCGCTCGCCGCCTCGCCCGCCGCCGCTCGCCGTGTCCGCGCCTGTGAGGAACGGGGCGAAGTCCGCATCGCCCCCGCCAATCGGCGCCTCTTTCAGCGCCGCCGCCGGCGCAACGTCCGCTTCGACGCCCGCGCCCAGGCCCTCTATCTCGCGCACTTCGCCGCGACCGGCGATTCGCGCGCCGCCGCCGCCGCCGCGGGCGTGCACATATCCACCGTCCGCCTCCACCGCGGCAACGATCCCGCCTTCCGCGAGGCCCACAGGCAGGCGCTCGGCCAGGCCTATGACTTCCTCGAGGCCGAGACGCTGCGCCAGCGGCTCGCGGCGCAGGAACGGCTCCGCGCCGCAATCGAGGCCGCCGCGCCCGACCCGCCGCCAAGCCTCGTCGCCGAGGCCGGCGCCGAGTTCGACCGGACGATGAAGCTCCTCGCCCGCCTCGAGCGCAAGCCCCGCCGCCCCGACACCCACGGCCCCCGCCGCGGCCGCTGGACCTTCGAGCAAGCTATCGCCGCCCTCGAAAAACGCCTCAATGCCCTTGGAATCCCCTAAACCGGCCCAGCGTCGGGACGTAAATGCGGGACCAGCATCCCTTAGCGAGGATCTCGTGCGATTCCGACCAGAGCGCGTGCGTGTCCTTGGCGGCGAGGAGCGGCGGCACGGGAGCTTTCAGGCGTATAAAAGGGACGCGCCGCCGCGGCACCTGGGTGACGCTGGCACGATTCTATTCAAGGGAGCACGAGAAGCCCAAGAGCCCCCTCACCGTGAGACTTCGGAGCCTCCCCTGCCTTCGCATAAGGGCGCCAGATCCTGATCGTTGATGCTGAAGAGGCCTTGCCGATAAATGCGGTGCAGATAGGTTTCCCGCCAGTACAGGACCAGTTTGCCGTCGAGCAGGCCCAGCTTGAGGTCGACATCGGCGTCGTCCTCTCTCTTGGACACCGCATTGCCGATGTTGCGGGCGGTGGTGACCGTCTCAGCCGGCGGCCGCGTCGCGATTAGAACTTCCTGGCCTTCGAGAGAGATGTGAAGCTTGCCATGACGGCCATCGAAGTCGAGCTCATCGTTTTCGAGGAACATCACCCGCCGTAGGTCTACAGGCCTGCTTTGACCGGTGCACGAACCGAGGCTCCCCTCCTGAGTAACCGGCATCCGCCCTCGCTCGCTGGGCTGCGCGAGGCTGGCAAAGAAAGCTATACCGTTCAGGGCAGCTGCAAGCCACATCTGTATCTCTCTTCCTCCAGCTAAGGTCTATGCCGCACCCAGACCAGATCAAACTGCTGCAGACACAACAAACCCCCAGAGCCAAGCCAACGTTAGAGAGCCGAATCCCACGGCAAGGGACGTAAATAGTGACCTGACAACGAGAAGATGCATGGGGTAGTACCGGCATGCCAGGTATGAAGTCACGACCGATACAAAAAATCCTAAGAAGATACCCGTTTGGTCAGCGACCAGCGCCAGATACAGGTCAATGAAGCTAAATAATAGGACGATTCCACACATCAAAGCCGGGAACATGGTCTGACTTTCATCCTTGTTTGCAGCCACGCAATGTTGGTGAGCCAACCTCGCGACCGTCTCTGTCGCGCACCGGAGCCGTTGGAGCGAAAGAAAATTTAACGAGCTGGTGGTTGCCCACAGCCGACTTCAGTGCTGGCGATCGGATCGGCGGATCACGCCTTCGCAGACGGGATAGATGCCTTTCCCCCTGTATTCGATAATACCCGCGCGGCCCGAGACGTTTTCCACCGTCTCCTCCCAGAGCAAGACCGGCTTCCCGTCCAGAACGGCGTGATACAAACGAACGTCATTTGTTTGGTAGGGAATGATCTCCGTAATTCTTGCAACGGTCTCGCCGTTTTCGTCACCATATTTGATCCGCAGCTTTCCGCCCTCTATCCGAGAGCTGACAGCGACCTTTGCAACTTCGAATGTCATTATTTTGTTATAAAGGACAAGCATGCCGGCAAGCGACATTTTCTGACGGGCCGGTGTCCAGCATTCCGAGGGAACCATCGTCAATCCGTCCGTTTCGACGGTTAGCGGCGCGGCGGCGGGCAACGCAGCAGTCGTACAAAGAATTGGTGCCAGCAAGAGGAGCCATAGCTTCATTTCGGGCAGTGCCCGCGAGAATCGCATAAGACGCCTCTGGCGTTAGGAGGATAATTCCGGTGGAATGGAATTCCTGCCCTGTCCCTAAATGTATTTTCAGCATCGGCAGAAGTCCCGTACCAGGTACCTAGGAAATCCCGGTGGCGCCAGAGCGTGTCGGCTGGATGCGATTCGTGGTGGTGACCCGGACCCGGAGGCTGGCCGCGGGACACAGGTAGGATGCCACTGGTCGATCCTGGCAGTGCCACCTCGTAGCCAAGATTTCGATAGAGCTTTGACAAAATATTGTCAAAGCGCGGCTCAAGAGCTATCTAGAGGCTCTTCGGGGGTAATATGCTGTACGAACTCGAGATCGAAAATTTCTATTCCATTCGCGATGCGCAGGTCATCGATCTGCGCGTTGCGGCCAATGCGCCAAACTTGCCAGGGCGGTTCGCGCCGCTGTGGGAGGGGTCGGGGGATCGCGCCCCCAAAGTGGTCGCGATCTTCGGGCCGAATGCCTCCGGCAAGTCGACCGTCCTGCGCGCGCTTTCTTTCGTCGCGTGGTTCGTGCGCGAGAGCTTCAGCATCGCGCCGGGGGCGAGGCTTCCATTCGAGAAGTTCAACAGTCTGGACGGCCGTGCCGCCCCGACGCGGCTTGCGATTTCACTGGCAGGGTTGGCAGACCCGGCCGAGGCGGGCGAGGATGCTCGGCAGTGCCGGTACCAATATGAGGTCGAGATCGGCTCCGACAACGAGGTGGTGTTGGAGGCGATGTATTATTGGCCGCCCGAGACAGGCCGTAAGGTGCGGTTGTTCGGCAGGGACGCGCACGGCAAAGTCGTTGGATCGAGTGCGTTTGGACTTAGCGGCTTCCGCCAGGCGCTCGAGAAGGTGCTGCGACCCAATGCCAGCGTAATTTCGACGCTCGCACAGCTCAAGCATCCTTTTGCAACGTCGCTGTGGGAAGCTGCGACCTTGGTGTTTTCCAACATCCTGATCGAGCGGTCGGAAGGCCTGGAGGATCAGATAGTGCGCTTCTATGCCGATAACCCAGGGCTGGTCACAGCGCTCAACCGGGAGATCGAGCGCATCGACTTGGGTATTCGCGCAATGAAGCTTGAAATGGGGCCGTCGGGTCCGATCGCGCTGTTTGCCCATGAAGGGCATGACGGGCTAGTGCCGCTGATGCTGGAGAGTCACGGCACGCGGACGTTCCTGCGGCTGTACCCATTTCTACTACGCGCGCTGGAGACGGGCGGGATCGCCGTGATGGACGAACTTGATTCGGCGATTCATCCGCTCGTGCTCCCCGAGATCCTTCGATGGTTCTACGATCCGGAGCGAAATCCCCATGACGCGCAGTTGTGGATGACCTGCCAAAATGCCTCCTTGTTGGAGGATCTGGTCAAGGAGGAGGTGCTGTTCTGCTCCAAGACACATGAGGGCCGTTCGGAAGTCTATCCGCTGAGCGCCATTCAGGCGGTTCGCCGCGACGACAATTATTACCGGAAGTATCTCGGTGGCAGTTACGGCGCGGTGCCGCAGATCGGATGAGCCCGCGGCGTAGATTGATACCCCAGCGACGGCCGATGTTCGTGGGCTGCGAAGGGGAGAGCGAGCAGGGTTATGCGGCGCTCCTTGCGCGCCTCATCGATGAGGCGCGCCTTGCCGTTCACCTAGACGCGGTGCTGCTGCAGCCCGGTGGCGGCGATCCTCTAGCGATCGTCGAGCGCGCCGCGACGCGCGCGGACGAGCGCGAGGGTCGGCGAGGTGACCCGTACGTACGGCGGTTCGTCATCCTCGATGATGACAAGCTCGATCAAACGCCCCAGCGCGACCAGCGCATTGCCGGCGTTGCAGCCAATTCGGGCTTACATCTCATCTGGCAGAGCCCGTGCCACGAGGCGGTTCTGCTGCGGCACTTGGAAGGCTGCGCTCAATTGCGACCGCCTTCGACCGCAATTGCCGGTCAGCAACTGGTCGCCCGCTGGCCTGGATATCAGAAAGCGATGCCGGCTGTCCGGCTCGCCGAGCGCCTTGATCGCGCGGCGGTCACACGCGCAGCGACCGTGGAGGCGGAGCTGTCGGTTCTTCTCCAAGAGATCGGACTGATATGATGTTGACGCGTTTTCTGCTGAGCCACGATCACTCACCCCTTCGCATTCGCTCAGAGGCTCGATTCCCTAGCCACTCTACCCTGCTGTGCATGTTCCCCACCCCATGATAACCAAGGCGCGTCCCTGAAGGCCGCTCGCCACCAACTCCCCCCCGAAAAACACCGTTGGCAAAGGCCGCCGCGCGCGTCTATCAGGCCGCGCAAGCCGCAAGGGGCCTTCCCGACGCGGCGCTGTGCGGCGCCGCGCCGCGGCCGGCTTCGCCCGGCTCGCAGCTCGGTTTTCCGCACATCCTGGTTCGAACCGCTGAAGGGTCTTATGGCGACGGTTGAGCAGAGCGACGGAGCGCATTCCGCGGTTGTGGAAGACGGCGTCCGGCGCCGCGACTTTCTGAATATCGCCGCGGTCAGCGTCGCGGGAGTGGGCGGAGTCGCCTTGCTCTATCCGCTGGTCAACCAGATGAACCCGTCGGCCGACGTGCTCGCTCTGGCCTCGATCGAGGTCGACATTTCGTCGATCAAGCCGGGCCAGGCGATCAAGACCATGTTTCGCAAGCAGCCCTTGTTCGTCCGCCATCTGACCCCGGCGGAGATCAAGGCGGCGAACGCGGTGCCGATGTCGGAGCTTCGCGATCCGCAGAGCCTCGCCGACCGGACCAAGCCGGGCAAGGCGCAGTGGCTGGTGACGATGGGGGTGTGCACGCACCTCGGCTGCGTGCCGCTGGGCGCGGGCGAGGGGGAGACCAGGGGCCCGTTCGGCGGCTATTTCTGCCCCTGCCACGGCTCGATGTACGACACCGCCGCCCGCATCAGGAAGGGGCCCGCCCCGAAGAATCTCGAAGTGCCGGACTATGCGTTCAAGTCCGCCACATTGATCACAGTCGGCAAGGTGGCATGAGATGAGCTTCCCCTGGGCTGAGGAATACACACCCAAGCACCCGCTGATGCGCTGGCTCGACCAAAGGCTGCCGCTGCCGCGCCTCGCCTACGGGGCGGTGGGCGGCGGCTATCCGGTGCCGCGCAATTTGAATTACTGGTGGAATTTCGGGGTCCTCGCCGGCCTTGCCCTCACCATCCAGATCGTCACCGGAATCATCCTGGCGATGCATTACGCGCCGTCCGGCGACCACGCCTTCCAGTCGGTCGAGCACATCATGCGCGACGTCAACCAGGGCTGGTTCCTGCGCTACGCCCACGCCAACGGCGCCAGCCTGTTCTTCATCGTCACCTACATCCACATCTTCCGGGGCATGTATTACGGCTCGTTCAAGGCGCCGCGCGAGCTGGTATGGATGCTCGGCCTCGTCATCCTGCTGCTGATGATGGCGACCGCCTTCATGGGCTATGTGCTGCCCTGGGGGCAGATGAGCTTCTGGGGCGCCAAGGTGATCACCGGACTGTTCGGCGCGATCCCGATCGTCGGCGAGCCGATCCAGCGCTGGCTGCTCGGCGGCTATGCGCCCGACGAGGCGACCTTGAACCGCTTCTTCTCGCTCCATTACCTGCTGCCGTTCGTGATCGCCGGGGTGGTCATCCTGCACATCTGGGCGCTGCACATTCCGGGCTCGTCCAACCCGACCGGGGTCGACGTGCAGGGCCCGCAGGACACCTTGCCGTTCCACCCTTATTACACGGCGAAGGACGGCTTCGGCGCGGGCCTGTTCCTGATCGTCTTCGCCTGGCTGACCTTCTTCGCGCCCAATTATCTCGGCCACGCCGACAATTACATCCCGGCCAACCCGCTCTCGACGCCCGCGCACATCGTGCCCGAATGGTATTTCTGGCCCTTCTACGCGATCCTCCGGGCGTTCACCGCGGACTTCATCCTGCCCGCGAAACTGTGGGGCGTGCTGGCCATGTTCGGGTCGATCCTGCTGCTCTTCTTCCTGCCCTGGCTCGACAAATCGCCGGTGCGCTCCGGCAGTTACCGGCCGACCTTCAAGATCTTCTTCTTGATCCTGCTGATCGACCTGCTGGTGCTCGGCTTCTGCGGGGGCCGGCCGGCGGAGGAGCCCTATGTGATGATCAGCCAGGTCGCGACCATGTATTATTTCGCGCACTTCCTGATCATCCTGCCCATCCTTTCCTCCATCGAGCGGACGCTGCCGCTGCCGCGGTCGATATCGGAATCGGTGCTGCACGGCGAAGAACGCGAGGCGCGGCCGGCCGACCTCGGCGGGATCCGTCCCGCGGCCGCGGAATAAGGGGAAAGACGCATCATGGTTCGCATCCTCGGCTTCCTCGCGGGCCTCGTCATGGTCTTCGTCGCCGCCTGGTCGTTCGGCTGGGGCGCATGGACCTACATCACTCAGCCGCCCGAGCCGAACATGGTCAAGCGCTTCCACGAGGAGCCGCGCGACCTCCGTCTCGCCTCCGACGGCCCGTTCGGCAAATATGACCGGCAGCAGCTGCAGCGGGGCCTGCAGGTCTATTCGGAGGTCTGCTCCTCCTGTCACTCGCTAAACTATGTCGCGTTCCGGAACATCGCGGAGCTCGGCTACAGCGAGGCCGAGATCAAGGCGTTCGCCGGCAACTACAAGATCCAGGTTCCGGACGTCGATCCCAAGACCGGCGAGGCCAACACCCGCAAGCCGATACCGGCCGACCATTTCCCGAGCCCGTTCCCCAACGAGGTCGCCGCGCGGCAGGCCAACAACAACGCGCTGCCGCCCGATTTGTCGCTGATCACCAAGGCGCGCGAGGGCGGCGGCGCCTACGTCTACTCGCTGCTCACCGGCTACCGCGACCCGCCGGCGAACCTGCCCGCGGATCTGCGGCCGGGCCCGAACCTCCACTACAACCCCTGGTTCGCGAATTTGAACATCGCGATGCCGCCGCCGCTCAAGACCGAGGGCCAGGTGGAATATGCCGACGGCACCAGGCCGACCGTCGACCAGATGGCGCAGGACGTCGCCGCGTTCCTGACCTGGACGGCCGAGCCGCGGCTCGAGAACCGCCACCGCGCCGGCCTCGCAAGCCTCATCTACCTGATCCTGGCGACCTTCCTCGCCTATCTGGCCTACCAGAATATCTGGCACGGCGGCGCCAGCCGGCGGGTGCGGGAGACCGGGCCGCTCGAACCGGAGAATATGGCGAAGCGCCAGGCCGCCAGCGACGAGGCCGGGATCGCCGGCTGACCGGCGCCGTCCCGATCCGGAACGGCAGGGCCGATCCCGCGTCCCCAGCGTCGCGGTCGGTTCATTTCCGGTTCACCGCGCGGGGCGGAGCCTGCCGCTTCTCATAGGCTCTTCGGGAGAGTGGCTATGTGGAATCCTCGTTTGCGCGCCGCAATCCTCGCCCTCGCCGGAGCCGCCGGCCTCGGTGGCTGCGCCTCCGATTACGGCTACGGCTATGGCGGCGTCTCGGTCGGCTACGGTACCAACGGCTATTGCGACCCCTATTACGGCTGCCAATACGGCTATGGCGGCTACGGCAACGGCTATTATGGCGATCCGTGGTACGGCTGGTACGGCGATTATTATTATCCCGGCATCGGCATCTACGTCTACGACAGCTACGGCCGCCGCCGCCATTGGAGCGACAACGATCGGCGATACTGGGAAGGCCGGCGCGGCCATTACCAGGGCCGCAACTGGAACGACCCGCGCTGGCAGCGCTGGGACGGCTATCGCGGCCAGCAGAACGGCACCCGCGAGCAGGGCAATTGGAACGACAGCCGCGGCCGCTGGCAGTATCGCGACGACCGCTCCTCCGCTCAGCCCTGGAACGAGCATCAGGGCAATCGCAGCTGGGAGGGCCAGCAGGGCAATCGCACCTGGCACCGCAGCGACGGCAACGGCACGAGCTCGACGACGACCACGACGACGACCGGCAATCGCGGCGGCACCTGGACCGGCGGCTCGCGCGAAGGCGGCGGCCACGGCCGGCGGCACGGCGGATAGGGGGTATTCTCCCCTCTCCGAGGGGGAGAGGGGCCGGGGGTGAGGGGATACGGAGCCGGTAGGTTCGCACCTGGGCTGCAGACTTTCCGGCGACGCCGGAACCCCCACCCCTACGCCTCTCCCCAAGGGAGAGGGGATAACAGTGCCGCTAGCCGCGTTACTCCGCGCGCCGGCCGATCAGGACGATCGAGGTGAAGCGCATTACCGGGACTTCGTCCTGGTTGCTGACCGTCGTCTCGGTGCGGAACGAGCCGAGGTCCGGGCGGCTGCGCGACGGCGTCTTGTCGATGACGCGGCCGCGGACGTGGAGCGTGTCGCCGGGATAGACCGGCTTCAGCCAGCGCAGCTCGTCGATGCCGGGCGAGCCGAGCCCCGCTTGCTCCTCCTTGACGACGTGGCGGGCGATCACCGCCATGGTCATCGCGCAGGTGTGCCAGCCCGACGCGGCGAGGCGGCCGAAATGGGTCTTAGCCGCCGCCTCGTCGGAGAGGTGGAAGGGCTGGGGATCGTATTTTCGGGCGAAGTCTAGCACTTCCTCGCGAGTCACCTCATAGCTTCCGAAGTCGGTTTCCCTGCCGACCTCCACGTCCTCGAACCAGATCATCGTCGCCCCTCCGGTCCCGCGCTGATCGCCAAAGCGGGCCGCCCGCGCTCGACCGTCGCACTGGCCCGCTTCCTCAGCGTGCCGCCGGGCGTCGACACGCGGTCGAGCACCATGAAATCGGTGCGCCACTCGTTCGGCGACACCTGGCAGGTGAGGTAGCCGCGCTGGTCGTTGATGAACTTCAATTGCGGGTTCTGGGCGAGGATGCGGTCGCTGCCGCCCCTCCGGTCCGAGCCGTCGCCGCCGCTCGAGATGGAGGTGGCGACGAACTCGACCGCGGCCGGCGTGTCGCCGTCGGCGAGGATGCCGGCGAAATTCTGGTGCTCGTCGCCGGTCAGCACGACGACGTTGTCGAGACCGCGCATGCGGGCGAGCAGCCGGCGGCGCGGCGCCTCGTAGCCGGCCCAGCTGTCGAGGTTGAGGATCGGCTCCGGCTCGTTCTCGATCCGCCGGTCCAGCGCCATCATCATCACCTGCTGGGCGACGCAGCTCCACCGCGCCTCGGGCCGGGCGAGGTTGCGGGCCAGCCACGCTTCCTCCTCGCCGCTGAGCACCGCCGCTTTGGGATCGGCGAGGGCGGGGCAGGCCGGAGCGAAATCGTCGCCGCAGGGATGGCCGGTGCGATATTGCCGAGTGTCGAGAAAGTCGAAGGCGACGAGGTCGCCGTAGCGCGCGCCGCGCCAGGCGTCGACGGCCGAGCCGCGCGGCATCTGCGCGCGGCGGACCGGCATATGCTCGTACCAGGCCTGGAAGGCGGCGGCGCGGCGGGTGCGGAAGACCTCCGGCGGCGTGTCCCCGGTATCGCTGTCGCCGGCCCAATTGTCGCGCACCTCATGGTCGTCGAAGGTCGGGAACCAGGCGTGGGCGAGATGGGCGCGCTGCAGGTCCGCATCCGATTTGTACTGGGCGTAGCGGCGGCGATAATCGGTGAGATCGTAGCAGCGCTGGCCGGCATGGTGGCGCACCGGCACGACCAGCTCGCCGCTGTGGCTGGTGTGGAGGCCGCTCGACCAGCCTTCATAGATATAGTCGCCATAATGGTAGACGAAGGCGAGATCCTCCTCGGCGAGGTGGCGGTAGGCGGTGAACAGTCCGTCTTCGTAATTCTGGCAGCCGGCGACTCCGAAGCGCAGCGCCTTCGGGCTTGCGCCGGCGGCGGGGAGGGTGCGGGCGCGGCCGACGGCGCTCTTCTCGCCGCCCGCGCGGAAGCGGTACCAATAAGGACGGTCGGGCAAGAGGCCGCCCACCTCGACATGGACGGAATGGGCGAGCTCGGGCCGCGCCGGCTCCTCGCCCTTGGCGACGAGGGTGTGGAAGCCCTCGTCCGAAGCCACCTCCCACCGGACCGGCAGCGGCGCCATCGCCATTCCGCCATGGTCGTCGAGCGGCTCTGGCGCGAGGCGGGTCCAGATCACGAAGCCGTCGGGCGCCGGGTCGCCGGCGGCGACTCCGAGGCTGAACGGGAAGGCGGTAAAGCCGCCGCCTTGAGCCTTCAGGATGGCGGGCGCGGCGGCGAAGGCGGCGGCGCTGCCGGCGACGAACTGGCGGCGGGTGATCATGCGGGCGGCCTGGCTCCGGTTGCGATGCGTCCGCACGCGCTAAAGCACAGCCTCCGGCCGCGAGCCAGAGCCGAACGGCCGCGCGCGCGCCGTCACTGCGACTGGACGAGGATCCTCTCGTCGGAGTCCTTCACCAGCCGGTAGGCGGCGTCGGGCTGGACGAGCTGCCAGCTGGAAAACAGGCCTTCGCACCTGACCCGCCGGGCTTTCGAGCTCGAATAGCTCTTGGTCCACACCTCACCCGTCTTGATGGTGATCCCCTCCATCGCCGAGCTGCCGTCTCGCTTGATGCCGCAATCGATCGTCGCGCCGGTGTCGTTCTTCAGCGAGAAGCTGTGCTGGCCGTAGGCCAGCGCCGGCGACGCGGCCAACAGGCCGGCCCCCAGCGCGATCATGCCGAGCCGATTGGTCTTCATAGGATTCCTCCACCCACAGGGAGGACGCAGCCGCCGACAGGCGAGTCTTCGCGCCGCCCGCCACCCTTATGAGCCGCTCCGGGGCGCAACGCCAGCCGTTGATTTTCTTCGGTTAAAACGGCGTCAAACGTTGAAGCGGAACAGCATCACGTCGCCGTCCTGGACGACATAATCCTTGCCTTCCGACCGCATCTTGCCCGCCTCCTTAGCGCCCGTTTCGCCGCCATGTTTGACGAAATCGTCGTAGGCGATGGTCTCGGCGCGGATGAAGCCACGCTCGAAGTCTGAGTGGATGGCGCCGGCGGCCTGCGGCGCGCGGGAGCCCTTCTCGACCGTCCAGGCGCGCGCCTCCTTGGGGCCGGCGGTGAAGAAGGTGATCAAATGGAGGAGGTCGTAGCCGGCGCGGATGACGCGGCCGAGGCCGGTCTCCGTCAGCCCGAGATCGGCGAGGAACTCGCCGCGGTCCTCAGCGGCCATGGTGACGATCTCCGCCTCGATCGCGGCGGAGACCACGACCGCGCGGGCGTCCTCCGCCGCCGCTCTTTCGAAGACGCGCGCGCTGTGGGCGTTGCCGGCGGCCGCATCGGCCTCGTCGACGTTGCAGACGTAGAGCACCGGCTTGGCGGTGAGCAGCTGGGCGCGGTCGAGAGCCAGCTTCTCCTCGGCGTCCCTGGGCCGGGTCAGCCGGGCGGGCTTCGAATCGCGCAGCAGGTCCAGCGCCTGGCCGAGGATCGAGGCCTGGACCTTCGCCTCCTTGTCCCCCTGCTGCGCCTTCTTGAGCAGGGCGGGCACGCGCTTTTCGAGGCTTTCGAGGTCGGCCAGCATCAGCTCTGTCTCGACCGTCTCGGCGTCGGCGATCGGATCCACCCTGCCCTCGACATGGGTGACGTCGCCGCCCTCGAAGCAGCGCACAACGTGAACCACCGCATCGACCTCGCGGATGTTGCCGAGGAACTGGTTGCCGAGCCCCTCCCCCCTGGAGGCGCCGCGGACCAGGCCGGCGATGTCGACGAATTCGAGCTGCGTCTCGATCTCCTGCGCCGACCTGGCGATGCGCGCGATCGCGTCGAGCCGCGGGTCGGGCACGGCGACGCGGCCGACGTTCGGCTCGATCGTGCAGAAGGGATAATTGGCCGCCTGCGCGGCGGCGGTCTCGGTGAGCGCGTTGAAGAGGGTGGACTTGCCGACGTTCGGAAGCCCGACGATGCCGCAGCGGAAACCCATAAAAGCCTGTCGGATGAGGAAAGCGGCCCGATAGAGGCTGGGGCATGAAAAGGCCAGCGGTCAGCCTCGGGGCGCGCCCATTTCGGCGGGGCGGAGGAGGAGCAACGCGGAAAGCCCCGCGACGGCCGCGGCGGCGGCGGCCCCGAACGCGGCGAGGGCGAAGGCATGGGCCAAAGCCGGGCCGCGCGAGGCGAGGACTGCGCCGAGCAGGGCCGTCGCGATCAGGCCGCCTGTGCGAGCGACGGCGCTGTTGAAGCCGTTGGCGGTGCCGACATGGCTGGCATCGACGGACGCCATCACCGCCGTCGTCAGGGGTGCGACGGCGCCGGCCATGCCCAGCGCGACTACGAGGACGGCGGGAAGGATCGTCGTCCAATAGCTTCCCTGGTCGACGCGCGCGCAGAGCGCGAAGCCGGCCGCGGCGACGAGGGGTCCGAGCGTCAGCGGCAGCCGCGGGCCCGTCCGCGCCGCGAGCGCGCCCATGAACCGCGAGCCGAGGCCGATCGCCGCCGGCAGCGGCAGGAGGGCCGCCCCGGCCTGAATCGGCGAATAGCCCTTGAGCTCCATCAGCACGAACGGGAGGAGGACGAACAATCCTCCCAGGGCCGCGTAGAGGAAGAAGGTGAGCAAGGTGAGGCCGGTGAAGCTTGCCGTGCCGAACAGGCCGAGCGGCATGATCGCCCGCTCGCCCCGCCGGTGCTCGATGCGGAGGAAGAGAAGGAAGGCGGCGAGTCCGCCGGCCGCGAAGGCGCCGCCGGTAGCCGCGGAGCCGGTCCGCGCGGAGAGCAGGGTGAGGCCCCAGGTGATTGCGGCGAGCGCTGCGGTCGCCACGCCGACACCGAGCCAGTCGAGCGGCTGCTTCTTCTCCTCACGGCTTTCCTCGACGCGGTACCAGGCGATCGCCAAGGCCGCGGCTGCGAGGGGAAGGTTGATGAGGAAGATGGCACGCCAGCCCACGGCCGCGATCAGCCAGCCGCCGAGCAGGGGACCGACGGCACCCGCAATTGCGCCCGCGGCCGCCCAGGTTCCGATCGCCCGGCCCCGCGCTTCCCCCGCAAAGGCGGCGCCGAGGATGGCGAGGCTGTTCGGCATCAGCATCGCCGCGCTCGCCCCTTGCAGCACCCGGCCGGCGAGCAGCAAAGGGAGGGTGGGCGCCACGGCGCAGAGAAAAGAGGCAAAAGCGAAGAGACCGGTGCCGATCAAGAACAGGCGGCGGCGGCCGAAACGGTCGCCCGCGGAGCCGCCCAGCAGCAGCAGGGCGCTCAGCGGAAGCAGATAGGCGTTCACCACCCATAACAGCCCGGCGGCGTCGGCGCCCAAGGCCTTGCCGATGGCCGGGAGGCCGACGTTGACGACGGAGCCGTCGACGAAGGCGAGGCTGGAGGAGAGGATCGAGGCGGTGAGCGTCCAGTTCCGGTGCGGGCAGCAGCGGGGGCGCTGGACCGCGGCCGTCCCGCCGTCGCACGGCGCCGCGATCGCTGTGGACATCCCCGCCCCCCTTCGCGCTCCGCGTCTAGCTTAGTCGAGGGATCGGAGGAAGCGCCCCGCCTCGCGCGGGCGACGGAGGCGGATCAGGCGGCCGGAGAAACCCGGCAGCTTGTCGAGGATCCGCTTCCGCCCGATCCAGGGGAAGCGGGCGGTGTAGACGAGGAACTCCCAGTTGAGCTGCTCGGGGCAGCCGTCGGCCATGTCGGGGCGCACCTGCCCGCGATATTGCACGGCGCGGCGGAAGACCCGGGCGAGGCAGAGCCAGACCGGGAAATCGAGCCAGATCGCGGTGTCGGCGCGCGCGAGGCGGGCGGCCAGCGTGCCGCTGTAATTGCCGTCCATTACCCAGCGTTCGCGAGCCGCCAGCTCGCCGACCTGGGCAGCCCATTCCGCCTTGTCGGCCTCGACCCACCCGGCGCGCCAGTGGTGCCGGTCGAGGTGGATGAGGGGAAGGCCGATGCGGCGCGCGATTTCGGTCGCCAGAGTGGACTTGCCGGCGCCGGGCGGGCCGATGACGAGCACCCGTTCCATCGTCACAGCCGGTAGTTGAAGCTGATGCTGATCCGCTCGCCCCGCCCGTTGCCGGCGACGACCTCGTGCCGCAGCCAGCTCTCCCATAGGAACAGGCGGCCCGGTGCCGGCTCGGCGTAGACGAAGGGGCGCAGGGCCTCCGGGGCGTCCGGGCGGCGGGTCGGCGCGGCCATCATCATCGGCAGGCGCGGATCCTCGAGCTTGAGCGCGCCGGAGCCGGGCGGCACGGCGACGTAGATCGTGCCGGAGACGATGCTGTGCGGATGGATGTGGCCCGAATGGGCGCCGCCGGATTTCAGGACGTTGACCCACAGGCTGTCGAGCCTCAGGCGCCGGCTGCCGAGATCGAACGCGCTTTCGCCGGCAAACGCGGCGACATGGCGGTTGAGGCGCCGGACCAGCTCGCCGAAAGCCGGGTCGCGGACCGGGAGGTCGTTCAGCGAGGCGTAGGAGGTGTAGCCGCGATAGCCATGCTCGCGCGACCAGCGGCGACCGGCTGCGTCCTCGGCCGCCAGCGAGCGGCAGGAGGCGTCGAGCGCTTCGAGGAGCGCCGGGTCGGCGAGATCGGCCTCGTAGAACAGGGTCGCGAATAGGGAACGGACGGGCATGGCGCCTGCCCTAGCGCAAGCCGCGGCCGCTCGACAGGGGCGGGGGCGCTGCGGTCAGTCCTGCTGCAGCCTGAGGGCGACTTCACTCATGAAGCGGGGGTCGTCGCCCTTGGCGAGCCATTCGGCTTCGGCGGCGATGGCGCCCAAAGTGTCGGCGAGGCGGTCGGTCTCGGCCCTGGCGTAATTGCCGAGGACGTGGCCGGTCACCCGGTCCTTGTGGCCCGGATGGCCGATTCCGATCCGCACCCGGCGGAAGGAATTGCCGATATGGGCTTCGGTCGAGCGCAGGCCGTTATGGCCGGCGGTGCCGCCGCCGACCTTCACCTTCACCTTGAACGGAGCGAGGTCGAGCTCGTCGTGGAAGATTGTGACGTCGCCGGCCTCGCGCTTGAAGAAGTCCATCGCCGCGCGGATCGAGCGGCCGCTGTCGTTCATGAAGACAGCCGGCTTCAGCAGCAGGATGCGGGTCGAGCCGATCCGGCCCTGCTGCGCCCAGCCCTGGAAGGCCTTCTTGGGCGGCTCGAAATCGTGGGTCGCGGCTATGGCGTCGACGGCCATGAAGCCGACATTGTGCCGGTGCATCGCGTAGCGCGCGCCCGGATTGCCAAGGCCGACCCAGATCTGCACGGGCAAGAAATCCCAGTGGGTGGCGGCCTCCCCCGTCTGGCCCAGGACTTCGACGCCCCTGGCGCCGAACAGGCCCGCGAGCCAGCGGAGGAGGCCCAAAGCCAGGCCGCCTATTCGGCTTCGGCGTCGTCGCCCGGTTCTTCGCCGACCAGCGGCACTTCGGCCGGCGCCGGCGGCTCGGCGGCGGCGATGGCTGCGTCTTCCTCGTCCATCTTCAGCCCGGAGGGGGCGACGATGGTGGCGATGGTGAAGTCGCGGTCGGCGATCGCGCTCTCGGTGCCCTTGGGCAGGGTCACCGCCGAAATGTGGAGCGAATCGCCGATGTCGAGCCCGGCGAGGCTGACCTCTACCTCATCGGGCATTTCGGAGGCGTCGCAGATCAGCTCGAGGTCGTGGCGGACCGCGTTCAGCACGCCGCCGCGCTTGAGGCCGCGCGACTGCTCCTCGCCGGTGAAGCGGATCGGCACCGCGACGGTCACCTTGGCGTGCTCGGCAATGCGCAGGAAATCGACATGCAGCGGCCGGTCGGTGACCGGGTGGAACTGGACGTCCTTGGGAAGGGTGCGGGTGGCGCCGCCGCCGACGTCGATCATCACGACCGAGTTCATGAAATGGCCGGTCGAGAGCGCCTTGACCAGCGCCTTTTCCTCGACATGGATGGCCAGCGGGGCTTCCTTGTTGCCGTAGACGACGGCGGGGACGCGGCCTTCGCGACGCATCGCCCGGGAGGCTCCCTTGCCCGCCCGGTCGCGCGTCTCGGCCGACAGCGTAAGCTGTTCGCTCATGTGCATGTCTCCAAAACTTGGGGTTCAATCAAACGCCCGCGCGCACGCCTCCAGGGATGACCATGAGCGGGGAGCGGCGCCTGTAGCGAAAGGGGGCGGCGGAGGCAAGTTTCGCCCCGTTTCGAAACGCGCATGGAACCGAATCGGGGCGAGCGGGTTTGGCACGGTTACAGAATGTTAATCCACTAACCTGTTCGAAAGGGGCGGATTTGCGGTTTTCGAGAGGACGGCCGAGAGGTTTTTCGACCTGCCGCCCGCTCGCGCGCGCCTGCACCCCTTCCGCTTCGCCTGCTTCCTTCCACAGCCGGGATCTCGCCGCCTGATGCGTGCCTCAGCCGCCGCGTCGGGCGCCTTGCGCGCTCCCGATCCCCCCTTTTACTGACCGTCAGGAGAGAAACTGATGTCGCTGAGCCGCGCCCGCACCGCCTACGCCGACGATTTTCGCCAGTCCGCGCAGGATAGCGCCTTTTGGGCCGCCTCCGCTTATTCGTTGACGCCGACGGTCGCCGACTCGTTCCTCAAGCTGACGGCGGCGAAGCTGACCACCGCTTTTCCGGACGACGCTATCGGCAAGGTCAATGTCCCGAGCGGCGCGGTCACCATCGTCACCAGCGACGAGGCCGGCGACGGCATCGGCTTCGCGCCGGGCAACCCGACCATCACCGTCGGCGCGCCGTCGACCATCGGCACGATCAACACGATCGGCGACCAGGATTTCTACGCCATCCATCTCGACGCCGGCACGCTCTACCAGATCGGCGTCTACGGCTATGTGGGCGGCCCCAATAGCGCGCCGCTGCCCGACGCCTATATCGAGCTCTACGACGCGAGCGGCCACCTGATCGACGTCGCCGACGGCGGCGGCGAGACGCCCGGCGGCCAGGCGGAAGGTACCGACGCATTGCTCACCGTCAAGGTCGACACCAGCGGCACCTATTACATCAACGCCCGCGCCTTCGACCAGAACGACGCCAACGGCGGCAACGGCGACGGCGTCGGCGACTACGAGCTGTTCGCCCGCGTCTCCACTTATACGCCTTATTACGACACCAACAGCCCGCTTTACTCGATCGACTGGGGCACGCAGGTCAACAAGATGCACCAGTCCGTCCGCAATCCGGACGGCAACGAGGGTCCGCGCGATACCGGCAACCCGCAGGGCACGACCAGTTATTCCGACGCGACCGCCCTGCAGGCGCTCGCCACCGCCCAGGGCAAGGGCGACATCACCGGCAAGAACGTCATCACCGTCTATTTCGCGCATGCCGGCGAGGTCTATGTCGACGACGACCCGACGACGCCGGGCACCACCGAGACGAATGTCGCCAAGGGCTTCGCCGCCTGGGAGATCGCAGCCTACCAATATGCCTTCGCCGCCTACGCGAAGGTGGCGGACATCGTCTATCTGGTGGTGGACGGCCCGAACATCTACGATCCGATCACCCACACCGCCGCGGCGGACTTCACCTTCCTCACCTACGAGGGAACGCCCGGTCCCGGCGTCAGCCTGCTTGGGCGGATGAGCCCGCCGGACACGGACAATGAAGGCCAGTCGGAGTTCAACGCGCTCGACGAGCGCTGGACCCAGGCCGGCCTGGCGCCGGGTGGCTTCAGCTTCACCACGTTGATCCACGAAATGGGCCACGGCCATGGCCTCGCCCATCCTCACGACAATGGCGGCCATTCCGGGGTCATGCACGGCGTTCAGCCCCGAGGCGTCGCCTTCAGCTATACGAACGGCGATTACGACTTGAACCAGAGCGTTTATACGATGATGTCGTACGAGGACGGCTGGCAGAAGTCGCCCTATGGCCAGGCGGCCACGACCGATCCCAATGGCTGGCTGAAGGGCTTGATGGCGTTCGACATCGCCGCCATCCAGGACAAATACGGCGTCAACGAGGATACGGCGACGGGTGACGACGTCTATCTGCTCGAGGACAGCAACCACGGCACCACGTTCGACGCGAACAACAACATCGTCCAATTCGCGTCGGGCTTCGAATCGATCTGGGATGCGGGCGGTACCGACGAGATCAAATATGTCGGCAGCCGCGACGCCAATATCGACCTCAGGCCCGCCACCCTTCAATACGAATATGGCGGCGGCGGCTGGGTCTCCTACGCCTGGGACGTCTACGGCGGCTTCACCATCGCCAACGGCGTCACCATCGAGAAGGCGACCACCGACGCCGGCAAGGATACGATCCACGACAACGCCGCGAACAACATCCTGTCCTCGGGCGCGAACGACGATTTCATCTACGCCAACCAGGGCGGCGACGACACGGTCAATCTCGGCGACGGCAATGACGCCGCCTATTTCGGGGCGCAGCTGACCGCGGCCGACCTGGTCGACGGCGGCGCGGGGAGCGACGTGCTCGCCCTGCAGGGCGATTATGCGGCCGGGCTGATCCTCGGCGCGAGCAACCTCGTCAACGTCGAGACCCTCGCCGTCCTGTCGCATAGCGACAACCGCTTCGGCGGCGGCGGGGCGACGCTCGACAGCTACAACCTCACCTCGGTGGATGCCAACGTGGCCGCCGGCCAGCAGCTCAAGGTCAACGCCTCGACGCTGGAGGCCGGGGAGAATTTGACGTTCAACGGCTCGGCCGAGACCAACGGCACCTTCTTCATCTACGGCGGCAAGGGGGTGGACACTTTGACCGGCGGCGCCGGCGCGGACGTGTTCTTCTTCGCCGAGGACGGGCGGTTCGCCGCGACCGACCATGTCGACGGCGGCGCCGGCGACGACATCATGGTGCTTCGCGGCAATTACAGCCTCACCCTCTCGGGCACCTCGGTAGTCAATGTCGAGACGGTCGTCTTGAACTCCGGTTCCGATGCGCGCTTCTATGCGGCGGGCACGCCGTTCAGCTACGACATCGCCACCGCCGACGACACGGTCGCGGCCGGCCAGACGATGACGTTCAACGGCGGCCGGCTCAATGCCAACGAGACGCTCCATTTCGACGGCTCGCTGGAGACCAACGGCAATTTCCGGCTGTTCGGCGGCAATGCCGACGACGTCCTTCGCGGCGGCGCGGGCAACGACCTGATCTACGGCGGGCTCGGCAACGACACGCTTGCCGGCGGCGGCGGCAACGACGTCTTCCGCTATCAGGGCGCGACCGAATCGACGACCAACGGGCGCGACGGCATCCAGGATTTCTCATTGGGCGACCTCATCGACCTGTCGCGGGTCGACGCCGATATCAACACCCCCGGCCAACAGCATTTCAGCTGGATCGACGGCGCCTTCACCAACCACGCCGGCCAGCTCCACGCCGTGCAGGACTCGCCCAACGGACCGATCTGGACCATCTCGGGCGATACCGACGGCGACGGCCAGGCCGATTTCCAGATCAGCGTGGTCGTTACCGACAGCCACGCGATCACCAGCGGCGATTTCATCCTCTGACAAGGGCCGGGTGAAGGAGCTTAGCCCCTTCACCCGGTTGCGTCGGCCGGGCCTGCTGGTCTAGCAGCCTTGGCTGTGCCCCCGTGGCGGAACTGGTAGACGCGCTCGACTCAAAATCGAGTTCCCAAAAGGAGTGCCGGTTCGATTCCGGCCGGGGGCACCATTCTCCTTATTTGACCTGCATCAGCATCTGGAAGGTGAGGCTCGGGCTGCCGGCGCCGGTCTTGCCGGCGAAGCTGCCGGAAGGGCTGACGCGAACGTGGGTCACCGCCGCATCGTAACCGCTGGCGTCGGGGACCGGCGTATAGGTGAAGGTGGCGCCGCCGTTGCTGGAGAATGCGAGGCTGTCGGTCGTGCTGGCGAGACTCACATAGGAATAAACGAGGGTGCTCGACGTGGCGCCGTTGGTGAACACCACGGGTCCCGAGCCGGCGCCGCCGGCGTCGCCGACGAACAGCTTGAGGCCGGACGGAACCGCGTCGGTGAAGACATTGCTGTCCGCGGTGCCGGCCGTCGAGTTGCTGATCGAGACGGTGTAGCGGATCGTCGCGCCCGGAATGGCCTTGGGGTTCACGCCGCCGTTTCTCGGGTCCGAGACGACGCTGCTCGATTTCACCATCGTCAGCGACGGCGAGATCAGGGTCGTGGTGATGACGAGCTGCGGCCGGTTCGCGCTCGTCGTCGCTTCGCTGCTCGCGAAGATCGCGGCCGAGCCGGCGGCGCCGATCAGGCCGAGGCCGTTATTGGTGAAGGTGCCGGCCTGCCAGCCCTGCACCAAAGAGGTCACGTCGACGCTCAGCGCGCCGGCCGCCGAAGGCGTGAAGCTGGCCTCGGCGGCAGCGTTGAAGTTGGTGTTGAAATTCGACCAGGTGACGGTCGTCTCCACCCAGCTGGCGGTCAGGCGATTGACCGTCACGACCTTGGTGCCGGTGGTCGTGACGAACAGCTTGAGCGTCGCTCCCGTAATGGTCTCGTTCGAGGGGATCGACGGGAGGGTGAAGCCGATCACGGCGCGCGTGCGCGAGGTGTTCGTGTTGCTGGCGGTGGCGCGCAGCGTGGTCGCGTTGCCGTTATTCTGGTTGACCGACGCTTCGTTGATCCAGGAATCGCGATCGGCGGTGACGGTGTAGGTGGCGGCGCGGGCGCCGCCGCCGGCGAGCAGGACCAAAGCGGCGAGCAGCAGCCGGAGCGCGGGCACAAGGGCTCGTCCTTTCGCGGCTGCCATTTATTCTCCGGCCTCTTCCCCACGGGATTCGAGCGCTGCCCCCGCGCGCCTCGTCAGCTGGACTAAGGTAGCGCGGTTGACGAGACGTTAACCTTGCGGCCGGCTATTTGATCACATAGCCGAAGACGAGGCTGAAGGTGGAGCCCGCCGCCATCGCGCCCTTGGGCCGGATGCGGATGTGCGTGACGGTCCCGTCGGAGCCGTCGGCGCCGGCCGTCGGCACGTAGCTCCAGGTCGCGCCGTTGTCGTTCGAGAAATCGACGTCGTCGGTGGTGCTGGCGAGGCTGGTGAAGCTGTAGGTGAGGCCGGACGGGGGAGCGCCGTTCTGGAACTGGACCGGCCCCCCGCTGGGGCCGGAGATGTTGCCGACATAGAGCTTGAGGTTGGCCGGCGTCTTGTCGCTGACGACGATCGTGTCCGAGTTGGTGGCGAAGGCGTTCGGGTTGCTCACCGTGACGGCATAGGCCGCGCGGCCGCCGGGGATCATCTTCGGATTGGTCGTGCCGTCGACCGGATCGGAGCTGGCGCTGCTGACCTTGGTCATGGTGAGCGGCAAAGGGTCGACGACGCTGAAGCTCGCGCTGACCGTGGAAGTCGAAGCCGAGCCGAACTGCGCCCTGGCGCTGTTGACGTACGTGCCGGCGGTCGAGGGCATGGCGACGGAATAGACCAGCTTCACGTTGCCTCCCGCGGCGATCAGATAGGATTGGTCCTGGCGGCCGGCGAAGGCGATTGTCCCGCTCGCTCCCGCCGACGGCACGCTGCTCGAATTGGCCGCGGTGACGTCGCTGCTCGCGTCGATCGCGCTGAAGCTGGCGCCGCTGGGCAGGGTGTCGAGGAACTGCGAGATGCGGCTGGCATAGGTCGAGGGATTGGCGACGGTGACGGTATATTTGACCGTCGTCGACGATCCGCTGACCGCGGAGCTCTGGTTCACGGTCTTGGTGATGGTGAAGGGGTTGGTCGCGCCGGGGAAGGAAAGGCTGATGCTGCCGCTGCCGTCGAAATTGCCGGTATATTTGATGTTGGAGCTGCCCGAAGTCTCGACCGCATAGGGCCGCGCGGTCGTCGAGGTCCCGGCGCATTGATATTCGAAGAAATAGCGCACGGTGGCGCCGTAGCCGTTGCCGGACTGCTTCACCGTCTGGACGAAATAGAGCTGGTTGGCGGTGCCGACCACGATCGGCGTGATGTTGCTCGCCAGAATGTTCGTTCCGACCAGCCGGAAGCAGGCGGCGTTGAACGCCTGGCCGCCCGACGGCTGGAGGAAGAATTCGTCGCCGACCAGCGAGCCGCCGAAATCGTAGGCGGCGTCGAAATAGATGGTCTGGCCGACCACGGCGCCGGGGCCGAGGGTGGAGGAGAGCACGTTGCCGCCGGCATTGGCGCTGATCGCGCTGCGGGCGGTGAGGCTTAGCTGCGGGGCGATGGTCGTCGTGCTCGAGGTGATCGTCACGGTGGGGGTGCTGTTGGCGTTGAAAGTGCAGCCATAGCCGACGAACCAGTAGACGCCGGTGCTTTGCCCCGCCCCGAGCGCGCCGATCGTCTGTCCGGCCGCCTGGCCGCCGGCGAGGAAGAATCCGTTGCCGAGGCCGCTCATCGTCGCGACGATATTGGTGACCGTCGTCGCGCCATTATTGGTGACGATGCCGCCGACATACATCGCCCGGGGCCCCGAGGCGGCGCAATTGTTGCTGTCGATCGGCATCGACTGGCCGTTGGTCGCCGAATTGCCGGTGCGCAGCTGGAAGGTCACCGCCGCCGACGCTGGCGCGGCAAGCAGCGCCAGGAGCAAAGCGGCGAGGCGGGCAAGATTGCGCATCACCGGCGTTCGATCCCGAGGCCGGCCAGGGTCGACTGGTCGAACTTGAAGCGCATCGTCACGTAAGGCCCGCTTCGCGTGTAGCGCGAATCCTCGAAGTCGCGGTCGTGGAAGCCGACGACGTTCCAGCCGATCGAGATCCAGCCATTGTCGAAGGGGCGCACCCCGACCGACGGTCCCGCCGACCAGGCGAAGGAGCGGCCGCCGAGGCCCTGGCGGAGGTTTCCGCCGAGGCCGATATCGACCATGTCCGAAACGTCGAACCGCAGGTCCGCCCCGACGACGTTGCTCCATCCGGCGATGTCGTCGCCCTCCACCTTGTCGGAGGCGTAGCGCGAACCCCAGAAGATCGAGATCTCCTGCCGGTCGCTCGGCGAATAATTGGCCGAGAAGCTGTTGACGACGCGCCGCGAGCGCAGGTCGCCGGTGACGGTCAGCGTGCCGAGCGGCCCGGCTGCGCCGGCGACGGCGCCGGTCACGGCATCCTCGCGCAGCTCCAATTTCTCCAGCCAGGTGAAGTCGCTGCCGGCGGGGCGATGGGCCCAGCTCAGCTGCAGGCTGGTCGTGCGGGTCTCGCCGCCGGCCGCGGCCTTCGCCGTGAACCAGTTGAAGGCGCCGCCGACCGCGCTGCCCTCGCCAAGCTGGCGGATGAAGCCGGCGGTGAGTCCGTAGCGATCGTCCGCCTCGCCGTCGCGATATTCGGCGCGGCCGGTGATCGTCCAGAGGCCCGCGCGGTAGGTGGCGCCGGCGGTGGCGGCGGTGAAGTCCTCGCCGAGGCCGCTGCCGCCGATGAAGCCGCCGCTCGCCACCGGGTGGAGGGGATCGAGCACCCGCGCCGGATCGATCCCTCCCAAAGTCTTGTTCGAATCGAGCGAGAAGTCGACCGACAAATGCTTGCCCAAGGTCAGCGACTGGGAAAGGCCGAAGGCCGCGAAGCTGCGCGGGCCGTATTCGGCGATGTCCTGCTGGTTGCCGCTCAAAGTGATGTGGGCGCCGGCCCAGGGCTGCAGGTCGAAACCGATCCGGGCGGTGTGGGCGTCCACATGGGCGCCGTCGGCGATCTCGTAGCCGGCGACAAGCTGAACGGCGTTCGAGATGGCGTAGCGGGCGCTGACGCGGTGGCGCGCCGGAAAGTCGATGCTCTCGGCCTTGTCGAGCGGGATCTCGGTCTGGGCGTCGAGCTCCAGCTTGTTGCGGAACAACCGCTTGGTGGCGCCGAGCTGGAGGATGGTCGAGCGCGCGGTGCGGCCGTCCTCCAGTCGGTCGTCGGCGAAGGTGAGGCCGGCGCGGGCGGTGAGGCCGTTCGAGCGATATTCGAGGAGGGCGCGGGCGGCGATCCGGCGGGCGTCGCCGGCCAGATAATCCTCCAGCCAGGCGCTGGCGGTGAGCGAGAGACGGTCCGTCAGCTTGACCCGGCCGTCGAAGCCGATCTTGCGGGTCCCGGCCTCGACTCCGCTCAGCTGGCCGACTCCGAAGCCCTTGTCCTGCTGACGGGCGTAGGCGAGCAGATCGTAGCGCGAGCCGTGATGCTCGGCCTCGACCAGCCAGGCGGCCGCGGTGCCGCCCGAGGCGGCGCCGCTCCCCGTCCTGGCGCGATTGTCGCTGACCGCGGCCTCGGCCCGGATCTCGGTCGAGGCGGAGGGGCGGTAGCGCAGGTCGGCGCCGGCGAGGTTGGTCGACTGACGCTCGTCGCTGTCGTGGATCGCGGTGGCGCCGACCTGGAGCTTGCCGTCCCGGCTCCGCCAGGCGACCCGGCCGCCGGCGTTGAGGGTGCGGCGGGCGATGCCGTCGACCTCATATTCGGCGACGATGAATTGCGGGTCGAGGTCCGACGTGCGGCTGAGGATCGGCTCCTTGAATCTGAGGATTCCGGAGCGATAGTCGATCTCGTAATCGGCGTTGCGGATGAGCAGGCGGCTGTCGACGATGCGGTCGGACCGCAGCCGGTCGCGCACCTCGATGGTGATCCGCTCGCTGTTGGCGAGGATGTCGCGGCTGCCGAGCGGGTAGGGGCCGGAGAGACCGTTGCCCTGGATGTCGTCGCGGCGATGGGTGGTCGGCGCGTCCGCGGCGAAGGCGGTCGCGGAGACGCGCGCCGAGCGATATTCCGCCTTGGCGCCGTTGAAGGCGCGGACGTAGCGGGCGAGCCGCGGCTCGTCGATGCCGGTCTCGTAATCGCCGAACAAAGCGTAGAATTGCGGCCGCTCGAGCTTCAGATAGAGCTTGCGGACGGAGGCCGCGTCGTAGCGCCGTTCCGAGCGGTCGGCATAGACGGTGTAGTAAGCGCGGGGGTCGATGGTGCCGCCGAAGCGAGTCGCGTCGGCCTTCTTGTCGCTGTCGTAAGCCAGAGTCATCAGCCACTTACCGAGGATGCGGCCCTTCGCGTAGAGGGCGAGGCGGCCGTCGGTCAGGACCTTGTCTTTCTCGCCCGCGAGCCCTTCCATCCGGCCGCTGAGGCGGTTGTAGCCGACCGTGCCTTCGGCGAGGCCGACGATCGTCCACGGCCGCTGGCCCGGATCGAGCCACGCCTCGAGGCGCTGCTCGCGGACCGCGGTCCCTTCCTTGAAGTTGAAGCGCAGGCTGACGCTGCCCGAGGCCGTGGTCGGCTCGAGCTCGATATAGGCGACGCCGTCGTCGCCCTGGACTCGCCAGAACGGGCGGGCGCGCTCCAGCCCGGCGAGCTGGCGGGCCTGCTGCGCGTCGGCCTCCACGGCCGGATAATAAGGCGAAGGCAGCTCGAAATCGCCGACCAGGCCGTGGCGGATCGGACGTCCGTCGCGATCGGTCAGGCGGACTGCGATGACCGGGCGGGTGACTCCGTCGGCGACCAGCGTCGAGCGGCCGCGAAGCAGCTCGGCCCGCATCGGGCTGGAACCGTAATGGACGGTCCGGGTCAGGGTCTCGGCGAGGCTGCCGTCGGCATTGCGCACCTCGGCGGTGAATTCGGTGGCGCCCTCGGCGAGCGGGATGGCGCGCCAAAGGCTGACAGCGACCGTCCCTGTCTCGTTCTTGCGGGTGCCGTCAAAGGCCACCGCGTCGACCGGCCTTCCGCCGCTCGACAGCTTCACGGTCTGGCCGGGCAGGTGCTTGATGGCGACCCGGACCACCGGCGCGCGCGGATTGTGCTCTGGCGCCGGGAACAGCCAGGCGACGCCCGGCTCCTGCCCGACGAGCCAATCGCGCTCGGCGCCCGCCGCCGCGGCGTCGGTGGGGATTTCGGGACGGTGCGAAGCTGCGGCGGCCGGGGCGGCGCGGGGCGCGCTCGGCATGGCGTGGAAATCGACCCGCTTCAGCGCCCCGCCTTCGCCTTCGACGAAGCGCGAGAAAGCGCGGCCGCCCGAACGGGTGTCGCGCGCGCAATCGGTAAGCGCGCGGTCGGACGGCAAGGTCATGTCGTCGACCTGGACGACGTGGGTGCCGGGGACGACGCCTTCGAAATGGTAGCGGCCGTCCTGGTCGGTGACGGCGTAGCTGCCGTCCTCGAGCATGACCCGCACTCCCCTGAGGCCGCGACCTTCGACGCCGCAAGCGCCGTCCACCACCCGGCCCTCGATGGTGAGCCGGCTGGAAATCTGGTCGCGGTGGATTCGCACCGCCGCGTCGGCGTCGTTGCCGGCATGGCCGCGGTCGTCGCGGGCGCTGGCCCGGTTGACGGCGTCGCCCTCCTTCGCGTCGGCGCGCACCTCCAGCGCATAGCGGACGTGGGCGACGGCGCCCGGCGCCAGCGGCGGCAAAGGGAGGTCGAAGCCGGTGCCGTCGGCGGCGACGCTCGCCGGGACCGGAGCGCCGTCGACCCGGATCGTGCCGACCCGCAGCCGCATCGCGGCGCCGAAGCGGTCGCTGAGGGTGAGGCGGCCGGTCGGCAGGCGGGCGTCGGAATTGCGCAGGTCGACCTGATAGGAGACGAGATCGCCCGGCCCGGCGTCGCGGACCGAGGCGGACTTGACCAACTGGAGCGGCGCGGCCGGCGGGTCGAGCGGGATGTCGAGCCGCACGGGCGCCGGGTCAGACAAGGTGATCGTCCCGCCGTAGGAGGCGGGGGCGAGCATGAAGGCCTGGCCGTCGGGCCGCTTCAGCCCGGCGAGATCGGCCGGCCTACGGACCGAGGGGGCGGCGTAGGGGCGGGCCGGCTCCACCTGCAGCCGGTAGGTGCCGGCGCGGACGAACGGGAAGCGATATTCGCCCGCCGGGAAGCTGTAGACGTTGCCCGATCCGTCGCGCACCGATCCGCCGGTGACGATCGTCGCCGGGTAGGACGAGGCGCCGTCGTCGCCGAACACCGTCGCCGGCTGCCCTGTGGCCGCGTCGACCAGGGTGATGCGGGTACCGCTGACCGGCGCCGCGTCGACGCTGTCGAAGGCAATGCCGAACGGATCGACCAGCACGTCGACGGAAGCGCTGGCGAGCGGCGTCTGGGTGCCCGAGCGCAGGCTCTCGACCAGGATATTGTCGCCCGCCTCCACCGTCAGCTTGCAGTCGCCGCTGATGCCCGGCGGGGGGGCAGGGATGGTCTGGATGTAGCCGGCGAACTTGCCGGTATCGGGGCCGGTCTCGAAGATGGTCAGCACTTCGCGGTCGCCGCTGCGGGCGACGATGGCGCCGGTGACGCTCTCTACCATGTTCGGGTCGCGGTTGCCGTCCGGATAATCGAGCACGACCAGCAGCGGCTCGCCGGCATGGATTTCGGTGACCGGCGTCAGCATTGCCGGCGCCAGCGGCAAGTTCTGCCAGGCGGCGGCCAGGTTTGCGGGCATCCGACCGCTCGACGCCGCGCATTGCGGGGCCGGGACGTTGACGGCGACGCTGCCGCTGTTGGCGGAGAAACGGTAGGCGGTGACCGAATAGGGCCTGGCCGGCGCGGCGGCGACGGCGATGTCGACCTGGTTGGAGGCCTTGCTCAGCCGGGCGCCGCCCTCATCCCACTGGATGCTGGCGACGTTGGACACGGTGCGCTGCTCGGGCGCGGCCGCGCCCCACGCGCGCGCGGGCGCGTGTAGGGCGGCGAGCGCCGGCAGCAGGACGACAAGCATCGCCCCGGCAAAGCGGGTGGAACGGCCCATGGCAGGTCGGGGGAGGGGGCTGGGCGCGGTTCGCACCGGCCGCCCGCCTCCCCGCACGGTCCTTAGTTCACCGTGACCCGGAAGACGAGCGTCCGCGCGGAGCCGGCGGCGACGTTGCTGAGCGAACCGCTCACCACCCCCGCCGCATAGCTTCCGCCGGCCGCGCCGTCGGCATTGCAGGTCGATCCGGTCATCGTGCCGTCCACCTTGATCGAGCTGGCGACGAACGTCGTCTCCGCCGGCAGCGTGTCGGACACGCTGATGTTGGTGGCGGTGGCGCTGCCGGAGGCGTTGGCGACGGCGATGCAATATTCCACCGTCGCGCCGGGAATCGCCTTCGGATTGGTGCTGCCGTTAACCGGATCGCTGACCACGCGGCTCGTCTTGGTGACGGTGAGCGCGGCGGCGAGGACGGTATAATCGTCGAACGCGAAGTCGATGCCGTCATAGGCGGTATTGCCGTTGGCAGCGTTCGCTTCGGCGAGGACCGTATCGACCGCGTTCGCGGTGTTGGCGCCGCTGGTCGCGGTGATCGTCGCCCCGAGCGACCCGGCGGCGGTGGCCTCCGACGCCGTGCCGGAAAGCTTGACGCCGGCGACGTCGCCGGTCGAACGGCCCTGCGGCACGTTGGCGACCACGAACACCGTCTTCTGCGAATCCGCGGCCAACTGGTCGACATAGGTGATCTGCGTGTCGGTGCCGCTGTCGAAGGTGCCGTTGGCGTTGGTGTCGATGTAGATCTTGACGGCGGTGACGTCGAAATTGTCGGTGCCGCCGTGGGTGGTGGTGCCGCCCGACAGCTGGGTCGCCGCGAGCGCGACATCGATCGCCGCGTTCGAACTGTTCGCCACCTGAAAGGTCGTGACGACGTTCGTCTCGCCGGGCGAGACGCTGGTCGTGGCCGAGCCGATTTCGGAGACCGTGAAGCTAACCTTCCGGTCGACGAGGAAGCTGTCGCTGGCGTTGACCGCGGTCTGGTCGACCCCGCCCACCTTGTAGTTCAAGGTGACGGTGTTGGTGATCGTCGTTCCCGACGTTGTCCCGGCCGCGAAGGCGGGGGACGAAGTGAATGAAGCGGCGGCCAGCACGCTGGCGGACGCTAGCAAGCGCTGAGTCCTGGTCATGGCATCGTTCCTATCTTCGTTCCGGGCGCCACATCCCCCCCGCCGGCGCCCATTGCGGGGTCGAGACTACTTAACGACGCCTCGGAAGCTGACTTTGCCGCCGCCCCCGGCCGGGATGGCCTGGGTGAAATTCCAGCGGACATGGGTGACGTCGGCGGCGCCGGCGGAACGGCCCTTGCCGTCCGCCGTCGCGACCCGAAGCGCGGCGAGCGGACCCCAGGTCCGGCCTCCGTCGACCGAATAGACCGCGCCGGGGCTCTCGCTCCCCGCGAAGGTCACAGCCGAGGGGATCGGATCGGTGATGACGAAGCCGGTCGCCGGCTTGGCGCCCTGGTTGCGGTAGCTCAATTCGAAGACGAGCTTGTCGCCGGGAGTCACCAGCTTCGGCTCCTCGAGCGTGGTCACCGGCTTGCCGTTCGGCCCCGCCTTGACCCGCTCGACGAAGACGTGGCTGGCGAGCGTCACATTGTCGGCGGCCATGGCGGCGGCCGGAGCCAGGAGGGCGAACAGGGCAATCAAGCACTTCATCTCAATTTCCTTCCTCAGTCGATCTTGACCTGGAACTTGACGGTCTTGGTGGTGCCGGCGGCCATCGTGCCGAGGCCGACCGCGATGGCCGAGCCGGTGAAGCTCCCAGCGTCGGCGTCGGCCGCGTCGGTGAGCGGCGCCGCATCGAGGGTGATGGTGCCGGCCTTGTAGGTGGTGCCCGTGGGGATCGGGTCGGTGACGGCGACGTTGGCGAGGCTGCCGGTGCCGGTCACGGTGGCGCTCAGCGTGTAGGTGATGATCGAGCCGGGCCCCTGCGTGGCGCCGCCGAACGGGTCGGCGACGGTTGCCGACTTGACGAAGGCGAGGCTCGCCTTGTGGACGGCGTACCAGCCTTCGTGCTGGCCTTTGGCGGTGGTGAGGCCGACGACGGCGTTGCCGCCGCCCTCGCCGGCGCCGGCGAAGGTGGTGCCGGGCGTGCCGGTGCCGGTCTTTGAGGTGGCGGTGAGGTCGATGCGGCCGCGATTGCCGTCTAGCGCGGCCGGCGGGATGGTCGAGAGGACGAACACCACGACCGACCCGTCCGGCGCGAGCTGCGGGTCGTTGGCGCCGGGGACGTAGACGATATCCACTCCCGGATCGAAGCTGCCGTTGCCGTTGCTGTCGAGCACGAGCGAAGTGACGTTGGGGTCGAAATCGTCGCCGCCGCCCTGGACGGTGTTGAGGGCGAAAGCCTCGTGACCGTTACCGGCGTTGGTGACGGTGAAGCTCAGCACCTGGTTCGTGAGGCCTGGGGCGCTGAGGACATCCGACGGCTCGCGCCAGGCGACCGTGACGTCGAGCAGTTCGTCGACCTTGATGGTGACGATGTTCGAATCGACGGTGGCGGGCGTGCCGTTGGGCTGATCGTAGGTCGCGTGGGCGACGTTGGTGATGTCGGTACCGGCGGGCGTGCCCGCGGCATGGGCCGCGCCGGCGAGGCCGAGCGCTCCGGCGCCCGCCGCGATGAGCATCGCCTTTTTTGCGCGCGCCGGTGAACCGGCGCGTCGGACCTGATAAAACATTCCTTGCTCCCCACGAGCGTTGTCGGGATGCTAATGCGGGGCAGGGAGCTAAGAATTGGTTAACGGCGTCTTTTCGATTGAAGCTAACAAACATTTTCCAACCGGCGGAGGGTGGAGCGGATGAGACGGCTGGATCCGGCGGAGGTTCGCCCGGCCCCGGAGGTACCCGAGCCGGCCGCACCGGCGCCGGCCCCGGGGCCGGCGCCCGAGACGGTTGTCACCGCCTTTCGCCGCGACCGGCTGCTCGCCGCGCTCGTGCTCATCGCCGGCTCCGGGCTGATCCTGGCAATCCCCTTCGCCCTGCGCGCGGGCGCCGAATTCTTCCTGCCGGTCACCGCCGCGCTGGTGATCGCCATCGCGCTGGTGCCGATGCTCGAATGGCTGGAACGGCGGGGCCTGCCATCCCCGCTCGCCGCCTTCACCTGCGTGATCGTCTTCCTCGCGGTCGCCAATATCGCCGTCGCCTCGATCGTGCTCCCGGCGACCGACTGGGTGCGCCTGCTTCCCGAGCGGATCGGCCGCATCCGCGAGACGCTGGCGCCGTTGATGCACCTCTATTCGCAATTCCAGCGATTCATCGACGATCTCGTCCACCAGTTCGGCCCCGCCCGCCACGCCGCGCGGACGGTGGCGGTGGAAAGCCCCAATTCGCTGCTCGACATCATCGCCACCTCGGCGCCGCTGGCGGCGGTGCAGATGTTCTTCGCGGTGCTGGTCGTCTTCTTCTTCCTATCGGGCTGGACCCGCATGCGCCGGCACACGATCACCGGCCGCGGCAGCTTCGAAGGGGCGATGACCACCGCCCGCGCGATCCAGCAGATGGTCGACGCTACTTCGACCTATCTCGGCACGATCACCTTGGTGAACATGATGCTCGGCCTGGTCGTCGCGCTGGTGCTGTGGCTGCTCGAAATGCCGACGCCCTTGATGTGGGGCGGCATCGCGGCGGTGCTCAACTACATACCCTATCTCGGGCCGATCGCGTCGGCCATTCTGCTGGCGCTGGGCGGCCTGATGACCTTTAACGAGCCCTGGTATGCCTTCCTGCCGGCTCTGTGCTTCGTCGGCATCCATCTCGTCGAATCGAACCTCATCACGCCGATGTTCGTCGGCCGCCGCCTCACCATCAATCCGCTCCTGATCCTCCTCTCGCTGAGCTTCTGGGCCTGGGTCTGGGGGACGACCGGAGCCTTGCTCGCCGTCCCTTTGCTGATCATCATGAAGACCGTCCTCGACGCCGCGGGCCGCCCCGACATCGCCGGATTCCTGTTCGAAGAGGGCACTCTGACCGGCCCGCCGCACGAGGAAGGCGGGGACTAGCCGGCTTTGGTTCTGACCACACGTCGCCGGGCCGCATTTTCGCGGTGGTCGTGCCGCGCTCGGTTGACAGCCTCCGGGCCATCTCCTAGGTCGCCGGCCTTCCCACGCGGGTGTAGCTCAGTTGGTTAGAGCGCCGGCCTGTCACGCCGGAGGTCGCGGGTTCAAGTCCCGTCACTCGCGCCATTTTCTCTTCCATCCGCGATCGGCACCCTCGCGGGCGAGATGGGCGTTGTCCCGGCCATGGCGCTTCTCAGCGGTCCCGGCGCGCAGCATCTCATCCAGGTCTACGGCCTGTGGGCTTTGTTCGCCCTGGTGCTGCTCGAAAGCGCCGGCATTCCGCTGCCGGGCGAGACGGCCCTGATATCCGCCGCCCTCTATGCGGGCGCCACCCATCGCTTCACGCTGCCGGCCGTGATCCTCGTCGCGTTCGCCGCGGCGGTGATCGGCGACGGCTGCGGCTATGCGCTCGGCCGGACGGTCGGTCTGCGCGCCCTGGTCCGCCACGGCCGACGGGTGGGGATGACCCCGCAGCGCCTCAGGATCGGCGAATATCTGTTCCTCCGCCACGGCGGCAAGATCGTGTTCTTCGGCCGTTTCGTGGCGCTGTTGCGCGTGCTGGCCGCGATCCTCGCCGGCGCCAACCGCATGGCTTGGCCGCGCTTCGCGGCGATGAATGCGCTCGGCGGCCTGTGCTGGTCCGCCTTCTTCGCGGGCGGCGCCTTCCTGCTCGGCGACCGCATGCGGCGGCTCGAGGCGCCGCTGGCCCTTGCTTTGCTCGCTGTGGTCGCCGGCCTGGCGCTTCTCGGCGCATGGACGGTGCGCCGTCAGGAGGAACGGTTGCTGGCCCGCGCTTGCGCGGCGCTGGACAGCGACCGCCACTAGGCGCGCCACCGGCCCGATTCCATCCATCGCAAGAGCGGCTTCAGCGGCAGGATCCAGACGATCCCCGCAAAGGTGAAGAACAGCGCGCGCATGGGCCACGGCATTCCTGGGAAGCGATCGGCGAGGGTCGCGACGATAACCGCCCAGGCCGCGATCAGCGCCAGGATAAGGAGGATGCCGACCGGCTTGCGCCAGCTCGGCCGGGGGCGGTTCATCGGCAGTCTATCCACTCCTTCGGCGTGGCGATCGCATCGAGAGGGACGTCCCAGGGGTCGGGCTCGATCGGCTCGTCGAGGACCTGGGGCTCCCAGGCGAGGCCGATCGTGAAGACGCGGCCGCCCTCGCGCAGGTGCGAGAGGGCGCGGTCGTAATGGCCCTTGCCATGGCCGATGCGGGTGCCGCGCCGGTCGGCGAGGACGAGCGGGACGAGGATCGTGTCGGGCGCCAGCGCCTCCGCCTCCGCTGCCGGCTGAAGTACGCCCCAGGGGCTCGGCTCGACCGCCGGCGCCTCGCGCCAGATCATGCGGCTGTCGCGGCGGGAGAACCAGGGCAGGACCGCGCGCTGGCCCGCGCCCAGGCGGTCGAGGATGGCATAAGGGCTGATCTCGTCCTGGAGCGGATGGTAGCCCGCAACGATCTTCGCGGTGAGCAGGCGGGGGAGGACGATGCCGGCGAGCTTCGCTTCCAGCTCGGCGCGCAGCTCTGGCGTGAGCGAGCGCGCATAATCCCGCCTTGCCGCGAGCGCTTCGCGCCGCAGCGCGGCTTTGGAGGGGGGTGACGGGACCACCGTGGCCGTTTGCTTGAATATCCTCTGACGCGTCAACGTCAGGTTGGGAACCCTATGTGCCGAACCAGGGCCCGGCCAGGGAGAGTCCCCGAGGATGCTTATCGCCCAGGGATGTTCTAGAAGCTCGTACCGGGCAGTACCCGTCAGACCCCATCTAGGCGCTGGCAGGCTCAGTCTCAAGTCTGTCGGCCAGCCTTTCCATCCGCTCGGCAAGACGTTCGAGCGCGCTTGCTATTTCGCCCAGGCCTTCCGGCTCGGGCGCGGGCGGCTGCCCGGCACGGTGCTCCTTGAGCTCGTCGGCCAGCAGCAGGGAGGCGAAGAGCAGGTGGCGCACCTCGCTGAGGCTGCCGAGCGCGGCGGCGGCGTCCTGCGCCTTGCGGTCGACCAGCGCGGCCACGGAGCGCAGATGCTCCTCCTCGCCGTCGCGGCAGGCGACCGAGTAGCGGCGGGCTGCGATCTCGACGTCGACGCTGGCCATCAGCAATGCTCCGCCGAGATCAGCAGCTGGTCGATCTGGCGGATCGCCGCCTCGACCTTGCCGCGCAAAGCCTCGTGCGCGTCGCGCAGCGCGTCGTCGGGAGCGGCAGAGGCGGGCGGGCGGGCGGCGGCGGCTTCGATCCGCGTGAGCGCGCGCTCGATGCGGCCCACCGCGGCAAAGGCCTTCTCGTCCCCCATGCGGCCCCGATAGCACGACCGGGGCGGCGAGGGAAATGTGGGCGAAGGAACGGCCGGCGCGGCGCCAAGCACGGTCCCCCTGTGGTTGACGGAGCCGCCCCCGCCGATAAAGGGGCTGCCACGGGATGCGTCCGGCTCCCGTCGCCTTCCAAGGGAGCCCGATGACCGTCGAACCGAGACTGCTCGCTAACGCCATCCGCGCCCTGGCGATGGACGCGGTCCAGGCGGCGAACAGCGGCCATCCCGGCATGCCGATGGGGATGGCCGACGTCGCTACCATCCTGTTCACCGAGTATCTCAAATACGATCCGGCCGACCCGGCCTGGCCGGACCGCGACCGCTTCGTCCTCTCGGCCGGCCACGGCTCGATGCTGCTCTACGCGCTTCTCCACCTGACCGGCTACGAGCGGCCGACGATCGAGGACATCAAAGGCTTCCGGCAGCTCGGCAGCCCCTGCGCCGGCCATCCGGAGAATTTCCTCCTCGCCGGCGTCGAGGCGACGACCGGGCCGCTCGGCCAGGGCTTCGGGATGGCGGTCGGCATGGCCATGGCCGAGCGCCACCTCAACGCCTGCTTCGGCTCCGAGCTGGTCGACCACCGGATCTGGGTGATCGCCGGCGACGGCGATCTCATGGAGGGTATCAATCACGAGGCGGCGAGCCTCGCTGGGCACCTCGACCTCGACCGGCTGATCGTCTTCTGGGATGACAACCGCATCACCATCGACGGCTCGACCGACCTTTCCACCTCCGAGGACATTCCGGCCCGCTACCGCGCCTATGGCTGGCACGTCGTCCAGTGCGACGGCCACGATTTCGCCGACATCCGCCGCGCGATCGACGAGGCGCTGGCCGACCCGCGCCCGTCGCTCATCGCCTGCAGGACGATCATCGGCTGGGGCGCGCCCAACAAGCAGGGGAGTTCGGCGACCCACGGCTCCGCGCTCGGCGCGGAGGAAGTGGCCGCGGCGAGGAAGCAGCTCGCCTGGGAGGCCGAGCCGTTCGTCATCCCCGAGCCGATCCTCAAGGTGTGGCGCCTGGCCGGCCGCCGCTCGGCGGCAGCGCGTGAGGAATGGCGCGGCCGTCTCGCCTCCAGCGGGCGGCGCGACGAGTTCGTCAGGCGGATGGAGGGGCGGCTGCCGGCGGACACCGGCCTTGAGGCGTGGCTGGACCGGCTTGCCGCCGAGCCGCAGAAAATCGCCACCCGCAAGGCCTCGGAGCTGGCGCTGGAGGCGATCAACCCCGCGTTGCCGGAGACGCTCGGCGGCTCGGCCGACCTCACCGGCTCGAACAACACGAAGACGAAGGGGCAGCAGCCCTTCACCGCCGAGGATTATTCCGGCCGCTACGTCTATTACGGCATACGCGAGTTCGGCATGGCCGCCGCGATGAACGGCATGGCGCTGCACGGGGGAATCATCCCCTATGGCGGCACTTTCCTCATCTTCTCCGATTATTGCCGGCCCGCCATCCGCCTCGCGGCGCTGCAGCAGGTGCGCACCATCTTCGTGATGACCCACGATTCTATCGGCCTCGGCGAGGACGGGCCGACCCACCAGCCGGTGGAGCAACTGGCCGGCCTCCGCGCCATCCCCAACCTCGCAGTGTTCCGGCCGGCCGACGCCGTGGAGACCGCGGAATGCTGGGCGCTGGCGCTGGCGCGGGGGAAGGGGCCGTCGCTGCTCGCCTTGACCCGCCAGAACCTGCCGCAGCTGCGCCGCGAGCGGAGCGAGAATATGAGCGCCCGGGGCGCCTACCGCCTGCGCCCTGCCTCGGCGGAGCGACGGGTGGTGCTGATCGGCACCGGCTCCGAGGTCGAGGTGGCGCTGGCCGTCGCCGATGCCCTCGAAGCGCAGGGGATCGGCGCGGACCTCGTCTCGATGCCGTGCTGGAGCCTCTTCGAGGCGCAGGGCGACGCCTATCGGGCCGATCTCCTCCCGGAAGACGCGCTCAAGGTCTCGGTCGAGGCGGGAGCGACACTCGGCTGGGAGCGTTATGTCGGCCCGCGCGGCGTGACGATCGGTCTCGACCGATTCGGCGCTTCGGGCCCGGCGGAGGATCTTTTCAGGCGCTTCGGCTTCACCGCCGAGGCGATCGTGCCGCGGATCCTCGCGGCGCTCGACATCAAGGAGTAGACGGAATGGCGACGAGAGTGGCGATCAACGGTTTCGGGCGGATCGGCCGGCTGGTGGCGCGGGCGCTGCTGGCGCGGGCCGACAGCGGGCTCGAGCTGGTCTCGATCAACGACCTCGCCGATGCCGAATCCAATGCCCTGCTGTTCAAGCGCGACAGCGTCCACGGCGCCTGGCCGGGCGAGGTGCTCGCCGAGGGCAACGACCTCGTCGTCGACGGCAAGCGCATCGGCGTCACCGCCGAGCGCGACCCGGGCAAGCTGCCGCACCGCGACAACGGAATCGACATCGCGCTCGAATGCACCGGCTTCTTCACCGACCGCGACAAGGCTTCGGCGCATCTCTCGGCCGGCGCCAGGAGGGTGCTGATCTCGGCGCCCGCAAAGGGCGTCGACCTGACCGTCGTTTACGGGGTCAACGACGACAAGCTGACGCCTGGGCATGTGATCGTCTCTAACGCCTCGTGCACCACCAACTGCCTCGCTCCCGTCGCCAAGGTGCTGAACGACGCGATCGGCATCGAGCGCGGGCTGATGACGACGATCCACGCTTACACCAACGACCAGCGGATCCTCGACCAGATCCACAAGGACATGCGCCGCGCCCGCGCCGCCGCCATGTCGATGATTCCGACCACCACCGGCGCCGCGCGCGCGGTCGGCGAGGTGCTGCCGGAGCTGAAGGGCAAGCTGGACGGCTCCTCGATCCGGGTGCCGACGCCCAATGTCAGCGTCGTCGACCTGACCTTCACGCCGAAGCGCGACACCAGCCTAGAAGAGGTGAACGGGGCGCTGAAGGCCGCGTCCGAGAGCGGGCCCTTAAAGGGCATCCTCGCTTATTCGGAGGAGCCGCTCGTCTCGATCGACTATAACGGCAACCCGGCGAGCTCGACCGTCGACAGCCTCGAGACCGCGGTGCTCGAAGGCAAGCTCGTCCGCGTGCTCAGCTGGTACGACAATGAATGGGGCTTCTCCAACCGCATGGTCGACACGGCCGGCGCGATGGGGCGGCTGATCTGAGGAGGAGCGGCGGGGCGGGGCGGGGAGGGGGCACCCCCCCGTCATGCCAGCGAAGGCTGGCTTCCATGCTGACTCACAATGGACCCCAGCTTTCGGATTCCCATCAAAGTGCTACTTTGATGGGGTCCCTCCTGGGGTGACGGATTGGATAGGCGCATGACCAGTTTTCGAACCCTCGACGATATCGGCGACGTCCGCGGCAAGCGCGTCCTCGTGCGCGAGGACCTCAATGTGCCGATGAAGGACGGCCGGGTCAGCGACGACACGCGGCTGCGGGCGACGGTGCCGACCGTCACCGAACTCGCCGACAAGGGGGCGATCGTCCTCGTCCTTGCCCATTTCGGCAGGCCGAAAGGGCAGCCGAGCCCTGAATTCTCGCTGGTCCAGGTGGTGCCGGGCTATGAGCAGGTACTGGGGCGGCCGGTCCGCTACATCGATTGGGAAGGCGTCGATGAGGCGGTCGCGGCGCTCCGGCCCGGCGACATCGCAGTGATCGAGAACACCCGCTTCTTCGGCGGCGAGGAGACCAACGACCCGGCCGTCGTCGACCGTTTCGCGAAGCTCGGCGACGTCTACGTCAACGACGCCTTCTCGGCCGCCCACCGCGCCCACGCCTCGACCGAAGGCCTCGCCCATCGCCTCCCCGCCTTCGCCGGCCGCGCCATGGAGGCCGAGCTGAAGGCCCTGCAGAAGGCGTTGGGCGAGCCGGAGCGGCCGGTGGCGGCGGTGGTCGGCGGGGCGAAGGTCTCCACAAAGCTCGAGGTGCTCCGCCACCTCGTCGCCAAGGTCGACCACCTCATCATCGGCGGCGGCATGGCCAACACCTTTCTCGCGGCCCGCGGCCTCGACGTCGGCAAGTCGCTGTGCGAGCACGAGCTCAAGGACACGGCCCTCGCCATCCTCGATGCCGCAGAGCGGGCGGACTGCACCGTCCACCTTCCGTACGACGTCGTCGTGGCGAAGGAATTCGCGCCGAACCCGCCGAGCCTCAGGACCTGCAATGTCCATGAGGTGGCGCCCGACGAGATGATCCTCGATATCGGTCCCGCCGCCGTCGAGGCGCTGGCCGACGTGCTCAAGACCTGCCGCACCCTCGTCTGGAACGGCCCGCTCGGCGCCTTCGAGACTCCGCCCTTCGACCGCGCCACCGTCCAGCTCGCCCAGACGGCGGCGGCGCTCACCGAGGCCGGCCAGCTCGTCTCCGTCGCTGGGGGAGGCGACACGGTGGCGGCGTTGAACCAGGCGGGGGTCGCCGACGCCTTCACCTTCGTCTCCACCGCCGGCGGCGCCTTCCTCGAATGGATGGAAGGCAAGGAATTGCCCGGCGTGAAGGCGCTTGAGCAGCCGTGATCCGTATCCGCGACATCGATCATGTCGTGTTCCGGGTGGTCGACCTGGAGAGGGTCGCCGCCTTCTGGCGCGACGTGCTCGGCGCGCAATTCGAGAAGCACCAGGAGGCGATCGGGCTCTACCAGCTGCGCGTCGGCACCAGCCTGGTCGACCTCGTCCCCGTCGACGGCAAGCTCGGGCGGATGGGCGGCGCAGCGCCGGGGACGGAGGGGCGAAACGTCGATCACGTCTGCTTCCGCGTCGATCCTTGGGACGAAGCGGCGATCCTCGCCCACCTCGCCGCGCACGATATCGAGGCGAAGGTGACCCGGCGCTACGGCGCCGACGGCGAGGGGCCGTCGATCTATATCCACGACCCCGAAGGCAACATGCTGGAGCTAAAGGGCCCGGCCGCCGCATTGTGAGCCGATTTGTGCGCGCGGTTGCGCTGCGATAACGGACCGGCGACCGCGCGAATCAGGAGCCATCACCCGTGTCCATCACCCCCGCCGTCAAGGCGATCCTCGACAATTACGAATCCGACAATCCCGGCACCAAGGCGAACCTCGCCCGAATCCTGATGCAGGGCCGGCTCGGCGGCACGGGCAAGATGATCATCCTGCCGGTCGACCAGGGCTTCGAGCACGGCCCGGGCCGCAGCTTCGCCGTCAACCCGCCCGCCTACGACCCGCATTACCATTACCAGCTGGCGATCGACGCCGGCCTCAACGCCTATGCGGCGCCGCTCGGCGCGCTCGAGGCGGGGGCGGGCACGTTCGCGGGCCAGATCCCGACCATCCTCAAGATCAACAGCTCGAACAGCTGGGCGACCCGCAAGGACCAAGCGGTGACCGGCGGAGTCGACGACGCGCTCCGCCTCGGCTGCTCGGCGATCGGATTCACCACCTATCCGGGATCGGAGGACAATTTCGAGCTGATCGAGGAGGTGAGGGAGCTCTCCGCGGAGGCGAAGTCGGTCGGCCTCGCCACTGTCATCTGGGCCTATCCGCGCGGCGGCAACGTCTCGAGGGAGGGGGAGCTTGCGCTCGACGTCACCGCCTACGGCGCGCACATGGCGGCGCTGCTTGGGGCCCACATCATCAAGGTGAAGCTGCCCAGCGCCCATATCGAGCAGGGCGACGCGCAAAAGGCCTATGAAGGCACGGACTGGTCCGCGCAGGCCGACCGGGTCCGCCATATCGTCCAGGCCTGCTTCGCCGGCCGGCGCATGGTGGTCTTCTCGGGCGGGGCCACCAAGGGCGCCGACGCCATCTTCCAGGACGCGCGCGACATACGCGAGGGCGGTGGCAACGGCTCGATCATCGGCCGCAACGCCTTCCAGCGGAGCAAAGAGGACGCGCTCGCCATGCTCGACAAGCTGGTGCGCATCTACAAGGGCGACGAGTGAGCGAAGTCGAAGAGGATTCCCTCGCCCTCGATCCCGGCTTCGCCGCGCGGTTCGAGCCGCTCGCGGGTGGGCCGGCCCATCTCTACCTCATCTCGCCGCTCGACGTTGGCGGCGACTTTCCGGACCGGCTGGCGGCGGCCCTGTCGGGCGGACCGGTCGCGGCCTTCCAGTACCGGGTGAAGGGCCTCGACCAGCACGAGGCGGCGCGGCTGGCAGGGCCGCTGCTGGAGATTTGCCGCGCCCGCGACGTCGCCTTCATCGTCAACGACGACATGGCGCTGGCGAAGAGGCTCGGCGCCGACGGAGTCCATCTCGGCCAGGGTGACGGCGATCCGCGGGAGGCGAGGGCGCTGCTCGGCCCGAGCGCGCAGATCGGAGTGACCTGCCACGACAGCCGCCACCTCGCGATGGAGGCGGGCGAGGCGGGGGCCGACTACGTCGCATTCGGCGCCTTCTTCCCGACCTCGACCAAGGAGACGACGCATCGGCCGGACCCGGCGATCCTCTCCTGGTGGTCGCGCCTGTTCGAAATCCCCTGCGTCGCCATCGGCGGAATCACGCCGGAAAATGGAGGCGCCCTCGTCGAGGCCGGGACGGATTTCCTGGCGGTGTGCGGCGCCGTCTGGAACCATGGGGGCGATGCCGCGGCGGCCGTGGCCGCGTTCGAACCCATCCTGCGTCGCTGACGCGTCGCCAAAGGCCTGGGTCTGTTCAGAGCGGACGCGTTGGCTGCGGCAGATGCGGCGAGCGAGGACGGCGGTGCGCGCAATCGGTTGAAGCTGCGTCAGCGCCCACTCGTTGCGAAGAAAGGAAGCGTATGCAAAGCTCGACCCAGCAACTGCCGGCGTAGAAGGTGTCTATGCGCATTCCGATGATTTGGAGAATGGCGGCCGCCCCGGCGCTCTTTTTGCTGCTGCCCGCTACGTCGGTTCCGACGGTTCCGGGAGATTCCACAGCCCCCACAGCCCCCACAGATCAGCTAGGCTGGCAGGAATTGGGACCCGGACACCTTCTCTGCTCGGAGCCGGCGGGGAGGTTCAACAATTATGAGATTCCTGCCCTAGTGCCGGGGAAGCCGGTCACCTTCCGGTTCAAGCTCGTCTCCGAGAATTTCGATCCGAAGTGGACCGTGAATGCCGCGCTGTTCTTCGAGGCGCCGGCAGGTCGAACGCGGATTGTGGTAGGCGAGGCCCAGGACGATCGGTCTCACATCTACCTCGCGCTGCAGGGAGCGGGCACGACCGATTGGCGGCTGCTCGACGAGTTCCCAGTCACCACCGACTGGATCGATGTGAACACGGAAATGGACTCGAGAGGGGTCGTTCATGTCACGAGCGGGAAAAAAAAGGCCTCGTTCCACCTCGGCACCGCGGCGCCGGTCAAGACCCTGCTTCACTGCAACTCGGGGGTGTTCGAGGTAGAGATGTTGCCGGTGCCGTAACCCCGGGCGGGTCATCGCTCGATCCATGATTCGAACCAAGCCATCCAACGCAACCGCGCGCGCTGCCTCGGGGGGGACCTCACCGCATCGCCTGGCTGACCATGCTCCTCAGCGTCAGGGCGTCGTCGATGGCGTGGCCGTATATGTCGTTGTTGAAATAGCACCAGACGTCGCGGCCCGCCCTGGCCTCGGCGGCGATCCAGTCGGTCCAGGCGAGCAGGCCCTCGTCCGGGTAGCGACCCCAATATTTTCCTACGCCGCCGTGGAAGCGGACATAGGCGATCGGGCCCGCGGCCCAGCGGGGGGTGGCGGAGCCAGGCATGTCGTGCGCGCAGAAGGAGAGTCCGAGGCTGTCGAGGAATGCGACGACTTCCTCTGAAATCCATGTTTTCTCACGGAACTCGAAGACGTGGTTGAGATCGCGTGGCAGGAGTGAGGCAAAGGCCTCCAGCCGTTCGAGGTTCAGGCCCCAGCGCGGCGGCAACTGGTAGAGGATCGGGCCGACCGTCTCGCCGAGTTTGCGGGCACGTGTTAGGAATTCTTCAACCGGCTCCGCGCAATCCATCAGCTTCTTCATGTGCGTTATGAAGCGTGGCGCCTTGACGGCGTAGCGGAAGCCGGGCGGCGCCTGGTCCCGCCATTTCGTGAACGTCTCCGGCTTGGGCAGATGGTAGAAGCTGGTGTTGAGCTCAACCGTGGAGAAAGTGTTCGCGTAATGCGCGTACCACAGGCGCTGGGCCATTTTCTCCGGATAGAACAGACCCCGCCAGTGGCGGTAGATCCACCCCGAGCAGCCGATGCGGACGGTTCCAGCCATCAGCGGCTCGAAACGGAACGGGGTAGGAATAAGTTGCGTTTGACCGGGATGGACCGGCTGAGGCTAACCCTGGTCATAATCCTGACGGCGGCGATCAGCTGCGCGCTGACCAGCGCCTTCTGGCTCGTCGCCTTCAACCGCGGCCCTGTCGAGCCGGCCCGTTCGGCTCCCTCGCCGCCGCCCGCCGCGGCTCCCCGGGGGCCGCTGGTGCTGGGCCCGAGCGGGCTCGCCATCCCGGTCGCGGGGGTGAAGGCGGAGCAGCTCGTCGACACCTACAGCGCGGCGCGAGCCGGCGGACGAGTCCACGACGCGACCGACATCATGGCGCCGCGCGGGACTATCGTGATAGCCGCTGCGCCAGGCACCGTGGAGAAGCTTTTCTTCAGCCGCGGCGGCGGCGGGATCACCGCCTACGTCCGCTCGCCCGACGGCCAGTGGCAATATTATTACGCCCATCTCGACGCTTATGCGTCGGGCCTGCATGAGGGCCAGGCGGTCAGGCAGGGCGATCCGATCGGCCGCGTCGGCTCGACCGGCGATGCCAGCCCTGAGGCGCCGCACCTTCACTTCGCGGTCAACCGCATGGCGCCCGGCGAGCGCTGGTGGCAGGGCAGCCCGATCAACCCATATCCACTGCTTGCTTCAAAGCCGACGGCTCGATAGCCGAGGCCTTGGAGGCGAGGAGGCGAAGGATGGAAGGCGGGTGCGAGTGCAAGCGGGTCCGCTACCGGATCGAAGGCGAGCCGATCTTCGTCAATTGCTGCCATTGCCGCCACTGCCAGAAGCTTTCCGGCTCGGCCTTCGCGATGAATGCGATGATCGAGCGGGACCGGGTCCACGTCACCGCCGGGGCGGAGGGCCTCGAGAACGAGGCGGGCCAGGCGCGCTGCCCCGCTTGCCATGTCCTGCTCTGGGGGACGCACCGCTTCTTCGGAGACTCGATCCTGTTCCTGCGCGTCGGCACGCTGGACGAGGGCGAGCGGCTCGCGCCAAGCGCCCATTTCTTTCTTCGCAGCAAGCATGCGTGGGTGCCTGTGCCCGAGGGCGTCCCCACTTTCGAGACGCTGCCGCAACCGGGCGATCCGCCGCTGTTCGGCCCCGAGGCCGACGCGCGGGTCAAGGCCGCCGGCGGCCTGCGGCTTGCTCCCGGCGGGGCCGAAGGCTAGAGGGCGACCCGGCTCTTTCCCACTATCTCCCGAGAGACAGACATGAAGATCAGCGGCGTGGACATCCGTCCCGGCAACATCATCGAATATGAGGGCGGCATCTGGCGCGCCGTCAAGATCCAGCACACCCAGCCCGGCAAGGGCGGCGCCTACATGCAGGTCGAGATGAAGAACCTCATCGACGGCCGCAAGACCAACGTCCGCTTCCGCTCGGCCGAGACGGTCGAGCGAGTCCGCCTCGACACCAAGGATTTCCAATATCTCTATGCCGAGGGCGACAGCCTCGTCTTCATGGACAAGGACACATACGAGCAAGTGAACCTGCCCCGCGACCTGATCGGGGAGCCCGCCGCCTTCCTCCAGGACGGCATGGACGTCGTCATGGAGCTCTACAACGAGCGTCCCATCTCGGTGCAGCTCCCCGACCAGATCGAGGCGACGATCGTCGAGGCGGACGCCGTAGTGAAGGGCCAGACCGCCTCGTCCAGCTTCAAGCCCGCCATCCTGGACAACGGAGTCCGCGTCATGGTCCCGCCGCACATCAGCGCCGGAGCTCGGATCGTCGTCGACGTTTACGAGCAGACCTACATCAAGCGGGCGGACTAGCCTGTTCCCCTCTCCCTGCAGGGGAGAGGGACAGCGCGAAGCGCAGGGTGAGGGCACGGGCCTTGCCCTCACCCTCCCACAGCTGACGCTTTGGGCCCCTCCCTCTCCCCTGCAGGGAGAGGGGCTAGGAGAAGAAATTGGTTTCCCATTCCGGCCTGATCACGGTGATGCAGAAGGCGGCGCGCAAGGCGGCGCCGCGGCTCAGGCGCGACTTCAACGAGGTCGAGCAACTGCAGGTCAGCCGCAAGGGACCGGCCGACTTCGTCTCGATGGCCGACCGGCAGGCCGAGCAGACCATCGTCGAGGAGCTGCGCCACGCCCGCCCAGACTGGCGGTTGACGCTCGAGGAAGGCGGCAGCATCGACGGCGACCCCGACAAGCCGCGCTTCATCGTCGACCCTTTGGACGGCACCACCAACTTCCTCCACGGCCTCCCCCATTTCGCCATCTCGATCGCCGTCGAGGATCCGCGCGGCGCGCAGGGAAAGCCGGAGATCACCCAGGCCCTGGTCTACCAGCCGCTCACCGACGAGAGCTTCTGGGCGGAGAAGGGGCGGGGCACCTGGCTCAACGAGCGGCGCCTGCGAGTCTCGGCCCGCCGGCACCTCGACGAGGCGCTGATCGCGACCGGCATTCCGTTCCTCGGCCACGGCCATATGGAAAGGTTCGAGACGATTCTCTCTGCAGTAGCGCCTGCAGTGTCCGGCATTCGCCGCTTCGGCTCGGCCGCGCTCGACCTCGCCTGGGTGGCGGCGGGCCGCTACGACGGCTTCTGGGAGGAGGACCTGCAATATTGGGACCTCGCCGCCGGCGTGCTGCTGGTGAGGGAGGCGGGCGGTTTCGTCAGCGACTTCCGCGGCGCCGAGGCGGGCCTCGCCAACGGCCAGGTCCTCGCCGCCAATGCCGACCTCCATTCCAAGCTCCACCGCCTGGTCGCGAAGGCCCTGAGGGTCTAACGAGTCCTCCCGGTTCCGGGGAGGATTACTTACTTCCGATACCCAATATGCGTCTCGAACTTGCCGAGGATGGTTGCCCAGAATTCGATATTGTCGATGAACAGGAGCGGCGAGAGGCCGCCGTCGTCGAGATCGACGTCCATCTCGAGGATCGGGTCGTTCTCCTTGTCGAGATAGGCGCGGCCGAAGCGCTGGCTGCGGTTCCACTCGTTGATCGTCTCGAGCGGCGGGGCCGTATTGAGATCGTAGCCGGAGTGGAACTGGACCGTCGCGCAGCCCGTGTGGTTGGTGCAATTGTAGAAGAAAATCTGGAAGGTGGTCCCGCCCACCGCGCTGGTGACCATCGGGTCGCCGACCTTGTCGACTCCGAGCTTGGCGGAATAGCCGCCGCCGATCAGCGCGCGAACGATGGTCGACGGGTCCTGCGCGTGGACCAGGTAGGTGGCGGCGGGGGCGGCGTGGCGGACGGCGGGCGCGGGGTGGCGGACGACCGGCGCGGCCGACACGGGAGCGGCCGCGGCGCAGCCGGCCGCGAGCAGCGCCAAGGCGGCCCTTTTTGTCTTAGAAATCATCGTTCATCCCCTCCGTTCAGGCTCCGTAACGATGGCCCCCACGAACGCCGCCGTCAACGTCCTCTGGGTGGTTGCGGCGCGGCAGAGGCTGGCCTAGAAGCCGCGCAACTCATCGCCCCCGGAGAGTCTCCAATGGCGTCCGTCGCCGCCGGTTACCTGCCCATCCTCCTGTTCCTTGCCGTGGCCCTGTCGATGTCCTTGTCCTTCGTCGTCCTGCCAATGGCGATTGCCAAGCTCACCGGCGCGTCCAACCCCTATCCCGACAAGCTGGCCGAATATGAATGCGGCTTCCCAGCCTTCGAGGACAGCCGCGCCCAGTTCGACGTCCGCTTCTACCTCGTCTCGATCCTGTTCATCGTCTTCGACCTCGAGGCGGCGTTCCTGTTCCCCTGGGCGGTGTCCCTGGGCAAGATCGGCCTCGTCGGCTGGGGCGCGATGATGCTGTTCCTGGTCGAGTTGGTCCTCGGCTTCGTCTACGCCTGGAAGAAGGGAGCGCTCGAATGGGAGTGATCCTCGATCCCCGGCACGAGAATGAGCGGGCGCCAAATCCTGGAAATGGTGACCTCCAGCCTCCCGACCCGCGCTTCTTCGGCGCGATCCACGGCGAAGTCGCCGACAAGGGTTTCTTGGTCACCTCGACGGAAGACCTGTTCCAGTGGGCGCGGACCGGCAGCCTGTGGTGGATGACCTTCGGCCTCGCCTGCTGCGCGGTCGAGATGATCCACGTCAACATGCCCCGTTACGATCTCGAACGGTTCGGAGTCGCGCCCCGCGCCAGCCCGCGCCAGTCGGACGTGATGATCGTCGCCGGCACGCTCTGCAACAAGATGGCCCCGGCGCTGCGGCGGGTCTACGACCAGATGTCGGAGCCGCGCTACGTCATCTCGATGGGCAGCTGCGCCAATGGCGGCGGCTATTATCACTACAGTTATTCGGTGGTGCGCGGCTGCGACCGCATCGTGCCGGTCGATATCTACGTTCCCGGCTGCCCGCCAACCGCCGAAGCCTTGCTATACGGCGTCATGCAGCTGCAGCGGAAGATCCGCCGCGTCGGCACGATCGAGCGCTGACATGACCAATAACACGGCGCCAAGGATTGCCCCTCGGGAGGGCTTGGCTGACACGGTCAAGCTGAGCCTGGGAAATCTGTACATCGATCACAAAGATGCAGTCGGCGAGCTGACCTTCACGGTCCGCCGGGAAGGCGTAGTCGAGGCGTGCCGCATGCTTCGGGATGAGTTCGAATACCAGCAGCTGATGGAGATCGCCGGGGTCGATTATCCGCAGCGGGCCGAGCGGTTCGAGCTCGACTACCATTTCCTCTCGCTGACCCGGAACCACCGCATCCGGGTCAAGCTCTCGACCGATGAGGACACGCCGGTGCCTTCGATCACTTCGCTCTGGCCGGTGGCGGGCTGGCTCGAGCGCGAAGTGTTCGACCTCTACGGCGTGATCTTCGACGGCAATGACGATCTGCGCCGCATCCTCACCGATTACGGCTTCCGCGGGCACCCGTTCCGCAAGGATTTCCCGCTGACCGGCTATGTCGAGCTTCGCTATTCCGAGGAGCAGAAAAGGGTGGTCTACGAGCCGGTGCGGCTGCCCCAGGACTTCCGCAGCTTCGACTTCCTCAGCCCCTGGGAAGGCGCCCAATACATTCTCCCCGGCGACGAGAAGGCCTCCCCCGAAGCCCCCGGCGCGCCGACGCCCCTGAAGGCCGACGAGGTGAAGAAGTGACCTCCTTCGTCATGCCAGCGAAGGCTGGCATCCATACGGGCTTCGCGCTCGGCAACAACGCAGCATGGACCCCAGCTTTCGCTGGGGTGACGGTAATTGCATGACCCTGGACACGCCCACAGTAGGGACCTCCGACGAAGTGGCGCGGACCGGCGCGACGCAGTCGAAGATCGCCAATTACACGATCAATTTCGGTCCGCAGCACCCTTCCGCGCACGGCGTGCTGCGGCTCGTCCTCGAGCTCGACGGCGAGATCATCGAGCGGGTCGATCCCCATGTCGGCCTGCTCCACCGCGGCACCGAGAAGCTCTGCGAATACAAGACCTACATCCAGTCCATCCCCTACATGGACCGCCTCGATTACGTCTCGCCGATGTGCATGGAGCACAGCTACGTGCTCGCCATCGAGAAATTGCTCGATCTCGAGGTGCCGGACCGGGCTCGGTGGCTCCGCACCTTCTTCGCAGAGCTGACCCGGATGACCAATCACTGGCTGAACCTCGGCAGCCACGTGATGGATGTCGGCGCGATGACTCCGAACCTGTGGCTGTTCGAGCTGCGCGAAGACGTGATGAACTTCTACGAGCGCGCCTCCGGCGCGCGGCTCCACGCCAATTATTTCCGCCCGGGCGGAGTCCATCAGGACGTGCCGCAGGCCCTGCTCGACGATATTGGCGAGTGGCTCGAGAAAAGGGTACCGCGATTGTTCGAGGATTCGATCAGCCTCGTCGCGGACAACCGCATCTTCAAGCAGCGCAACGTCGACATCGGCACCGTCTCGAAGCCGGACGCAATCGCCTGGGGCTTCTCCGGACCGATGATCCGCGCCGCCGGCGTGCCTTGGGACATTCGCAAGGCGCAGCCCTACGACATGTACGATCAGGTGAAGTTCGACATCCCCACCGGCACCAAGGGCGATTGCTACGATCGCTTCATGGTGCGGGTCGAGGAGGTCCGCCAGTCGTCGCGGATCATGAAGCAGTGTCTCGACCAGATGCCGCAAGGCCCAATCGCCTCATCGGACCGCAAGGTGGTGCCGCCCAAGCGCGCCGAGATGAAGCAGTCGATGGAAGCCCTGATCCACCACTTCAAGCTCTACACCGAAGGGTTTCACGTCCCCGCCGGCGAGGTCTATGTCGCGACCGAGAGCCCGAAGGGGGAATTCGGAATCTACCTCGTCTCCGATGGCACCAACAAGCCCTACCGGGTGAAGATCCGCCCGACCGGGTTTTCGCACCTCCAGGCCATGGACTTCATGTCGCGCGGCCACATGCTGGCCGACGTCACCGCCATCCTGGGCTCGCTCGACATCGTATTCGGGGAGGTCGACCGGTGAGCCTCGGCCGCCGCAACCTCGAAGCCGCGACCGCGATCGCGTTGCTGGTCGCGATCGCCGTGCCGCTGTTCGCCGAATTTTTCGAGCCGCGCGCGCTCGGCTGGGACCTGTTCCTCGGCCTGTTCCTCCTCGCGCTGGTCGCGGCGGCGCTATGCCTCCGGCGCTTTTTCTCCTCGCATGCGGGCGAGCTCGGCGAGGCGCGCTTCGATACGCGCAACGAGGGGGATTTGCGTGGCTGACATCCTGCCTAATTCCATCCCCGACCTAGACGAGGTGCGCGCGCGCTGGGGCGGCTTTGCGTGGACCAAAGAGAATGCGGCGAAGGCGAAGACGATCGTCGGCCGCTACCCGCCGGGCCGGCAGCACAGCGCCATCATCCCCCTGCTAGATCTCGCGCAGCGGCAGGTGGGCGCGGAGACCGATACCCAGGGATGGCTGCCCATCCCGGTCATCGAATATGTCGCCGCCGCTTTGTCGATGCCGTACATGCGGGCCTACGAGGTCGCGACCTTCTACACGATGTTCAACCTCGCGCCGGTCGGCCGCTACCATGTCCAGGTCTGCGGCACGACGCCCTGCTGGCTGAGGGGCTCCGACGAGCTGTTCCGCGCCTGCCACGCCAAGGGGCTCAGGAAGGGCGGGACGACGCCGGACGGCCTCTTCACGCTGACGGAGGTCGAATGCCTCGGCGCCTGCGCCAACGCGCCGATGGCCCAGATCAACGACGACAATTACGAGGATCTGACCTTCGAGACGACGACGGCGGTGCTGGAGGCACTGGCGCGCGGAGAGACGCCCAAGCCCGGTCCCCAGATCGACCGCCAGACCAGCGCCCCCGAGGGCGGCGTCACAACCCTGCCGGAGATGGTCGGCGAAAATCACGATTACCGCCCACTCTGGGGTCAAAAGCAGGAGGCGTCCGAATGAAGTCGCTCGGCTCCCTCGCCGTCGCAATCCTCGTCGGCATCGCCGTCCTCTGGCTGCTGGTGAAGCTGGTCTTCTTCACCTTCAAGCTGATCGGTATCGCGATCGCCGTGGCGGTGGCTGCCGCGGTCTTCTTCGGCGTCAGGAAATTGATCGAGGGTCCGCGCTGATGCTGGACGACAAGGACCGCATCTTCACCAACGTCTACGGCTACCAGGATTGGGGCCTCAAGGCGGCTGAGGGGCGCGGCGACTGGGACGATACCGCCACCTTGATGGCGCGCGGGCAGGATTCGATCATCGACGAGATCAAGGCGTCGGGCCTGCGCGGCCGCGGCGGCGCCGGCTTTCCCACCGGCCTCAAGTGGAGCTTCATGCCCAAGGAGCCCAAGCCCGGAAAGCCGAACTTCCTCGTCATAAACGCCGACGAATCCGAGCCTGGATCGTGCAAGGACCGCGAGATCATCCGCCACGATCCGCACAAATTGATCGAAGGGGCGCTGATCGCCGGCTTCGCGATGCGCGCCAGGGCTGCCTACATTTACATACGGGGCGAGTTCATCCGCGAGTCCGAGACGCTCTCCGCCGCCGTGCAGCAGGCCTACGACGCCGGGCTGCTGGGCAAGAACGCAGCGAAATCCGGCTACGATTTCGACCTCTTCGTCCACCGCGGCGCCGGCGCCTATATTTGCGGCGAAGAGACGGCGATGCTCGAGAGCCTGGAGGGCAAGAAGGGCATGCCGCGCCTCAAGCCGCCCTTCCCGGCCGGGGCGGGTCTCTACGGCTGCCCGACCACGGTCAACAACGTCGAATCGATCGCCGTGGTGCCGACCATCCTTCGCCGCGGCGCCGCCTGGTTCGCGGGCTTCGGCCGCCCGAAGAACGAGGGAACAAAGCTGTTCCAGATCTCGGGCCACGTGAACAGGCCCTGCGTCGTCGAGGAGGCGATGTCGGTGCCGTTCCGCGAGCTGATCGACCGCCACGCCGGCGGCATCAGGGGCGGCTGGGACAACCTCCTCGCCGTCATCCCGGGGGGCTCTTCGGTGCCGCTGGTGCCGGCCGCCGAGATCATGGACGCGCCGATGGACTTTGATGGGCTGAAGGACCTCGGCTCCGGCCTCGGCACCGCCGCCGTCATCGTCATGGACAAGTCGACCGACGTGGTGAAGGCGATCGCCCGCATCTCCTATTTCTACAAGCATGAGAGCTGCGGCCAATGCACCCCCTGCCGGGAGGGCACGGGGTGGATGTGGCGGGTCATGGAGCGTCTCGTCGAGGGCAATGCCGCTCTCGACGAGATCGACCTGCTCTGGGACGTCACCAAGCAGGTCGAGGGCCACACCATTTGCGCCTTGGGCGACGCCGCGGCATGGCCGATCCAGGGCCTGATCCGCCACTTCCGCCCCGAGATCGAACGGCGGATCGTCGAGCGCCAGGGCCGAACGCTGGAGGCGGCGGAATGACTTTTCTCGCCTTTGTCGCCGCTCTTGCCGCGGCAGCCGCACCCGCTGCCGATCCGACAGCTGCCGCCCTCGGACCGCCCAAGCCAGCGCCCGCCACACAGCCGGCTCCCTCCGTGGAGAACGTCTACTGGATGGTCGATTGCCTTTTGCAGAAGAAGAATCCGAATCTCGAAAGAATGCTCTCCACCGTACCGGGGACCGAAGATTCGGAAATGGCGTGGCTGCGGACGGCGATCAGTGGCTGCCTTGTCGCGGAGCATCCGATCCCCAACGCTGAATTCTACGATCGCGGCGCGGTGGCTGAACGGCTCCTGTATCGCGACTTCCCGTCGATCGGCGGCGCTCCGCGTCGGAAGCCTGCGCCATTGTTCCCAGCCGTGGACCCCGCTTACGCGGCGAAGGCGCTTCCGCAATCGCTGGCGGCCTTGATCATGCTGGACGCAACCTCCTGCGTGGTTCGAGCCGATCCGCAGTCGGCCTACGATTACTTTCGATCTCAGCGGGGCAGCGCCGACGAGCGGGCACGGCTCTCCGCAATGCTGCCTTCGCTTTCCGCATGTCTCACCAAAGATCAGCCGCTCAAGCTCACCCCGCCGATCTTCCGCGCCTTCCTGGCCGAAGCGGCGTATCGGGTGGCTGCAGGCCAACCCGAAGTCTTCGGAGCCCGACCATGATCCCCAGGGCAGGACAGCAGACGCGGCACGCTCTCGCCGGCGCCCTGAACCTGGCGCTTCTTTTTCTCCCTGTTGTCCCGGCGTTGGCCGCGCCTGCGCAGTCGACACATGTGCCGCTCGGCTCGCGCCTGCCGGTCCCCGACTGGGACCAGCCCGAAACGGCGGATCAGGCGAAGGCGCACGAGGTCCTGCGCATCTTCGCCGACTGCATCGTGAAGACCAAGCCCGCGCAGGCGCAGGCGCTTCTCATGACCCCGCCCAACTCGCCGCAGCAGACCCGCGCCGTCTCCGCCATCGTCGGCCAGTACAGCTCCTGCCTCAAATATTCGGGCGAGATGCAGCTCAGCCCCACCCTCTTCCGCGGGGCGATCGCGGAATCCCTATGGCGGGGGACCGCCGCCGGTCGCACGCTCGAGCAGGCGGAGGCGAGCCCTCCCGACTACGAGCGGTTCGTGGCGGCGCTCAATGCGAGCAGCCCCAATGCGGCCCGCTACTCCGATTGGCCGGCCTTGGTGCTGGGCCGCTGGATGGCGTTCTGCGCCGCCGGCGCCAATCCGGCCGGCGTAGACCGCCTGCTGTGGACCGGCCTCGGGACGGCGGAGGAGCTCACGGCGCTGAACGCGCTTCGTCCGACGCTGGCCGCCTGCCTCACGCAAAACCAGACCGTCGAGACCAACCGGATCACGACGCGCGCGCTTCTCGCGGAGGCGCTCTACCGGAGGCAGCCGGCACCGGCGCCCGCGCCGAAAGCGAGGGCCAGCCGATGAGGGGTCTGGCGATGCTTGTCGCGTTGACGTCGCCGGTGGCGGCTGCAGCCGCGGAGCCGGTTCCCGCTGCGGTCTCGACGCTGCCGGCCGATTCCGCGGTTTCCACCGCGGGCGCGCCCTGGGCGGCCAAACCGCCGCCCAAGCTCCCCGATGGCATGTACCTGACGCTCGACCGCTTTCGCTACCTGATCGATTGCGTCGCCAGCTCCCAATGGGACGTGGCGCGGCCGCTGTTCGACACGCGCATCGGGTCGCGGGAAGGAGATGCGATCCTGCGCCGCCTCGAGGGCGGGAGCGAAGGCAGTCCCTGTTCCTACGCGACGTTGATGAAAATGACGGCGATGGTCATGCGCGGCGGGATCGCGGAGGCGCGCTACCGCTACGTCTACACGCGCAACGCGCCGCGGCCCGCGCCGCCGGCGGCGGACATCGCCCCGGCACCGAAGGGCGCCTCCTTTGCCTGGGTCGGCTTCAACCAGGAAAGCGCGGACGGCCGGGTCTATGCGTTCGCGGTTTGCCTTGCCGAGCATGAGACCGGCGGCGTCGATGCGGTGCTCCGGACTCGCTGGGGCTCGAAGGAGGAGCGAGCCGCCTATCAGGCGCTCAGCCGCCGCTTCGGTGCCTGCCTGCATCCGGGCGAGACCCTCAAGGCGAACAGCCTCACGCTGCGACCCTGGCTCGGCGAGGCGCTGTACCAGGTTTCGCGAAGGCTGAAGCCCGATGTCTGACGCGAGATGGAGGCGGACGACGCTCGGCGTCGCGGCCGGGGCGGTGATCTGCGCCTTGCTCTGCTCGCCGGCAGGCGCGAAGAGCAGGGACGGCGAAGCGCGCGCGATCATGAACCGGTTCGCCGCCTGCACGGTGCAACGGCGGCCGGAATTCGCCCGGCGCTTCGTCCTGACTCCGGGGGTGCGTCCTTCCCCATCGGATCTCCAGAAGGTTGCGCCGTCCGAATGCCTCTGGCGGGCGGGCGAAGACGTGTCGCAGCTCCGCATGCGCGATGCGCTGTATCGCGGCGCGCTTGCCGAGCAGCTGATCCGCGCCGAGATGGCGGGCGCGGCGATCATCGATCCGGCCTCGCTTCCGGCCCTCGAATGGCCTGCGCCGGAATCGCCGTCGGCGGTGGACGAGCGCGGCAGGCGCCTGACCGCCGCGGCGCAGAAGGAACGGGAGCTCGGCTACGCCGTGGCCCTCGCCGACGATTACGTCATGCGTCTGGGGGAATGCGTGGTCCGCGCCGACCCCGGCGGGTCCAGGGCGGCGGTGCTGACGGAGATGGATTCCGCGGAGGAACTCGCAAGGCTGAAGGCCATGGCCCCGACGATCGCCGGCTGCGTGGCTCGGGGCCAGACGCTCAAATTCAATCGTACGACGCTCCGTGCAGCGCTCGCCGTCAGCTATTATCGGCTCGCCGCGGCGGTTCGCGCGTCGAACGCGAGGGCGAGCCGGTGAGGGGCGTGGCGATGCTTCTCGCGTTGACGCTGGCCGCACCTGCCGCGGCGCAGTCGGGTGTCGGCGTCAACGGCACCGACGCGATGCGTTCGGCCTATTCGGGGCCGAAGACGCTGCCGCGGCTCTACCAGCTCGGCCGCTGCATCGCCGAGCGCGCCGGAACCGCTTCCGAGAAGCTGCTCGCCTCGATCCCGGAGTCGCGGGATGAGGCCGGCATCGTCTACGGGCCGATCGCGGCGAGGCTGGCTCAATGCGCCGGCAGCGGCGTGGAGGTCACCAACGCGCTGTTGCGCGGCGCGATCGCTCAGGCTCTCTACGACAAGCATTTTGGCGCCGGGATCGCGCCAGCCGCCGCGCCGATCGCCGTGCCGCCGCTCGACTGGAGCGGCAATAGCGCGACCGCGGCCACCCTCGCTCCGGTATACGATCTCGGGCGCTGCGCTGTGGCGACCGACCCGCAGGGGGTCCAGCGTCTCGCCGCTACACAGCCGGCGTCGGCGGACGAAGGCGCCCGGCTCGGCGAGCTGATGCCCAAGCTGAAGCCCTGCCTGGACAGGGGAATCACCTTCACGACGAACCGGGAAACGCTTCGCGCGATCCTGATCGAGTCCCTTTACAAATGGTCCCTCGCCCAGCGCAACGGCACGGCGCTGGCCGGCGCGACCAACAGGCGGAACTGAATATGCCCAAGGTCAAAGTCGACGGGGTCGAGATCGAGGTGCCGCAGGGCGCGACCGTCCTGCAGGCGTGTGAGCTGGCCGGGAAGGAGATTCCTCGTTTCTGCTATCACGAGCGGCTGTCGATCGCCGGCAATTGCCGGATGTGCCTGGTCGAGGTGAAGCCGGGGCCGCCCAAGCCGCAGGCATCGTGCGCGCTGCCGGCGGCGGACGGGCAGGAAATCTCGACGATGAGCCCCCAGGTCAAGAAGGCCCGCGAGGGGGTGATGGAGTTCCTGCTCATCAACCACCCGCTCGATTGCCCGATCTGCGACCAGGGCGGCGAGTGCGACCTGCAGGACCAGGCCATGGCCTATGGCCGCGGCCATTCGCGCTTCGCCGAGAACAAGCGGGCGGTGACCGAGAAATATATGGGCCCGGTCGTCAAGACGATCATGACCCGCTGCATTCAGTGTACCCGCTGCGTGCGTTTCGCCGAGGAAGTGGCGGGGGTCGAGGAGATCGGGGCGATCGGCCGCGGCGAGAACATGCAGATCACCTCCTATCTCGAAGGGGCGGTGACCTCGGAGCTCTCCGGCAACGTCGTCGATCTCTGTCCGGTCGGGGCGCTCGTCTCCAAGCCCTATAGCTTCGAGGCGCGGCCGTGGGAGCTGACGAAGGTGCCCGCTATCGACGTGATGGACGCGGTCGGCACCAACATTCGCCTCGACCATCGCTTCCGCGAGGTGATGCGGGCGCTTCCCCGGATCAACGACGACGTCAACGAGGAATGGGCGAACGACAAGACCCGGCATTGCGTAGACGGCCTGGTCCGCAACCGGCTCGATCGGCCTTGGGTACGGCGAGGCGGCAAGCTGCAGCCGGCGACCTGGCAGGAAGCGTTCGCGGCCATCGCCGAGCGGGTGAAGGGGGCGAGCGGCGACCAGGTGGCGGCGCTTGCCGGCGACCTGCAGGATGCCGAATCGATCTACGCGCTGAAAAAGCTGGTCAATTCGCTCGGCTCGAGCCTCACCGAATGCCGGGTCGACGGCGCCCGCTTCGACGTCTCGCACCCACGCGCCTATCGCTTCAACGCGACCATCGCCGGAATCGAGGCGGCGCCCGCCATCCTCCTTATCGGCACCAACCCGCGCTGGGAGGCGAGCCTCGTCAACACCCGCATCCGCAAGGCGGTGAAGGCGGGGGCCAAGGTCTTCCGGATCGGCCCGCCGGTCGAACTCACCTATCCGGTCACCGAGCTCGGCGCGGACCTGTCGCCGCTCGGCAAGCTGCCGGGCGGGGTGGCGGAGGCTTTCGAGGCCAGGGAAGGCGCGGCCGTGATCGTCGGCATGGGCGCGTTGGTCCAGGACGGAGCCTATGAGGCGGCGCGCGCGGCCGCGGCGGGGCTGGGCGCGACGTTCAACCTGCTGCACACCGCCGCCGGCCGCGTCGCGGCGCTCGACATGGGATTTACGACCGGGGGTGGGATCGAAGCGATCCGGGCGAGGGCAGGGGCCTTGAAGGCCCTGTTCCTGCTGGGCGTGGACGAGACGGACACCTCCGCCTTCGCCGATACGTTTACCGTGTACATCGGCACGCACGGGGACCGTGGTGTCCAACACGCCCACGTGATCCTCCCCGCCGCGGCCTATTCGGAAAAGCACGGCACCTACGTCAACCTCGAGGGCCGGGTGCAGACCTCGGAATTCGCCGTCCATCCGCCGGGCGAGGCCCGCGAGGACTGGACGATATTCCGGGCGCTCTCGGACGTGCTCGGCAAGAGACTGCCGTTCGACGACCTCGCGCAGCTCCGCGCCGCGATGGCCGCCGAATTTCCGCATTTCGGCACGGCCGGCCTCTCCGATCCCGGCCCCCTGCCGGCCTTCACCGGCAAGGCGCCCAAGCTGTCGGGCGAGATCGCCTATCCGATCGAGGATTTCTACCTCACCAACCCGATCGCCCGGGCCTCCCCGACGCTGCAGCGCTGCTCGGCCGAGATCCTCCACGGCCAGACCTTCCAGGAGGCGGCGGAATGAGTTCCACTCGTAAGTTCCTCCCTGGGACGGGGAGGGGGACCAGCCGAAGGCTGGTGGAGGGGGCCCACCTCTCCGCCGCTCCTGCCGCGGGCCCCCTCCACCACGCGCTACGCGCGCGGTCCCCCTCCCCGTCCCGGGGAGGAGCAACATGACCCAGTGGTTTCAATCCACGTGGCTCGGCTACGGTTTCGGCTGGTTCCTCGCCACCCTTATCCTGATCCTGATGATCGCGCTGCCGCTCCTGCTTGCGGTGGCGATGATCATCTATGGCGACCGCAAGATCTGGGCGGCGATGGCGCTCAGGCGGGGGCCCAACGTGGTCGGGCCGTTCGGCCTGCTCCAGAGCTTCGCGGACGGCCTCAAGCTCCTCCTCAAGGAGACGATCATCCCGTCGGGCGCGAACAGGGGTCTGTTCATCATCGCGCCGATTCTTACCTTCACCTTCGCGCTGGTCGGCTGGGCCGTGATCCCTTTCGGGCCGGGGATGGTGCTCGCCGACATCAATGTCGGCCTGCTTTACCTCCTCGCCATCTCCTCGCTCGGCGTCTACGGAGTGATCATCGCGGGCTGGGCGTCCAACTCCAAATATCCCTTCTACTCTGCGCTTCGGGCCGCCGCGCAGATGGTGAGCTACGAAGTGTCCGTCGGCTTCGTGCTCGTGCCGGTGGTAATGTGGGCGGGAACGTTCAACCTCTCGGGTATCATCGAGGCGCAGCGCCACCACATCTGGATCATCAACGGCTTCGGCTTCAATCCGCTCTTCCTGCCGCTCGCCGTTATTTTCCTGATCTCGGCCATGGCCGAGACCGCACGCGCGCCGTTCGATCTCACCGAGGCGGAGTCCGAGCTCGTCGCCGGCTACCAGACCGAATACAGCTCGTTGAGCTTCGCCCTCTTCTGGCTGGGCGAATATGGCAACGTACTGCTGATGTGCGGAATGTCCGCGGTACTCTTCTGGGGCGGCTGGCTGCCGCCGATCGACTGGGCGCCGCTCTACTGGGTGCCGGGCATCCTGTGGTTCTTCGCCAAGATCTTCTTCTTCTACTTCGTGTTCGCCTGGGTGAAGGCGACGGTGCCGCGCTACCGCTACGACCAGCTGATGCGGCTCGGCTGGAAGATCTTCCTGCCCATCTCCCTGATCTGGGTGTTCCTGGTATCGGGCTACCTCGAGATATTCCGTTTCGGAGCGCTCGGGTGATCGCGGCGCTTCTGGCCCTCACGCTCGAGGCCGCGCCGGCGCCGGCGCAGAGCTTCGAATGCACGCTCGCCACGCCGCGGGGCGACGCAATGGGGTTCGTCCTTCAGACGAAAGTGGCCGACGGTCCCGCCGCGGCCACGCTCGTGCCGAGCGAGGGCTCGGTCTGGCCGGCTGGGCCGATAGCCGGCGGCGGCGGGGCAGCGATGAAGAAGGAGGGACTCAAGGGCGCCTTTTACTTCGGCGGGCTCAAGACGGGCATATCCCTCGAGCTCGAGGGCGACAAAGCGCTGGTCTACTCTGCCGCGAGTAAAGCGCCTCGCGCCTACGGATTTTGCCAAGCCCTTCCGCCCGAGGAGGCGCCCGACGCACCCCATATGGTTGCCGTCGATCCGGGCGCCGGCATTCCCGCGTTCGACATCGCCGGCTGGGTCGCCAGCGATTGCGCGCTGTTGACTCGCTCCGGCCGGCGCGGAAGAGTCGACTACACCCTTGTCGACGGCGGCGCGCGCGTGGAGATCAACAGCGAGGAAAGCGGCTTCTTCGCCCAGCCTCGCACGCTGGTCAGCCGTACCCAGGGCTCGGGGAGCAAGCCGACCCGCTTCGGCGGCGGCGCGGGTCCCGCCGGGACCGAGCGGCTGCTGGTTGACCCAAAGACGCGCGAGGCCGTTCAGCTCATCGACTTCGCGCAAGTCGGAACCCCGCCCAATCCCGCGGAGCGCGCGATCGCCATCTGCGGGCATACGGGCATCGTCAGAAGGCCGGTACTGCAATGATCGCTCACTGGATCAAGAGCTTCACCCTTTGGGAAATCGTCAAGGCGCATTGGCTGACCTTGCAATATTTCTTCAAGCCCAAGGCGACGATCAACTATCCGTTCGAGAAGAACCCGCTGAGCCCCCGCTTCCGCGGCGAGCATGCGCTGCGGCGCTACCCGAACGGCGAGGAGCGGTGCATCGCCTGCAAATTGTGCGAGGCGGTGTGCCCGGCGCTGGCGATCACCATCGAGGCGGAGCCGCGCGAGGACGGCAGCCGCCGCACCACCCGCTACGATATCGACATGGTGAAGTGCATCTATTGCGGCCTGTGCCAGGAAGCGTGCCCGGTCGACGCGATCGTCGAGGGGCCGAATTTCGAATATGCCACCGAGACCCGCGAGGAGCTGCTCTACGACAAGGCGAAGCTGCTCGACAACGGCGACAAATGGGAGCGGGCGCTGGCCGCCAACCTTGCCGCCGATGCGCCGTATCGGTAGGTGGCGCGCCATGCGTGATTTAGGCGGGCAGTTCCTCCCCGGAACGGAGAGGGGGACCATGCGAAGCATGGTGGAGGGGGCCCACCTCTCCGCCGCGCCGTGGTTGGGCCCCCTCCACCGCCGTTCCGGCGGTTCCCCTCCCCGTTCCGGGGAGGAGCGAGCGTGATCCAGGCCTTCGCTTTCTACCTGTTCGCCACTCTCTGCATCGCCAGCGGGGTGATGACGATCGGGTCGCGCAACCCGGTCCATTCGGTGCTCTGGCTGATCCTCGCTTTCTTCAACGCCGCCGGACTGTTCCTGACGCTCGGGGCCGAGTTCATCGCGATGCTCCTCGTCATCGTCTATGTCGGGGCGGTCGCCGTCCTGTTCCTGTTCGTGGTGATGATGCTCGACGTCGATTTCGCCGCGCTGAGGGCGGGGATCGCGAAATACTGGCCGTTCGGCTTCGCTTTAGCCGGCGTGCTGCTCGCCGAGATCTTCTTCTCGGTGGTCGCGTGGAATGTGGGCGGGCTGCAGCCGGCGCGGGCCGCGCCGACGCCCAAGGCGGTGCCGAACATCGAGGCGCTGGGGGCGGTGCTCTACACCCGCTACCTCTACATTTTCGAAGGCGCGGGCCTCGTGCTCCTCGTCGCGATGATCGGCGCCATCGTCCTCACCCACCGCAAGCGCAGCGACGTCAGGCCCCAGAACGTCTCCGCCCAGGTCCGCCGCCGGCCCGAGGACGCCGTGGTCAACATGGATCCCGGCATCGGGCAGGGGGTGCGGCTGTGAGGGGGCCTTCCGTCATGCCAGCGAAGGCTGGCATCCATGCTGATCTCGATCCCTGCACTGAGGCGGCATGGACCCCAGCGTGCGCTGGGGTGACGGCATTGGAAATGCCGTCATGATCGGCCTCGGCCATTATCTCGCCGTCGGGGCGGTGCTGTTCGTGCTCGGGGTGTTCGGCATCTTTTTGAACCGCAAGAACATCATCGTCATCCTGATGGCGATCGAGCTGATCCTGCTCTCCGTGAACATCAACCTCGTCGCTTTCTCCTCCTTCCTCGGCGACATGGTCGGCCAGGTGTTCGCGATGTTCGTGCTCACCGTCGCGGCCGGCGAGGCGGCGATCGGCCTCGCCATCCTCGTCATCTACTTCCGCGGCCGCGGCACGATCGCGGTCGACGACATCCACCAGATGAAGGGGTGAGGGGGATGTACGGCGTCATGCCAGCGCAGGCTGGCATCCATGCGGACTCCGGATGGACCCCAGCCTTCGCTGGGGTGACGGTGCTATGACTATCCAACTTATCGTCTTCCTGCCCCTGCTGGCCGCGATCGTCGCCGGGCTGGGCAACCGGTTCATCGGCAATCTCGCCGCCAAGCTGGTCACCACCGGCGCCCTGTTCGTGTCGCTGGCGTTGTCCTGGCCGATCTTCCTCGGCTTCCTCGCCGGCACCGAGCATTCGCAGCTCTATCCGGTGATGGAGTGGATCCGCTCCGATCCGATGCGGGTCGATTGGGCGCTGAGGGTCGATGCGCTGACCTCGGTGATGCTGGTGGTGGTGACCAGTGTCTCGGCGCTCGTCCACCTCTATTCCTGGGGCTATATGGCCGAGGACGACGGCCAGCCGCGCTTCTTCGCTTACCTCTCCCTGTTCACCTTCGCGATGCTGATGCTGGTGACGGCCGACAACCTCATCCAGATGTTCTTCGGCTGGGAAGGCGTCGGCCTCGCCTCCTACCTGCTGATCGGCTTCTGGTACTACAAGCCCTCGGCCAATGCCGCCGCGATGAAGGCGTTCATCGTCAACCGGATCGGCGATTTCGGCTTCAGCCTCGGCATCTTCGGCACCTTCCTGGTGTTCGGGACCGTCTCGATCCCCGCGATCCTCCACGCAGCGCCGGGCATGGCCGGATCGACGATCGGCTTCCTCGGCCACCGGGTCGACACGATGACCCTGCTCTGCATCCTCCTGTTCATCGGCGCGATGGGCAAGTCGGCGCAGCTCGGCCTGCACACCTGGCTGCCCGACGCGATGGAGGGCCCGACGCCGGTCTCCGCCCTGATCCACGCGGCGACGATGGTGACCGCGGGCGTGTTCATGGTCTGCCGCCTCTCGCCGATGTTCGAGACCAGCGCGACGGCGACGGCGGTGGTGACCTTCGTCGGCGCGGCGACCGCGCTCTTCGCCGCAACGGTCGGCACCGTCCAGAACGACATCAAGCGGGTGATCGCTTATTCGACCTGCTCGCAATTGGGCTACATGTTCTTCGCCGCCGGCGTCGGCGCCTATGGCGCGGCGATGTTCCACCTCTTCACCCACGCTTTCTTCAAGGCCCTTTTGTTCCTCGGCGCGGGCAGCGTCATCCACGCCATGCACCACGAGCAGGACATGCGCTTCTACGGCGGGCTCAGGAAGGAGATCCCGCTGACCTTCTGGGCGATGATGGCCGGCACGCTCGCGATCACCGGCGTCGGCGTGGAGGGCGTGTTCGGCTTCGCCGGCTTCTATTCGAAGGACGCGATCATCGAGGCGGCTTATGCCAAGGGAACGACGCTCGGCGGCTTTGCCTTCGCGGTTGGCGTGTTCGCGGCTCTGCTGACCAGCTTCTATTCCTGGCGCGTCATGTTCCTGACCTTCTGGGGCAAGCCGCGCTGGGGGGCTTCCGAGCACATCCAGCACGCGCTGCACGACGGCCATGGCGATCATCCCGATGAGGAGGATGCGGGGCACGACACAAGTCCGCATGAGGCGGGCGCTGCGGAGATCCCGGCCGGCACCGGCGGCTACCACCCGCACGAGAGCCCGTGGACGATGCTCGTGCCGCTCGCTTTGCTGTCATTGGGCGCGATCTTCGCCGGCATCGGCTTCGCGCGCTGGTTCATCGAGCCCGAGAGCGCACCCCATTTCTGGGCCGGCAGCATCGCGTTCAGCGAGGCGCTGGCCGGGCGGATGGAGAGCCTGCCGCTGCTTGTGAAGCTGGCGCCCGGCATCGTCATGGCGATCGGCTTCCTGATCGCGTTGCAGGCCTATGTCCGCAGCACGGACTGGCCGCGCCGCTTCACCGCGCAATTCGGGCTGCTCTACGCCTTCCTCTACAACAAATGGTATTTCGACGAAGTCTATGACGTCCTGCTCGTGCGCCCCGCAATGTGGCTCGGCCGGATCTTCTGGAAGAAAGGGGACGAGGGAACGATCGATCGCTTCGGGCCGGACGGCGCGGCCGCCGCGGTCGGCATCGGCAACGTCCTCACCGCCCGGCTCCAGTCCGGCTACCTCTACACCTACGCGCTGGTGATGCTCCTCGGCCTCGCCGCCGCCGCCACCTGGGCGATGGCGCGATGAGGGGGGTGGGTTTGGGAACCGGAAACACCGTCACCCCAGCGAAGGCTGGGGTCCATGCTGAGTCTCCGCTCGGCACCGCCTCAGCATGGATGCCAGCCTTCGCTGGCATGACGAGTTGATGACCGGCCTCCCGATCCTCTCCATCCTCCTCGCGGTGCCGCTGATCGCGGCGGGGGCGTGTCTGTTCGTGTCCGCCAACGCGGCCCGCTGGATCGCGCTTGCCGCCACGCTTGTCGACCTGCTCCTCGGCATCTGGCTGTGGTCGGCGTTCGAGATCGGCGGGCCGCAATGGCAGTTCGTCGAATATCAGAAGATGGCTTTCTCGCCCTTCGCCTGGGCGCTCGGCATCGACGGCATCGCGCTGATGCTGACCATGCTGTCCTTGTTCCTGATGCCGATCTGCATCCTCGCCAGCTGGACGACGATCGAGCGGCGCGTGCCCGAATATATGGCCGCCTTCCTCGCCATGGAGACGATGATGATCGGCGTCTTCATGGCGCAGGACATCTTCCTCTTCTACATCTTCTTCGAGGCGGGCCTGATCCCGATGTTCCTGATCATCGGCATCTGGGGCGGCGCGGAGCGGATCTACGCCAGCTACAAATTCTTCCTCTACACCCTGCTGGGCTCGGTGCTGATGCTGGTGGCTATGCTGTGGATGGTGAACTTCACCCACGGCGACACCTACATCCCGCACCTCCTCGCCACCAACTTCCCGCCCGAGGCCCAGACCTGGCTCTGGCTCGCCTTCTTCGCCTCGTTCGCGGTCAAGATGCCGATGTGGCCGGTCCATACCTGGCTGCCGGACGCCCACGTCCAGGCACCGACGGCGGGCTCGGTGATCCTCGCTGGCGTGCTACTGAAGCTCGGCGGCTACGGCTTCGTCCGCTTCTCGCTGCCGATGTTCCCCGAAGCCTCCGCCCAGCTGGTCTGGATCATCTTCGGCCTGAGCCTGGTGGCGATCGTCTACACCTCGCTCGTCGCCCTCGTGCAGCGCGACATGAAGAAGCTGATCGCTTACTCCTCCGTCGCCCACATGGCCTTCGTGACCATCGGCCTGTTCACCTTCAACCGGCAGGGGATCGAGGGCGCCCTGATCATGATGCTCTCCCACGGCCTGGTCTCTGGCGCGCTCTTCCTGTGCGTCGGCGTGGTCTACGACCGGCTCCACACTCGCGAGATCGACCGCTACGGCGGCCTTTCGAACAACATGCCGGCTTATGCGCTCTTGTTCATGCTCTTCACCATGGCCTCGGTGGGCCTGCCCGGCACCAGCGGGTTCGTCGGCGAGTTCCTGAGCCTGGTCGGCGCCTACCGCGCCTCGAGCCTCGTCGCCTTCGTCGCGACGAGCGGCATTATCCTCGGCGCCGCCTACATGCTCTACCTCTACTGGCGCGTCGCCTTCGGCACGAGCCGCAACGCCGAAGCAGCGGCGATGCCCGATCTCAACCCGCGCGAGCTCGTCTCGCTCGGTGCGATCGCCGCCGTCGTGCTGTGGATGGGCGTCTATCCCGAGAGCTTCCTCGCGCCGATGCGCGGCGACGTCGGCACCTTGATCGCCCGGGTCGAGCGCGCCGCCCCGCCGGGCGATTCCGGCCTCGTCCGAACCGCCCACGCCGGCAAGCGGGAGGGTGCCCGCTGATGCTCGATTCGCTTCGCCTCACGCTCCCCGAACTGGTCCTGTCGACGGCGGCGCTCGTGCTGCTGATGATCCCGGCCTATGTCGGCGACCGCTCGGCGAAGCTCGTCACCTGGCTCGCCATCATGGCCCTGGCCGCCGCCGCAATCGCCATACCCGGTTATTGGGGCCCGCCGAGATCCGGCTTCGGCGGCCTTTTCGTCTCGGACGGCTTCGCCACCTTCGCCAAGGTGACGATCTACGCCGGCGCCGCCGTCTCGCTGATCGCGGCGATGGGCTGGTTCGGCCGCGACCGCGATTATCGCGCCGAATATCCAATCCTCATCCTGCTCTCCTCGGTCGGCATGGGGATGATGGTCTCCGCCTCCGACCTCCTCACCCTCTATGTTGGCCTCGAGCTGCAGAGCCTCGCCGCCTACGTGCTCGCCTCGTTCCAGCGGCAGGACAATCGCTCGGCCGAGGCGGGGCTCAAATATTTCGTGCTGGGCGCGCTGGCCTCCGGAATCCTGCTCTACGGCATCTCGTTGCTCTACGGCTTCACCGGCACGACCCTGTTCGGCGACATCGCCCACGCCATCGGCGCGCAGAAGGCCTCGGCGGCGGGCCTCAGCCACGGCACCTTGTTCGGGCTCGTCTTCGTGCTCGCCGGCATCGCCTTCAAGGTCTCGGCCGTGCCGTTCCACATGTGGACTCCGGACGTTTACGAAGGGGCGCCGACGCCGGTGACCGCCTTCTTCGCCTCGGCGCCCAAGGTCGCCGCGATGGCGCTCCTCACCCGCTTCACGGTGCAGGCGGCGGGGCCGGCGACCTTCGAGTGGAGGCAGATAATCGTCTTCATGGCCCTCGCCTCGACCCTGCTCGGCGGCGTCGCAGCGATCGGCCAGCCCAACATCAAGCGGCTGCTCGCCTACAGCTCGATCAACAACGTCGGCTTCGCTCTGGTCGGAGTCGCCGCCGGCACCGCGGCGGGAGTCGCCTCGGTGCTCTTCTACATGGCCGTCTACCTCGTCATGACCCTAGGCTCGTTCCTCGTCGTGCTGAGGATGCGCGACGCCGAGGGGCGGCCGGTGGAGACGATCGCCTCGCTGGCCGGCCTGTCACGCAGCCGCCCTTGGCTTGCCGTCGCCATGGCGGCGTTCATGTTCAGCCTCGCCGGCGTGCCGCCGCTGCTCGGCTTCTGGCCGAAATTCTACGTGTTCAACGCGGCGGTGGCGACGAACCTCACCTGGCTCGCTGCGGTGGCGATCGCGACGTCGGTGATCAGCGCTTATTACTATCTCAAGATCGTCAAGATCATGTATTTCGACGATCCGGCCCCGGCCTACGCGCCGACGCGCGACGTCGCGCAGTCGGTGCTGATCGCCGCGGCTGCCCTCGCCGTGTCGCCGATCGGCTATTACCTCATCGTCGGACCGCTCGCTTTGGCTTCGGCCAACGCCGCGGGGGCGCTGTTCTGATCCGCGCCGTCGTCGAGACCGGCTCGACCAACGACGATCTCGCCGATCTCGCCCGCGCCGGCGCGCCCGAAGGCACGTGGCTGCGCGCCGACGTCCAGACCGGCGGCAAGGGGAGGCAGGGCAGGGCGTGGGCCTCGCCGCCCGGCAACCTCTACGCCAGCACCCTCGTCCGCCTGCGGGCCGGCGATCCGCCGGCGGCGAGCCTCGCCCTCGCCGCCGCGGTCGCCCTGCACGAGGCCGTGGCCGCCTTCGCGCCGGACGCACCCGTGTCGATCAAATGGCCGAACGACCTCGTCGCGAAGAGCGCTAAGCTCGCCGGCATCCTGCTAGAGCGGGAAGGGGAGGCGGTTATCGCCGGCTTCGGCGCGAACCTCGCGTCCTACCCCGTGGACATGCCGCGGCCCGCCACCAGCCTTGCCGCGCTCGCCGGCTCCGCGCCGGCGCCGGCGGTGTTCCTCGAGGTGCTGGCGGAGACCTTCGCCCGCTGGCTCGGCCGCTGGCGGAGCGAGGGCCTTGTCCCCGTCCGCGCGGCCTGGCTCGCCGCTGCGCATCCGGTCGGCGCGGCCCTCGCCACCCGCGGTGCCGGGGGCGAGCCTCTGGAGGGCCTGTTCGACGGCCTCGACGAAACCGGCGCGCTTCGCCTCCGCCTGGCCGACGGCAGCCCGGTGACGGTTCACGCCGGCGACGTGTTCCTTCTCTGACCGCCCCCTCGCTTATCATTCCGGCCCCGGCTAAAGCGCCCGGATGCTGCTCGCCGTCGACGCCGGGAACACGAATATCGTCTTTGCCCTCATGGAGGACGGCGTGATCCGCGCGCGGTGGCGGATCGCCACCGATGCGCGGCGCACCGCGGACCAATATGCCGTCTGGCTGCACCAGCTGCTCGAGCTCGAAGGCTATTCGCGCGATGCCGTGGATGCGGTGATCGTCGGCACGGTCGTGCCGCGGGCGCTGCACAATCTCGAAGTGCTCGCGGTCAAATATTTCGGAGTCGAGCCGCTGATCGCGGGCGAGGGGGCGGCGCAATGGGGCGTGGAGCTCGACGTCGCCGAGCCGCGCACCGTTGGGGCCGACCGGGTGCTGAACGCGCTCGCCGCGCACGCCGTGCATCAAGGCGACCTCATCCTCATCGACTTCGGCACCGCGACGACCTTCGATCATGTCGACTATTCGGGCGCCTATAAGGGCGGGATCATCGCGCCGGGCATCAATCTTTCGCTCGACGCGCTGGTCACGGCCGCCGCCAAGCTGCCCCGGATCGCGATCGAGGCGCCGGCCGGCGACCTCTCGGTCATCGGCCGCACCACCGAAGACCAGATGCATATCGGCATCTACTGGGGTTATGTGGCGATGATCGAGGGGTTGGTGGCGCGGATGAAGGCGGAGATCGGTCGCCCCGCCAAGGTGATCGCCACCGGCGGTCTCGCGACTTTGTTCGACGTCCACAGCGAAGTATTCGATGCGATCGAGCCGGATCTGACGGTGCAGGGACTGGCTTTGCTGTACGAGCGGAGCAAAAGCGCACACTAGGCGTCATGCCGGCGAAAGCTGGCATCCAAGCGGCTTCGTCGCTTACTCACCTTCAGCATGGACCCCGGCCTTCGTCGGGGTGACGGAGCAAGATGAAACCCGGCAACGAACTCCTCTTCCTCGCGCTCGGCGGCTCCGGCGAGATCGGCATGAACGTCAATCTCTACGGCTGCCAGGGCAAGTGGATCATGGTCGATCTCGGCATGACCTTCGCCGATCCGGCCTATCCGGGGATCGACCTGGTCCTTCCCGACCTCGCCTTCATCGAGGAACGGCGGGACGATCTCCTCGCCATCGTCCTCACCCACGGCCACGAGGACCATATCGGCGCGATCCCCTATCTCGCCCAGGATCTCGGCGTGCCGCTCTACGCGACGCCGTTCACCGCCGGCCTCATCGCCGAGAAACTGAAGGAGGAGGGGCTCGAGGACGAGGTCGAGGTGCGGCTGATCGACATTGGCGGCAGCGCCGCCATCGGCCCGTTCGAAATCCGCTTCGTGCCGCTCGCCCATTCGATTCCCGAAGGCAACGCGCTGCTCATCGCCACGCCCTACGGCAAGATCTTCCACACCGGCGATTGGAAGCTCGACGAATTCCCCCAGCTCGGCGACCCCGCCGACGCCGCCGCCCTCACTCGAGTCGGCGACGAGGGCATACTCGCGCTGGTCTGCGATTCGACCAACGTCTTCCAGGAGGAGGCGTCCGGCTCCGAGCAGGAAGTGCGCGAAGGGCTCGACCGGGTGATCGGCGAGGCGGAGGGAAGGGTGCTCGTCACCACCTTCGCCTCCAACGCCGCGCGCCTGTCGACGCTCGGCAAGGTCGCCGAGGATACGGGCCGCCGCGTCTGCGTCGCTGGCCGCTCCCTGGACCGTATCCTCCGCGTCGCGAGGAGCGTCGGCTATCTCACCGATTTCCCCGAGACGGTCGATTTCGAGACGGCGATGCAGCTCCCGCGACGCGAGGTGATGATCGTCGCCACCGGCGGCCAGGGGGAGGTGCGCGCGGCGCTCGCCCGCATCGCCTTCGGCCAGCACAAATTGAGCGTCACGGACGGGGATCTCGTCGTCTTCTCCTCGAAGCAGATCCCGGGCAACGAGATCGCCATCGGCCGCATCCAGAACGAGCTCGCGGCGCGCGGGGTCCGAATGATCACCGACCGGCAGGCGAACGTGCACGTCTCCGGTCACCCCGGCCGGCCCGAGCTCGCTGCGATGTACGGCTGGATCCGGCCGGAGATCATCGTCCCAGTGCATGGCGAGATGCGGCACATGGTCGAGCAGCGGCGCTTCGCCATGGCGCGCGGCGTGCCCAAGGGCATCGTCCAGAAGAATGGCGATCTCATCCGCCTCGCGCCCGACGGGCCGGTGAAGCTAAGCGAGGAGAAGGTGGGGCGGCTGGTCCTCGACGGCGACGTCATCCTCGCCGCCGACGGCACCACCATGAATGAGCGCCGCAAATTGTCGTGGCAGGGCCTCGTCTCGGTCGCGCTTGCGCTGGACGAGCATGATCGCCTCCAGGGCCGCGTCGAGCTCGGTCTCCAGGGCATCCCGGTCGAGGAGGACCGCGACGCCTTCCTCGAGGAAGCCTGCGCCGCCGCAGCCGAGGCGGCGCGGCGGGCGGCGGGCAATGAGGGGAAGCTGCGCGAGGCGGTGCGCCTCGCCGTCCGCCGCTGCGCGACCGAGTGGACCGGCAAGAAGCCGTTCGTCGACGTGCTGGTCGTGAGGGTGTGAGGGGGCCGTGAAGTTCCAGTCGATGCTGGCCATCTACGTCCTGTTCTGGACGATCGCACTGTTCGTCGTGCTGCCGCTCGGCGTCCGTACCGCCGAGGAGGCGGGGGAGGAGTGCCTCCCCGGCCACGCCCCGAGCGCCCCGCACCGCTTCAGCTTCGGCAAGACGGTACTCCGGGCGACGATCGTCTCGGCGCTCGCTTTCGCTTTGTTTTTCGCGAATTACCGCTTCGGCTGGCTGACGATCGACAGCCTCGACTGGACCCGGTGACACCCAATCCTCCCCTGCATTTGCAGGGGAGGGGGACCGCACAAAGTGCGGTGGAGGGGCCTCTTACGGCGCAGGGGCCCCTCCACCATGCTTCGCATAGTCCCCCTCCCCTCGAAATCGAGGGGAGGAGCCAGGCTACCTCAACCTTTCGATCGCCTGGGCCAAGGCCACGTAGAGCTTGCCCATGTCGCTCGAGAGGATGGTGACTCCGAGGACGCTGCCCTCGCGGTCGGCCAGCACGCGCCGCAGCATCGCCTCGAAATCGTGGATGTAGCGGTTGACCTGGTCCCGGAACTCGAGCTCCTCCTCGTAATGCCGCGCGATCTCGCGCGCTTCGCCGGTGTCGAGAAGGCGGACGGCCCGCCGAGTGAAGACCCCGCGGTCGCCCTTCAGATAAGCGGCCCAGGCGTTGTCTGTGACCTCGTTCGAGAGAATCTTGGTGACGTCGATCGCGGTTGAATTGAGCGATTCGATCAGGAGGGCAACACGCCGCGAGAAATTGTCTGCGTCCTTCTCCTCGCGGGAGCGGCGCTCCTCGTCGATCCGTTCCTCGATCGCCGCCGTCGTCTCGCCGAGCTTGAGCATCTGGCGGGTCAGCCGCTCCGATGCCCGCTTCGCCGTGTCGACCGAGCGCTCCGCCAGCGCGGCCAGCTCGTCCATCTGGCCGCCGACCGTCTCCTCGACGGCGCGGGCTAGCGCCTCGCGACCCGCCTCGCCGAGCGACGCCGCGCTCGCCGGGATGATACTGGAGATCGCCTCGCGCGCCCGCTCGGCCGCCTGCGCCGCCGCTTCGCGGACGCGGAGCAGGGCTTCGATGAGCTCCGGCCCTGTCTCCGCGGCGATGCGGCCGGCGGCTTGCCGCGCCTCGCTCGCCGCCTCGCCGAGCGCGCGCAGTCGTTCCTCGGCCCCGGCCGAGCCTTCCTCGATGCGGGCGAGCAAAGCATCGAGCGCTTCGCGCTGGCGGCCGAGGCTCGATTCGGCGTCGCCGATGCGGCTCGCCGCCGCCTCGGCCGAGGCGTGCAGCCCCTCGACGGTCGGCGCCAGCGAGGCCGCGGCGTCGCGGGTTCGCTCGGTCCCGGCCTCGACCTCGGCCAGCGCCGCCGGCAGCCTTTCCAGCGCCTCGCCGAGCGCGCGGGCCCGCTCGCCGAGCGCCTCGGCGCGGTCGTCGCCGGCGCCGAGCTCGCCCTCAAGTGCGGCCGCGGCCTGGCGCAGGGAGGCAATCGCCGCAGCCAGCGCCTCCGTCCGGGCGCTGCCGCTCGCCTCGACCTCAGCGAAGGCCGCCTCGAGCCGGGCCACGTCGGCGACCAGCCGCTCGACCAGCGTGCGGCTGGTCCGGTCCTGCTCCGCGACGATGCCGGCGATCGCCTCGACCCGCCCGCCGACGGCGACCATCCTGTCCTCGATGTCGCGCGCCTGGTCCTGCACCCCGCCGACCAGCGGCGACAAGGCCGAGACCGCCTCGCTCGTCCGCTCGGCCCGCGCCTCCACCTCGGCAAGAGCCGCCGGCACTTCGCCATCGAGGCGGCCTGCCACGGCAGCGAGCGTCTCGCCCATCACGCGGGCGCGCTCGATCAATTCGCCGAAGCGGTCGCGGCCGCCGGCCAGATCCTCCATCAGCTCGCGGGTCCCGTCGCGCACGCCGGCGACGGCCGCGCCGAGCTTCTCCGTCTCCCTTCCGCCGGTCTCGCCGATGCGGGCGAGGGCGGCGTCGAGCTCGGCCAGCTCCTTGGCAAGGCCGGTGACCAAAGCCTGGCTCGCCGCGTCCTGCGCCGAGAGGTGGCCCGCCAAAGTCTGGACCTTGTCGGAGACCAAATCGAGGCGGGCAAAGAGGCTGCGCGCGGCTTCGTCGCCGGCCTTGTCGAGCGCGGCGCGGCTCTGCTCGATCGTGGCCAAAGTGGCCGACCCCTGAGTCTCCAGCGCCGAGCGTGCCGCCTCGACCGCTTCCGCCGCGCGGGCCATGGCGGCATCGACCGCGCCGGTCATCCCCGCGGCGACCTCGTCGAGGCTCGCGGCGGCGGCGCCGGCTGTGCTCTCGATCCGGGCGACATGGGCGGCCATGCGCTGCGCCGCCCCGCCGAGCACCTCGTCGGCCTCCCGGCCCTTGGCGCCGATGGCGGCGAGCTGCGCCTCCAGGGCGCTCGCCTGGCCGTGGGCGGTGAGCCCGGCTTCCTTCATCGCCTCGGTCACCGCGCGCGCTTGTTCCTCGGCGCGGGGGAGGTCTTGCATCAAAACGCCGATATCGACCTTCGCCGCGGCCGCGGCGCTCTCCAGCTCCGCAGCCTTGCGGTCGAGCGACGCGGTCTCCTTGGAGAGGTAATAGGTCACCCGCCCGAGCCGGTCCGAAGCCTCGTCGCCTAGCGACATCAGTTTCTCGGCTTCGCCGCGCAGGCGGCCATGATTCACCTCGATCCGCGCCGCGACGATCTCGAGCACGGTCTCGAGGGCGTTGCTTTCGCGCCGCATCTCCTCGACCGCGCGCGTGAAACGCTCCGTTTCGCGGCGCGAACTGCGGCCGAGCAGCAGCCAGAGCAGCCCGAGCAGCACCAGTGGGCCGCTCAGCGTGCCGATCCAGGTGACGGCGTTCTGCAGCGTCGGCGCCGGCCGGCTCTGCCACAACAGCCAGCCGACCGCGCCGATCCAGCCCAAAGCAACGAGGATCAGGAAGGCGCCGAACAGCCGCGCCCCGGCACGGCGCGGCCTTGCCGGCTCCTCCGGAAGGGCGAGCTCCACCTCGGCCGGCGCCTCCGGCTCGGCCGGGCCGAGCCAGTCCGCGTGGTTCTGGGCGGCGCCGTCTTTCGCCCGCGCCTCGGCTCTTTCTGCCCCCGTCATGACCGCTTGTTTACCATCTTTCGCAGCGCACGGAAGCTGCGAAGGATACGGGGTGTTAACGACCCGGCGCCTAAGCGGGGCCGATGGTCTACGATCCCGGAGCGCTGAATGCCTCGCTCGCCGCCGCCGTCGGCAGCGACACGGGCCTGATGGACGAGCTGCGCGCCGCCTTCGTCGAGAGCGCGTCGCGGCATACGGAGCTGATGGGCCGCTCCCGCTGCGACGCCAATTGGCGCTTCTCCGCCGCCCGCCTCAAGAGCCTCGCCGCGAGCTTCGGCGCCGTCGGCCTGGGAGCGCTCGCCGACGAGGCGCTGGACGGCGCGCCGGGCGATCCGGTCGTGCTGCGCAAGCTGCGCGCCGCGATCGAGGATTTCGCCACACCCTAAGCCTTTGCGTCCGGCCTCTGCCGCGCTTATCCCTCGCGCCGAGGGAGGATTTGCGTGACTCTGGCCGCCTTGATCGCCGCCTATCACGAGGCCGACGAGCCCGGCGGCGGGCTTCGCGCGACTCTGCCGCTCGCCGGCAGAACGGTGGTCGAGCGCCAGGCGCGGCTCGCCGCCTCGGCCGGCGCCGATCCGATCGTCATCGCGGTCGAGCGGGTGCCGGCGGACCTCACCGCCGCGATCGACCGGCTGAGGGGACAAGGGTTGAAGATCGTCGTCGCCCGCAACGCGGCGGAGGCTGCGGAGGCGGTCCACCCGGACGACCGCCTGCTCGTCATGGCCGACGGCCTGGTCCTCGCCGAAAGTCATATCGAGCGGCTGCTCGCTTTGGGCGGCCCGGCGCTCCTGACCGTTCCCGACCGGCGGGTCGACGACCGCTTCGAGCGGATCGACGCCGACAGCCGCTGGGCGGGCCTGGCGCTCCTCGACGGCGCGCTTCTGAAGCACACCGCCGAGATGCTGCGCGACTGGGACCTGCAATCGACCCTGCTGCGCCGCGCTGTGCAGAGCGGAGCGCGGCAGATCGCGCTCAGGGGCGAGCCGGCCGACGACCAATTGACGCTCGCCGAGAGCAGCGAGGATCTCGCCGCCATCGAAGCGCGGCTGGCACAAGGGGCGGCGGCGCAGCGGCGCGACTGGGTCTCGGCCTATCTGCTCGCTCCATTTGAGGGCGTCGCGGCCCGCGCGCTGCTCACGAAACCGCTCAATCCCAGCGGTCTCGGTGCCATCGCCGGCCTCCTCACGCTGCTTGCCGGCCTCGCCTTCGCAGGCCGCTGGTACGGCACCGGCATGGCCCTGATCCTGCTCTCGACCTTCACCGAAGGGGTGGGGGACCGGCTCGGCGGCCTGCGGCTGCACGACGCGGAAGAGGGGGGGTGGTTCGCCTACCTCCTGCCCCTGCTCGCCGCGGGGGCGCTGCTGGCGCTAGGCTCCGGCCTGTCGCGAGACCATGGCTGGGGCTGCTTCGCCTTGGCCGGGACGACCATCGCTTTCTCGGTCGCGGCGCGGATCGAGAGCTTCGGCGCCCGCCTTCCCGGCCGTCGCTGGCTCGCCGAGCAAAAGGGCCTCGCCTGGCTGCTGCTACCCTTCGCGGCGATGGGCCTGTGGGGAACCGGCCTCACCGCGCTCGCCGTCTATGCCGGCGCCAGCTTTTTCTGGGCGCAGCGCCAGGTCCACGCCCCGGCGCCCCCTCCGTCGGAGCCGGCACAGGATTAGCGGCGCCTTAACCTCAACCGCGCTACAGGCAGACGATGTCCGACACGCGGTTGAGCGGGGGTGAGCTGGACGGCGCGGCAGAGCTGCTCGCGTCCGCGCGCACGCGCCTGTCCGCCGCCGCCGCCGATCTCGCCTTGCCGCGTCGCCTCCGCCTCAGCGAGCGGGACCGCGCGACCGTCGCCGCCCTCTTCGCCGCCACCGTCAGGGGCCTGGAAGACGACCTCCGCGCCTCGATTCTCCCCCGCCTCGGCGGCGACGCGCTCGCCGCCTCCTTGGGCTCGGCCGGCCTTGCCATCGCCCTGCCGGCGCTCGAAGCGCTCGGCCCCGCCGCCGTGCCGGGCCTGCTCCCGCTCCTGCTCGAACGCGCCGAGGAGCATCGCCTGGCCGCCGCCGAGCCGCCCCTGCTCGCCGAGCTGGCCGGGGACCAGGATGACGCCGTCGCCGCCGAAGCGATGCGGCTGCTCATCCTCCAGGCGAGCCGCCTCGATGCGTTCCAGGAACCCCTGGTCGGCCGGGGCGACCTTTCCGCGGAGATTCTTCACGCCCTCGCCTGGACCGTAGCCGCGGCGCTGCGTTCCTATGTCGTCGAGCGGCACGGCGCCGATCCCGCGGCCGCCGACGCCGCTCTCACCGACGCGGTCGCTTTGCTCCTTGCGGGCCACGACGAAGGGACCGGCGCCGCCGCCTGCGCGCGCCGTCTCGTTTCGCGGCTCGCCGCCTCCGGCCGGCTCGACGATCGCGCGGTGGTGCGGGCGCTCACCGAGGGCAGCCTGCCGCTCTTTCTCGCCGCCGTCGCGGCACGCGCCGAGGTCGACCGCGCCGCCGCCTGGGAGATGCTGGACGAGCCGAGCGGCCGCGGCGCCGCCTTGCTGCTCGGCGCCGCCGGCCTTTCGCGCGACGCGGCGGCGGCCCTGCTCCTCCGCCTGGCCGCGAGCGAGGCTCGGGTTGCGCCGCAGCTCGATCTGTTCGACACTCTCGGCCCGGACGAAGCGCGCCGCCGGCTGATGCCGTGGCGGGCGGACCCGGCCTATCGCGCGGCCATCGCGGAGCTTCACCGATGATCGGCCACGGCAGCGTTACCGGGCGGCTCGACCGCGACGGCCGTCTCGTCGAGGCCGAACCGCGCCTCGCCGCGCTCCACCGCGCCGCCGGCGGCGAGGAGGGCGGTCCGCTCGCCATCCCGCAGCTAGCCGCGCTCGCCCGCCTTGCCGCCCGTCTCGGCATCGTCATCTCGCGCCCGGCTCTCGCCGCCGAGGGCGACAGCGACATCGAGCTTTGGGTCCGCGCCGAACCGGGCGAGACGGGCGTTGCGCTCGAGCTTACCGGCTGGACCCGCCAAGCCGCCCGTCCACCCGCCCCGGCGCCGGAGCCCGCGCGCCAGGCCGATTTCCTCCGCGCCTCGGCGGACTGGACGTGGGAGACCGACGCCACGCTCCGACTGAACGCCGTCTCGCCGGCGGCCGCCGCCGCCTCGGGCCGCTCTCCGCAAGCCCTGATCGGCGCGCAGATCACCCAGCTCTTCCGCCTCGTCGAAGACGAAGCGGGCGAGCTGCCCTTGCTCACCGCGCTTGCCGAGCAGCGCCGCTTCGACAACCAGCCCGCCGAGCTGCGCGGCGGCCGCGGCGGCCGCTACCGCCTCGCCGGAGTGCCCCTCGTCGCCGCCGACGGCCGCCTTGCCGGCTTCCGCGGCTCGGCTACCCTCATTTCGTCTGTCACCCCGGCGGCGCTCGAAGCCGAAACCGCCGCTCCGCCCGAGCCCGACGCCGGCGCGTTCGGCGAACGGCTCGACAAGGCGCTGCGAGTCCCGCTCGGCCGCATCGTCAGCAGCGCCGAGGCCATATCCAGCCAGGCCGAGGGCCCGCTGCGCAAGGATTATTCGGGCTATGCTGAGGACATCGCCTCGGCCGGCCGCCATCTTCTCGCCTTGGTCGAGGATCTGGTCGACCTCCAGGCGATCGAGCGCCCCGATTATGCCCCTGAGCAGGAGGAGATCGACCTCGCCGACGTCGCCCGCCGGGCCACCGGCCTGCTCGCCGTCCGCGCCCAGGCGAAGAACGTGCGCATCGACGCGCCGGCAGCGCACGAGGCGCTGCCTGCCGCCGGCGAGTTCCGCCGCGCCCTCCAGATCGTCGTCAACCTGCTCACCAACGCGATCCGCTATTCGCCGGACGGCGCCATGGTCTGGATCCGCACCGACCGCGAAGGCGATCTCGGCGCCCTCATCATCGCCGATCAGGGCAAGGGCATCGCCGCCGAGGACCAGGCGCGGATCTTCGAGAAGTTCGAGCGGGTCGATCCGGCCGAGCCGGGCGGCACCGGCCTCGGCCTATACATCGCCCGCCGCCTCGCCCGCGCGATGGGCGGCGACCTCTCGGTCGACAGCGCGCCGGGCCAGGGCGCGCGCTTCACCTTCACCCTGCCGCTGAGGAAGGACGCCTAAGAAGGGGACATGTACTTGTACGTGTCCCCGACAGAGGACCTATTTGTACGTGTCCCCTTCCGCTGGACACCGCCGCCTCTTCCGGTCCAGCGTCGGAGAGTGAACGGGGGACGGGAATGAACGAGCTCAGCGCGGACTGCTTCGACGATCTCTGCCGGGAGATGCCGGTCTCCGAGCCGCTCGCCACGCTCGACGAGAAGCGCGGCGAGGCGCTTCGGAAATTCTGGCTCTGGACGGCGCTCGGAATCGTGCTCGGCCCGGCGGCCTTCCTGACGCTGCTGAGCTCGGGCTGGGACTGGCTCGGCATCGTCGCCGGGTCGCTGCTGCTCGTCGTTCCGATCGTCGTCGGCTTTTCGGCTTTGTCCTCGGTCGGCGAGGCGCTGAAGATGCCGGTGCTGGAGCGGATCGCCGCCCGCGCCGGCCTCGAATATATGGAGAAGGGCTTCAGCCCGCCGGTCTATCCCATGGCCCGCGACGCCCTGTTCGGCCGCCATCTGTCCAGCGAGACCTTCACGGACCTCTTTCACGGCAAGGACGAGCAAGGCCGCGCCTGCGCCGTTTACGAAGCGACGTTGACGCGCCAGGCCGGCAAGAACCGCCAGACCATCTTCTCGGGCCAGGTCTACGCCTTCCAGCGCGGGCCCGGCGGCGCCGGCGAGACCATCGTCCGCCCCGACCGCGGCCTGTTCAACTTCGTTCATCCGTCCGGGATGCAGCGCGTCGAGCTCGAAGGCGCCGCCGCCGATTTCGACCGCAAGTTCGAAGCCTATTCGACCGAGCCCGGCACCGCGCGCAGCCTTCTCGTCGACGGCGCGCTGCGCCGGCTCCTGCTGGACCTGCGCGAACAGGGCCGGCTCTGGGCCTGGATCGGCCCCGACGACGCGCTCGTTGCGATCGCCGGCCGCAACCGCTTCGAGCCCGGCAGCATGCTCCGCTCACGCCCCGGCCGCGACCGCGTCCGCACCATGCTCGACGATTGCTGCGCCGCGCTGGCGACTCTCGGGAAGCTGAAGGCCAAGCTCGGCTGACGCGGACTCACCCGATCCGCCGATAGACGTGGGTCACGAAGCGGTTCCAGCCTTTCGTCGTGCGGCTCTCCACCGCGAAACCGAGCGCGCCGCCGGTTTCGGGCCAATAGATGAACCGCGCCCGCCCCGCCGGCATGTCCGCCTCGAAGGCCAGCGCCTGCGGGTGCACGTCGGCCCCGTCGGCGATCCAGCCTTCGGATCGCTTGCCGTCGGAGGTGAAGGAGAAGAAAGCGAGCCGCCCCTCGGCGCCCCGCCCGAACAAGGCGGTTTCCTCATAGGCCCGGCCCGGGCCGAGCGCCCAGCGCGCATCGAGCTGGATCCACCCGCCGCCGAGCACCGGGCGAAAGGCACGCGTGCAGCTTATGCGCGATCCCGGATAAGGCCCCTCCGCTTCTGCCTCCCACGCGCCGAGCAAGGGCTTCAGCGGCCCAAGCAACCCGCGTCCCGGCTTCCATGTTGCGTTGGCCGCCCCCATCATCGGTGCCTAGCGCTGGTCGACCGGCACGTAGTCGCGTTGGGTGGCGCCGGTGTAGAGTTGGCGGGGGCGGCCGATTTTCTGCTCGGGGTCGGAGATCATCTCGTTCCACTGGGCGACCCAGCCGACCGTCCGGGCTAGGGCGAAGAGGGCGGTGAACATCGAGGTGGGGAATCCGATCGCGGAGAGGACGACGCCGGAATAGAAATCGACGTTGGGATAGAGCTTTTTCTCGATGAAATATTCGTCGTTGAGCGCGATATGCTCGAGCTCGCGGGCGACGTCGAACACCGGGTCCGTGACGCCGAGCTCCTTGAGCACCTCCTGCGCCGTCGCCTGCATCACCTTGGCGCGCGGGTCGTAATTCTTGTACACCCGGTGGCCGAAGCCCATCAGGCGGAACGGATCGTCCTTGTCCTTGGCGCGGGCGATGAACTCGGGGATGCGCTCCGGCCGGCCGATCTCGCGCAGCATGTTCAGGGCCGCTTCGTTGGCGCCGCCGTGGGCCGGGCCCCACAGGCAGGCGATGCCGGCGGCGATGCAGGCGAAGGGGTTGGCGCCCGACGAGCCGGCGAGGCGGACGGTCGAGGTCGAGGCATTCTGCTCGTGATCGGCATGGAGGATGAAGATACGCCGCATCGCCCGCTCGACGATCGGGTTCACCTCATAGGGCTCGGCCGGGACTCCGAAGGTCATCCTGAGGAAGTTGCCGGTGTAGGTGAGGCTGTTCTGCGGATACATGAACGGCTGGCCCAACACGTACTTGTACGCCATCGCGGCGATCGTCGGCATCTTCGCGATCAGCCGGTGCGAGGCGATCATCCGCTGCTTGGGATCGGTGATGTCGGTCGAATCGTGGTAGAAGGCGCTGAGAGCCCCGACGACGCCGCACATCACCGCCATCGGATGGGCGTCGCGCCGGAAGCCGCGGTAGAAGGTCGAGAGCTGCTCGTGCAGCATGGTGTGGCGGGAGATGGTGTAGGTGAATGTCTCCAGCTCCTGCCTGTTCGGCAGCTCCCCGTTCAGCAGCAGATGGCAGACCTCCATGAAGGTCGAATGCTCGGCGAGCTGGTCGATCGGATAGCCGCGGTGGAGGAGGATGCCCTTGTCGCCGTCGATATAGGTGATCGCGCTCTCGCAGGCGGCGGTGGAGGTGAAGCCCGGGTCGTAGGTGAAGGCGCCGGTCTCGGAGTAGAGCTTGCGGATGTCGATGACGTCCGGGCCGACCGAGCCGTGGCGGACCGGAAAGGCGTGGCTCGCGCCGCCGAGGTTCAGGTTGGCCTGGTCGTCCGCCATTCGTCTATCCTTCCATCCGGTCCGCGATGCGGGCGAGGCTCTCTTCCCGCCCGAGCAGCACCAGCACATCGAAAATGCCCGGCGAGGTCGGCCGGCCGGTGAGCGAAGCGCGAAGCGGCTGCGCCACCTGGCCGAGCTTCACGCCGGCCGTATCCGCGACTCCGCGCACCGCCGCCTCTGTGGCGAGCGCCGTCCATTCGTCAAGCGCCGAGAGAACCGCGTAAATACGGGCGAGCAAGCGGGGCGCGTCACCGATGAGGAGCTGACCCGCTTTCTCGTCCATGTCGAGCGGCCGGGTGCGGAAGAGAAAAGTTGCGCTTTCGGCCAGTTCGTTGAGGTTCCTCGCGCGCGGCTTGAGCTCGGGCATGGCGCGGGCGAGCAGGGCGATCTCCTCGCTCGTCAGATCCCGGCCGATCAGCCCTGCCACCCGCGGCGCCGCCAGCCCGGCCAGCCGTCCGTCGTCGGCCTCGCGCAGATAGTGGCCGTTGAGGTTGTCGAGCTTCTTCAGGTCGAATCGCGACGGGGCGCGGCCGACCGCGTCGAGGTCGAACCAGCGCACCGCCTCCTCGCGGCCGATAATCTCGTCGTCGCCATGGCCCCAGCCGAGGCGGAGCAGATAGTTGGACAGCGCCTCGGGAAGGTAGCCCAGCGCGTCATAGTCCATGACTCCGGTCGCGCCGTGCCGCTTCGACATCTTGGCCCCGTCCGCGCCGTGGATCAGCGGCACGTGGGCGTAGACCGGCTCCGGCCAGCCCATCGCCTTGATGATGCCGAGCTGGCGGAAGGCGTTGTTGAGATGGTCGTCGCCGCGGATGACGTGGGTCACGCCCATGTCGTGATCGTCGACCACGACGGCGAGCATGTAGGTCGGAGTCCCGTCGGAGCGGAGCAGGACCATGTCGTCCAGCTCGGCATTCTTGACGACGACCCGGCCCTGCACGCGGTCCTCGATCACCGTCTCGCCTTCGCGCGGCGCCTTGAGGCGGACGACATAGCCGCTGTCGCCGGGCCAGTCGGTGCGCTCCCGCCACGGGCTCTCGACCCGATAGGGCCGCCGCTCGGCCTGCGCCTTCTCGCGGCCCGCCTTCAGCGCCTCGGCACTCATGTAGCAGCGATAGGCGTGGCCGCGCTCCAGCAGCTCGCGGGCGAGCTCGGCGTGGCGGGCCCAGAATTGCGACTGGTAATATTCGTGCCCGTCCCAGTCGAGCCCGAGCCAGCGCATTCCCTCGAGGATCGCGTCGATCGCCTCCTGGGTCGACCGGGCGCGGTCGGTATCCTCGATCCGAAGCAGGAATTTGCCGCCGTGGCGGCGGGCGAAGAGCCAGTTGAACAAGGCGGTGCGGGCGCCGCCGATGTGCAGGAAGCCGGTCGGCGAGGGCGCAAAGCGGGTCACCACCGCGGGGGCTTCTGAGGTTGCGCTCAAGCGCATATTCTCCAAGGATGCGGCCGTGGGGATCGTGGACGCCAGCGCCCCTATCATAGCGGACCGGCCGCGACAAACGCGCGCCGGAGCGGCTTTCCGCGCCCTTTCAGACGGCCTCGAGCGGCTCGCGGACGCCGAGCGGGACCAGCTGCCGCTCTGGCTCCCGGTCGGGCTCGGCCTCGGCACCGCCGCCTGGTTCGTGCTGCCCGACGCGAGCGGGTGGGGCGCCTTCCTCTGCCTCTGCGCCGCCTTCGGCCTCGCCCCGCTCGCGGTGGCGCCCGGTACAAGATGGGGCCGGGCGGCGGCGATCTTCTGCCTCGCTGCCGCGCTCGGCATGGCCAACATCTGGTGGAAGGCGGAACGGGTGGCGGCGCCTCGCCTGGCCGAGGAGCGGTCGGCGACCTTCGAGGCCAAGGTCGAATCGGTCCAGAAGCTGGCGGTCGAGGCGGCGGTGCGGATCGTCGTGGCGCCGGAAGGCGCGCCGGACCTGCCGCCGCGCCTCCGGGTCAACATCCCGGCCGAGAAGGCGCCGCCGCTGAGGCCGGGCGAGCGGGTGCGGCTGCGCGCCTGGCTGATGCCGCCGGCGCCAGCCGCTTTGCCGGGCGCCTACGATTTCTCCCGCGCCGCCTGGTTCCTGGGCGTCGGCGGCACCGGCCGCGCGCTCGAGGTCGCGGTGGTGCCGGGCACACGCCCGGGCGGCTGGAGCGACTGGATAGCCGGCGTGCGGCAGCGGCTCGGCGAGCATATCGCCTCCCGGCTCGGCGGCGGCGAGGGGGCGATCGCGACCGCTCTCGCCAATGGCGACCAGGGCGGCATCCCCGCCGACGACGCCGATGCGATGCGGCGGTCGGGCCTCGCCCACCTCCTCTCGGTGAGCGGCCTTCACCTCACTGCCCTTGTCGGCGCGGTGATGCTGGTCACTCTGAAGCTGCTCGCGCTCAGCCCCACTTTGGCGCTTCGCTACCGGCTCACCCTCGTCGCTGCGGGCGCGGGGGCGGTCGCTGGGATCGCCTACACCATCCTCACCGGTGCCGAGGTGCCGACGGTCCGCTCGCTGATCGCCGCCTTGCTCGTCTTGGGCGGAATCGCCTTGGGGCGGGAGGCGCTGACCATGCGGCTGGTCGCCACCGGCGCGCTCGCCGTGATCCTGCTCTGGCCGGACTCGCTGGTCGGCCCGAGCTTCCAGCTGAGCTTCGCGGCCATCGCCGCGATCGTCACGCTCCACGATTCGGCAAGAATCCGCTCGTTGCTCGCCCGCCGCGACGAGACTCTGCCCCTCAAGGCCGGCCGCGCCCTTCTCGGCCTCGTCCTCACCGGCCTCGCCGTCGAAGCCGCCCTGGCCCCGATCGGGCTCTACCATTTCCACCGGACCGGCCTCTACGGAGCCTTCGCCAACATCGTCGCCATCCCGCTGACGACCTTCGTGATCATGCCCTGCGAGGCGCTTGCCTTGCTGCTCGACACGATCGGCCTCGGCGCGCCTTTCTGGTGGGCGACGGGGCAGGGGCTCCACTTCCTGCTCGTCCTAGCCCGGGCCACCGCCGCCTCGCCGGGCGCGGTGGCGATGGTGCCGGAGATACCGGACGCCGCTTATGCCCTGATGATCGGCGGCGGCCTCTGGCTCTGCCTCTGGCGGACCGAATGCCGGCGCTGGGGGCTCCTTCCCATCGCGGCGGGGGCATTGTGGGCGGCGCTGACCCCGGCCCCGGACCTGCTCGTCACCGGCGACGGCCGCCACGCCGCGGTTCGCGCCGACACGGGCGAGGTCGCGATCCTGCGCACCCGCGCCGGCGACTATGTGCGCGGCATGCTCGCCGAATCCTCCGGCCTCGACGCAGACCTTCCCGACCTCGACGATGCGGGGCGCGCCGCCTGCACCGACGACGCCTGCACCATCGCGCTCAGCCGCGGCGGCCGCGTCTGGCGCATCCTCGCGCTCCGCACCAAATACCGGTTCGACATCGAGCCTTTGCTCCGCGCCTGCGCCGAGGCGGACATCGTCGTCGCCGAGCGTCGGTTGCCGCGCCGCTGCGCGCCGCGCTGGCTGAAGGCCGATGCGAGCCTGCTCGCCCGCACCGGTGGGCTCTCGATCCGGCTCGGCGCCGCGCCCGAAGTCGAAACGACGGCCGCCCGCTGGGGCGGCCATCCCTGGGCGCCTAGCGCTTCCGCGCGTTCCTTTCGATCGCCATCAAGGCGCCGAGGCAGAGCATCACGGTGAGCATCGCCGATCCGCCGTAGGAGACCAGGGGGAGGGGTATGCCGACGACCGGCGCCAGCCCCATCACCATCATCAGGTTGATCGCGACGTAGAAGAAGATGGTGGTGGTGAGGCCCGCAGCGGTGAGGCGCGAGAAGCGGTCCTTCGCCTCCAGCGCGACTCCGATCCCCCATTTGATGACGAGCGCATAAGCGGCGATGATCAGCACCCCGCCGAGCAGCCCCCATTCCTCGGCCATGGTGGCGAAGATGAAGTCGGTGTGGTTCTCCGGCAGATATTGGAGGTGGCTCTGGGTGCCGTTGAGGAAGCCCTTGCCGAACAGGCCGCCCGATCCGATCGCGATCTGCGACTGGCGGATATGGTAGCCGGCGCCGCTCGGATCGGCTTCCGGGTTCATGAAGATCAGCACCCGCTGGCGCTGATATTCGTGCAAGAAACTGAATGCGATCGGCCCGGCGACGGCGACGAAGGCCGCGCCTCCGGCGAACAGCCGCAGCGGCAGCCCGGCGAGGAACATCATCGTGATCCCTCCCGCCACGACCATTACGGCGGTACCGAGATCCGGTTGGATCAGGATCAGGGCAGCGGGGATGCCGATCATCGCGGCCGCCGGCCACAAAGCGTTGAAGCGCCTCAGCTCCGCCACCGGCAGCAGATCGTAGAAACGGGCGATGGCGAGGATGATGACGGGCTTCATCAGCTCCGAGGGCTGGAGGTTCATGAAGCCGAGGCTGAGCCACCTCTGCGCGCCCTTGCCGACGAAGCCCAGCACCTCGACCAGCAGGAGGAGCAGCAGCACGCCGCCATAAACCGGGAAGGCGAAGGCCTTGATCCGCTGGATCGGCACCCGGGAGATGGCGATGGCGAGGCCGAGGAAGACGACGAAGCGCACCCCCTGCGGCAGCGCCCACGGCATCAGGTGCGCCCCCGCGGCCGAATAGAGGACGAGCAGGCCGAAGCTGGTGATGAACGTCACCAGCAGCAGCATCCGCCACGGCAAATCGGCGATCGGGGCCGGGATCGGCGAATGGCTTCTCACGTCACCTTCGTCGGTGGCTGGCGCGGATTCTGGGTGATTGCGGCGGGCCTGGGCGTCTCGGCGGGTTGTGGAGGCGTGGCGGACGGCCGCCAGGCGTCGGCGCGGCGCTTCATCCGCTCCGCCAGCGTCCCGCCCCATTGCTCCTCGAGCGCGGTCAGCGCCGCCATCGCCTTGGCCTTGTCGAACAGGTAGGTCAGCGTGTCGCGGCACATCGGCGCTGCGACGGTGGCGCCCCAGCCGCCATGCTCGACGATCACGGCGCAGGCATAGCGCGGCTTGTCGTACGGCGCGAAGCCGACGAACAGGCTATGGTCGCGCATCTTCCAGGCGAGGCTCTCATTCTTGCGCACGCCGCCTGAATTGCGCTCCGCCATGGTGATCCGCCGGACCTGCGCCGTCCCGGTCTTGCCGGCGAGCAGCACGCCGTCCACCGGCAGTCTGGCGATCAACGCCGTCCCGGCGCGGTTGACGACGTCCTTCATCGCGTCGCGGACGAAGGCGAGATGCTCGGGCGTGACGGGGAGCGGCGGCGGCTCGCCGCCGGGCTGGCCGCGCAGGATCCTCGGCACCAGCGCCTTGCCGCTGCCGATCCGCGCCGCCATCACCGCAAGCTGGAGTGGGTTCACCAGCACGTTGCCCTGGCCGATCGACATGTTGATCGTGTCGTACATCTCCCATTTGCGCTTGTACTTGCGGACCATCCATTCGGGATCGGGGACGGTGCCGAAGCGCTGGGTGGGGACCGGGATATCGAACTTCTCGCCGAAGCCCATGCGGTGGGCCATGGACGAGATCACCTCCGGACCCGCCTGCAGGCTGGTGTGGTAGAAATAGATGTCGCAGCTCTTCTCGATCGCCTCGTGCATGGCGAGGGTGCCGTGATGCTTGTCGCAGTGGAAGATGGCGTTGCCGACCCGATAGGCGCCGGTGCAGGTGACCTTCGTCGCCGGGTTGAGCCCCGCCTCGAGGAAGGCGAGCGACATCAGGGGCTTGATCGTCGATCCCGACGGATAGAGGCCCTGCATCACCTTGTTGATCATCGGGTGCCGCTCGTCGGCGGCCATCATGTTCCATTCGTGATGGCTGATCCCGTCCGAGAAATTGTTCGGGTCGTAGGCGGGCATCGAGGCCATGGCGAGAATGTCGCCGGTCAGGCAGTCGAGCACGACGATCGAGCCGGAGGCGTCGCCCAGCCGCCGCGCCGCATAGGAGTGGAGGCCGATGTCGATGGTCAGCGG
>JAXDOX010000012.1:0-58162 GCA_034668625.1 Sphingomonadales bacterium
CTGTTATTCCGAACCTTTGGGCAGATTCCCACGCGTTACGCACCCGTGCGCCACTAGACCCGAAGGTCTCGTTCGACTTGCATGTGTTAGGCATGCCGCCAGCGTTCGTTCTGAGCCAGAATCAAACTCTCAAGTTGATGTCCGACAACCACCCCGGGGAACCCGAGGAGGAGGCCGGCATCTCTGGGAGCCGTTCCTGCACATCACATATACTGTGGATATGTAACGAGACATGTAGAGCCGATCCCTGAAGCAAGCTTCATAGGAACGACCCATGAGGACCCCATCAAAGCAATACTTTGATGGGAGCCCAATGGAACGGCTTGGTTTTACCGTTCGACGACACCCAGAGGTTGTCGCCGACCGGGGCCGCCGCCCACATGTCCCTTCATCTAAACCGACAATGTCAAAGAGCCGACGCGTCTCCATACCCCCTAGACCGGGGCAACCGGGTTACCGATCGTTAAGAGACGCAGACGGGCCGGGCCAAAAAGGCCGCGTCCCGCCGGTGGATCGCCATATATGAGCGGCTCTTGCGCCCGTCAATGGCTTTTTTCCGCGAACTTTCCGAAGCCTCCGCGCCGGTTTGGACCCGACGCCGAGGCCCTCCCGCGGCGTCTGCGAGGCCTCGGCTTATGCCGCCGGCGCCTCGCTTCGTTCGCGAAGGGGAAGGTTCGCAAGAGGGCGTCCACCCAAAAGGGGTCGCGCCCTTGCCGGACCGAGATAGGAGGCAGAGCGCCCGCCTTCAAGGCCCAGAAGACTTGATTTTCAAAGAGTTCCAAACGCCCTGGAGGGGACCGGGGTCGCTGGAGATGCGGGTATCTATAAAGGTCGCGGCGGCCGTTCAACCCCGCCTGGCGGAAAATAGCGGCGCATGTCTAAGCAGGGCTTAACCCTCGCGCGCGTAAGGGGCGGAAAGCTCGACGGCGAGGGACAGGCACCAGGTGGCGGCGAAGGAGATATTGGAGGAGGACGCGGCGATCGGTCTCGCCGATCGCGTCCGCGGCGCCATCATCTGGCGCTCGGGCAGCCAGATCCTCGCCCAGCTCGTCATGTGGGCGGGCACCTTCTTCGTCATCCGCCGGCTCGATCCGGCCGATTACGGCCTGTTCGCGATGAGCCAGGTCATCCTCGTCTTCCTCAATCTGATGAACGGCCACGGCTTCGCCAACGCCCTCGTCCGCGAGGGCCAGCCGACGCCGCGCCAGGTGCGCCAGGTGTTCGGCATGCTGCTTCTGCTCAATTTCGGCCTCGCTCTGGCGCAGATCGCCCTGTCCCCCCTCGCCGCCTCTTATTATCGCCAGCCCATCGTCGGCGAGATGCTGCGGATCCAGGCCCTGCTCTATCTCGCCACTCCCTTCATCGCCCTGCCGCAGGCTTTGCTCAGCCGGCGGATCGATTTTCGCCGGCAGGGGCAGGTGCAGCTCCTCTCAGCTTTCGCCAGCGCTTCGACCGCCGTCGGCTGCGCGCTGTCCGGCTGGGGCGTCTGGACCCTCGTCGCCGCGCCCCTGGTGCTGTTCTGGACGCAGGCGATCGGCCTCACCTTTCTCGCCCGGTCGCTGGTCTGGCCGAGCTTCCGCTTCGCCGGAGCGGGGCATCTCTTCCGCTACGGCGGACTGATGGTGGCGGTGCAATTCTTCTGGTTCATCCAGAGCCAGTCCGACGTGTTCATCGCGGGCCGGCTTTTCGCCCCGAATGCGCTCGGCCTCTATACGACGTCGCTGTTCCTGACGCAGATCCTTGCCGCCAAGTTCGTGCCGCCGATCAACGAAGTGAGCTTTGCCGCCTATAGCCGCCTCGGCTCTCGGCAAGAGGTGGCGGAGGCGTGGCTGAAGGCGGTCCGGCTCGTCCTGCTCCTCGCCTTGCCTTTCTATCTCGGGCTCGCCGCGGCGGCGGAGCCGGTCGTGCTCACCGTGCTCGGCGAAAAATGGCGCGCGACGGTGCCGCTCGTCCGCATCCTCGCCTTCGCCATGCCCTTCATGACCCTCCAGATCCTGTTCGCCCCCGCCACCAACGCCCTCGGCCGGCCCGGCCTCGCGCTGCGCGCCTCGATCGCGGGCGCGCTCATCATGCCCCTCTGCTTCCTCGCCGCGGTCCATCTCGGCGCGAGCGGGCTCGCCCGCGCCTGGCTGGTCGCCTTCCCGTTGCTGCTGGCCATTACGGCGCGCCTGTCGCTGCCGGCGACCGGCGTCCGCGCCGGCGCCCTCGCTCGCGCCGTCGCGCCGGCGCTCGCCGCCAGCGTGGCGATGGCGGCGGCGGTCAGCGCGCTCGACTCGCTCCTGCCGCCCTTGCCGCCGGCGCCGCGGCTGGCTCTGCTCGCGGCCTGCGGCGTCGCCGTCTATGCCGGGCTGCTGCTGGCGGCCGCGCGGCCGCTGGTCGAGGAGGTGCTCGCGCTGGCCAGGCGGCGACGCCGGGTGCCGGCTCAGGCGCTCTGAATGTAGGCCCGCATCGCCTCGGCTTCCTCCTCGATCCGGTTGATTCGATGGGCGACGAGGTCGCCGATCGACACGATCCCGACCAGGCGGTCCCCCTCCACGACCGGCAGATGACGGATACGCCGGCGGGTCATCTGCGACAGAGCGGCAAGCGCCGAGACGGCGCGCTCGATGGTGATGGCGGGGGCGGTCATGATCCGGCTCACCGGCCAGTCGAGGATCGCCGCGCCGTCGCTCTTCAGGCAGTAGATGACGTCGCGCTCGGACACGATGCCCGCAACTTTGTCGCCTTCCACCACCGGCACCGCGCCGATCCGGCGCTCGGCGAGCAGCCCCACGGCATCGCGCACCGACGTCTCGGCGGGGATGCTGACCACTTCCCCACCCTTCTTGTCGAGGATCGCGGCGATGGTCATCGGACGGCCTCCTGTGCTGCACGACTCGGCCGCCTATGTCCCACGCGGCCCGGCGAAAGGGAAGATGTGCGAGACGCCGGCGCTGCGATGCGAATGTCGCCGCCTGCTCTCTTGATGATCCGCGCCCGCCGCGCCACATGGCGGCCATGCCCCGGCACGATCCGATCCCGCCCCGGCGCGATCCCCGCGACCTCGAGCGCGCCCATCGCGCCTGGCTCCATTATCGCAGGACGATGCGCTGGATGGTGCTCGCCTCGGTCGTCGCCGCGCTGCTCGCGATCTTCTATCTCTGGGCCACCGGCACGCCGATGAGGCTCCACCTCGTCATCGCCACCCTGGCCGGGGTCTTCCTCTCGGTCCTGCTCGGCACCGGCCTGATGGGCCTCCTCTTCGCCAGCAACCTCAGCGGCGCCGACGACGCCGCCACCGGCCAGGAGCGGAGGCCATGACCGAGCCGCGCAGCGAACCGATCCTGAGGGTCGTCCCCCGGCCGGGCGACATCAACGCCAACGGCCACATCTTCGGCGGCTGGGTCCTCTCCCAGATGGACATCGCCGCCGGCATCGTCGCCTCCCGCCGCGCCGAGGGGCCGGTCGCGACGGTGGCGATCGAGGCGATGGAGTTCATCGCCCCGATCCTCCTCCACGACATCATATCGGTCTACGCCAGGATCGAGCGGACCGGGCGCAGCTCGATGGGCATCCGCATCGAGGTCATCGCGGATCGCGACCGCGGCACCCGCCAGGTCAAGGTGACCGAAGGCATGTTCACCTTCGTGGCCTTGGGCGAGGACAACCGCCCCCGGGCGCTGCCCTAATCCTCTGATCGGGAGTCGCGGCCGCGCGGCGCCATGGTGAAGGTGAGTCGAGCCGTGCCGTTGGCCGGAACGAGCGCGCGCCAGAGCGGCATTCCGTTCTTGCGCCCGAGCGCGCGGCTCGGGTGCTGGATCCGATAATCGTCCTCGTCGACGTTGATCCTGACCTCGACCTCGGCCGGCTCGGCGCGGGCGTTGGCGATCGCGATCTCGTTGAGGATCGGCACCCTCTCGCCGGCCTTGGCGGGCTTCCGCAGCGCGACGGAACGGGAAGTCACCGCGACATTCGGGCTCTGCCCGATGGCGACCTCGAGGTCCTCGCCGATCGACGTGTCGTGGACCCAGCCGTTGCCGACCAGCATGGGTCGGCCGCCATCGTCCTCGAACACCGAGACGCCTCCGGCGGGGAGCGGCTTGCCGAGGCCCCGAGCTTCGACGTTGCGCATCCGTAGCAGGATCCCCGCCTGGTCGGTCTCCTCGTCGCTCGCTCGAGTCTCGGCGTTGACCACCGCGCTGTAGAGCCGCTCGAAAAGCACTTTCTCCCGGTGCAGCAGAGCGACCTGCTTCTGGGCGTGCGCGGCGACGGTGACGGGGATCGGCACCCGGTACAGCTTGACGTCGCCGAGCGGCTCGAGCTCGGCCGTGACGGCGGTGACCGGCACGACCGATGTGAAATTGCCGCGAGTGATCCGCGAGCCGGTGACGACGATAGCGTCCTGCATCGGCGCCAAGGCAGGCGGCAGGTTGTCGATCACGTCAACGGTGACGGGATCGCTGGTGCGCCCGGCCGGCCAGCAGCGCAGCTCGATCTGCGGGGCGACCGGACGGGCCCGCTCGTCCTCGTCCTCTTCTTCCCAGTTTGGACGGCCAGCCACGACCTGGGCGCCGGCTTGATCGAAGCTCTCGTCATTGCCGTTGGCGAGGGTCAGCCAGGCGAACAGGTCGAAAGTCTTGCCGTCGGGCGCGACGCTGACGACGTAATTGGCCCGCCAGTCGAACTGGGTGGCGAGATAGGAGAGCTGCACCGTCGCGCTGACCGGCGCTCCGGAGCGGATGTTCATCGCCAGGGTCGGCTTGGCCGACAGGCCGGGCGGAACGTCGGAATAGACGAGGGTTTCGGGAAGGCCGGAGCAGCCAAGCGCCTCGATCCCGTGCGCGGATTGAAGAACGATGCCCTGCGGCCCCGATCGAACGATCGCCTCGCTCTCCTCGACCCGCCCGGTCGCCGGGTTGGTACGCCGGACGTGGACCTGCCGCCCGAGCGCCGCGTCGACCAGGGCTCCGGCCGACAGAAGCCGCGCGTCGTAATTGCTTTCCCCGACTCCGCGGGGCAGGCCGCGCAGGATCGCGCTCACCGGGATGATGTTGCCGGCGACGCCTTCGAACCGGACGACGCTGTCGCCGGCCGGCAGGCTGACGGTCCGGGTCTCGGTGATGAGCGCGTAGCCTTTCAGCCATTCGAGGTTCATTCCGCCTTCGCCGCCCGACGGGTCGCGGTAGACGGTGACGCTGACGGCTTCGGGAGCGGGCGAGGTCGCGACCGGAAGCGCCGTCGCCGGAGCCGCGGCGAGCAGGGTCAGAAGCAGCGCGGCCGGCGCCACGGGCATCTCAGTAACGCGTGTCGAACACGGCCGTGACGACCGTCTTGCCGTTGGCCGGGACGGGAACGTGGTAGACCCGCTCCGACCGGCTCCGCTGAGTGCCGGGCAAGGTTTCGCTGACGACCCGGGTGTCGTGGTAATAAGACGAATCGAGCCCGCTCTGCACGAGGTCGACGGTGACCGGGACCGGGCGGGCGTTCGTCAGCGTGTAGGTCATCGTGGTGCGCGTGTAGGTCGGGTTGCTCTGAACCTCGACGATCTTGTCGCCCTCGCGCGAATCGCTGATGCGGAAGCGGGCGGTCCGCTCCCATTCGTCGCTGGTGATCCGCTCACGGCTGGCGACGTTTGCCTTCACCTTGACGTCGAACGCCTGCCCCGTGCCGAGCGCCAGCTCCGAGCCCATCGGCGTGTGGCCGATGGCGGTCTCGCCGATGAACTGCGGCGCCCCCCGCGAATCCTTCATGTAGACCCGCACCGTGCCGGCGGGCAGCTGATCGCCGACTCCGCCGCCGCGGCTGTTGGTGAACTTGATCACCGTCGTCGCGCTGTCCGCATAATCCTGGTTGGTCCCCCACGGGACCTCATATTCATAAGCCTTCGACGCCTGGGCGCCCTGGACGTCGAGGAAGCTCACCTGCTTGGTCTGGGCGGCCGCGACCGTCGTCCGGCCGTTGAGCGGATAGAGATAATAGTCGCCAAGCCGGGCGCGGCCGTTGCTTTCCGTCCCGACCCGCCGCACCGGCACGCCGTCGCCCCCCACGCCCCCGCCCCGGCCCACCCCGATGGCGCCGGCCACCATCACGACGTCCGCATTGTTGTAGGTCGTGCCGCTGTTGTTGGTGAGGGTGATCCAGCCCTGCACGTCGATCCGCCCCGCCACCTCGTCGAACAAGGCGACATAATCCGCCCGCCAGCCGAGCCCGGGGGTGAGGTAGGTGAGTCGGGCCGGCCGGACCCCGGCGCGGCGGCTGTCGACGGTGACCGACAGAGTCGGACGGGCGCGCAGGTTCGCAGGTACCTGGTCGAAGATGACCCGGACGGGGAGTCCGTCGTCGCGGAGCACTTCGATTCGTGTGCCGATCTGAAGAACGACGCCGCCGTTGGTGGCGAGGATCTTGGCCTGCTCGCGGGTCTCGGCGCCGGTCGCGGGATTGACCCGGACGATGGTGACCGTCTTGCCGACCGCTTTCTCCATCAGCTTGCCAGGGGAGAGGAGGTCGTAATCGAAATTCTGCTCGACGATCCCCGTGTCGGGCGCGGCGAAGGAGACGGTCTCGGCCCGGATCTGGGCCGACACGTCCGGGAATTCGAGGCGAGTGCGCCCGGCGGGTATGTTGAGCTGGCGCGTATCCTGAACGAGCGCGAGGTCGTCATTGTAGATGGTGAGCGAGACGTCGCCCTGGGCAGAAGGAGCGGTGGGGTTGGGAACGCTCGCGGGCGGCTGGGCGGCCGAGGTCGCGGCGAGCCCCGCCGAGAGCAGGATCAGGCGTCGCATCTGGATCTCCCCTCGTTCGTACAGGAGGGTGTTCCAGGATCGCCGCTGCGTCAACCTTCGGGGAAGGCAAGAAAAAAGACGGCGGCCCCGCCGGACGCGCCGCCTTTCGTTTTTCCCGTTACGAAAGCCTCAGGCCGCGGGCGCTATGTCCTCGCAGCCCGTGGGCGAATGCGTCGGCGCGGTCCCGGGAAGGAGGTCTGAACCAACTAGCGCTGACGTCGACGTGCGGGATCAGGCCGTATAGGCGCCTTTGTACCACGGGCCATTGTTGTCCCAACAGTATTCTGTGGTAACGCCCGCGTTGACGCAATATACCCGGATAATAGGGCCGGGCTGAGCCGTAGCAGATACGGTTTGGCCAGTCTGCTTGAAGGCGCCCGTATACCAGCCGCTGCCATCCCAGCAGCGCTCAGTGACAGTGACGCCGTCGGTAGCATAAACGCGCACACGAATACCGTTCTGTTGCCAGGTCACGGCTGCGGTATTGGATACCATGGCTCTATCCTTCCTTTGGGGATACGGGTCTGACGACTCGGTCTGCGTCAACGTGCAGTCTCCGCTTCTCTAACGAGGATAACAAGGCTAGTTTATGATCCACAACGGACTTAATAATGTCCATTTACAGACAACTACTATTTCCGCCAAAGCATGGTAGGACTTGCCAGGAACGTCCCTGACTAAAAAGGGACTAGGCGCAGAAGTAAAACCGCCGGCTCATGGAACGAAACGCGCATCCGGCAGGCCGTACGCAAAGTCGGGCCCGGATGGCCGGGCCGTCAGAAAATTGGCGTGCCTGGCTTGCGCAGCCTCAGAACCCAAGAAAAAGGCGGCGGCCCCGAAGAGCCGCCGCCTCGATTTTTCCGATTGCCGAAGCCTCAGGCGGCCGGCGCGATTTCCTCGCCGTCCTCGTCGCGGGGGCGGCGGGTGCGGCGGCGGGCCGGCTTGGGCGGCGCGTCGCTCTCGACCACCGAGATGGCGGGGGGCAGCACTTCCAGCGAGATGCGCTCGCCGCTCTCGGCGGCTTCGTCGTCCCGGTCGTCCCGGTCGTGCCGGTCGTCGCGCGGGCGCCGCTCGGGGCGGGGCTCGCCATTGCGGTCAGCGCCATACTCGCGGCGGGGGCGTTCGACCCGTTCGACCCGGTCGCCGCGGTCGCGATAGCCGCGGTCCTGGCGCTCGCCCCGGTCCTCGCGCTCTTCGCGATCGTCCCGCTCCTCGGCGTCGACGGCGACGTTGATGCCGCTTTCGTCGCCCTCATCCTCGTCCGAATAATCGTCGCGGCGGGGGCGCTGCTCCTCGAAGCGCGCCCGACTCTCGTTGAGCACGCGGAAATAATGGTCCGCGAACTGCAGCCAATATTCGGTCTGGACGCGGTCGCCGGCCATCTGCGCGTCGCGCGCCAGCGCCTTGTATTTCTCGAGCAGCTGGGCCGCGTTGCCGCGCGAGCGATTGTCCTGGCGATTGCCGGGATTCGGCCCCTGGTTCGGCGAGCGGGGTCCGCCGCCGCGGCCGCGACGGCGGCCGTTCTGACGATTGTTTATCAAAAGCAGGTCCTCGTGCTCGTGGTCCTATTCAGCCACCGAGCGGCCGGGCCCCTCCCGGCCGCATTATCCTAGCGCGACACCAAGGCAGAGGGCCGCGACATGCGGCCTCCGCCACCAAACGCTGCGACCGTCCGGAGACGTCCAGGCAATCGGGGGTCGGCGACGGTTGGCCTCACGCTTCCATGCTGTGAATGGCCCCGTCCCTGCGTCCCTATGTAACTATGGCCAGAGCATTTTCCAAGCGGAAAAGATAATGACCTAAATCAAGCTTCTAGCAGCAGGCAGCGCGGGATACCTTTAAGGTCGTCGCGTGAGGAAATCGTAAAGCCCCGTGCCGCGAACAGCGCCGACACCGCCGCCGCCTGCCCGGCGCCGATTTCCACGCAGGCGAGCCCGCCCACGGCCAGATGCGGGCGCAGCAGCGGCGCGAGGCGCCGATAGGAGTCGAGCCCGTCCGGGCCGGCGAACAGAGCTTCTGCCGGCTCCCAATCCGCCACGTCGCGCGGCAGCGGGGTGTCCGCCTCGACATAGGGCGGATTGCAGAGGATCAGGTCGAACCGGCCCGCCAGCCCCTCCGTCCAGTCGCCGAGCCCCAGTTCCGCCCGCTCGGCGAGACCGAGCCGCTCCGCATTGCGGCGGGCGTAGGCCAGCGCCTCGGCGGAAGCGTCGATGCCGACACCGCTCGCCTCCCACCACTGGCTGAGCGCCGCGAGCAGCAGCGTGCCGGGGCCGGTGCCGAGGTCGAGAATGCGGCGGGGCACCCGCTCGCCGAAATGCTCGACCGCCGCCTCGATCAGGGTCTCGCTGTCGGGGCGGGGGACGAGGGCGCCGGGCCCCACCTCCAGCTCGATCGTCCAGAAGGCGCGCCGGCCGATGATGTAGGCGACCGGCTCCCCCGCCTCGCGGCGGGCGAGCAGCGGCTCGAAGGCCGGCGGCACGGGGTCATCCAGCCGATGCAGGACCACATCGTCGCGCGATGTGCCGAGCGCGTGGGCCATGAGCAGCTCGACGTCGAGCCTGGCGGTATCGCTGTGCGGCGCGAGGCGGCGGGCGGCGGCGGCGAGGGCGGCGCCGATCTTCACCTCCCCTCCCTGCACGCAGGGAGGGGCCGGGGGTGGGTGCGCATGACGCGTCCCGCTCGCATCCTCATACGCACCCACCCCTCAATCCCATGAGCCGGCACTAAGGGCCATGCCGGGGGCATGGTCCAGCCGGCTCATCTGCGTGCAGGGAGGGGAGGCTATTCATCCAAACTCGCCAGCCGCTCCGCCTCGTCTTCCGCGATCAGCGCATCGAGCAGCTCGTCCATCTGGCCTTCGAGTATTTCGGGCAAGCGGTGGAGGGTGAGGTTGATGCGGTGGTCGGTCACGCGGCCCTGGGGAAAATTATAGGTGCGGATGCGCTCGGAGCGGTCGCCCGAGCCGACCATCGATTTCCTCGCCCCAGCCCGCTCCGAAGCCAGGCGGTCGCGCTCCAGCTCGTAGAGCCGGGTCCTCAGCACCTTCAGCGCCTTGGCCTTGTTCTTGTGCTGCGACTTCTCGTCCTGCTGGATGACGACGAGGTTGGTGGGAAGGTGAGTTATGCGCACCGCGCTGTCGGTGGTGTTGACCGACTGGCCGCCGGGTCCGGACGAGCGATAGACGTCGATGCGCAGATCCTTGTCGTCGATATGGACGTCGACCTCCTCCGCTTCGGGCAGAACGGCCACCGTCGCCGCCGAGGTGTGTATGCGCCCTCCGCTCTCGGTCACCGGAACGCGCTGGACGCGGTGGACGCCGCTCTCGAACTTCAATCGCGCGAACACGCCGCCGCCGGTCACCGAGGCGACCACCTCCTTGTAGCCGCCCACTTCCGACGGGCTGGCGGAGATCAGCTCGACCCGCCATCCGCGCGATTCCGCATAGCGCTGGTACATTCGGAACAGGTCGCCGGCGAAGAGCGCGGCTTCGTCCCCGCCGGTTCCAGCGCGGATCTCGAGCATCGCCGGGCGGTCGTCGGCGGCGTCACGCGGCAGAAGCTTGAGCGCCAGCGCCCGTTCGGCCTCAGGAAGCGAGCGCTCAAGCTCCGCTATCTCCTCCTCGGCCATCTCCCGCATCTCGGGGTCGCTGGTCATCTCCTTCATTGCCGAGAGCTCCGCCCGGAGGCGCCTGACCTCCCGCGCCGCGACCGCCACCGGCTCGACCTCGGCATAATCCTTGGAGAGCTTCACGAACGCCTCGGCCGCGACGTTGCCGGACGACATCGCGCTCTGCAGCTCGTCCCGCCGCGCCTCGATCGCGGCGATCCTTTCGTCGGAGATCATGGTCATGGATTAACTCGTCACCCCAGCGAAAGCTGGGGTCCATGGGGAGCCCGCACGCATCCTGCCGCTGGGCAGCCCGCAGGGATTCCAGCTTCCGCTGGAATGACGGGACCGGGTCATTGGCGCAGCGCCTTTGCGAGCTCGCCGAGCGCGACATTGCGCTGCTCGCCGGACGCGAGATCCTTCACCGCCGCCTCGCCCTTCGCCAGCTCGTCCTCGCCCAGGATGATTGCGTAGCGGGCGCCGCTGGCGGAGGCTTTCTGCATCCTTTTCTTCATGTTGCCCTTATAGGCCGTCTCGACGGCAAGGCCGGCGCGACGCAAGTCGGCGGCGACGCGGGCGGCGGCGGGCTCGGCCGCTTCGCCGAGTGGGACGATTGCGGCATCGATGCCGTGCTCGCCCGGCGCGTCGATCAGCATGGACAGCCTCTCAATGCCCGCCGCCCAGCCGACCGCCGGCGTGTGGGGGCCGCCGAGGCTCTCCATCAACCCGTCGTAGCGGCCGCCGGCGATGACTGCGCTCTGGGCGCCAAGCTCCTCGGTGACGAACTCGAAGGCGGTGTGGCGATAATAATCGAGGCCGCGCACCAGCCGCGGATCCCGGGTCCAGGCGACGCCCGCGGCATCGAGGCCGGCCGTCACCCTGGCGAAGAAATCCGCGGCCTCCGGCGTCAGGAAGTCGTCGACCACCGGCGCGGCGTCGACGATCGGGAAATCCTGGTGCTCCTTGGAATCGAGGATGCGCAGCGGGTTCTTGTCCAGCCGGGCGCGGCTTTCGTCCGAGAGCCCGGCGCGGTGGCCGCGGAAATAATCGACCAGCGCGGCCCGCCAGGCGTCGCGCGTCGCCGGGTCGCCGAGGGTGTTGAGCTTCAGCGCCACCCGCCCGCCGATGCCGAGCTCGTCCAGGAGCTGCGCGCCCATCGCGATCAGCTCGACGTCGGCCGCGGGCTCGCCCGCGCCGATGATCTCGGCGTCCAGCTGGTGGAACTGGCGGTAGCGCCCCTTTTGCGGCCGCTCGTAGCGGAAGGCGGGGCCGTGGGTGGCGATCTTGACCGGCGCGAGCTGCTGCCAGCCTTCCGACAGATAGGCGCGGCAGATGCCGGCGGTGAATTCGGGGCGCAGGGTCAGGCTGTCGCCACCCCGGTCCTCGAAGCTGTACATTTCCTTGGAGACGATATCGGTCGTCTCGCCGATCGAGCGCGAGAAGACCTCGGTCGCCTCGAATACCGGCATCTCCACCCGGCGAAAGCCGTAGAGGCGGCGCACGCGCTCGAACGCCGCGACGACGGCCTGGAAACGGTCGGCGGCCTCGCCCCAGATATCCTGGGTGCCCCTGATCTTCTGCGGCCCCTTGCTCATCGCCGGGGCCTTGGCATTTTTTGCCCGCGCTGGAAACCGCCGGCTTCAGCTCTGGGAGGCGAGCCAGGCCTCGCGCTCGGCCTCGGCATCGGCGTTGGTGAGGATGCGCTCGCCGATATGGCCGATGGCCCAGCTGAGGTCGTGGTCGACCCATATCTTCACGCCGGCGTCGCGCAGTTCGGCGAAGAAGGAGGCATCCTCGCCCATCCGCGCGTTGGTGCCGGGGAACAGCTTGCGGTCGAACGGCGCCCAGTTCGCCCAGCCAACGCCCTTCTCGACATGGTCCTTGACCGCGCGGAAGATGGTCATGTCGATCAGGCAGAAGCCCAGGCCGAGCACCGCCACTTCCTCGACCGTCCGCTGCTTGGCTTTCTCCGCCGTGGTCCAGAGTTGCTCCAGCTCCCCTTCGTCATTGTAGCGGGTGGCGGTCGGGCCGGTCGGCTCGGCGCGGCGGGGATAGTTGCAGCCGATAACGGGGAGCCCGTGCTTGAGCAGGCGGAGCAAGGCGTCGGGCGGGAAGATATGGTCCGCGTCGAGCCAGAGCAGGTAGCGCGCCTCCCAGGCCATGGCGCGCTTGAGCAGCCCGGTGCGGTTGGCCGGCAGGTTCGAGGAGGTGGCCGAGAATATCTCGATCTCGAACTTGACCGGCCCGGCCGGCGAGCCGACCGGGATGCTCAAGGTCCGTACCAGCATCCGGGCAAGGCTGATTGTGAACTCGCCCTTGGTGTCGCCGTGGCGCGGAATGCAGATCGCGATCCTCATGCCGCCATCCCTGCCTCAAAGCCGAGGCGAATCAAGGGCGTCTGGACTCTTCCGGGCCGATTGCGCCATGGCGCTCGCCATTCCCGTCCGGAGTCTCCCATGCGTCCTCCCTTCATCGCCCTTCTGCTTGTCACCGCCGCCCCCGCCGCGGCTCAGGCCCCGTCCCTCGTCCCCGACAATTTCACCCGCGCCCAGCCGGCGCCGAGGATCGATACCGTGCCCGCGGCCCGCGACATAGCCTTCCCCGGCACCATCCAGCTCCGCGTCGACGCGACCGACCTCCAGCGCCGCATCTTCCGGGTGCACGAGACGGTGCCGGTGCCCCGCGGCGGCGATTTCGTCCTCCTCTACCCCAAATGGCTGCCCGGCAACCATGCGCCCTCGGGCCAGATCAGCAAGGTCGCAGGCCTGACCGTCAGCGCGTCCGGCAAGAGGCTGAACTGGGTGCGCGACACGCTGGACGTCTACGCCTTCCACATCGACGTGCCGGCGGGGGTGAAGGCGATCGACGTCGACTTTCAATACGTCTCGCCGACGGCGGAGAATCAGGGCCGGACGGTGATGACTCCGGAGCTGGCCAGCATCCAGTGGATCGCCAACTCGCTCTATCCGGCCGGCTATTACGTGCGCAACATCCCGGTCCAGGCGACGGTGCGGATCCCGCAAGGCTGGCAGATCGCGACCGCGCTGCGGCCGGCGAGCGGCGGCGGAACGTCCGCCATCACCTACAAGACGGTGCCCTACGACGTCCTCGTCGATTCGCCCGCTCTGGCCGGCGCATATTTCCGCAAGTGGGAATTGAGCCCGGATGTGACGCTGAACGTCGCCGCCGACACGCCCGCCGAGCTGGCCGCGACCGACCCGCAGATCGCGCTCCACCGCAAGCTGGTCGACCAGGCGCTGAAGGCGTTCGGCGCCCAGCATTACGACCATTACGACTTCCTGCTCTCCATCTCGAACAACCTTGGCGGCATCGGCCTCGAGCATCACCGCAGCTCCGAGGACGGCGTCATGACCGGCTATTTCACCGAATGGCAGGCGGCGCAGCGCGACCGCAATCTGCTGCCGCACGAATATACCCACAGCTGGAACGGCAAGTACCGGCGCGGCAAGGACCTGTGGACTCCCGACTACCGCACGCCGATGCAGGACAGCCTGCTCTGGGTCTATGAGGGCCAGACGCAGTTCTGGGGCTATGTGCTCGACGCCCGCTCCGGCATGATGACCAAGCAGGAGACTCTGGACGCGATCGCCGCCACTGCCGCGACCTACGATCAGGCGACTCCGGGGCGGAGCTGGCGGCCGCTGGTCGACACCACCAACGACCCGGTCATCGCCCAGCGCTCGCCCCAGGCGTGGCGCGGCTGGCAGCGCTCCGAGGATTATTATTCCGAAGGCATGCTGATCTGGATGGACGTCGACCGTATCCTTCGCGAGCAGTCGGGGGGCCGCAAGTCGATCGACGATTTCGCGCATGCTTTCTTCGGCGTCAACGACCGCGATTACGGCGAGCTCACCTACACGATCGACGACGTGGCGCGGACGCTGAACGCGGTCCAGCCCTACGACTGGGCCGGCTACCTCCGTCGCCGTCTCGACGCCTACACGGAGCGGGCGCCGCTCGAGGGCATCACCCAGGGCGGCTACCGGCTCGTCTACACCGACACCCCAACCGACTGGTTCAAGTCGGGCGAGAAGAAGTCGAAATCGGTCGACCTCAGCTACTCGGGCGGCTTCGGCGTCAGCACCAAGGACGGCAAGGTGACCAGCGTGATCTGGGACAGCCCGGCGTTCGACGCCGGCCTCACCGTCGGCGCGCAGATCCTGGCGGTCGACGGCCGCACATTCACCGGCGACCTCCTGAAGGCCGCGATCCGTGCCGCCGGGGCGAAGGGGCGCGACCCGGTCCACCTCCTCGTGCAGAGCGGCGACACCTACCGCACGCTCGATCTCGACTGGCACGGGGGCTTGCGCTACCCGCGGCTGGAGCCGACCCAGGGGGGCAAGGGCACGCTCGACGCCCTGCTCGCCCCGCGCTGACCGGGAGACAGAGCATGCGCCTGAAGACCCTTCTCCTCGCCGCCGCTTTGGCCTTGCCGGGCGCCGCGGGCGTAGCCGGGGCCGCGCCCACCGCCCAGTCGAACACCGCCGCCGCCCTGGCCCGCATCCGCGCGCTCAACCCGCGAATCAATGCCGTCATCGCCATCGACCCGACTGCGATGGATCAGGCGCGGGCGCTCGACCGCTCGAGGGCGCGAGGGGCCCTGTTCGGCATGCCGATGCTGATCAAGGACAATATCGAGAGCGTCGGGCCGCTGCCGACCACGGCGGGCAGCCTCGCGCTCGTCGACAACGTCACCAACCGCGACGCGCCTCTGGTGGCACGATTGCGCGGCGCCGGGGCGGTGATCGTCGGCAAGACCAACCTTTCGGAATGGGCGAACATCCGCTCGAACAGCTCGATCTCGGGCTGGAGCGCGGTCGGCGGCCAGACCCGCAACCCCTACGCGCTCGACCGCGACCCCTGCGGCTCGTCGAGCGGCAGCGGCGCGGCGGTGGCGGCGGGGATGGTGCCGGCGGCGATCGGCACCGAGACCGACGGCTCGATCACCTGCCCGGCCTCGATCAACGGCGTCGTCGGCTTCAAGCCGACCGTCGGCCTGGTCAGCCGAAGCCGGATCGTGCCGATCAGCCACAGCCAGGACACGGCCGGCCCGATGACCCTGACGGTGCGCGACGCGGCCCTCGTTCTTTCCGCGATCGCCGGCTCCGATCCGGCCGACCCGGCGACCGCCGACGCCGACCGGCACAAGGTCGATTTCGTCAACAGCCTGTCGGCCAATTCGCTGCGGGGCACCCGCATCGGCGTGATGCGCTTCGCCAGCGGCTTCGGCACCAACGAGCTGCTCGAGCAGGCCCTCCAGGTGCTGCGCGGCCAGGGCGCCATCCTTGTCGAGATCAAGGAGTTCAAGGGCCGGCAGGAGATCGGCCAGAACGAGCTGCCGGTGCTGCTGACGGAATTGAAGACGGACATCGCGGCCTATCTCGCCACCACTCCGCCGGCGGTGAAGAGCCGCACTCTGGCCGACCTCATCGCCTTCAACCGCGCCCATGCCTCGAGCGAGCTCGCGCTGTTCGACCAGGGCACGTTCGAGGACGCGGAGAAGACCAAGGGCCTCGAGGATCCGGGCTATATCAAGGCGCGCGAGACCTCCTACCGGCTCGCCGGGCCGGAGGGGATCGACCGGCTGATGCGCGAGAACAATGTCGTCGCCCTCGTCGGCCCGACCATGCCGCCCTCCTGGAAGATCGACGCGGTGAACGGCGACCAGATCGCCGGCGGCGGCGCCGGCGCGCTCGCCGCGGTCGCCGGCTACCCGCACCTCACCGTGCCGATGGGCCTGGTCAAGGGGCTGCCGGTGGGCCTGAGCTTCATCGGCACCAAATGGGACGACGCGCGCATCCTCTCCTTGGGCTATTCCTACGAGCAGGCGTCGCACCGGCGGGCGGCGCCCAGATTCTACAACACGATCGAGGAAAGCCCGGAAATCGCCCCACTCCTGCGGCGGCAGGGCCGGTAGCCACTGGAGTCATCCCGGCGAAAGCCGGGACCTCGTGGAGACCCGCTGAGCCTAACCTCCCCAAGGTCCCCGCTTTCGCCGGGATGACGGGCTCATGTACTCATCGGCTACAGTTGAGCACGCCATCGTTGTTGTTGATGTCGCGCGTACATTGGCGAAAGTTGTTCAACTGCGCTCTTACCAGACCGCCGGCACGATTGCGACAAAGGCTGAACAGAGTCTCGCCACTTACTGACGTCTGCTCGCAACTTTGCGTGTAGCTCCCGGGCGGCGGTATTCCGCCCCGGCTACACGACAGGAAACCATCGTCGTTATGAATGTCCCCCGTGCAATTCCGGAAGTCCGAAAGCGTGGTATGCACCATCCGCTGCCCGTCGCGGCTGCGACATACGCTGGTCAAGGCCGAACCCGCGACGAACGTGCGTTCGCAGCTTTGGAGATAGCTGCCCGGCGGCGGCATCCCTCCGCGATTGCAGCGCAACGCGCCGTCGTCGTTTGAAATATCGCCGACGCACTGCGAAACTAAATTAATCGTGGTTGGACGAAAATTGCCGGCGCGATCTTTGCACCTTGCCGTTATGGAGTCGCCGCCGAAAGACTGGACGGCGCAGGTTTGTCGATACGACCCGCTTGGCTGCGCCGTTGCGCGTTCAGGTATCGCGAATAGGCCGATAATCGCGAGTATGAGAAAAAGCGATCCGCAGAGTGAACTACCGCGTGCGATTAGAATTGCTCTCACTGTCGCCTCCCGTCGATGCGCCTCCTTAGGGTACGCGAGTCGAAATCAGTGGCGAGTGTGCGCTTTTATTACCGTTGGGGCTATAGCGCGGGTGTCGCCGGCAGCGCCCGGCCGGTAGATCAGCTCGGCGGCTTTTCACCACGCGACCCCGGCTTCCGTTTCGCTCTTCCCCTCGTCCCCGCCTCGTGCGCCAGCCGCGCCCAACGCTGCATCGCCTCGGGATCGTCGTAGACGTCGAGCGGCCCGCGCCGGTAGTTCATCGTGTCGACGCGGCCGTCCTTGAAGGTGACGGCGAAGCGCTCGCAGCCCTCCGCATCCCAGACCGAATCGGACTGCGAATCGGACTTGAACCAGATTTCAGATCCGGCGAGGATCGCGAAGATCGTCCCGTCGAGGTAAAGCGTCGCGCCGCCCATCATCTTGCGCATCGTCACCGGTCCAAGCGGTGCCAGAGCCTCCTGCACCCAGGCATAGAGCCCCTCGTCGAAGCTCATGCCGCGCTCAGCCTCAGCCCGACGATGCAGCCGATCAGCGCCACCAATAGCAACATCCGGATCGAGGTCGCCGGCTCGCCGAAGAACCACAGGCCGACGATCACCGTGCCGGCCGCGCCGATGCCGCCCCAGATCGCGTAGGCGGTGCCCATCGGGATGGTCCGGCTGGCGAGCTCGAGCAGGCCCATCGACACCGCGACGGAGGCGAGGAAGCCCAGCGTCCACGGCAGGTTCCGGAAACCGTCGACGAAGCGCAGGCAGGTGGTGAAGCCGACCTCGAACAGGCCGCCGACGATGAGCAGGAGCCAGGCCATATAAAAGGGGTTAGCGCCGCAGCCCGCGGCGCGCTAGCGTCGCGCCATGGCGGAGCGGGAAAGAAAGGCGATCGGCAACAAGGTGGCGCCGACGCGCTTCATCCTGTTCATCGTCGCCGGCGCCGTGGCGACGGCGGCGCTGGCCTTGTCGAGGGCGGTCGACACGCGGCAGGCGCTGATGCTCGGCTTCGACGCCGGCGCGCTGGTTTTCCTCATTTCCTGCCTGACCCTGCTGGTGCCCACCGACCCCGAGTCGATGCGGGCCCATTCGGAGGCGAATGACGCCAACCGCACCCTGCTCCTCGGCATCACCGGCGCGGTGATGGCGGCGATCCTGATCGCAGTGGCGAGCGAGGTGGTGGGCGGCAGCCCGGAGCCCTTCCAGAAGATCCTGGTCATCGCGACCCTGATCCTCGCCTGGCTGTTCGCCAACAGCGTGTACGCCCTCCATTACGCGCATCTCTGCTACCTGCCGGAGGAGAAAGCGCGCCGCGGCGGCGAGCTCGGGCTCGAATTCCCCGGTACTTCGACGCCCGATTATTCCGACTTCGCTTACTTCGCCTTCACCCTCGGCATGACCTTCCAGACGTCCGATGTCTCGATCACCAGCCGTCGAATCCGCGCGGCGGTGACCGTCCACTGCTTCGCCGCCTTCGTCTTCAACCTCGGTGTGCTCGCCTTCACGATCAACGTGCTTGGGAGCGGCTAGCTGGAGTTTGGGATAGTTTTCCGTTCGGGCTGAGCTTGTCGAAGCCCTCCCCTTCCATTCTCGGGAGAAGAAACGGGCTTCGACAGGCTCAGCCCGAACGGTGTTTGGGTAACCTCGGCGACTCTACAGCCCTTCCGCGTGGACCTCCGCGGCCGGCACCGCCCGGGCGGCGATCCAGCAGGCGGCGACGATCATCGACGCGCCGGCGAGGGTGAACGGGCGCACGGCTTCCCCGAACACGCTCCAGCCGAAGAAGGCGGCCCAGACGAAGCCGGTATATTCGACCGGGGCGAGATGCTGCGCCTCGGCCCGCGCATAGGCCCAGGCGAGCAGCATCAGCGAGCCGAAGGCAAGGAGCGCGGCGCCGACTATGGCGGGCCAGCGGCCGGCTTCCGGCCACGCCGCCAGGAAGGGGGCGGCGAGCAGGAAGCAGCCGCTCATGATCGCGCTCATGAAGAAGGCGACCTCCATCGGCCCGGCGAGCTGGGCCTGGCGGCGCATCAGCACGATGTTGCCGGCATAAAGGCAGGCGGAGAGGAGGATGGCGATCGAGCCGCGCAGCGCCTCCGGCCCGAGATGCGCGTTGACCTGGCCCGCCAGGATCACGACCACGCCGGCGAATCCGAGCAGCGAGGCGAGGATCGCGCGGAGCTGTATCTTCTCCTTGAGGAACAACGCCGCGAGGTAAAGGGCGATGAGCGGGGCGATGAAGGCGAGCGCGATCGCCTGCGCCATCGGCACCCGCGCCAGGCCCCAAAAGAAGAGCACCGCCATCACGCTGGAAAGCGTCCCGCGCAGCAGGTGGACCCGAAGCGTCCCCGGCGCCGGCCAGGCGCTCCGACGGCCGAAGAAGAACGCGCCGCCCAGCATCGCCCCAGCCAGCGTCCGCCACAGCAAGGCGTTGTAGGGGCCGATGGCCAGCGACAGGCCCTTCATCAGCGCGTCCATGCCGGAGAAGAGGGCGATGCCGAGCGCCGCCACCGCGAAGGGGATTGCCACCCCTTGTTGCTGCCGCCCCGCCATGAGGCTCCCGTAGCGGCGGGCGGCGCGGCGCGGAAGTCTATTGGAGGCGCATCACCCCGCCGCTCATCTCGACCGAGCTCAGGCGGTTGAGATAGGCCTGGCCGAGAAGGCAGATTTCGTTGCCCTGGAGGATCGCCCCGGGCACGTGCTCCACCTTCTTGCCGTCCACCGAGATGCTGTCGAGGACGATGTCCTTGCCCATGACGACGCCGCCCGCCCCCTTGCCGACCGGCTCGAACTCGCCCTCCGAGAAGGGGATGCCAAGCCGGTGCGCGTCGTCGACCGGCAACGCCACCATGCTTGCGCCGGTGTCGACGATGCAATGGACGAGCTGCCCGTCTATCTCGGCATCAACGTAGAAATGACCCTGCGGGCTGCGCTCGATGAGGGTCGGCTGGGCCGGATCCGCCGCCCGGGCGACCGGCGCGGGGCGGCCGGTGGGCCAGAGGAAACCGAGGCCGGCGCCGAGCGCGACGACGAAGAGGAGGGGCTTCAGCATGGCCCCACGCATAGCCGGCGACGGTGAAAATAGAACTAAGGCCGCGCCGCCGCCAGCGTCGAGCGATATTGCGGCCAGGCGTCGGCGATCACTCTCAGCGACGAGCGCAGGAACATGTAGGCGATCGCGAGCGCGACGAGCGCGTCGGGCCAAGGCGAATCGGTCGCCATGACCAGCCCCGCCGCCGCCAGCACGCCGAGGTTGGCGATCACGTCGTTGCGCGCGCATGCGAAGGTGCTGGCAAGGTTCACGTCGTGGCGACGGAAGGGCCAGAGCAAGCCGAGGCAGGAGAGGTTCGCGACCAGGGCCATGCCGCCGAAGAGGATCATCGCGCTGGTCACCGGAGTCCCGCCCCAGATCATCTTGGCGGCGATCTCGCCGAGCACGCCGACCCCCATCAGCAGGATGAAGCCGCCCTTGATCAAAGCCGACCCCGCCCGCCATTTGAGGCTCCGCTTCAGGGCGTAGAGGCTGATGGCGAAGACCAGGGCATCGCCGAGCATGTCTACCGAATCGGCCATCAAGGAGGCGGAGCGGGCGAACAGGCCGGCGCCGAACTCGAGCACGAACATCAAGGCGTTGAGCATCAGCACGACAACGAGGACCCGCCGTATGTCCTTGTGGTGGGCGATCTGCTCGAGCTCTTCCCCCTTGGAATGGCAGCAATCGTGGCTCATTCGGCGGCGTCCGGAAGCGCGGCCTCAGCTTCGATCTCGGCGGCCTTGGCCTCGACCAGGCGGACGATATGATCGACCATCTCCTCGTCGCGGACATGGTGGTCGGTGACTCCGGACAAATAGACCATGTGCTTGCCGTTGCCGCCGCCGGTGATGCCGATGTCGGTTTCGCGCGCTTCGCCCGGGCCGTTGACGACGCAGCCGAGCACGGAGAGCGACATCGGCGTGCGGATATGGGCCAGCCGCTCCTCGAGCTTCTCGACGGTGCGGATGACGTCGATGCCCTGGCGCGCGCAGGAGGGGCAGGAGACCACCCGCACGCCGCGATTGCGGATGCCGAGGCTCTTCAGGATCTCGAAGCCGACCCGGACCTCCTCCTCCGGCTCTGCCGAGAGGGAGACCCGGATCGTGTCGCCGATCCCGTACCAGAGCAGCGAGCCGATGCCGATCGCGCTCTTGACGGTGCCGCCGATCAGCCCGCCGGCCTCGGTCACCCCGAGGTGGAGCGGGCAGTCGACCGCCTCGGCGAGCTGCTGGTAGGCGGCGACGGCGAGGAAGACGTCGGAAGCCTTCACCGCGACCTTATATTCGCGGAAATCGTGGTCTTCGAGGATTCGGATATGGTCGAGGGCGCTCTCGACCAAAGACTCGGGGCACGGCTCGCCATATTTTTCGAGCAGGTCGCGCTCGAGGCTGCCGGCGTTGACTCCGATCCGCATCGCGCAGCCGTTGGCCTTGGCGGCATTGACGACCTCGCGGACCCGCTCGGCCGAGCCGATATTGCCCGGGTTGATCCTGAGGCAGGCGGCGCCGGCGTCGGCCGCCTCGAGCGCCCTTTTGTAGTGGAAATGGATGTCGGCGACGATCGGCACCCGCGCCGCGCGGACGATCTGGCGCAGCGCCTTCGTCGATTCCTCGTCGGGGCAGGAGACCCGGACGATGTCCGCCCCCGCTTCCTCGCAGCGCCGGATCTGGTCGATCGTCGCCTTGGCGTCGGCCGTCACGGTGTTGGTCATCGTCTGGACGGTGACGGGCGCGCCGCCCCCGACGGCGACGTCGCCGACCATGATTTGGCGGGAGGGGCGGCGGACGATGTCGCGCCAGGGGCGGATGGACATGGCCCGCATATAATAGGCTGAGCGGCAAGGCGAAAGGCGCACGGGCCGGATGGGTCCCGTGCGCCTTTCGTGCAGGATTAGAGCATGAAGTCGCTGGACGTCGGAGTCAGCACGCCCTGGAGGGTGATGTCGAAGTCGGAGACTCCGTCGCCGTTGACGTCGGCCTGGAGGATGGTGTTGCCGCTGTCGTCGAAGGCGTAGCGAAGCTCACCGGCCGCCCCGGAGAAATCGTCCGTGCCGATGAAGTTGAAGGCCTGGTCGCCGGCGGTGAAGATGTCGGCGTCGACGCCGGTCAGGTCGATTCGGTCCTCGCCCGGCGTGAAGTCGCTGATGAAGTCGGCGCTCGCGCCGGTGCCGCTCTCGTAGGACGAGAATTTGAAGATGTCGGCGCCTGGGCCGCCGCCCAGATGATCCTGGCCCCAGCCGCCGATCAGCAAATCGTCGCCCTCATTGCCCTCGACGATGTCGTTGCCGGCTCCGCCGTTGACGGTATCGTTGCCCGTTTCCCCCATGACGAGGTCGTTGCCGCCGCCGCCGGTGATAATGTTGTCGGATTCGTTGCCGTCGAGGGTGAAGTCCATGCCGGAGGCGTTGGCGTTCAGATTCTCGACATTGTCGGGCAGCACGAAGCTGGCGACGGAGACGTAGACGGTGTCGGTCCCCTCACCCGCATTCTCGAAAATCTGGTCGCCGGCGTTGGAGACGATGTACACGTCGTTGCCGTCGCCGCCGTAGAGGAAGTCGGAGGCCGCGCCGCCGTCGAGCGTGTCGGCGCCGTTGCCTCCGTAGAGATGGTCGGCGCCGCTGCCGCCGATCAGGTAGTCGTTGCCGTCGAGGCCGTAGAGAGCGTCGTTGTTGGTGCCGCCGGTGATGGTGTTGTTGAGCCCGTTGCCAGTCCCGGTGAACATGCTGGAGCCGGTGTAGGTCAGGAGCTCGACATTGTCGGGAAGGGTGAAGGCGGTGATCGTGCCGGAACGCACCTTCACCTCGTCGCTGCCTTCGCCGGCATTCTCGACCACCGTGTCGCCGGCATTGTCGACCCAGTAGACGTCGTTGCCGGCGCGGCCGACCAGGGTGTCCGCCCCAGCCCCGCCGTCGAGGACGTTCGCGCCGCTGGTGCCGCGCAGCACGTCGTCGCCGGTGCCGCCCGTCAAATTTTCGATGCTGATCAAGGTGTCGTCGCTGGCAACCCCGGTCTTCTCGCCGGTGGTGAGGTCGACGGTGACGCCGGTGTCGAAGTTCATGTAGCTCGCCGTGTCGTTGCCGGCGGCGCCGTCCACCGTCACCGCTCCGAAACCCATGATGAAGGTGTTGGCGAGGCTGTTGCCGGTCCCGTAGATCGGCCCGCCGTAGGCATTGCGCGTGTCGAGTATCTCGACGTTCGACGGGAGGGTGTAGGTCAGGATCTGCATCCTCACCGTGTCGGTGCCGCCGCCCGCTGATTCGAGGACGACGTCTCCGGTCGAATCGACCCAGAAGATGTCGTCGCCGGCGCCGCCGGTCATCGTGTCGTTGCCGGCCCCGCCGTCGAGCTCGTCGTTGCCGGCGCCGCCGCTCAGTGTGTCGTCGCCCGCATAACCGTAGATCACATCGGCACTGCTGCTACCGGTGATGACGTCGTTACTCGCAGTCCCGTAATAATAAGCCATGCCACGTCTCCCCATGGCGCCCCGCAGGGAGTGGGGGCGCCACCTGATTAGTCGGAGCCGAGCCTAAATTCTTTCGCCATCTGCACGGTTTATTTGCCGTAAGGGACGAATTTGCGACGAACCGAAGCCGCGGCCATGGCTACAGCACGAAATCGGTGCTGACGAGCGTAACGGCGCCGTCAAGCCTGATCTCGAAGTCGGCCGCGCCGTCGCCGTTGATGTCGCCCTGCACCCAGGTGTCGGTGCCGTCGAAATAGTCGCGCAGCTCGCCGGCGGTGCCGGTGAAGGCGGCATTGCCGACGAAATTGAAGGCCTGGTTGCCGGAGGTGCCGAGATCGGCGTCCCAGGCCGACAGGTCCATGATGTCGGTGCCGCTGGTGAAATCGGTGATGCGGTCGGCGGCGGCGCCGGTGCCGCTGTCGAAAAAGCCCATCGTGAACGTGTCGGCGCCGGCGCCGCCGGTGAGGATGTCGGCCCCCGAATTGCCGTTCAGGAGGTCGTTGCCGTTGCCGCCGTCGATCGTGTCCGAGCCGTTATTGCCGCGGATCGTGTCGTTGCCGTCGGCGCCGCTCAGGCTGTCGTTGCCGCTGCCGCCGTAGAGGATGTTGTCGAGCCCATTGCCGGTGACGGTGAAGGTGCCGGTGCCGCTGTTCCACTGGGCGTTCTCGACATTGGCCTCGAGCGTGTAGACGGCGAGCGTCGAGTAGACCCAGTCCACGCCCTCGCCGCTATTCTCGACGACGACGTCGCCGGAATTGTCGATCAGATAGATGTCGTCGCCGGTGCCGCCTTCCATGTGATCGGCGCCGGTGCCGCCGACGAGCGTGTCGCCGTCGGCGCCGCCGTAGAGCGTGTCGTTGCCGTCGTTGCCGGCGAGATAATCATAGCCGGCGCCGCCGTAGAGCGTGTCGGCGGACGAGCTGCCGCGAATGTCATTGCTGAGGTCGTTCCCGGTGCCGGTGAAGCCGCCGGTGCCGGTGAAGCGCAGATTCTCGACATTGTCGGTGAGGATGTAGGCGGCGAGGGTGGTGCGGACCTCGTCGGTGCCCTGGCCGGCCGATTCGATCACCTGGTCGCCGACGTCGTCGACGAAGTAGATATCGTTGCCGGTGCCGCCGCTCATCGTGTCGGCGCCGGTGCCGCCGTCGAGCTGGTCGCTGCCGCCGCCGCCGTTCAAAATGTCGTCGCCGCCGAGTCCGAATATCTGGTCGGCGCCCGAAGTGCCGTTGAGGGTGTCGTTGCCCGCGGTTCCGGTAATGATAGCCATGATGTCTTTCCCCTTGCGACCCTAACGCGACTCGCCGCCGCGCGCTGTGAGAGGGGAAGAATGATCATCAAAAGCGCTGCTTTGCGCCAGCGAAATGAAGCGCGGCAATTACAGCAGTTTAGCAATCTATTCAACGAATTCGATGACTTATATCGCGGATTATTCTTCTACGACAAGTGACGACGGCCACAGTAACAAGTCTTTCCTGTGGCTGTTCGCGAGTCTCATTACAAATGTTGGACGGAAACCTGCTCTATTTCGCGGCCCGCAAGGCTCCGCGCGGCGCGGGTCGCTTGGATGAGGGCGCCTTCGCGGCGAGGAGCGCCTGTATCCGTGGCAGCGGCAGCGGTCGGCTCAGATAATAGCCTTGCGCCCGGGTCACGCCGAGTTCGCATAGCGCGCGCATTTCGCCGGCGGTCTCCACGCCCTCGGCGATGAGTTCGCAGCCCATCCCCCGAGCGAACTCGGCCAGCGCGAAGGCGAGCGCGAATCGCGCCGGGTCCCGATCGATGTCGCGGGTGAGGCTCATGTCGAGCTTGATGAGATCGGGCTGAAGATCGAGGATATGGCGCAGCCCCGAATAGCCCGCGCCGACGTCGTCGATCGCGATGCGGGCGCGGCGGCGCAGTGGGTCGAGGGCCCGGGCCAGCGCCACATAGTCGAGGATCGCCTGGTGCTCGGTGATCTCGAGGACGAGGCGGTTCGCTGGAGTCTCGTCCAGGAATCTCTCGACCTCGCCGGAAAGGATGGCGGCAGGGGAGACGTTGACGGCAAGATAGACGTCGGGCGGCAATGACGGCAGCGCCGTCAGCGCGCGGCGAAGCGCGACCATCTCGAGGTCCACCCCCAGGCCGATCTCGGCCGCCTCCGCGAACCAGTCGCTTGGCGGGCGCGTCTCGGCATCGGGGAAGCGGGAAAGCGCCTCGACTCCGACCGCTCGGCCGTCCTCCAGGTCGTAGATCGGCTGGAAGACCGTCATCAGGCCTCCTTCGGCGAGGAGCCCGGCGATCCGGCCGACCCGTTCCTCGACGGCGGTGTCGCGGCGCATCTGTTCCTCCAGGCGTCCGGCGGCGATCTCCGCGAAGGCGCGCAGCATGGCGAGGTCGCGCTCGGTGAGGCTGGGATCGGGCCGGTAGCTGAAGCAGCAAAAGGTGCCGTAGATGCGGCCGTCGCTGAGGCGGAGCGGCACTCCGACATGCGCCCCGACTGGAAGCGCCGTCGTCACCCCCAGGCTCATCGCCTCCGCGTTGCTGGCGGCATCGCGGATGATCTCGGGCATGCGGCCGTCGACCACCCGCTGGCAATAAGTATCCTCCAGCGGATCGGAGGCACCCGCGACGACCGGGCAATCGTCTTCCGCGGCGTCGACCGCGCGAAACACGCGCCTTCCGCCGGTGAATTCCGAAGCAAAGGCGACGTCCATGCCGAGGTGGGTGCGTATCGTCCCCAGCACCTTGCGGATGTCGGAAGTCGCGTCGGGCGTCGCTGGGAGCGCCGAAAGCGCGTCACCGATGGTGCGGACCGAAGCTTGTGGCAGCATCGCTATTTCTCCCGAGAGGGGAGATTTACGTCTGGCTGCAATTGGTTACGTTGGAGTTACCGGCCGGGCGGGGCGACCACGGGGGCGCCGTTCGGGCGGGTCGAGCTTGACGCCGCGGCGGTGGAGCGCCTCGCGAAGCAGGCATTCGATCTGGGCGTTGACGCTTCTCAGCTCCGCCGCCGCCGCCCGCTCGAGCGCGTCCCAGAGGGACGGCTCGATACGGAGCGGGAAAGCCTTTTTCGGCGGCGGCGGCACGGCGGTGCCCTCCCTATTGGTAGAGGGTGCCGGTGTTGACGATGGGCTGGGCGTCGCGCTCGCCGCACAGCACCACCATCAGGTTCGAGACCATCGCCGCCTTGCGCTCGTCGTCCAGCTCGACGACGCCCTTTTCCGAAAGGAGCTGGAGCGCGTTCTCGACCATCGAGACCGCGCCGATGACGATCTTCGAGCGGGCGGCGATCACCGCCTCGGCCTGCTGGCGGCGCAGCATCGCCTGGGCGATCTCGGGCGCGTAGGCGAGGTGGGTGAGGCGGCATTCGTCGACCGAGATGCCGGCGATGCGCACCCGATCCTGCAGCTCGGCGCGAAGCTGCTCGCTGACTTCGTCGGCGTGGCCGCGCAGGGTCGTCTCCTGGTGCTCGATGTCGTCATAGGGATATTTGGCGCCGATGGCGCGGACCGCGCTCTCGATCTGGACGAAGACGAACTTGTTGTAATCATCGATGTCGAACAGAGCCTGGGCGGTGTCGGTGACCCGCCACACGACGTTGGTCGCGATCTCGATCGGGTTGCCGCGAAGGTCGTTCACCTTGAGCCGCTCCGAGGTGACGTTGCGGGCGCGGGTCGAGATCTTGGTCTTGCTGCACCAGGGGAGCACCCAGCGCAGGCCCGGGGTGCGGTCGGTGCCCTTGTAGGAGCCGAACAGCAGGATCGCCGCGGCCTGGTTGGGCTGGAGCAGATAGAATCCCTTGATGATCAGGAAGAAGCCGAGGCCAGCGACGATCTCGGCCAGCACGCCCCACGCCGCGGTGGATTCATCGGCCAGCAACGCCAAAGCGAAAAAGCCCAGGACGATGTCGAGAAGCAGCACCAGCAGCATCACGTAGCCGCTGGCGGTATGGGCCGGGCGCTCCTGCGACAGGCGCAGGTCCCGGTGGTCTTGAACAGGTGTGTCGGTCATCGATTCTGCCCTCCTGAATGGTGATATCGTAATTATATGAACTTCGTTGCGCAAGCGGAATCGTACGGGCGGCGCGGCGTTGCCCGCGCCGGCGACCGCGGATAAGGCGCGGCACTCGTGCGTTGCCCAGACGAAACGGAGCAGAGCCCGCCATGTCCGACGTCCCTACCCGCGGCTGGAAGCTCGTCATCCATGGCGGCGCTGGGGTGATCGAGCGGGCGCTGCTCAGCGGGCAGCAGGAGCGGGACCTGCGCGCCGGGCTCGAGGCGGCGCTGGAGGCGGGCTCGAAGATCCTGGCGGCGGGCGGCGGCGCGCTCGACTCGGTCGAAGCGACGGCAAAGGTGCTGGAGGACGATGCCAATTTCAACGCCGGCCGCGGCTCGGTGTTCACCTACCAGGGCACCAACGAGATGGACGCCGCGATCATGGACGGCGCGGCCCGCAACGCGGGCGCGGTGACCGGAGCCACGGCGACCAAGAACCCGATCAGCCTAGCCCGCGCGATCATGGAGCACAGCCCCCACGTCTTCCTCTCCCGCGAGGGCGCGGACCAATATTCGCGCGAGCAGGGCCTGGAGCAGGCTGGCCCGGAATGGTTCGCGACTCCCGAGCGGCGGCGCCAGCTCGAGGAGATGAAGGAGAGCGAGCACCATTATTTCGACGAGGCGCTGAAATACGGCACGGTCGGCGCGGTCGCGGTCGACGCGGACGGCCATGTCGCCGCCGCGACCTCGACCGGCGGCCTGACCGGCAAGCGCTGGGGTCGGATCGGTGATTCGCCGCTGATCGGGGCGGGCACCTATGCCGACGACCGCGCCGCCGCAGTCTCGGCGACCGGAGCGGGCGAATATTTCATCCGCGCCGCCGTCGCCCACGAAATCTGCGCCCGTATCCGCCACGGCGAGAGCGCCCGGGCTGCCGCCGACGCGGTGATCGCCGAAATCGGCGCGCTCGGCGGCAGCGGCGGCGTGATCGTCGTGACTCCCGGAGGCGAGGCCGCCTGGGCGTTCAACACGCCAAGCATGTACCGCGGCGTCGCCGGCCCGGACGGCAAGAGGGTCGCGATCTACGGAGACGAATAGCTCCTCCCCGGAACGGGGAGGGGGACCGCGACGCGAAGCGGCGTGGTGGAGGGGGCCCGGCGCCCCCGCTGCGGAGAGGCGGGCCCCCTCCACCATGCTGCGCATGGTCCCCCTCCCCGTTCCGGGGAGGATTTGGCACTATTGCGGCACCACGGTCACCGCCCGCCGGTTCTTGGCCCAGGCTTGCTCGTCCGAGCCCAAAGCCTCCGGCCGTTCCTTGCCCCAGCTGATCGTCGTCATCCGCGACGGGTCGACGCCGCGCGCGGCGAGGTAGTTCTTGGCGGCGTTGGCGCGGCGGTCGCCCAAAGCGAGATTATATTCGCGGGTGCCGCGCTCATCGCAATGGCCCTCGATGACGACGCGCACCCGCGGGTTGTGCTGCAGCCACGCCGCCTGGGCGTCGAGCACCGCTTTGTCCTGATCGTCGACATTATACTGGTCCGTGTCGAAGAAGATGCGGTCGCCGGCCTCGCCGACCGCCTGGATGAAGTCCGCGCGGGAGCCGGGAACCGGCGCGGTGCCGATGCCGCCGGGGCCGCCGGGGCCGCCGCGCTCCTCAATCGTCGTCTCCGTGGTCGATTGCTGCGGGGCCGGCGGCAATTGCTTGGGCGGCTTCTTGCCGCAGCCGGCGAGGAGCAAAGCCGCGGCCAAAGCCGCCATCGCCAAGCTCTTGTTCCTCATCGTCATGTCTCCTCTTTTCGACGCTACTGACAAACAATCTACGGAAGGATCGGCCCCCAGGCCGGGTCGGAGCCGTCGAGCGGGGTCGGGAGGCGCCGCTCGTTGACCCCGGTGAGATCGACCTGCCAGACGCTCGAGCGGCCTCCCCGGCCCTCGCTGGTCCGGAAGAACTGGATGACTCGCCCGTTCGGCGACCAGGTCGGCGCCTCGTCCTGCCACGAATTGGTCAGCAGCCGCTCCCCCTGCCCGTCCGGAGTCATCACGCCGATCCGGAAATTGCCGGCGATCCTGGTGAAGGTGATGAGGTCGCCGCGCGGGCTCCATTCGGGAGTCGCGTAGCGGCCCGAGCCGAAGCTGATCCGGTGCTGCTCGGAGCCGTCGGCGTTCATCAAGTAGAGCTGCTGGGAGCCGGAGCGATCGCTCTCGAAGACGATCTTCGTGCCATCGGGCGAGAAGCTGCCGCCGACGTCGATGCCGGCGCCGGTAGTGAGGCGCTGCGGCGCCCCGCCGACCGCCGCCACCTTGTAGACGTCGGTATTGCCGCCCACCGCCATCGAGAAAAGGATCCAGCGCCCGTCGGGGGAGAAACGCGGCGCGAAGGTCTGGTTGGCGCTCTCCGTCACCACCCGCTGGCGGCCGGTGCCGATGTCGTAGACATAGATGCGCGGCCGGTTCTCGATATAGCTGACGTAGACGATCTGCTTGTAGTCGGGCGAGAAGCGGGGGTTGAGGACGGTCGATTGGCCGTTGGTCAGGAAGCGGTGGTTGGCGCCGTCCGAATCCATGATGGCGAGGCGCTTCACCCGCCGGTCCTTGGGGCCGCTCTCGGCGATGTAAGCGATGCGGCTATCGAAGAAGGGGCTCTCGCCGGACAGGCGCGAATAGACGGCATCGGCGCATTTGTGGGCGGCGCGGCGCCAGTCGCGGGGACTGACCACATAGCCCTGGCGGGTGAGCTCGCTCTTCAGCGCGACGTCGTAGAGATAGCAGCCGACGGTGATTTGACCGTCGGCATTGGCCTGGACGAAGCCCTGGACGAGGGCGGCGGCATTGTTGCCGCCCCAATAAGCGAAATCGGGCGCCGTCACTTCCGGATAGCCGATCTCGCGGACTCCGGTGGGGCCGACCGGCTTGAACAGGCCGCTGCCGCGAAGGTCATTCGCGACCACCTCGGCGACCTGCCGGCCGAGCGCGCCGGTCGGGCCGGCGGCGGTGTCGGCGGCGCGCGGCGTCGGCATCGGCGGCACCGCGATCGCCATCTGCTCGGAGGCTTCCGCGGTAACGTCGACCTTGAGCTGGGCAGCGGCGGGGGTGAGGCCCGCGGCGAAAGCGGCGGCGGCGAACGCATACGCAAATTTCATTGGCTGAGCCTCAAATCGAGGGTGACGTTGATCTGCCTCCAGGCGTCGTAATAGTCCGCGGGCAGGCGGAACGGGGAGGCGAGCATCACCGCCTTCCTCGCCCGCTCCTGATGGAGGGCGACCTGCGGGCGGTTGCTTGCGGTGATTCCCGTGGTGCCGACGACGTCGACCCGCGACACGCTGCCATCGCGGGCGAGGGTCAGGCTGAGCTCGGTGCGCAGGGATTCGGCGTCGGCGCCGGTCGGCACCACCTTCTGCCATTGCGGCTTCACCTGCCGGCGCACCTCGGCGGCGAGCGACGCCTCGACCGCCGGGCCGGCCGTCGCCGCCGGTGCCCGGGTCGAGCGGCTCGGACTATCGCTGTCGGAAAGGCCGGCGAGCAGGCGGGAGAGCCGCCCGCTCGATCTCGGCGCCGGCCGGACGGACGGCGCGGGGGGAGCGGGCGGCGCCGGATGCGGCGGAGCCGCACGAGGGCTGGGCGCTGAAGCCGGAGCCGCGCCGGGCGGGGCGGGGGTCGGCTGAGCCTGGGGCACCGCTTGCGGGAGCGGCGGGGGCGCGGCGGGCTCGGGCGGCCCGCCTTCCTCGGCGAGCCTGGGAGGGGGCGGTGCAGTGGACACCTCGGGCGCCTGGCTTTGCGGAGCGGCTTCGTCGACGAACGAGACTTCGATCGGCTGTTGTTTGGGCGGCGGCAAGCGGGTGGCGGCGATTCCGAGCGACAAGGCGGCGAGCAGAGCGAGGTGCCCCGCCGCCGCGATTCCGAAGCCGGCTTTCTCCGCTTGGTCCATCAGCGCGGCTCGCCCCCCTGGGTGCTGACCAAGGCGACGCGGCGAAGTCCGGCGGCGTTGATCTCGCCCATCACCCCCATCACCTTGCCGTAGTCGAGGCCGCGGTCGGCGCGGAGGAACAGGCGCGGCCCGCCCCGCTCATGCGAGACGGCGGCAATCCGCGCCAGGCGCGCCGGCAGGTCGGCTGCGGCGACCGGCTGCGCGTCGACGAAGATCGCGCCGCCCTTGTCGAGCGCGATCTGGACCGGCTTCTGCTCCTGGTCGAGCGCGCCCGCCTTGCTGTCCGGCAGGTCGACCGGCACCCCGGCGACGAGGAGGGGGGCGGTGACCATGAAGATGATGAGGAGGACGAGCATCACGTCGACCATCGGCGTGACGTTGATCTCCGCCATCGGGCTCCGCCGCCCGCGCCGGTTCGAGCCGAGGATCGGGCCGAGGGCCATTAATATCCTCCCCCGGATTTCCGGGGGAGGGGGACCGCGCGCAGCGCGGTGGAGGGGCTACTTTGGGCGAAAGAGGCCCCTCCACCAGCCTGCGGCTGGTCCCCCTCCCCTGCAAAGGCAGGGGAGGATCTGAGAGCCACCCCCCTCATCCTTCCTTCTCCAGCTCGCGGCTCAGGGTGGCATGGAAGGCGTCGGCGAAGCGGAGTAGGCGGGCTTCGAGGCGGTTGATGCCGAAGCTCATGCGGTTGTAGGCGACCACCGCCGGGATGGCGGCGAAAAGGCCGAGCGCGGTCGCGAACAAAGCCTCGGCGATTCCGGGCGCGACGACGGCGAGGCTGGTGTTGTTGGCGCCGGCGATGGCGGCGAAGCTGCGCATGATCCCCCAGACGGTGCCGAACAGGCCGACGAACGGCGCCACCGACCCGACGGTCGCGAGCGTGTTGAGCCGGGAGGCCAGGCGGTCGACCTCAGCGATCGCGGCGGCGTGCATGGCGACGGCGAGGCGGGAGCGTGTGCCTTCGCGGTCGACCCGCGTCCCGGCCGTCGAACGCCGCCATTCGTCGATCGCCGCGCCGAGCACTTTCGCGCTCGGCACCTCCTCCGTGCCGCGCGCGGCCCAGAAGCCGTCTATGTCGTCGGCCTTCCAGAAGTCGCGCTCGAAGGCGGCGGCGGCGCGGCCGAGCCGGCCCATCCTCAGCGCATGGCCGACGATGATCGTCCAGGTCCACAGGCTGGCGAGGACGAGACCGATCATCACGGCTTTGACGACGCTGTCGGCCTGAAGGAACAGGGACACGGGCGAGAGGGCCGCTCCCCCCGTGTTCACGATGAAGCTCACTCTCGCTTTTCCTCCTTCAGCCTCTCGAACCGTTCGACCCAGTCGCGGGGCTGGCGCCTCGGGCGGCCGCCCGGCGTGATGAACGCCGCGGTCACCGTCGCCTCCACCACGATTTCATCCCCGCGCCTGACCTGCTGATGAATGAGCACGCTCGCCGCGCGCACCGCCTCGATGTCGGTGACGACGACCAGCGCGTCGCCAAGCCTGGCCGGCGCGCGGTAGCGGATGTTGACCTCGGCGACGGCGTAGACCCCCTCGCCGCTCTCCAGCGCGGCGCGCTGGTCGATGCCGAGCGTGCGCAGCATGTCCGAGCGCGCCCGCTCCATGAAGCGCAGATAATTGGCGTAATAGACGATGCCGGCGACGTCGGTGTCCTCGAAATAGACGCGCAGCGGGAAGAGGTGCGTCGTCCCGCGCATCCGGCCTTGTGCCGGCTTCGGATCCTCGTCCCCGCCCATCGCCCTCTCCCTCTAGGGGTCGGCGAATCCCGGCGACAAGGGCAAACGACGAGACGGGGCGATTGTGGGACGAAGGTGCCGCGCAAAACGCGCTTGACGGGCGTGTAACCCATAGGTTACATGTCACCTAAAGGTTACAAGAAAGGCAGTCCGAATGCAATCCGCCAAACGCGATGGCTGAGGGCCTCTCCAACCGGTTGCGCGAGCTTCGCGCCGAGCGGGACCTCACCCAGGCCGCGCTCGCCGAGGCGGTCGGCGTCAGCCGCAAGACCATCAACACCGTCGAAAACGGAGTCTTCACCCCGTCCGTCCACCTCGCGCTGAAGATAGCGCGGGCGCTGGGCTGCCCGGTGGAGGCGGTCTTCTCCCTCGATCCCAAGGACACAACGACATGAACGCGAACGATATCGAAAAAGCCGAACGGATGGCCCGCGGCCGGGCGGCGATCATGGCGCTGGCCGCCGTGGTTTTGGTCGTCAACTTAGTGTTGCAATACGGCAATCCCGCTTATGTCAGCGCCGACCCGCGCGGGGCGAGCTGGCTCGTGGTGATCGGGCTCTGGCTGTTCATCCTGTGGAACGGCGGCGGGCTTCGCCTCAAGGGCAACATGCGGGCATTGCTCAACGACGAATTGTCGCTGCAGAACCGCGCCCGCGCGCTTTCGGCCGGATTCTACGTCGCCGTGCTCGGGGCGCTCCTCCTCTACGCGCTCGAATGGTGGATCCCGGTCGGTGCGGGCGATGCGCTGAAGCTGGTCAGCGGCGGCGCCCTCGCGGCGGCGCTGCTGTGCTACGCCTGGCTGGAGTGGCGCTGACCTTCGCCGCCTGCGCCGCGACCAGGGCGATGAGGTCGCCCTGGGCGAGGTTCATGTCGGCGAGGTGCATGCCCCAGCCGCGATTGACCTGCCCCATCATGTAGACGTCGCCCGGTACCTCGTCGGTGCGGGGATCGGCCGGGTTGGCATTGACCGTGACCGCGAGCCAGCCGGCGGTGCCGTCGTGACGGCATTCGGCGCTGACCAGCCCTTCGGTGCGAAGGAACGGCGTCGGCGGCGCGCCCTCCTTCGACCAGGCGATGCTTGGAGCGCCAAACTCCGGCGGCCGCAGCGTGAACCAGTAGGAATCGAGCGGAGCGCGGCCGCCGCCGAGCGCGGCCGGGTTGGTACAACCCGCGGTCATGCCGGGATGGCCGGCGCGGCCGAGGACGCTGGGCTGGGGCGGCGGCGAGCCGTCCCGGAAGCTCATGTAGGTGATCACGCAGCCGGTCTGGCCGACGCTGGTGCAGAGCGGCGTCGATTTGAGGCTGCCGCCGACCAGCTTCCCCTCCGGCACTTCGACCGGCCAGCCGAGCAGGATCGCCGACAGCATCCTCTTCGCCGCCGGCTTCCCCTCGATCTCGTGCTGGAGGAGGCGGAGCAGGTGGATCGAGCCCTGGCTGTGGCCGATGAGGACGAACGGGCGGTCCTGGCTCCGGTGGGCGAGGAAATCGCGCCAGGCGGCGACCACGTCGCCGTAAGCGAGGTCGAAGGATGCGGTCATGTCCTGGCCCGCCAGCGCACGCGGCAAAGCGGTCAGCGTCACCTGCCGGTAGAGCGGCGCGAAGGTCCGGCAGACGATGCCGAAGCGGCCGAACTGGACCTGCGCCGTCACCTGCTCCTCGAGCCCCGGCACCAGATCCGAGTTGAGGCTGCGGTCGCGGGAGACGGTCGGGTAGACGTAGAAGCAATCGACCTTGGCCTTCTCCGCGGGCCCCACCTGGCCGGTCGCGCCGTAGCCGTTGGCGTTGAGCATTGTGGTCGGCAGCGGCCGGCCGCACGCGTCGAGCCGGCCGGGAAGGCACAGCCAGGCCGAATCGCTCGCATAATCGGGCGGCGGCGGCGCATCGAGCGGCGCCCGCGCCGTCGGCATCACCGGCTGTGCCCCTGCCGACACGACCGCGCCCAATGCCGCCGCTAGAGCCAAGGTTAGCTTCATCTTCCCCTCCCCCTTCATCATCCGTCGAACAGCCCCTCCTGCGCCCCTTTGGGCGGCGTCAGGCCGAGATGGGCCCAGGCCTTGCCGTTGAGGCAGCGGCCGCGCGCCGTCCGCGCCACCAGCCCCAACTGGATCAGGAACGGCTCGATCACCTCCTCGACGGTGTCGCGCGGCTCGGAGAGCCCGGCGGCGAGCGTCTCGACCCCCACCGGCCCGCCTTTGTACAGATCCGCGATCATCGTCAGATACCGCCGGTCCATCGCGTCGAGGCCGAGCTCGTCGACCTCCAGCCGGTTGAGCGCGGCGTCGGCATCGGCGGCGTCGACCGTCTCGTGCCCAGCGGCGTGGGCAAAGTCGCGCACCCGTCTGAGCAGCCGCCCGGCGATGCGCGGCGTGCCTCGCGAGCGCCGCGCGATCTCGCGCGCGCCCGCCTCGGTGAGGTCGAAGCCGAGCAGCCGCGCGGCGCGCCGCACCACCTCCTCCAGTTCCTCGACGCTGTAGAAAATGAGCCGGATTGGAATGCCGAAGCGGTCGCGAAGCGGCGTCGTGATCAACCCCTGCCGGGTGGTCGCGCCGACCAGGGTGAAGCGCGGGAGGTCGATTCGCACCGATCGCGCCGACGGCCCCTCGCCGATCATCAGGTCCAGCGCCCGATCCTCCATCGCCGGATAGAGGATCTCCTCGACCGCCGGCGCGAGCCGGTGGATCTCGTCGATGAAAAGAACGTCGCCGTCCTCGAGGTTGGTGAGCAGGGCCGCGAGGTCGCCCGATTTGGCGATGACCGGGCCGGACGTGGCGCGGAAGCCGACGCCGAGCTCGCGGGCGATGATCTGCGCCAGCGTCGTCTTGCCGAGCCCGGGCGGGCCGAAGAAGAGGACATGGTCGAGCGCGTCGCCCCGTGCCTTCGCCGCGTGGATGAACACCCGCAGATTCTCCCGCGCCGCCTTCTGCCCGACGAACTCGTCGAGACTCTTGGGCCGCAGCGCCGCGTCGAGGTCTTCGGGCCGGCGGCTGGGCGTGGTGAGACGGTCGTCGGTCACCGACGCACCGTAGCGGGAGCCGAACGGCGATCAAATCCCCTCCCCCATGGGGAGAGGGGTAGGGGTGAGGGGTTGGTGAGTCTCCGGATAAGCCGCAGCCCCTCGTCCTCGACCCCTCTCCCCATGGGGGAGGGGAGAGTCACCGCGCCGCCTTCTTGAGCGCCAGCCGGACCAGCGCGTCGAGCGTAGCGTCGGGGCCCAGATCCGCCTCCGCCTTCGCGACGGCGGAGGCGGCTTCGGCGGGGCGGAAGCCGAGGTTGAGCAGCGCCGAGACGGCGTCGGCGGCGGCGCTGCCGGGGGCGGGCGGGCCCCCGGGGCCGGAGCCGAGCGCGATGCCGCCGGCCTTGTCGCGAAGCTCGTGGGCGATGCGCTGGGCGAGCTTGGGGCCGACTCCGTTCGCCCGCGCGATCATCGCGCTGTCGCCGGCCGCCACCGCGCGGTGGAGGTCGTCGATCGAAAGGGCGGAGAAGATGGCGAGGGCAACGCGGGAGCCAACGCCCTGGACGGAGGTGAGCAGGCCGAACCATTCGCGCTCCTCGCCGGTCGAAAAGCCGATCAGGCGGATATCGTCCTGGCTCACCTGCATCACGGTGTGGAGCACGACCTCGGCGCCTGTTCCGCCAAGGCTGGAGAGGGTGCGGCTGGAGGCATGGACGAGGTAACCGACGCCGTTCACGTCGATCACCGCATGGTCGGCGGAGACGCTGTCGAGCAGCCCCTTAAGCTTCGCGATCATGCCGCGCTCCGCCCGATCGCCCGCGCGCTGGCGAGGTGGTGGGCATGGGTGATGGCGACGGCGAGCGCATCGGCGGCGTCGGCGCCGGCGATTCGCGCGGCGGGGAGCAGGCGCTGGACCATCGCGTGGACCTGCGCCTTGTCGGCTCCGCCGGTGCCGACCACGGCCTTCTTGACCAACCGCGCCGCATATTCCCCGACGGCGAGGCCGGCGCCCGCCGCGGCGAGCAGCACGACCCCGCGCGCCTGCCCCAGCTTGAGCGTCGATTGGGGATTTTCGTTGACGAACACTTCCTCCACCGCGGCCGTATCCGGCCGCTGCGCCGCCAGCACCTCCGCGAGCCGCGTGTGGAGGTCGAGCAGCCGTGCCGCGAGCTCCGCCTTGGGATCGGTCTTGATCTGCCCGTTGGCGACATGCGCCAGCCGGTTCCCCTCGGCCGCGATGACGCCCCAGCCGGTGGTGCCGAGCCCGGGATCGAGGCCGAGGATCAGCATAAGCTATGGGTCCCCCTCGTCACCCCAGCGAAGGCGGGGGTCCATTCCGATTCAGAGAAGCACGGAAGCCGCATGGATGCCAGCCTCCGCTGGCATGACGAAGCATGCGCCGGAGGCAAAGCTAGCCGAGCCTCTCCATCACCTCGTCGGAGACTTCGTAATTGCCCCAGACGGTCTGGACGTCGTCATCCTCCTCCAGCGCGTCGATCAGCTTCACGAGCTGGCCGGCGGCGTCGCCGTCGACCTCGACGCAATTGGTCGGCCGCCAGGCTAGCTTGACGCTTTCCGCTTCGCCCAGCGCGGCCTCGATGGCGCGGGCGACGCCGTGGAGACTGTCGATGGAAGTCCAGATCTCGTGGCCGTCCTCGTCCGATTGGACATCGTCCGCCCCGGCCTCGATCGCCGCCTCCAGCACCTCGTCGGCGGTGCCGGCCGAGGCGGGATAGCTGATCAGGCCCAATCGCTCGAAGCCGTGGCTGACCGAGCCCGAGGCGCCGAGATTGCCGCCGTTCTTCGAGAAAATGGTACGCACGTTGGTGGCGGTGCGATTGCGGTTGTCGGTCAGCGCCTCGACGATGAGGGCGGTGCCGCCCGGACCGAAGCCCTCGTAACGCAGCTCCTCGTAATTCTCGGCGTCGCCGCCCACCGCCTTGTCGATCGCGCGCTGGATATTGTCCTTGGGCATCGACTGGGCGCGGGCGGTGGTGATCGCGGCCCTGAGTCGCGCATTGGCATCCGGGTCCGGCAGGCCCATCTTGGCCGCGACGGTGAGCTCGCGCGCGAGCTTGGAGAACGTCGCCGAGCGCTTCTTGTCCTGCGCGCCCTTGCGATACATGATGTTCTTGAACTTGCTGTGGCCGGCCATCGGCGGACGTCGCCCCTTAGGCTGTTGTGGAGTGCTCCCGGTCTAGCGGGAGCGCGAGAATCAGTCGAGGCCGGGCGCGCCGGGGCTTCGATGATCCCCCGGATCATTCGAGTCCCAGAGCCGCCTTGTAGGTCTCGAGCAGGGCGTCGGCTTCCTGGCGGACGTGGGTCTCCATCCGGCGCAGGCGAACGATGGCGCGCATCGTCTTGGTATCGTAACCGCGCGACTTCGCTTCCCCGTAGACGTCCTTCACGTCATCGGCGATCGCCTTCTTCTCTTCCTCGAGCCGCTCGATCCGCTCGATGAGAAGCCTGAGTTCGTCCGCCGCGATGCTGCCTTCCGCCATCAGTCCTTCTTTCGGTGTTTCAGGTTGAGCGGCGGCCTTAGGGTCCGCTATGCGGGCTCGCAATGCCCAACTCGGAAACGACCCCCAGCAGATTCGTCCCGCGCAGCCGCAAGGTGCGGATCCTGGCGACTTTGGGGCCGGCGAGCCGCTCGCGCGACATGATCCGCCGCCTCGCCGAAGCCGGCGCCGACGCCTTCCGCATCAACATGAGCCACGGCACCCATTCGGACCATGCCCGGGCGATCGAGATCGTCCGCGGCCTCGAGAAGGAGCTCGACCGGCCGACGACCATCCTCGCCGACCTGCAGGGCCCCAAGCTGCGCGTCGGCCAGTTCGAAGGGGGCGGGGCGATGCTCGAAAAGGGCCAGACCTTCGTCTTCGACCGCTCGAAGGCGCTCGGCGACGCGCGACGCGCCAACCTTCCCCACAAGGAGATATTCGGCGCCGTCCACAAAGGCACGCGACTGCTCGTCGATGATGGCAAGATCGTCCAGCGGGTGACGAGCGCGACGCTGGACCGGATCGAAACCCTGGTTGAGGTCGGCGGCCGAATCTCGGACAACAAGGGCGTCAACCTCCCCGACGTGGTCCTGCCGCTCGCCGCCTTGACCGACAAGGACCGTGCGGACCTCGACTTCGCCCTCGACCATCATGTCGACTGGATCGCTTTGTCGTTCGTGCAGCGGCCGGAGGACGTGGCCGAGGCGCGGCGGCTCATCGCCGGCCGCGCCTCATTGCTCGCCAAGATCGAGAAGCCGGCGGCCGTCGAGCGGCTCGACGGCATATTGGAGCTGGCCGACGCGGTGATGGTCGCCCGCGGCGACCTCGGCGTCGAGCTGCCTCCCGAGGCGGTGCCGCCGCTCCAGAAGCGGATCGTCGAAGCGGCGCGGCGGGTCGGCCGCCCGGTGGTGGTGGCGACGCAGATGCTCGAATCCATGATCACCGCGCCGACTCCGACGCGGGCCGAGGTGTCCGACGTCGCAAATGCGGTCTACGACGGCGCGGACGCGGTGATGCTCTCGGCGGAGAGCGCCTCCGGGCAATATCCCTGCGAGGCGGTGACGATGATGAACTCGATCGCCACCTCGGTCGAGAACGACCCGGGCTATGCCGCCCGCGTCCACTTCACCCGCACCGATCCCGATCCGACCACGGCCGACGCCATCGCTCAGGCGGCGAACACGATGGTGGACACGGTGGGCGCGAAGGCGATCGTCTGCTTCACCTCCTCCGGCTCAACGGCGCGCCGCCTGTCGCGCGAGCGGCCGTCGGTGCCCTTGCTCGTCCTCACCCCCTCGCCGAAGACCGCCCGCCGCCTCGGCCTGCTGTGGGGCGCGCACGCGGTCAGGACCCGCGACATCGCCAATTTCGAGGAGATGATCGCCAAGGCGAAGCGCATGGCGCTCCGCCACGGCGTGGCGAAGGGCGGCGACCGCATCGTCATCATCGCCGGCGTCCCGTTCGGAACTCCCGGCTCGACCAACGTCATCCATATCGTGCGACTGGTCGGCGACGAGCTGGAGCGGCACCGCAAGGCCGAAGAGAAGCTACACTGACAATATCCTCTGCGAGCTTGCTCGGAGAGGAATTTTCTAGTTCGCCATCAGTCCCGGGACTTCGTCGAGCAATTCCCTCGCGAGGAAGCCGATCGGCCCGATCCGCTTCGCCAGCCGCCGGCCCGCCTCCCCATGGAGGTAAACGCCCCACAGCGCCGCCGTCAGCGGATTGGCACCGCGGGCGCTCAGGCCGCCGACGATGCCGGCGAGCACATCGCCCGAGCCCGAGGTGGCGAGGCCGACGCCGCCGCCCTCGAAGCGGAAAGCGGGGCCGCCCGGCTCTACGACGTAGCTGTACTGACCCTTGATCACGGCCACGGCGCCGAATCGCTCCGCCGCCCGGTGCGCGGCGGCGAGCGGATCCGCTTCGACCTCCTCCGGCGCGCATCCGAGCAGGCGGGCCATTTCGCGCGAATGGGGCAGGAGGATGGCGCCGCCCCGCCAGGCGCGAAGCGCCTCCGCCCGAGGCGCGAGGCTGCCGAGCACGGCCGCGTCGAGCACGAGGAGGGTGCGAAGGCCGCTCGCCAGCAGGGCGTCAAGCAACGCGTCCAGGGGCGGACCGTGCTGGAGTCCGCAGCCGATCACCGTCGCCTGCGCAGCTTCGACCGACTTGAGGAGCGGTTCTATCGCGGCCGTACCGATGCAGCCGTCTTCGCTCTCCTCGCAGCCGATCACCCGCGCCTCGGGCATCGCCACGCTGAGCGCCGCCGCGACGCTGGCCCCGGTGGCGACCTGGAGCTTGCCCGCACCGGCCCGCAGGCCTCCGGTCCCAGCCAGCAGGGCCGCGCCGGCAAGCTCGCGGCTGCCGGCAATGACGAGCAGGCGGCCGCGCTCTTCCTTGTCGCTGTCCTCGGGGTGGCGGGGAAGCGGGAATCGGCGCAGCAGGTCCCGGTCCAGCGTCTCGGGATCGCTCACCGGGCGGCGACCATCGCGTCTGGGGCCGAGGTGATCGGAGCCGCTTCCTCGATCAGCGGCACGGCGAAATTGTAGCAGACCAATTTGGGCACGCAGTCCTTCTCGTCGTCGGGCTCGAACTCATATTGGAGCAGGCCGCAATTGACGACGTCGCCAGCCTTGTCGATCGCGAGGATCTGGGCCTCGTCCAGCTCTTCCAATATGTAGCGGAAGCAGAGCACGACCACCTGGTGGCAGACGATCAGCACCCGCCGGTCGGCGAAATGGAGGCTGATCGTATCGAGCGCGCTCCTGAGGCGCAGGATGACGTCGGCCCAGCTCTCGCCGCCGGGCGGACGGTGATAGAATTTACCGAGGAGGGTGCGCTGCTCGGCCTGCTCGGGGAATTTCTCGCGCACTCCGGCGGTCGTCAGCCGGTCCCACAGCCCGAACTCGCGCTCGCGCAGACGCTCGTCCTTGACCGGCCCCTTGGTGGCCGCGGCGACGCCACCGCCCTCGCAAATCGCGCCGGCGGTCTGCCGGGCACGAAGATAGGGGGAGGTCAGCACGACCTCCGGTCGCTCGGCTTCGGGCAAGGCGGCGAACCAATGGCCGAGCGCCTCCGCCTGGCGACGGCCGAGATCGCTCAGCGGCACGTCGACGTCACGGACCTGGACGTCGATGACCGGCAGGCCGGCCGCGTCGGCGGCGTCGCGAGCGACGTTGCCGGCGCTCTGGCCGTGGCGGACGATCCATAATTTCGCGGGCCATCTTTGTCGCATCGCCGAAATGAAAAGCGCGAGAAGGCGAAGGGTTGCGTGCGCAGCTCCCTCCGAAACGGGAGAGCTAGAGGAGCCCTTCCCCCTCCAGCCTCCGCCTGAGGCCGTCGGCGTCGGTGAAGAGGTGCCCTCGCATCCCCACCGCCTCGGCGCCCTCGACGTTGATCTTGCGGTCGTCGACGAACAGGGCCTGCTCCGGCTTTAGGCGGAAGCGGTCGAGGGCCCGATAGTAGAGGGCGGGATCGGGCTTGAGCAATTTCTCCTCGCCGGAGACGACGATGCCGCGGAAGCGGCGGAGGAACGCGTCCTCCTTCGCCCGGAACGGCTTCCAGAAGTCGGCGGAGAAATTGGTGATCGCGAAGAGTGGGATGCCACGTCTATCGAGTTCCTCGACGATGGCATGGACGCCCGGTACCGGCTCGGTGATCGTCTCGCCGAACCGCTCCCCCCAGGCGGAGAGGTAAGCGGCGTAATCGGGAAATTTCTCGGAGAGCTCCGCAGCCGCCTCGTCGAAGGGGCGGCCGGCGTCGAGGCCGTCGTGCCACGACCAGAGATCGACCGCCTCGATGAAGGCGAGGCGCTTTTCGTCCTGCGGTATCTGCCGGGCGAGAAAGGCTTCGGGGTCCCAGCCGTAGAGGACGTTGCCGACGTCGAAGATGACGGCGGTGGGTTTCATGTCGCCGTCCGTCATTGCGGGCGAAGCGAAGCAATCCAGCGGCGCGGCGTGGATTGCTTCGTCGCTACGCTCCTCGCAATGACGTGGCTCCGCCCCGTCAGCCCTGGCGCGCCTTGAAGCGGCGGTTGGTCTTGTTGATGACGTAGGTGCGGCCCCGGCGGCGGATCACGCGGCAGTCGCGGTGGCGCGACTTCAGGGACTTCAAGGAGTTGCGGATCTTCATGGCTCGGGACGCCTGCCTGTTCGGGTCGAATTGTCTGCTGGAAAAGCGAGGCGCTCACCTAATTTGCGGCGCCCGCGAAGTCAAGCCGAGCCGGGGTAGGCCAAGGGCCCGGGCTCAGCCGTCGCGATAAGCGTCGACCGCCTCGAACATCGCCGCGACGGCGCCGCGCTCCTCCTCGTTCAGCTCCGGCCGCCAGATGTCGAAGATCAGCACCACCCGGTCCTCGTTGCTGTCGTTCCAGGCCTCGTGCTCGATCGTGTCGTCGAAGATGATCAGCTTGCCCTCCTCCCAATGGCGGACCTCGTTGCCGACCCGGAAACCGCAGCCCGGCGGCACGATCAGCGGCAGGTGGCAAATCAGGCGGGCGTTGAGCATGCCGGTGTGCGGCGGGATGCGGGCGCCGGGGGCGAGGCGGGAGAACATGACGACCGGCGCCCGGACGCTGATATGCGGCAGCGGCGCGTGGCCGAGCGCCTCGAAGGCGGCGGGGCAGCGGGCGACATTCTCCTCGACGGGCTTGCCATTTTCCCAGAGGTAGAGGCTCGACCATTCGGGATTGTCGAGCAAGCCGTGGAAATCGGCGAGTGGCCGGTCGGGGTCGGCGACCATATAGGGTCGGAAGGCGTCGCTCCCCGCCATCAGCGCGATGAGCTCGGCGCGGATCGCCTCCGTCGCCGCCTCGACCCGCTCCGCCCAGTCGAACCGGTCGCGCTCGTAGAACTGGATGTTGGGCAGCTCGGGGAAATAGTACGCAGTCGGCTGCTGGACGAATATCTCCTTCTCGCCGGCGAGAATGTCGAGCGACTGCTGGAAGCGCCGGCTGCGGGCCGCGGCGCCGAAGCCGCGCTCGTCGAGCGCCGCGTCGAGATGCGTCTTATAGCCGCGCTCGAAGTCTGCGAGGGCGCGCTCGACCCGCGCCACCTCCCCGGCCAGGTCCGGCGGCAGCTGGCCCACCGCCCCGGCGACCTGCCGCGCGCACCGGTAGAAGCTGGTCGCCGCCCGCCGCTCGCCGGCGCGGGCGCGGCAATCGCCCTTCATGATCAGGGCGCGCAGATTCTGCGGATCGGCGGCCAGCAGCGAATCGAGCGCGGCTTCCTCGCCCGCTGCGTCGCCCGCCTTCGCCCGGGCGTGGACGAGGAGCAGCCAGACCTGGGGGTTGGCGATGCCGGCGGCCGTCACCTCGGCGAGCAGGCGCGCCGCTTCGTCCGGCCGGCCCTGCTGCAGCGCCGCCGCCCCCGCCCGCACCTTGGCTTCCGCCTCCTGCACGCTCATGCGCATCGGGGCGGTTCTAGGAAGGCCGGCGGCGCTCCGCCAGCACCCTTTCCCAGGCGAGGGCGTCAGCGACGATCGTCTCGAGATCGTCGAGCTTCGGCCGCCACGGCAAAGTGGCGAGGATGCGGCGATTGTCGGCCACCAGCGCGTCAGGATCGCCCGGCCGGCGGGGCTCCAGCCGCCGCTCGACCTTCCTGTTCGTCACCCGATCGACGGCGTCGAGCACTTCGAGCACCGAGAAGCCGCGCCCGTAGCCGCAATTCATGATGTGGCTCTCGTCCGGACTGGCGATCAGCGCCTCGAGCGCGTCGACATGCGCCGCGGCGAGGTCGCTGACGTGGATATAGTCGCGCACGCCGGTGCCGTCGGGCGTGTCGTAGTCGGTGCCGTAGACGGAGACATGGTCCCTTTTGCCGGTAGCCGCCTCGACCGCGACCTTGATGAGATGGGTGGCGCCGGCAGTGGACTGGCCCGAGCGTCCCTTTGGGTCGGCGCCGGCGACGTTGAAATAGCGCAAAGCGCAGAAGTTGAGCGGATGCGCGGCGGCGGTGTCCACCAGCATTCGCTCGGTCATCAGCTTCGACCAGCCATAGGGATTGATCGGCTGGGTGCGCGTGTCCTCGTCGATCGGCACCCGCTCCGGTAGGCCGTAGGTCGCTGCCGTCGAGGAGAAGATGAAGTGGCGCACCCCGCCTTCGACGGCGCTCTCGAGCAGCGAGCGGCTCTTCACCGTGTTGTTTTCATAATATTTGAGCGGCTGTTCGACGGATTCCGGGACGATGATGGAGCCGGCGAAGTGGATGATGGCCCCTATGTTGTGGTCGGTGATGAGGCGGCGGAGCAGGGGCTGGTCGGCGATGTCGCCCTCGGCGAAGGCGGCCTCGTCCGGAACCGCCCAGCGGAAGCCGGTCGAGAGATTGTCGATCACCACCACCGGCCAGCCGCTGTCGAGCAAGGCGAGGACGGCGTGGCTGCCGATATAGCCGGCGCCACCGGTGACGAGGACGGCGGGACGGTCGTTCATCTGGACTCCTGCGTCGGGACGGCCAATAGGGCCGGGAGCGAAACGGCCGCGAGGATCGTTGGAGCCGCAAGGCCGCCGCTAGACGAAGAGGTGCCGAGATGAAAACAGCTTTTCTGCGCAGCGGCGCTCTCGCCCTCGCGGCGGCGCTCGCCGCCTGCACGACCGGAGGGGGCGGCGGCGCCACCGTCCGCGCCGGCGGAGTCGAGGTCGGCCGCTTCCATCTCGGCGAGCCGATCGCCCACGCCCAGATCGCGATCGAGCCATTCGACCGCGCCGACGCGGCGAGGCCCGATTTCGCCGCCGCCGCGGCCGCCGTCGGCCGCCAGCTCCAGCGCCTCGGCTGGACCGTCGTCACCACCGCCGGCGGGCAGTCAGAGCAGATCGCCCTCGTCGCGCTCCAGTCTGGCAGCCGCGAGGCGATCGCGGCGAGGAGCGCCGCCCGAGTCGGGCGCGGCTTCGCATCGGGGCCGGCCAGCACCGCCCCGGGAGGCAACGCCACCCTGCTCGAAGTCGCCATCCGCCGCCGTTCCGACGGCACCGTCTTCTGGGAGGGCCGCGCCCTTTCCGACGCTCGCCCGGGCAGCGCCGAGCCGGTCGGCGCCGCCGCGGCGGAGCGTCTTGCGACCGCGCTGTTTCGAGACTTCCCCGGCGAGTCGGGCCGGATTATCAGGGTCAGATGAGCCTCAACGTTTCGGCTGCCTTCGACGGCGGCAACATCCGTGTCGTCGGCATCGACGGCGATCGCATCAACCTCGAAATCCAGAGGGACAACCAGTCCGACTTCTACCAATGGTTCTATTTCCGCCTGACCGGGGCGAAGGGCCGGGCGGTCGAACTGCGCATCCTCAACTGCGCCGGCGCCGCCTATCCGCTCGGCTGGGAAGATTACCGCGCCTGCCTCTCCTACGACCGCGAGGAATGGGTCCGCGCCGACACCGGCTATGAGGACGGGACCCTCACCATCCGCGCTACGCCGCATTCGGACAGCCTGTGGGTCGCCTATTTCGCGCCCTACACGATGGAGCGGCACCACGATCTCGTCGCCGGGGCGGCCGCGGCGCCGGGAGTCGAATACAAGTCGCTCGGCCGCACCCTCGACGGCCAGGAGATGGATTATCTGAAGCTGGGCGACGGGCCGCTGCAGGTCTGGCTCTACGCCCGCCAGCATCCCGGCGAGACGATGGCTGAATGGTGGATGGAGGGCGCGCTCGAGCGGCTGCTCGACGAGGCCGATCCGGTGACTCGGGTGCTGCGGCAGCGGGCGACCTTCCACATCGTGCCCAACATGAACCCGGACGGGTCGAGGCGCGGCCACCTCCGCACCAACGCCGTCGGCGCCAACCTCAACCGGGAATGGCACGATCCTTCCGCCGAACGCAGCCCCGAAGTGCTGTGCGTCCGCGGCGAGATGGACCGGACCGGCGTCGACTTCGCCATGGACGTCCATGGCGACGAGGCTATCGCCGCCAACTTTCTCGCCGGCTTCGAGGGCATACCGCGCTGGAACGAGGGCCAGCAGACGCTGTTCGACGCCTTCGCCGACGCGCTCGAGCGCCTCTCGCCGGACTTCCAGACCGCCAGGGGCTATGAGGTGGCAAGGCCCGGCCAGGCCAATATGTCGATGTCCACAGCCCAGCTCGCCGAGCGCTACGGCGCGGTGTCGATGACGCTGGAAATGCCGTTCAAGGACAATGCCGACCTGCCCGACGAGGTCTACGGCTGGTCGCCCGACCGCTGCCGCCTCCTCGCGCGCGCCTGCCTCGACTCGCTCCATTTCATCCTCCCCGGCCTCGAGGCGCGGAAGAAGGGCTGACGCGCGTGCCGACGCTCGTCCTCATCCGACACGGCCAGTCGACGTGGAACCTCGAGAACCGCTTCACCGGCTGGTGGGACGTCGACATCACCGAAAAGGGCGCGGAGGAAGCACGGCTGGCGGGCGAGCTGATGGCGGTGAAGGCGCTCGACTTCGATCTCTGCTTCACCTCGGTCCAGACACGGGCGATCAAGACATTGAACATCGCACTGGAGGCGATGGGCCGCCTGTGGCTGCCGGTCGAGAAAAGCTGGCGGCTGAACGAGCGCCATTATGGCGGCCTTACCGGGCTCAACAAGGCGGAGACGGCGGCGAAGCATGGGGAGAGCCAAGTCCATATCTGGCGGCGCTCGTTCGACGTTCCGCCGCCGCCGCTCGAGCCGGGCAGCCCCTACGACCTTTCAGCCGACCGCCGTTACGCCGGGGTCGAGGTTCCCAGCACCGAGAGCCTCAAGGACACGATCGCGCGGGTCCTGCCTTATTGGGAGAGCCGTATTGCCCCGGCGCTGCGGGACGGGCAACGCGTCCTCATCTCCGCCCACGGCAATTCGCTGAGGGCGCTGGTCAAGCATCTGTCGCACATCCCGGACGAGGAGATCACCGGGCTCGAGATCCCGACCGGCCAGCCCATTGTCTATGAGCTGGACGAGCGGCTAGAGGCGCTGGATCGCTACTATCTGAGCGAGCGGTAGATGAAGCTCCTCCCTTCCAGGGAGGCGAGTCAGGCCTCCGCCTTCGCCCGCGCCAAATTCCGTTCGGCCCGCGCCAGGACGTCGTCCGCGGTGTCGCCGGCGAGGATGCCGGTGGTGGCGACGGCGCAGCTCAGCGGCAGGCGGACGTGACCGAGGTCGAGCGGATTGGCTTCGACGCAGCGTCCCAGCCGTTCGGCGGCGTCGATCGCGCTGTCGAGGTCTAGGTGGTCGAGGATCAGGCCGAACTGGTCCTCGCCGACACGGGCGAGGACATCGGTCGATCGGATGAGGCCGCAGAGCAGGCGAGCGACATGGACCAGGGCCGCGTCCGAGGCGAAATGGCCGTGCGCCTCGTGGAGCTGGGCGAGGCCGGTCAGCTCGAGATGGACGATCGCGCCCGGCGTGCCGTGCCGCGCCACCAGCCCCACCACCCGCTCCAGCTCGGTGCGGAAGCGCTTTGCGCCGGGGAGCGGCGTCAAATCGTCCGCGTCGACGTTGCGCTCGAGATCGCGGATGCGCTGCCGCGCGTCGATCAAAGCCGCGCGCAGCAGGGCGTTCTCGCCGTCGGCGTCGACGGGCAGGCCGGTGAAGTCGGAGCTGTGCCTGGACATGGCGTTCCCTCTAGCGCGGCGAGGTTAAGCAAAAACGAACCTCTGGCCTCGCCGCGCGGCGGCCGATAGAGGGAGGCGGATGGCCGAGGTCGGGATCATCATGGGCAGCCGCTCCGATTGGGAGACGATGCGCCATGCCGCCGAGACGCTCGATGCGCTGGGCGTAGCCTACGAGACCAAGGTGGTCTCCGCCCACCGTACCCCGCAGCGGCTCTACGATTACGCCTCCGGCGCGGCGCAGCGGGGCCTCAAGGTGATCGTCGCGGGCGCGGGCGGAGCGGCGCACCTGCCCGGCATGGCGGCGTCGATGACTCCGCTGCCGGTGCTCGGCGTGCCGGTCGAAACCAAGGCCCTGGCCGGCCTCGACAGCCTTCTCTCCATCGTCCAGATGCCCGGCGGCGTCCCGGTCGGCACGCTCGCCATCGGCAAGGCCGGAGCGGTCAACGCCGGGCTTCTCGCCGCCTCGATCCTGGCGCTGGGCGACGCCGACCTGGCGGAGCGGCTCAAGGCCTGGCGGCAGCGCCAGACGGACGAGGTCGGCGAAAGGCCTGAATGACCCCCGTCCCGCCCGGCTCCACCCTCGGCATCGTCGGCGGCGGCCAGCTCGGACGGATGCTGGCGATGGCGGCGGCGCAGCTCGGCTACCAATGCCATATCTACGCGCCCGACGAGGCGCCTCCCCCCGCCGCCGAGGTCGCGGCGAAATGGACGCGCGGCCGCTGGGACGACGCCGAGGCGCTCGCCCGGTTCGGCCGGGAGGTGGACGTCGCCACCTACGAGTTCGAGAATATCGACGCCGCCGCGCTTGATGCGCTTGCCGCGGAAACGCTGCTTCGCCCGCCCCGCCGGGCGCTGGAGATCGCCCAGGACCGGCTCAAGGAGAAGAATTTCGTCGCCGGCCTCGGCGGCCGTCCCGCGTCCTTCGCGCCGGTCTCCAGCCGGGAGGAACTGGACGCGGCCATCGCCGCGATCGGCACCCCCGCGATCCTCAAGACCCGCCGCTTCGGCTATGACGGCAAAGGCCAGGGGCGGCTCGCCGGACCCGGCGACGCCGACCAGACCTGGGAGGCCGTGGGCGGCGCGCCGTCGATCCTCGAAGCCTTCGTCCCCTTCGAGGCGGAATTCTCCATCCTGCTGTGCCGCGGTGCCGATGGCGAGACACTGGCCTGGCCGGCGCCGCGCAATACCCATGCCGGCGGAATCCTGGTCCGCTCCGAGGCCCCGGCGTCCGGCATCGACCCGGCCGTCCTGGCCGAGGCCGAGGGGCTGGCCCGGCGCATCGCCGAGGCGCTCGACTATGTCGGCGTTCTCGCCGCCGAGTTCTTCGCCACAGCCGACGGCGCGGTGTTCAACGAGATGGCGCCGAGGGTCCACAATAGCGGCCATTGGACTATCGAGGGCGCGGTGACCTCGCAGTTCGAGAACCACGTCCGAGCGATCTGCGGCCTGCCGCTCGGCGACACGGCGCTGACCGGAGCGTGGGTCGAGATGACCAACCTGATCGGCGAAGAGGCGAAACGCGGGCCCGAAATCCTGCGCGACCCGGCCGTCCACCTCCACCTCTACGGCAAGGACGAGCCGAGGCCCGGCCGCAAGATGGGCCACGTCACGCGGGTATTCCGCTAGCCCCGGTCATTGCGAGCGAAGCGAAGCAGTCCGCGGGGAATGGATTGCTTCGTCGCTGCGCTCCTCGCAATGACGGCCGAGGCCGTCACTTGCCCAGCGGCGTGACCGTCTCGATCGGCAGGCCGAGCTTGTCGAGCTGGGGGCGGATCTTCGAGGCGTCGCCGACCACGACCCAGACGAACTTCCTGGGATCGACGACGCGGCGGATCGAGGCGTCGAGCTCCGGCACGGTCATCGCCTTGTAGCGGGCGGCGAGGGTCTCGTAATAATTGTCCGGGAAGCCGAACTGGTCGATCGTCTCGATGCCGCCGAGCACGTCCTCCGACGTCTCGAAATTGCCGGCGAGGCCGCGCACCCGGTTGTTGATCGTGCGCTGCAGCTCGGCAGCGGTGATGCCGTGGGCGGTGAGGAAGTCGGTCATGTCCTCGCGCATCGCCGCCAGCGACGGCCCGGTCTGGTTGGCCTGGACCGGCGCCGAGACGATGTAGGGCACCGTCCCGAGCAGCCGGTTGATCCGGCCGTTGACCCCATAGGACCAGCCCTTCTTCTCGCGAATGTCCATGTTGAGCCGCGAGAGGAAGCTGCCGCCGAGAACGTCGTTCGCCACCTGCAGCGGCTCGATCGGGTCGCGGCCGGTAAAAGGCAGGAGCAGGCCGCCCATGATCACCGACTGGGGCGATTGCGGCCGGTCGATGAGGAGGATGCGCTCGCGGGGCGCGGCCGTCGCGGCCTGGAGGTTCTTGACGCCCCTGGGCAAAGCCGGGGCGCGCCAGTCGCCGAAGCTGCGCTCGAGCAGCGGCTGGATCGCGGCGAGCGGCCGGTCGCTGACGACGAAGATCCTGGCGTTGTCGGGCCGGATCCAGCTGTCGTGGAAGGCGACGAGGTCGGCGCGGCTGAGGCGCTTCACCACCGCCGGATCTCCGGTGCCGGTGAACGGCACGCCATAAGGATGGCTGGGGCCGTAGAGCGCGCTCGGCAGGGTGCGCAGCGCGAGGCCCTGCGGCTGGGTGAGCTCCGATTCGATCCGGGCGAGCTGCTGGCCGCGCAGCCGCTCGACCTCCGAGGGTTCGAAGGCCGGGTTGCGCACGATGTCGGCGAGCAGGTCGAGGGAAGGCGCCAGGTTCGGGGTCAGCGCGAACAGGCCGATCGCCGTGCGATCCATCGAGCCCGACGTGCTGATATTGGCGCCGAGCCGCTCCTGCTCCTCGGCGATCTGGACCGAGCTGCGGGTCTTCGTTCCCTCGTCGATCAGCGCGAGCATCAGGGAATGGGTGCCGAGCGCGTTGTGCGGATCGGCGGCGTTGCCGGCGTCGAAGCTGACCGCGACGCGCGTCACCGGCACGGCGGTGCGGCGGGCGTAGACGATCTCGATGCCGTTGGAGAGGCGGGCCCGCTGGACGTCGGGAAAGTCGATATTGGCGACGTCGCCGACCGGCGGGAAGTGCGAACGGTCGACGCCGGCGGGATGCGCGGCGGCGCCCGCCGCCTGCCGCTGCGGCGCCGTGGGGGCGTAGGAGAGCGGCGGCATCGGCGCGAGCGGATGCTCGCTCGCGGCCGGAATGCGGTAATAGGCCGGGTGGTGGAAGGAGCCCGAGCCGGCCGGCGCCTCCTCATAGGCCTCGCGCTCGCCCGGCGCGACGGTGAGGGCATAGACCGGCCGCGACAGCCACTTCTGCGCGGCGGCGCGCACGCTCGCCGGAGTCGCCGTCGCATAGGCCTGGAGCTGCTTCTTGTAGAAGCCGGCGTCGCCCGCATAGAGCGCGCCCTCGGCCAGTGCGACCGCCTTGCCGCCGAAGCCGCCGACCGATTCGAGGCCGCTGATCCGCCCGGCCACCTCCTTGGTGGCGACTCGGCGGACCTCGTCGGCGCTGGGGCCGGTGCGGATGAAGTCGGCGACGATCTGGTCGAGCCGCGCCGCGACCCGGGCCGGATCGACTCCGTTCTTCACGTCGGCGCTGACCTCGAACAGGCTGACCCGCTCGAACGGCTGCACCCCCGCCGAGACGTTGGTGGCGATCTTCTCGCCGCGCACCAGCGCATTGTCGAGCCGCGAGCTGGAGAGGCCGCCGAGCACCGAGGCGGCGATGTCGAGCGGGACGTTGTCGGCATTGGTGAGGCCGGGCACGACCCACATGCGATAGATGCGGGTGTGGGCGACGCGATCGTGCATCACCTCGGTCTTGGCCAAAGCGAGGGTCGGCACGTCGGCCGCGGCCGGAGTGACGTTCGGACCGCGCGGAATGTCGCCGAAATATCTGGCGACGAGCTGCTTCGCCTTGGGTAGCGTCACGTCGCCGGCGAGGACAAGCACCGAGTTGTTCGGGCCGTAGCGCGAGCGGAACCAGTTCTTGACGTCCTCGAGGCTGGCGCCGGTCAGGTCCTTCATCGAGCCGATCGTCGGATGGTGATAGGGGTGGCCGGCCGGGAAGAGCGCGTCGAGCTGGTGGTATTCGACCATGCCGTAAGGCTGGTTGTCGCCCTGCCGTTTCTCGTTCTGGACGACATTGATCTGGTTGGTGAGATTCTCCTGGGTGACGGCATTGAGCAGATGGCCCATGCGGTCGCTCTCGAGGAACAGAGCGAGATCGAGCGCCGGGGTCGGCACCGTCTCGAAATAATTGGTCCGGTCGAACCAGGTGGTGCCGTTATAGTCGGTCGCGCCGACCTGCTGCAGCGGCTCGAAGAAGTCGCCCGGGGCATTTTCGGAGCCGTTGAACATGAGATGTTCGAAAAGGTGCGCGAAGCCGGTCTTGCCCGCGGTCTCGTCCTTCGAGCCGACATGGTACCAGACCGAGACCGCGACGACCGGTGCCTTGTGGTCCTCGTGCACGAACACGCGCAGCCCGTTGGGCAGGGTGAAGGCCTGGTAGGGGATGTTGACCTGGGCGACGAGCTGCGACAGCGGCGCCGGGGCGGCGGCGGCATGGGCCGGGGCGGCGGGCGAGGGGGAGAAAGCGAGCGGCGCGGCGGCGGCCGCGAGCAGGGTGAACGGAAGCAGCCTGGAGCGCATGTCGGGTCCCTTCGCAGAGTCGGGTGCGGGGCGCACAATAGCGGCGGGATCGGCTCGCGCAATGGGGTGGTAAATAGCTGATTTTGCTAGTGTTCCACTTTGTCCGATTGCGAACATTAGAGTCCCCTTGTGTTGCACAATGGCAACACCATATCGGCACCGACCAAGATTGACGGCCAAGATGAGGGGCTGAGATGAACCTGGAGAAATTCACCGACCGGGCGCGGGGCTTCCTGCAAGCGGCGCAGACGGTGGCGCTGCGCATGGACCATCAGCGGATCGGGCCGGTCCATATCCTGAAGGCTTTGCTCGAGGACGAGCAGGGCATGGCGGCGGGCCTCATCGCCCGCGCCGGCGGCAGCGCCGAGGCGGCGCGGCGGGAGACGGACGAGGCGCTGGCCAGGGTGCCGGCGGTGACCGGCGGCGGGGCGAACCAGACGCCGGGTCTCGACGCCGAGGCGCTCCGCGTCCTCGATAGCGCCGAGCAGATCGCGCAGAAGGCGGGCGATAGCTACGTCACGGTCGAGCGGATGTTGCTCGCCCTCGTGCTTGCGAAGAACACCTCCGCCGGCAAGGCGCTCGCCGATGCGGGGCTGAAGGCGGAGGCGCTCAACGCCGCCATCAACGCGCTGCGCGGCGGCCGCACCGCCGACACCCAGTCTGCCGAGGATCGCTACGACGCGCTGAAGAAGTTCGCCCGCGACCTCACCGAGGCGGCCCGCGAGGGCAAGCTCGATCCGGTGATCGGCCGCGACGAGGAGATCCGCCGCACCATGCAGATCCTCGCCCGCCGCACCAAGAACAACCCGGTGCTGATCGGCGACCCCGGGGTCGGCAAGACCGCCATCGCCGAAGGCCTCGCGCTGCGCATCGCCAACGGCGACGTGCCCGATTCCCTCAAGGACCGGCGGCTGATGGCGCTCGACATGGGCAGCCTGATCGCCGGCGCCAAATATCGCGGCGAGTTCGAGGAGCGCCTGAAGGGCGTGCTCGACGAGGTCAAGCAGGCCGAAGGCGACGTCATCCTGTTCATCGATGAGATGCACACTTTGATCGGCGCCGGGAAGAGCGAGGGCGCGATGGACGCTTCGAACCTGCTCAAGCCCGCGCTCGCCCGCGGCGAATTGCACTGCATCGGCGCCACCACGCTCGACGAATACAGGAAGCATGTCGAGAAGGACCCGGCGCTGCAGCGGCGGTTCCAGCCGGTGTTCATCGGCGAGCCGACGGTCGAGGACACGATCTCGATCCTGCGCGGCCTCAAGGAGAAATACGAGCTGCACCACGGCGTGCGCATCACCGACGGCGCCCTCGTCTCGGCGGCGACCCTTTCCAACCGCTACATCACCGACCGCTTCCTCCCCGACAAGGCGATCGACCTGATGGACGAGGCCGCCTCGCGCCTCCGGATGGAGGTCGAGTCGAAGCCCGAGGAGATCGAAAATCTGGACCGCCGCATCATTCAGCTGAAGATCGAGCGCGAGGCGCTGAAGAAGGAGAGCGACAAGGCCTCGAAGGAGCGGCTGGCGAACCTCGAAAGCGAGCTTGCCAATCTCGAGGAGCAGTCGGGGGAGCTGACCCAGCGCTGGCAGACGGAGAAGGAGAAGATCGCCGCCGAGGGCAAATTGAAGGAGCAGCTCGACGCGGCGCGCCTGGAGCTCGAGCAGGCGCAGCGGGCCGGCGACCTCGCCAAGGCCGGCGAGCTCCAGTACGGGCGCATCCCGGGCCTCGAGAAGCAGCTCGCCGAGGCGGAGGCGGTCAGCCAGTCGGCGATGCTGCGCGAGGAGGTGACCAGCGAGGATATCGCCGGGGTCGTCGCCCGCTGGACCGGAATCCCGGTCGAGCGGATGCTGGAGGGCGAGCGCGAGAAATTGCTCCAGATGGAGGCGCAGATCGGCAAGCGCGTCATCGGCCAGAACCAGGCGGTGGCGGCGGTCAGCCGCGCCATCCGCCGCGCCCGCGCCGGCCTTCAGGACCCGAACCGGCCTTTGGGCTCGTTCCTGTTCCTCGGCCCGACCGGAGTCGGCAAGACCGAGCTCACCAAGGCGCTCGCCGAATTCCTGTTCGACGACGCGACCGCGATGGTGCGCATCGACATGTCGGAGTTCATGGAGAAGCATTCGGTCGCCCGCCTGATCGGCGCCCCGCCTGGCTATGTCGGCTATGAGGAAGGCGGCGTGCTGACCGAAGCCGTGCGCCGCCGGCCCTATCAGGTCGTCCTGTTCGACGAGGTCGAGAAGGCGCACGCCGACGTGTTCAACATCCTCCTCCAGGTGCTCGACGACGGGCGGCTCACCGACGGCCAGGGGCGGACGGTCGACTTCACCAATACGATCATCATCCTCACCTCGAACCTCGGCAGCCAGTTCCTCTCGTCGCTCACCGACGACGAGGATGTCGGAAAGGTCGAGCCCCAGGTGATGGAAATGGTCCGCGCCCATTTCCGGCCCGAATTCCTCAATCGCCTCGATGAGATCATCCTCTTCCACCGGCTGGGGACCGAGCATATGGGCCCGATCGTCGACATCCAGGTCGCCCGCTTGGGCAAGCTCCTCGCCGACCGCAAGATCCACCTCGACTTGACCGACGGCGCGCGCGCCTGGCTCGGCCGCGTCGGCTACGATCCGGTCTACGGCGCCCGGCCGCTGAAGCGCGCCGTCCAGAAATACCTCCAGGACCCTCTGGCCGACGCGATCCTCCGCGCCGAAATCCTCGAGGGCCAGACGGTCAGGGTCGAGGAGGGCGACGGCGCGCTGCTGCTGAAGCCGGAAGGCGAGGAACGGGCGGCGGCGTAAACGGCGAGGAGCTTCATCGCTCGGCAAGCTCCGGCAGGCTAGACCCGCCCCATGCGCTTTCTCGCCCTTCTGCTCCTCGCTTTCGCGTCTCCCGCCGCGGCTCAGGCGCTGCAGACGCCTGCGGAGGCGCTGGCCCAGGATGCGGCGGAATATGCCCGGCAGCACCATGTCGAGACGGACGAGGCGCTCCGCCGCCTGCAAGCGCAGGAGGAGACCGTCGCCGCCACCGACCGGCTGCGCGAGACCTATTCGAAGCGCCTCGCCGGCATCGCGATCGAGCACGAGCCCATCTACCAAATCGTAGTCCTCTTGAAGGGCGGCAAGGCCGTGCCCGATGACACGATCCAGGGCGCGGGTATGAGCGTTCCGGTGGTCTTCCGCACCGGCGCGCCGGCGACGCGGGAGAATATCCTCAAAGCCATCGAGAAGCGGGGCGACCGCCTTCGCGCCGCCTTCCCCGACGCCCGGGGCATGGGCGTCGACCCGCGCACCGGCGAGCTGGTGCTGATGGCCGGCGACACCGGCAAGACCGACGAACAGCTTGTCGACATGGCGGCGCGAGCGAGCGAGATCGCCGGGGTACGCGCCCGGGTGCGCCCGATCGAGACGGCTGCCAATTTCGCCGCCGTCGAGGGCGGCGCCCGCGTGGAGGGCGCGGACGCCGTGACCGGCCGCCACAGCGTCTGCACGGCCGGTTTCGTCGTTACCGACGGGGCCCGGACCGGCCTCGTCACCGCCGCCCATTGCCCGGACATGCTGACCTACACAGCGCCCGGCGGCGCCAAGGTCGAGCTGCCCTTCGTCGGCCAATGGGGCTGGAGCTTCCAGGACGTGCAGGTGAACGTCACCGACGGCGGCGGCGAGCCGCTCTTCTACGTCGACGCGAAGAAGAGTGCGGCGCGCGTGCCGGAAGCCGTCCGGCCGCGAGCGAGCACGCGGGCCGGGGACTTCGTCTGCCATCGCGGCGAGCGGACCGGCTATACTTGCGGCGAGGTCGAGCTCACCGATTACGCGCCGCCGGGCGACCTGTGCGGCGGCCCCTGCGCGCCCTCCTGGGTCACGGTCGCCGGCCCGGGCTGCGGCGGCGGCGACAGCGGCGGCCCGGTCTTCGCCGGCGACACCGCCTTCGGAATCATGAAGGGCGGCACCTGGACGAAGGACGGCCGCTGCGCCTTCTATTACTACATGTCGCTCGATTACCTCCCGGAGGGGTGGCGCGTGGTGATGGGGGCGAGCGCTTCCGCTGCGCCGGAGGGCGAGGCGAAAGGCGGCGTCTGAGCGCGCTCGCAATCCTCGCGTCTATCTGCTACACACGTACCATCACCTGATCGTCCCGCAAGCATCCCGTGACAGAGAGACTTCGTGCGCTCCCGCTTGCCAGGATGAAGGTGATCGCATGGAACAGGCTTACTGGCTCGGCCGCAAGCGCGCTTCGGTCGCCAACGCACGACGCGCGGGTGGCGCCGAGGCGCGGCTCGTCCATCTCGATCTCGCCGGCCGCTACAGCATCAAGGCCGCCGCCGCGGCCGCTGCCGGAAACCGCCCGGAGCAGGAAGGCGCCCCCCTCGCGCTGCCGCTGCCGGAAACCGCCGACGCCGAACGTTACCAGCGACTGGAGACCGGCGCCCGCTGGATGGCCTCGCGCAGCCCCGACGAGGGCGAACGCGAGGAGCATCTCGGCGTGGCCAATCGTTACGTCCGGCTCCGACTCGCCGGCGTGGAACGGCGCTGATATGGCGACCGCCGCAACTGTCTTGCCGGCGTCGGCGCTGAGCAGGCCGACGACCGTCGAGCGCGCTTTCGAGCTGGCCAGGCTGGGCGCTTATGAAACCTTGCCCGAGCTCGCCGCCATGCTGAAGCGGGAGGGGCACGAGGCCGTGGACGCTCATCTCGCCGGCCGTTCGATCCGCCAGGATCTGCACCGCTCGTGGGAAGTCGGGCGCACCGCCTTGCAGGCGAATCAGTCCGAGGGGACGCGACGGTGAGCCTGCACGACTGGTTAGGCCGCCATGTCGCCGACCTCCGGACGAGCCACTGGGACCGCGGTCATTTCGTCAGTCGCTGCACCGTGTGCAGCGCACCGATGATCAAGCTGCCCGGCCTGCCGTGGAAGATCCTGGGGGCGGCGAGATAGCGGAAGGAGGTTTCCGCCTACTCCGCCGCTTCCGTCCAGAGGCCGCCGTTGTTCGCCGCCCCTTCCGCCTCGACCCGGGCGTGGAGGCGACGGAAGGCGGCGAGGGCCTGGCCGACGACCTGGTCCATATTGTAATAGCGATAGGTGGCGAGCCGCCCGACGAAGGTGGCGTCCGGCGTCGCATCGGCGAGCGCCTCGTACTTCTTGTAGAGCGCCTGATTCTCCGCCCGCGGGATCGGATAATAGGGATCGCCCTCCGCCGACGGATATTCGTAGGTGATGCTCGTCTTCGGATGCTGCTGGCCGGTCAAATGCTTATATTCGGTGACGCGGGTATAGGGCACCTGCGGGTCGGGATAATTGACCACCGCCACCGGCTGGAGGTTCTCGCGGTCGAGCACCTTATGCTCGAAGCGCAGGCTCCGATAGGGCAGCCTGCCG